>JBCDGS010000026.1:0-39931 GCA_038751055.1 Pseudomonadota bacterium | reverse complement strand
GAGGTCTACGCGATCACGGCATATCTGCTCTACCTGAACGATCTGGTGGACGACGATTTCGAGCTGAGCCACGAGAATTTCACGCAAGTCGCGCTGCCGAATGAGGCCAATTTCTACCTCGATGACCGCGCCGAGACGGAGTTCTCCGTGTTCACCGGCGAGCCCTGCATGACCGACTGCCGCGCGCCGGTCGAGATCTCCATGCGCGCCGCCGTCATCGACGTGACCCCGGACGAAGCCGGCGTCGTGGAGGTCGCGCCAACCCAGGCGCCGCTGCCCACAACAGACGATGATGCCCGGCTCGAACCCCAAGGCGGGGCGACACTCCGGCAGGCGTCCGCAGAGCCCGACCCCCTTGATGCCCTTTTGGCGCTGGAGGGCGACATCGCCTATGGCGAGTACCTCGCGTCTGAATGCACCGCCTGCCACATGGCCACCGCCACCACGAGCGAGATCCCCTCCATCGTCGGCGTGGGCCGCGAGAGCGTCGCCATCAACTTGTGGAGCTACCGCGAAGGCACCCGCAGCCACGAAGTCATGCAGATGATCGCCGGACGCCTCGGCGACGAAGAGATCGCGGCCCTCGCCGCGTATTTTGCGAGCTTGGAATAGGAGCACGCCCAACAAAAGGGGCGCAAAGTCCCGTCACCAAGTCTTTAGGGAGGAACTTTCAATGACTGTATCAAGACGAACATTCCTGGGGGCCGCGACCGCCGCGGCGACCCTGTCTGCCCCCATGGTGCGTGCGATGGCCGGCAAGCCGCGCGTCGTGGTCGTGGGCGGCGGGGCCGGCGGTGCCACGGCGGCGCGCTACGTGGCCAAAGACAGTGGGGGCGACATTGACGTCACACTGATCGAACCGACGCGCACCTACTACACCTGCTTTTTCTCGAACCTCTATATCGGCGGGTTCAAGGACATCGAGGATATCGGCCATACCTATGGCGGGCTCGCCTCGAACCACGGCGTCAACGTCCTCCACGACTGGGCCACGGGCGTCGACCGCGATGCCAAGACCGTCACCACCGCAGGTGGCGTCACGGTGCCTTATGACAAGCTCATCCTGTCGCCCGGCATCGACTTCGTGGATGGAGCCGTGGCGGGCTGGGACCAGACCAAGGCCAACAAGATGCCCCATGCCTACAAGGCGGGCTCCCAGTCCGAACTTCTGCGCGCCCAGGTCGAAAGCATGCCCCAGGGCGGGACCTACGCGATGGTCGCGCCGCCAAACCCCTATCGTTGCCCGCCGGGGCCTTATGAGAGGGTGTCGATGGTCGCGCATGTCCTCAAGCAGTCCAACCCGACAGCCAAGATCCTGATTGCCGATCCCAAGGGCAAGTTCTCCAAGCAGGGCTTGTTCGAGGAAGGCTGGGCCAACCACTATTCCGGCATGATCGACTGGATCGGATCGGACTTCGGCGGTGACGTTGTCGAGGTGAACGCCGACGACATGACGCTCTCCATCGATGGTGAGGTGACCAAAGTCGATGTCTGCAACGTGATCCCGGCCATGAAAGCCGGCCGCATCGCAGATATCGCGGGCGTCACAGACGGCAACTGGGCCCCGGTCAACGCGGCGGACATGTCCTCCAAGGCCGACCCGGATATCTATGTGCTGGGCGATGCCTCGCAGCAGGGCGACATGCCGAAATCGGGCTTTTCGGCCAATTCCCAGGCCAAGGTCTGCGCGAATGCGGTGCGTGGCGCCCTCACCGGTTCCCGCGTGTTCCCGGCGCGCTTCGCGAACACCTGCTGGTCCCTCATTGAGACGAATGACGGCGTAAAGGTCGGCGCCACCTACGAGGCGACCGAGGAAAAGATCGCTAAGGTCGACGGCTTCATCTCGTCCACGGGCGAGACTGCCGACGTCCGCAAGGCAACCTACATGGAGAGCGAGGGCTGGTACGCCGGCATCACCGCCGACATGTTCGCCTGATCACATCTCCCCCGGCGCCCAGCGTGCCGGGGCAGACCTCGCCCGCACTGCAAGGGCAGCCCGCCCCTGACGTCTGGGCAGCACGAGCCCGAAAAATGTCCTGTCAGTCCGGCTGAAGCATGTAACCCGCACCGCGCACCGTCTGCAGGTAGCGCGGCTGTTTCGGGTCCGCTTCGACCTTGCGTCGCAGGCGCGTGATCTGGACGTCCACGGCGCGTTCCTGGCTCTGCCCACCGCCGCCCTGACCCGCGCGACCCAGTTCCTCCACCAGCTCTGACCGGCTGATCGGTTCCCCGGGGCGGGTGGAGAAAATGCGCATGAGCTGCACCTCGGTAGAGGTCAGGCGGATGCGCGCGTCGCCCTGCCACATCTCCGATTTCTCGACGTCGAAGCGAAGCGTGCCGAGGTGCAGGACCTTGGGCACCGCATCTTCGGCCTCTTCCTTCGGGACGCGGCGGAGGATCGCGTTGATCCGAAGCAGGAGCTCCTGCGGCTCGAACGGCTTTGTCAGGTAATCATCAGCACCCGCGCTCAGGCCCTCGATGCGGTCGCCGGTCTCCGACTTGGCCGTCAGCAGCAGGATCGGCGTCCCGCGCTCTTCCCGCAGGCTCTTCGTGAAGGCCACACCGTCTTCCCCAGGCATCATCACATCCGCCACGATGAGGTCGAAATCGAGACCCGCCAGAACCCGCCTGGCATGGGCTGCGTCGCGCGCCGCGCTCACCAGAAAGCCATGGCGCATGAGGTATTTCTGGAGAAGCGAGCGGATCCGTTCGTCGTCGTCCACGATGAGGAGGTGCGGATCCATTTCCATCACATCTCTCCCCTGTCCTTGCCGTGGTCGTCCCTGAGCCGTGTATAGTGGCGCAGAAGCTCCCGGTCCATCATTGCCTCAAGCACGGCCTCAAAGCCGCGCACCGCCTCCGGCCCGGCCGCTGCGTAGGCGTCCATGACGCGGGCGGACTGGGCCGCCGAAAGCTCCGCCTCTAGCTCCTGACCGGTCCGGGTGAGGCTCAGGTGCCGTTCGCGCCGGTCCGCGGTGCCCTTCGTGCTTTCAACGAGCCCGTCCTCAATGAGCGCGCGCAGGACGCGGTTCAGCGATTGCTTGGTGACGCCCAGGATCGCCAGAAGGTTCGACACCGTCGTCCCGGGCCAGCGGTGGATGAAGTGGATCGCGCGGTGGTGGGCGCGCCCATAGCCATGTTGGGCAAGGATGCGGTCGGGGTCCTGCGTAAACCCGCGATAGGCAAAGAACATCGCCTCGATGCCCTTCATCAGGTCGTCATTGGTCGGGGCGTCGTCCGGCACCGCCTTCTCCCGCTGCTCACGCTTTCAGCAGAATACGTCAGCCTTGTTGACATTCCAAGGCGATATTGGTAGCGATTCCCGAATTTCGCGCAAGATTGTGTCCGAAGCGGGCCTATTTGCGTAACTATCAGAAATCAAAAGCGCAGGAGGAGGCCCCCATGGCAGGCGCATATGATGACCGCGACGGCAAAATCTGGATGAACGGTCAGATGGTGGACTGGCGGTCGGCCAATGTCCACATTCTCTCCCATGCGATGCACTATGCCTCCTCCGTATTCGAGGGGGAGCGCGCCTACAATGGCAAGATCTTCGAGAGCCGCAAGCATTCCGAGCGGCTGCATTTCTCTGCAGGCGAACTCGATTTCACCATCCCCTACACCATTGATGAGCTGGAGGCCGCCAAGCAGCAGGTCCTCGACGTCAACGGCCTGAAAGACGCCTATGTGCGCGCAGTGGCCTGGCGGGGCGCAGGTGAAGATATGGGCGTCGCGTCCTCGCGCAATCCCGTCTACCTCGCCATCGCGGCATGGGAATGGGGCTCCTATTACGGTGACGCCAAGTTCAAGGGCGCCAAGATCGACATCGCCAAGTGGAAACGCCCGAGCCCGGAAACGATCCCCGTCCACGCCAAGGCTGCGGGGCTCTACATGATCTGCACGACGTCCAAACACGCCGCCGAAGCCAAGGGCTGTTCCGACGCGCTCTTCATGGACTACCGGGGATACGTCGCAGAATGCACGGGCGCGAACATCTTCTTCGTGAAGGACGGCGACGTGCACACGCCCAAAGCGGATGTGTTCCTCAATGGCATCACGCGCCAGACCGTCATCAGCCGCCTGAAGGATCGCCAGATCAAGGTCCACGAGCGCGTGATCATGCCCGAAGAGCTCGAGGGGTTTGAGCAATGCTGGCTCACCGGCACCGCCGCCGAAGTCACACCCGTGGGCCAGATCGGAGACTACAACTTCGAAGTCGGCGCCCTGACAAGGAGCGTCGCAGAAGATTACGAGGCCCTCGTGCGGGCTTGAGACGTCCCGGCTTCATTGAAATTTCATGCTGATCATGCTACCTGATCGGCATGGAATTCACCAAGAAATCGAAGACGGCGAACACCGGTGCTGCGCCACGGAAATCGGCCTACGGGATGTCCGGGGCGGAGCTTGCGCAACTTGGCAGCGACATCGTGGCCACCCGCACCGATGAGATGGCAGAGGTGTCATCGATGGCCGAATTTCGTGCTGCCCGTGGCTTTATGGTGGAGCTACCCGATATCCGCAGGGCGG
Organism: Pseudomonadota bacterium; assembly: GCA_038751055.1. Classification (GTDB taxonomy): domain Bacteria; phylum Pseudomonadota; class Alphaproteobacteria; order Rhodobacterales; family Rhodobacteraceae; genus Shimia_B. The sequence continues at coordinate 35,404 of JBCDGS010000026.1, read as the reverse complement.
AGGACGACGGCTAGCTTCGCCTCATGCCTGCCTTTCCAAAGATTTTGAAGTTGGATGACGATGGGTTCACAGAGCCCTACGAACGGCAACTTCGACGGCTCGAGGCCGGCTGGAAAAGCGCGGCACCTGGACAGGAACTCAGCCTCGCTCAATATCGGCTGCGAGAGCTTTTCCTCTTCGAGGCCGAGCTCGATAAAGTGGCACGCATGGGTGCGTCTGGATCTATGGGCCGTTGGTCGAAGTCGCCAGAACCGGACTCCCCGTTCCGCAAGCTGCAGCTTGGGCAGTACGGTTCGCTACTTCGCATGACGCGGGAGGACCCGATGATTGACGTCCTCACATTTGTAACTGCGATCGGGGTGTTTGACGTTCTCGCCATCGACGCGATTGAAAGGCGGCGGCTGTGAGTAACGCGCGCTGGCCACTGGTCGCCATTTCATTCCTGCTGATGGCTTGGGGCGTCTGGGCCGGGGCCACTGGCTGTGCGCCGCTTCTTGCGGGGCGGACAGGCGCCATCGCCGTGGCTCTTGGTCTGGGATTCCTGTTCCTCGGCGACGACTTGCCTTCGCGCGTTCTCGAAGATGAGACACCGGGCGGCCACGCGCGCGTCGGATCCTCGATTACCTCTGGGGATCAGGCAAAGCAGGCGCTGCGGCAGTACTTTTACCGGCAAAAGCGCGACCGGTGGCCTTTGGTTCTTGTCACCGGAGCGGGGACACTCCTTTGGGCTTACTCTGATCTGGTTCCCGTCTGGATAGGGTCCTGCGCGTGATCACTGCAGCCCCTTCGCCCTGACCTTCCGCCTGGCCGTCTCATCCCGCCCGAGCTTGCGTTCGCGCCAGACGATGAGGGAGCCGGCGGCGATGACGATGAGGGAGCCCAAGAGCATGGGCAGCGTCGGGATTTCCGCAAACCAGATCCAGCCGATGATGAGCGACCAGACCATGGCGGAATAGGTGAACGGGGCCAGCGCGCTGGCATCTGCGAAGCGGTAGCTCGAGGTCAGGAGGATCTGGCCCACTCCGCCGATCAGACCCGCCCCGATCAGGTACCCGTATTGCCCGGGCGTGGGCCAGACCCAGCCGAATGGCAGCGTGGCGAGGCCAAGAAGCGTCGCCGTCAGGGAAAAGTAGAAGACGATCGCCGATGTGCTCTCTTGCCCGGTCATCCCCTTCACGAAGACCTGCGCCAGCGCAGCAAGCGCCGCCGAACCCAGCGTGAGGATCGCACCCAGCGTGGCCGCGTCACTGACCGAGCCACCCAAACGGGGCCAGATAATGATCAGCACGCCTATGAGCCCCATGAGCACGGCACCGAGACGGAAAAACCGAAACCGCTCGCCCAGCATGAAGGCCGCGAGGACGACGAGGATGATGGGCGTCGCGAACCGGATGGCCGTCACCTCCGGCAGGGGGAGGTAGAGGAGACCGGCAAAGCCCAGCCCCATGGCCGAGGTGCCAACGATCCCGCGCAAAGCGTGGCTCTGCCAGCGATGCGTCCTGAGCCCGTCATGGAGGTGCCCCGTGCGCCAGAGCCATGCAAAGATCACCGGCATCGCGAAAAGCGAGCGAAAGAAAACGGCCTGACCAGCGGGCACCTCGGCGGCCTTGATGAGCCCCGACATGATCGTGAAGACGAGCATGGCCCCTGAAATGAGCGCCGCACCCAGCGCCGGACCCCGAAGACGCCTCATGCCGTGGTCTGCGTCATCCTACGCACCGCTCTAGAGGATCGCCCGCTCGATGAACCAGTAGGCGCCGATGACGCCGATGATGAGCGAGCCCACAATGGCGTTCGCGCGGTACATCTCCGGCAAGTCACGGACCATGGCTTCCTCCGGGTCGTCGAGGCGTGCGATGCGGGCGGCCCAGACGCCAAACATGATGACGACGAACGCGCCAAAGATCACCGCGATCTGGCCGATCTCCACCCCGATGTTGAACGCGATGAGAGAAACGACAAACTGCCCCTGGGCGAGGCCCAGATCTCCCAGGACAGACGCGAAGCCAAGCCCGTGGAGCAGTCCGAAGACAAAGACCACGGCAGGTCGCCACCAGCCGAGGCGGGGCTGCAGGATGTTCTCTACCGCCACATAGGTGATGGAGAGCGCAATGAAGGCCTCCACGAGCCACATCCAGTCCGACGGGATCGCCACGACGCCCAGAGTGGCGAGGGCAAGCGTGATGGTGTGGGCCACGGTAAAGGCCGTCACCTGCCACAGGATCGGCGACCATTTCAAAGCGAAGAAAAAGAGGCCGAGCACAAAGAGGATGTGATCGAGGCCCTTGGGGATGATGTGCTCGACCCCCTCGACGAGGAACCGCCAGAAGGCCTCTCCGGCGCTCTCCTCCACGACGCCAGTGGCGGGCAGGGGCGCGGACATCTCACCACCCTGAAGGAGCGCGGCATAGGTCTCCCCTTCGCGCGCCTGCCGAAGGACCAGCACGCCGTTCTCCGGCACCCAGCCAAGGCGCGCAGTGTCGGCCTCCATGGGGGCCGAGATCGTGATCCGGGTCTCGCGCGTCAGCTCGAGGCTCGCGCTCTCTCCCACCTCGACTTGCTCCAGCGTCAGCGCCCCGACGCCTTCGGTGCGGAAAGACGCGGCAAGCCGGGGCCAATCCGTGTTGAGACGCGCCGTCAGATCCTCCGCGCTCAGGGCGCGCAGGCGGTCGTACTCCGCGGCCTCTGGCGCATTGTTCGTATCGGTGTAGGTGCCCAGATCAATGCCCGCCAAAAGCGCCTCTGCATTGAGGATGATCGACGCCTCGAACCGCTCTGGCCCCACGCTGACATTGGCAATTGCGGGCTCTGTCTCGTGGGCGCTCGCACCGTTGCCCCAAAGGATCGTGATGAGCAGGGCCATTGACATCACCAGGATTGAGCAGAGGTTGGAGGCTGCGTTAACAGGAGTAGCCATGCGTTTTCTCGCCCTTCTCATCCTTGCCGTCGGGGGTCCTGTCGGGGGGCCTGCCGTGGCGCACGAATTCTGGATTTCGCCCCCCGAATATCAAGTACCGGCGGGATCGCCTGCGATCGCTGATATCAGGGTGGGGGAGAGCTTCAAGGGAAACCGCAACTCCTACCTGGACCGCCGAACCGAGCGGTTTGACGTCGTCCAGGGCGGGCAGATCATCGACCCGGATGCGACGCTGGGCGACCGCCCTGTGCTGAACAAGGTCCTGCCCGAGGGTCTCGCCGTGGTGGTCTACGAGACCACAGATAGCAGCCTCACCTACAACGAGTGGGAAAAGTTCATGCGCTTCGTGGACCACAAGGCCTTTGACGGCTTCCCGGACCGCCACGACGCCCGCGGCCTCCCGCGCGAGGGGTTTGTGGAAACCTATCGCCGCTATGCAAAGTCCCTGATCGCGGTGGGGGATGGGGCTGGCTCTGATCAGCGGGTGGGCCTCACGACCGAGATCGTCGCCATGGCCAATCCCTATACCGACGATGTGAGCGGTGGGGTGCCCGTGCAAGTCTTGCTGCGCGGTGCGCCACGGGCCGGCGCACAGGTGGAGGTCTACGCGAAGGCGCCGGACGGCACAGTGCTCGTGCGGCTCTACGAGACGGACGCGCAGGGCATGGCCACGATTGCCGTGGCACCGGGCTATGAGTTCATGGTGGATGCCGTCGCCCTGGAAGAGGGCGAGGGCGAGGCCGCCTGGCATTCCATGTGGGCCAACCTCACCTTCAAGGTGCCGGGCTGATGGCGGCCGCGACCCCGCCGATCTGCGATTTCGGCTGGCAGGCTCCGGCCTTCGCGTTGCCTGCCACCGATGGCCGGACGCTGAGCTTCTCTGACATCGCGGGAGAGCGCGGGACGCTCCTGATGTTCATCTGCAACCACTGCCCCTTTGTCCTGGCCATCCTCGACAAGATCGAACGCGACGCGGCCGACCTCGCGGCGCTGGGCGTCGGCGTGGCCGCGATCTGTTCCAATGATGCGACGCGGTACCCGGCCGACAGCTTTCCAAAGATGCAGGACATGGCGCGGGAGCGCGGCTGGGCGTTTCCCTATCTCCATGACGAGGATCAGAGCGTCGCGCGCGCCTATGATGCCGTCTGCACGCCCGACTTCTTCGGCTTCGACGCTGCGGGCGGCCTGCAATATCGCGGCCGCCTCGATGCGCAGCGGGCCGGGCCTGAGCCCGACGGGCTGCGGCGCGATCTCTACGAGGCGATGAAGGGCGTGGCGGAGACCGGCAAAGGCCCGGCAGAGCAGGTCCCGTCCATGGGATGCTCGATCAAGTGGCGCTAGATCAGGCGGCGGCCGCAGACGGGAGCTGACTGAAAATCCCATGCAGAGCCGCCGGGTTGCGGTTCGAACGCAGCTTTTCACACACCGTGTCGTCCCTGAGCGTCCGCGCGACGAGGGCCAGCGCCTTCAGATGCTCGACCCCGGCCTCTTCTGGCGCGAAGAGGAAGAAAATCAGGTCCACGGGCTGCTTGTCCACCGCATCGAATTCGAGCGGTTTTTCCAGCCGCACAAACGCGCCGATAACGCTCTCGATTTCCGGCACCCGGGCATGGGGCAGCGCGACGCCCTTGCCCACGGCTGTGGGTCCGAGGTTCTCGCGCTCCAGCAAGGCTTCGACGGCTGTGGGCATATCAACGTCGTGGGCCGCCTCGAGCATGGCCGCAACATCGTGAAACAGCCGCTTCTTTGACGTGGTCGACGTCAATACCTTAACGGCCTCTGGCCGGAGGAGGTCAATCAAGTCCATGTCCGTAACAAGCCTCTAAACGGGGATCATCCTGCCTGTGCAGGGTCGATCCAGCCGATATTGCCATCCTCGCGGCGGTAGACGACATTCGTCCGTCCGCCAGTTTCATTGGTAAAGACCAGAACAGGTGAACCCGCAAGTTCCATCTGCATCACCGCTTCGCCGACCGAGAGGGAGGGGATCTTGGTCTCCATCTCTGCGACGATCACAGGTTGCAGGGTGTCAGGCTCCACCGCATCCGCGTCTTCCGTTGCGGCGAGGATATACGAGGCACCGCCGATGAGTTCAACCGGCTGCGCCCGGTCCTTGTGGTGGTCCTTCAATCGGCGCTTGTAGCGGCGCAGCTGCTTGTCCATCTTTTCCTGCGCCGTTTCGAAAGCTGCATAAATTTCAACGGCTTGCCCGCGCGCCTGCACGGTAAGGCCAGTGGACAGATGCACGATGGCCTCGCAAACATGCTCGTGCGCGGACTTCGAGAAGATCACCGTGGCATCGGTGGGCCGACCCGAATACTTGCCCAGAGTCTCACTCAGAGAATCTTCCACATGGGTCTGCAGCGCGGTTCCGATGTCGATCTGTTTGCCGGTGATCTGATAGCGCATGGAGCCTCTCTTTCATGTCGTGTGCGGGCAGCAGGACGGGGCCGGTGACCCGGTCAATATGCCTGGAATGTGCGTGGATTTCGGCTGTACGCGCGCGCCCGTGGGGCGGGGTGCATCGCGGATTCGAGACTGCCGAAGAAGCCTTGCATCCTCCCAATGTGGGGATGGGAGGGGGCATCTGTCAATGAAAAGAGAATTAAGATCAGGTAAACCGGAAGTTGTTGCCGAGGTAGACGCGGCGGACATTCTCGTCTTCCACGATCTCCTTCGTCGTCCCTGACATGAGGACTTGACCGTCATGCAGAATGTAGGCGCGGTCCACGATGCCCAGCGTTTCCTGCACGTTGTGGTCGGTAATGAGAACGCCGAGGCCGCGTGCCTTCAGATCGTTCACGAGCCCCCGGATCTCGCCCACCGCGATGGGATCGACCCCCGCAAAGGGTTCATCCAGCAGCAGGTATTTCGGCTTGGCAGCCAGGCACCGCGCGATCTCCACCCGCCGCCGTTCGCCGCCCGACAGCGCCAGCGCCGGCGCGCGGCGCAGGTGTTCGATTGAAAACTCCGCCAAGAGCTCTTCGAGCCTGCGGTAGCGTTTGCGCTTTTCCGGCTCCGAGATTTCGAGGATCGCGAGGATGTTGTCCTCGACATTGAGGCCGCGAAAGATCGACATCTCCTGCGGCAGGTAGCCGATCCCCTCGTTGGCGCGACGATACATCGGCAAGGCCGACACGTCGCGCCCGTCCACCATGACCTGCCCCACCTCCGCGTCCACGAGGCCCGCGATGGCATAGAAACACGTCGTCTTGCCAGAGCCGTTGGGCCCGAGCAACGCCACCACCTCTCCCCGGTTCAGATGCAGGCTCACATCGCGGATGACGACACGCTTGCGGTAGCTCTTGCGCAGATTGGTGACCGACAGCCCCACCGCGCCGTCGGTTATCGTCAGTTCCGGCTTCATTCGTTGGGTTGCAGGACGGTGCGCACGCGCCCCTCCAGCAGCGCGGAGCCCGTCGCCAGGTTCACGCGCATGGTTTCCGCGGAAACCGCGCTGCGCCCCTGGCTCAAAAGGACATCGCCCGTCAAGACCATCGTATCGCTCGACAGGATGTAGACCGCGCGCCGCGCCTCGACTTCCTCCTGCGGGGTCACCACCGTCACGCCGCCATCGGCGACGATCTCGCTGATGCCGCCACCCTCGGAATAGCTGACCTGGACGCTCGGCGCGGCAAGGCGCAGATCCCCCTGCCCGATCACGACATTCCCCGTGAGGGTCGCGCTCCCGTCTTCCTGAGAGATCGACATCTGATCAGCGGCAATCTCGATGGGCAGCGCCGCATCCTGATCGAACCCGTCAAAGGCCACCTGAAGGCCCTGTGCGGCCCCGACGCCCGGAAGAAGGGCGAAACAGACGGCGAGAACTCTGAAAACCATGAAACGACCTTTCACTGCGCTGCGTCCTGATACACGAGTTTGACGCCGCCTTCAAAAACGAAGGTGTGAGGGATGCCCGGCGCGGGCTGGGTGACGGCCATGCGGTCCGCGCGCAGGCTCCCGAAAGGGCCCACAGCGTCGACCGGGCCCAGCGTCTCGAGGCTGCCCTGACCAAGGTCGATGCGCACGGTATCGCTCACCACCCGCACCCCGTCAGAGCTGACGAGCTGCGCGCCGCCCCGTAACTCAACGACGCTCGCGCGGCTGTCGAGCGCGGCAAGGGGCGCAGTGGCGTCAATGACGCGGTCGCCGTCTGCCTCGAACCGGGCGCTCAGGTTCTGCACCGTCACGAGGCCCGATGTGTCGGGGTCCGGGGTCGCGGTGTCTCCCGTCAGCGTGATCGCCGCCCCACCCTCGGTCACACCCGCAAAATAGGGCGCGCTCACCCGTTGCTCACGGGCCAATTGTTCGACACCGAGCTCTGCATAGGGAATGGACTGGGACGGATCGACCTGCCCGGAAAAGAGGAACAGCGTCGACAAAAGCCCAAGCGCCCCGAGCGGCAGGAGAACCTTGAGCGTTGTCACCGCGCGGGTATAGCCGTCCGCCCCTGCGGCCATTATCCCAGGCCCACGCGCAGGCAGTCATGGATGTGGATGAGGCCCACCGGTCGGCCCTCGTCGGTGACGAAAAGGCATGTGATCTTGCGGCTGTTCATCTGGCCCAGCGCCGCCTCGGCCAGATCGCCTGCCGCGATCGTGCTGGGCGCCTTGGTCATCACCTCCCCGGCCGTCAGATCAAGGAGCCCGTCCATGTGCCGCCGGAGGTCACCGTCCGTGACAATCCCGATAAGAGCGCCGTCCGCGTTCGTCACGCCCACGACGCCAAATCCCTTTTGCGAAATCGTCAGCAGCGCCTCTGCCATGGGCGTCGCCTCCGTCGCCAGCGGCAGCGCGTCGCCGCGGTGCATGAGGTCCGCCACCCGGCTCAGCTGCGCGCCAAGCTTCCCACCGGGATGAAACTCCCGGAAGTTGGCGGGCGTGAACTGACGGTGCTCCATCAGCGCCACGGCCAGCGCGTCGCCCAGCGCCAGCGTCATGGTGGTCGTGGAGGTGGGGACGTTCCCTGTGCCGCAGGCCTCCTCCACCTTGGGCAGGATCAGGGCCACATCCGACTGGCGGATCAGCGAGGACTCCGGATTGGAGGCCACACCAATGAGCGGGATCGCGAACCGGCGGGTATAGGCCACCACATCGGCCAGCTCCGGCGTTTCTCCGCTGTTTGACAGGATCAGCGCCACATCGCCCTGCGCCATCATCCCGAGATCGCCGTGGGACGCCTCCGCCGGATGCACGAATTGCGCGGGCGTGCCGGTCGACGCGAACGTGGCGGCGATCTTGCGCGCCACGTGGCCGGATTTCCCCATGCCGCAGACAATGACACGGCCCTTCGTCTCCAGCAGCGTCTCCACCGCCCGGCCAAACTGGTCATCCAGCGCATTCGCGAGAGAGCCAAGCGCCGCGCCTTCGATCCGGATCACCCGGCGTGCCGTCTCGAGGTAGTCGTCCCGCGTCATCCGGCCCGCTCCATCAGTTACGTCCCATCAGGAATGCGCAAAGATATCGGTCTCGGGCCAGCCCATCAGGTCGAGCTTCGCGCGCATGGGCAGGAAATCGAAACAGGCCTGCGCGACCTTCATGCGTCCCTCGCGCTCCAGCCGGGCATCAAGGGCACTCTTGAGGGCATGGAGGTGCAGCACGTCCGAGGCCGCATATTCCATCTGGGCCTCGCTCAGGCTCTCTGTGCCCCAGTCTGACATCTGTTGCTGCTTGGAGATATCCACCCCAATGAGCTCTTGCGTCAGGTTCTTGAGGCCGTGGCGGTCGGTGTAGGTGCGCACCAGACGACTGGCGATCTTGGTGCAGTAAACCGGCGCCGCCAGCGCCCCGAAGGCGTGAAACATGGCGGCGATGTCAAACCGGCCGAAATGAAAGATCTTCAGCACCGTGGGATCGCGCAGCATCGCCGCGAGGTTCGGGGCCTCGGTCTGCCGCTGCTCGATCTGCACCAGATGGGCATTGCCATCGCCGCCCGACATCTGCACGAGGCACAGGCGGTCGCGATGCGGGTTGAGGCCCATCGTTTCGCAATCAATGGCCACCATCGGCCCCAGATCGAGGCCATCGGGCAGATCGCGCTTGTGGAGGGTAATCGTCATGGCACACTTTCCTTGCGGTGGACGTCAGGTGGACGCAGGCGGGCTTTGTGTCAAGGACCGGGGCGCGTAAGCTGGGTCATGGTCACGGATGACGATCTCCGCCGCGCACTCAGGCAGGCACGCATCATCGCAATGGTGGGCGCCTCGCCCGATCCTGCGCGGCCCTCTTACGGTGTCGGGGACTACCTTGCCCAGCGCGGCTACCGCGTGATCGGCGTCAATCCGCACGCCGCCGGCCAGCGCCTTTTCGGGGAAGAGGTCGTAGCGCGACTACAGGACGCGCCCGAGGCGGACTTTCTGGATATCTTCCGCCGCTCAGAGGCGGTTCCGCCTATTGTGGACGAGGCCCTGCGCGTGCTTCCCAGGCTGCGCTGCGTGTGGATGCAGCTCGGCGTGCAGAGCGACGTTGCCGCGCGGGCCGCGCGCAGCCGGGGCGTGCTGGTCGTCCAAAACCGCTGCCCCAAGATCGAGATCAGGCGCCTCGGGCTTCAGTGACCAAGCCAGCTTGGCGGCGTCCTGCAGGTCCGTTTGCCACGCAGGCACTCTACGATGAACCGCCACGGATCGACTATCGTCATGGATCGGCCTCCTCTTTGGGCGCGAGATACGCAAATCGTGTTTCCGTTTTGTGACGCCGCCCGTATGCGGGACAGGTGACGGACGACCTCGACATATTCCTCGCGGGGATACCCGGCCTCGAGGCAGAGCTCGCCGCCGAGGCGCGGGAGCTCGGCTTTGCGCCCGCAACGGCGGTCGCCGGCGGGGTTGAGCTCCGCGGGTCGTGGCAGGACGTGTGGCGGGCGAACCTCTGGCTCCGTGGCGCGTCCCGCGTCCTCGTGCGCGTCGGTGCCTTCGCGGCGCCGTCCCTGCGTGAGCTCGAAACCGCCGCGCGCGCTTTCCGCTGGCTCGACGTTCTCGCACCGAGAGAGCCGGTGCGCCTCGATGTGACCTGCCGGAAATCGCGTGTCGCCCATGCGGGCGCAGCGGCGCAAAAGGTCGAACGCGCCCTGCGCAGCAGCCAGATCTTCGTGTCCCCCGACGCCGCCGTGACGCTCAAACTGCGGATCGAACGCGACACCTGCACGGTCAGCATCGACAGCTCCGGCGCGCCGCTCCACAAACGTGGCCACAAGGTCGCCGTGGGCAAGGCCCCGCTCAGGGAGACCATGGCCGCCCTCCTCCTGCGGCGGTGCGGATACACGGCAGGGGAGGCGCTGATCGACCCGTTCTGCGGGTCGGGCACCTTGCCCATCGAGGCGGCGGAGATCACGGCGGGCCTCGCGCCGGGTCGCGCGCGCTCCTTTGCCTTCGAACGCCTGCCTAGCTTCAACGCCGCCCTCTGGGCGCAGACGCAGTCCGAAGACCGACGCGCGGCAGGGCAGGGCGCCGTGATCCAGGGGTCAGACAGGGATGCCGGGGCCGTCGCAAACGCCCGCCAGAACGCGGAACGCGCGGGCGTCGACTGTCTTTTTGAGGAGAAGGCGGTCTCAGACCTCACCCGGCCCAAGGGGGAACCCGGCCTCGTGATCTGCAACCCGCCCTACGGCGCGCGGATCGGCAATCCACGGGCGCTCATGGCGCCCTATGCCGCGCTGGGGGAGCGCCTGCGCCGAGATTTCAGCGGCTGGCGCGTGGCAATCCTGACAAGCGAGCGGCCCCTGGCCCATGCCACCGGGCTCCAGTTCGAAAAGACCGGCGCGCCGATTGCCCATGGCGGCCTCAAGGTCTGGCTCTTTCGCACCAAGCCCCTCTGACGCGCGACCGGGCGTCCCGAGACCAAAAAAGGCCGCTCGCATCGCTGCAAGCGGCCCTTCGCGGCAAACTGCGTGCCTTATTCGAAGACGGCTGCGATCTGGTCGACGGCCACGCCTTCCTTGATCTCGCGCAGACGGGCGTAGGTCAGCGCAACGGCGATGGCGGACAGACCATAGGCGAACGCGTTGATCACGGACATCAGCACACCGAAGGCGATCAATGATCCGCCGCCGCCCGCCGTGGCGAGAAGAAAGCCACCGATAAAGCCCGGAATGGCGGACAGGATGCCAGCGATGATCCCCATCACGATGAACAATCCGACGATGGGCCAGCGATACTCCTTGGTGAGTGCAACACTGCGCCCGAGGGAATTGAAGCCGGTCTTTTCGATCACCGCCGCCGGGACGAAGACGTAAAACACGGCGTAGGCCCAGAGGCCCGGGATAATGAGGGCCATCATGCCGATCATCATCGCAATGGTGACGACAACGGACAGGATGATCACCGGAATGAGGGGCCCGATGGCGCCGGAAAAGTACTCTCCCAGCGAATTCGACCGCCCGAGCTTCGCGTCATAGGCAAGCTGGATGATCATCGCCGTGATCAGCGAGTAGATGATGATCGTGATCACGAAGGACACGCCAAGACCCGCGAACATGCCTCCGATGTCCTGGGCGGCAACCGGATCGACCTGGCCTGCGGCCGTGTCAAAGCCCACCAGGAGGCCCGTGAGGAGATAGCCGAGGAACGCGCCCACAAAGCCAAGGATCATGACCTTGACGATGTTGCTAAAGAGGATCGAAAAACTCTCGGAGATGATCTTGCCCACGCCGAGGGGCGATTTGGGCATGGCTGTGCTTGTATCTGTCATGACGTTGCTCGTTGGTTCCTTGTTACGCTTTGCTCATGTCGCGTCATTTTTGGCTGTTGGCTGAGACGCTTGGGACTCAACCTGCCCGTGCAGTCGGCGCGCTTTCAAGGAATTTTTTTGACAAAGACAGGACATCCATACCCCGGGCATGGCCCTGCTGCTGGGCGGACGCCTATGCCTCGTCCTTCTGGGCGTCATGGAACTTGTCGCGACGCCGGTCGCCAAAGATCTGCCGCTGCTCAAGATGGGCGCGCTGCGCATTGTAGAACGTGCGCAGGAACGTGACGGCCTCGTCCGGCTTCACCACGTCCGCATACCCGATCTTGCGGCGGATCTTGTCCACGATGGACACAACCGTCGCCTGATTGCGCTTGTAGTGCCCCTGATCCATCCGCTGATCCTGCGCGCGCAGAACCGTTTCCAGTGTCTGAAGCTCATAGGCGCCATAATGGTCGAGCTGATGCGCAAGGAAGGCGAACGCGGGCTTTTTGGCAGGGCCGGCGCGCGGGCTCTCGCGGGCCAGATCCTTCAGCAGGATGGGAACCGGCAGGTGCACCACATGGGTCCCGGCGAGCATGTCACCCAGGCGCTGTCGGTAGGCATTCGACAACGGAATGGCAAAGGCCATGGCCACCCAGGCCGTGCTGATCCAGGCGCTGACCGGATCCACGACCTGGACCGTCAGCAAAAGCGTGCCGGGCAGAAAGATCTCCGCCTCCTTCATCAGGTTGCGCAGCACGAGGGCATGGGCCGTCAGGGGCCCGCCGTCATGGCTGACCACCTTGATCTTCATGAACTTCTTGCCCAGCGTCTGCCCGTTCCAGACGAGCTCCGCGAGGACGTAATAGGGCACGCGGATCGCAAAAAAGAGGAGCGCCGCAAGCCCCTGGAAAGAGGTGATCCCGAGAAGGCCCGCCATGCCGAGCAGGACGAGGATCGCAATCGCCGCCGCAAAGGTGATGAGGATGTCCACGATCTGCGCGCCCATGCGCACCCCGACGGACGCGATGGCCAGTTGCAGCGGAACGCCTTCGGGCGGCATGACGCGGGCGGCATTGGCCTCGCGCGCCGCGCGCTTTGCTTTCCGGCGTTCGCGTCGGGTCATGGTCGCCGCGCTCATGTGCGCCGCCTCCCGCCCAGAACAAACCACGCGAGCCACAGCGCCCCGACCCCCCAGCCGATGACGTAACGGGCCGTGATGTCCTGCACGAGCTGGCGCGCAAAGCCCTCAAGCAGGGCCGCCGCAAGCAGCATCAGCGCGGCCACAAGGGCGAGTTTCAGCGCATCCCGCCCGGCAACACGCAAGGCCTCCCTCCGCGTGTTCTGGCCCGGGAAAAGCACCGCAAAGCCCAGCCTGAGGCCACCACCGCAGGCGATGCAGATGGCCGAGAGCTCTGTGACGCCGTGGACGGACAGCCAGCCGCCAATGTCCCAGCCGAGGCCGCGATCGACGTGCACCGCGTAGAACGCCCCGAAGGCCAGACCGTTATAGAAGGTCAGCATGGCCGCCGGCGCGCAGGCAAAGGCCCCGAGGCCGAATACAAAGATCGCAATTCGCGTGTTGTGGGAAAATAGGAAGCTGGCAAAGGCCCCGAGGCCCGAGGTGCTGGGATCGTCATCGTAGATCACACTGCGCAGATACCCCGTGGAGGCGTCGGGCCCCCGGTCCCCGGCGAGGCCCTGCGGCATGAAGACGTAGAACCATTCGCTGTTCTCGAGATAAAGCAGATAGCCCACCAGAAAGCCGAGGCCCATACACGCAAACCCCGCGAGGATGAACGGCCAGCACCGGCGCATGGCCTGCGGGGCGGAGGTGGTAAAGAACCGCCCGAGAAGGCCGCCAAGGCTCTCCTGCGGGGCATAGACGCTCAGGTAGGCGCGGGCCGCGAGGGCCTCGAGATAGGCAAGAAGCGCCTTGTCGAGGCTGATCTCCCGCGCGATGGCCAGCGACGTCGTGGCCTGCCGGTAAAGCGACGCCAGATCCCGGCTTTGCGCGAAGGTGAGCGATTGAACGCCGCCCTTTTCGGCCTTGGTGACAAGCTCCTCCAGGCGCTGCCAGTCGCCCTCCCGCTCCTGTCGGAACCGGGCGGACCGCATCAGGGCGCTCTCGTCAGCCATCAGATGAGCTCCCTCTCCTTGATGTCGAGATACGCCGATACCAGACGGCCCGTCACTTGCCCGGGCTTTGCGTCGATGACGGTGACGCCCATGCGCGTCAGCCGCTCCAGGACCAGCCTGCGCTCCGAGATGGACTGGTTCGCCGCCACCAGCGTGGCCACGCCGCCCATATCCTCGGGCGTGACCCCGATCTGCTCTTCCAGCTCCGGGTCGCGGATGGCCACAAAGAGGATGAGATGCCTTTTGGCGAGAACCGCGATGTTTTCGAGCATAAGCTCCGCGCTCGTCGTATCCACGAAATCGGTGAAGATGATGATCAGCGACCGCTTGGGCGTGCGCGCATTCAGCTCGGTCAGGGCGAGGGTGTGGTTGGTCTCGCGGCTGACATAGTCGAGGCTCGCCGCCCAGCTGCGCAGGCGCACGAACGCCGCGCGCCCGGGCTCCGGCTTCGCGAAGGAGCGCGGCCGCACGTCATAGGCATAATGGCCCACCAGATCACCGCCGATATTGGCCGCCCAGGCCACCGCCAGCGCGGCCGTGACGGCGTGGTCGATCTTGGGCATCCCGGCGATCTCCTCGCGCATGAGAAACCCGTTATCGATGGCGAGGATGACATGGTGGTTCCGCTCCGCGCGCAGCTCCTTGGCCACGAGAGACCGCTTCCTCGCCGAGCGCTTCCAGTCGATGGATTTCACATCCATCCCCGGCACGAAATCGCGAAGCTGGTGGAACTCGGACCCGTCGCCGATGGCGCGGTTCTCCTTCTGACCGAACAGCTGCGAAATGACCTTGGTCGTCAGCGCGCCGGACTGCACCGCGCGGATGTTCGGGACGACGCGGATCTCTGCGCCGAGAGCCAGTTTCGGGACAAATTCAAAGAGCTTGAGCCGCGACGGCCAGCGCAGCCACAGATAGGGCATCGTCCAGACCCCGCGGCGCTGCGCGCGGACCGGCACCGTGATCGCTGCCCCCCGCGTTGCACCGGCAACGGGGGCAAAGTCCACCTGCGGCGGGCCGCCCAGCCCCTCGGGCCACTTGAAACGCGCCTGCTGTCCCTGCGCGGCCTTGGGATCGCTCAGGACAAGACTGAAATCCTCGCCCACAAAGACCTCTGCCGGGGCCTTGAACGCGAGCTCGGACTGGCGCCGCGTGGACAACAGAAGGTCGGAGGCCGCCACCACGATCAGCACCGCCCAGGGCGCGAGGGCAAGATCGCTCACCGCGCCGCCCGCAACAGCCGCGAGCACGGTCAGGACCAGCACGGCCAGGGCGGCGGCCAGCAATCTGCGGGACGGGCGGATCAGCGGGGGGCCTCGATCTGGTTGAGGATGTTTTCCAGCACCTGATCGGACGAACGGCCCTCGATCTCGGCGGCTGGACCAAGCACCACGCGGTGCCGCATCGCAGGCAGATAGAGGCGCTTCACATCATCCGGGATCGCAAAATCGCGCCCTGCCAGGGCCGCCGTCGCGCGCGTCGCCACGGCCAGCGCATCCGCCGCCCGGGTCGAGGCCCCGTACGCGATGTCGTTGGTCGCGCGCGTGGCCCTCACGAGGCGCAGAATGTAGCTCAGGATATCGTCGTCGAGGATGATCCCGTCGATGATCTTGCGGCTCTCGGCGAGGTCCTCGGCGCTCAGAACGGTTTCCAGCCCGCCCGTTTCGCGCCCGGCCTCCACCGGCTTTTTCGCGTGATGCTGAAGGATCCGCATCTCCACGTCTTCGGGCGGAAAGTCGATGAGGACCTTGAACAGGAACCGGTCAAGCTGCGCCTCCGGCAGCGGATAGGTGCCCTGCTGTTCGATCGGGTTCTGGGTGGCCACGACGATGAAGTTCTCGCCCAGCGAATGGTCTGTGCCGTCGATCGACACCATCTGCTCGTTCATCGCCTGCAAGAGCGCGGCCTGCGTCTTGGGCGGGGCGCGGTTGATCTCATCGGCGAGGAGGACCTCGCTGAAGACGGGCCCTTTCGTCAGGATGAAGTCACCCGTCTGAAAGTTGAAGATCGAGGTGCCCAGCACATCTCCGGGCATCAGGTCCGGCGTGAACTGGATGCGCCCGAAATCCAGCGACAATACCGACGCAAAGGACCGCGCCAGAAGGGTCTTCGCGGTCCCCGGCGGCCCCTCCATCAGGACATGCCCCCGCGCAAACAGCGACACGATGAGCATGTCCACGATGTCTTCCTGCCCAAGGACGGTCTTGCCGATCTCAGCCCGCAGGCGGTCGGCCCGGTCGGCTAATGCCTCTAGTGTCATGGGTGATCTGCTCCAGTATGCGTTCAAGGTCTGTCACGGCGGCCATGGCCTGCCCGGCTGAGGCGGTCGCGGGCATGGCTGCCATGTCGCTCAGCGCGGTCGCCAGGGGGCCCGCAAGCTCAGGGTGGCGGCGTTCGGTATAGGCCAGGAACGCCGCGGGCGACGAGAATTGCCGCGCATGGGCCGGCCCGAAGATCGCCGCCGCTGTCGCTGCGAGCCGTGCTCGGCCATATTCATTCACCAGCGCGCCGTCCTGACCGGACAGCCGCATGAGGTTCGCCCGCGCCCCGATAGCCAGCGCCTTGGCCGCGCCCATCTCGCCCACGCTGTCGCGCAGGGGCCCAAAGCGCATGAAGGCCCGCCACAGGACCAGCACGAGGCTCAGCGCGAGACCCGCCCACATCAGCGTGAACGGGGGCTCAAAAAAGCGCAGGAGGTCCCGCCACGTGCGCTCCCGGGTGACGCGCTCTTCCGGGCTCACGAACCACGAGCGGCGGCTGTAATCGATGATGACCTGCTTGTCCTCTGCCCAGGCTTTCACGACGTCGCTGATGATGAAGGCATTGTCGCCCAGCCGGAGGCCATGATTGTTGAGGAGGTCAGGCTCCGACAGGACAAGGAGCGGGGGACCCCAGCGGCTGTCGCACTGGCCAAGGATCATCGCGGCATCGGTGCCGATCAGGGGCGTGCAGGCCCGCGACGTGAATGTCTGGCTGGCATAGGTCACCGCGCTCAGCCGCCGCCCGTCCAGCGCCTCATAGCCATATTCCGCGAAGGGCTGGCGGCTGTAGCGTACCTTCGGATCCACGTCGTCGACGATGTCCGCCAGCACGCCCTGGATGGCCAGCGGCTCAGATATCAGGATCGGATGCGCCTTGCCCGTCAGCCGCATCCCGCTCCGCCATTTCGGCAGCACGGCAAGGACGGTCACCTCCGACACCTTGTCGGCCAGCGCGCTCAGCTCCACGTCGTACTCGTCCTGCTGCATCAGCAGGTCTTCTTTCGTGCGGGGAGGCTGCCGGCGCGCGGCGAGGTTCGTGTCGTAGATCGGCAGGATATTGAGGCCCACCTCCTCGCGATCGAGCGGCCACCCGCCCGAGAAGATCTGCACGCTCTGATCCTCGGCCACGAGCCAGGTCTTGAGCCCGTCAAGGCCGAGCGGCGAGCGGCGCAGCTCCTGCTGACGCTGCGACGTGACATAGAACAGCGCGACGATGACAAGGATGCCGACGAGGCCAAGGATGATCCTCTCCGCACCGATGCGCTGGCGTCCCTGGGTCTCTGTGACGCTCATGCGCCGCCCCCCGACCAGAGCGGGCGGACACTGGCCACATGGGCCTCGAACTCCGCCTCGGTCACGTCGCGCCCGCCAAACTGCACCTTCTCAGAGGCAAGGACGAGCGCGCGCAACGCCTCGCGATGCTCAAAGTCCGCGGGGACCCGCCGCAATGCCTCGCGGTCCGTCCATGATCGCTGGAACAAAACTCCCTGCGCCGCCACGGAGCGTGCCAAAAGGCTCTTGCAGAGCGCAACGAGCGCCTCCCGCTTGTCGGTCATGCGAAGGATAGCGCGCAGGCCCATGGGCGCGGCGTCTTCGCGGTCGTCTCCGCCCCC
Source organism: Pseudomonadota bacterium (assembly GCA_038751055.1). GTDB lineage: Bacteria > Pseudomonadota > Alphaproteobacteria > Rhodobacterales > Rhodobacteraceae > Shimia_B. Next base: position 17,814 of record JBCDGS010000026.1, on the reverse strand, counting down.
GCGGCCCTGTCCTGCGGGCGCGCTGCCGTCTTCGGGCGTGCGCGAGAACGACACCGGCAGCCGCCCGCCAAACACGACGACGATGTAGGCGAGGCCGAGGAGAAGGACCGCGCAGATAAGGATCGTCGAGATCCGCACGCCTTCGGCGACCTCGAACAGTGACCCCCCATCGAGATCGGGCGCCGCGCGCGGTGTCTCTGACGTGTCGAGCTCTGGCGCCGGGCGCGTCGGGTCGAAATACCCGACCTCCGCGTTGATCCTCTGAAAGCGGATCGCATCCGCGTAGGCCTGCCCGGACGGGCGGATCTCAATCCCGTCGAGAGGCGCATCCTGGGCGGGCAGGGCAGTCGCGACACAGACCGCCAAGACACACGCAACTGGAAATGCCCGAACTCTCATGTGGGTTGTGTAAAGCGCTCGATTCGGTGCCGCAACCGCCCCTACCGCCATGCGCCAAATTGGCCGGGCCCGCTCAGGCGCTGCGGCGCGTGTTGAAGAAAAGCATGTAGAAGACGGGCGCCGCGATCAGCGTCAGAAGGGACGCAAAGGCCAGGCCGCCCATGATTGTCACCGCCATGGACGAAAAGAACGCATCCGACAAAAGCGGAACCATCCCGAGGATCGTCGTCGCCGCCGCAAGAAGGACCGGTCGCAAGCGCGAGACGGAGGCTTCCCGGATCGCCTCTTCGAGCGGTTGCTCGGGGTTGGCCTCGCGCGTCAGATCGACCTCTTCGACCAGAACGATCCCGTTCTTGATCAACATCCCCGACAGCGACAAAAGCCCCAGGAGCGCCGTGAACGTAAAGGGCAGACCCGTTCCCACCAGACCCAGCGCCGCGCCGTTCACCGACATCGGCACCAGAAGCCAGATGATCGCCGTCTGCCTGAGCCCGTTGAAAAGGAGGACCGTGATCAAAAGCATGCTCAGCGCCGCCATGGGAAGCTGCGTCCCCAGCGAGGCCTGCGCATCCGCCGAACTCTTGCGCTCCCCGCCCCATTCGAACCGGTACCCGCGCGGGATCTCCATCGCTTCGATGGTGGCCGTGACATCGACCTGAACCTCTGCGGCCGTGAAGCCCCGCGGGATATCGGCCCCCACGGTAATCACGTTCTCGCGGTCCTGACGTTCGATGCGGGTATCCTGAATGTCGAAGGCAAGGCCGTCGGTGACTTGCTCGAGCGGCACAAAGGCTCCGCCCGCATCCGAGTAGACCAGGAAATCGGTCAGCCCCAGATCGTTCTCCGGCGGCGCGCGCAGGATCAGGGGGATCTGCCGATCACCCTCCCGGAAGGTGCCCACGCGGCTCCCCGTTGTGGCGAAGGCAAGGATTTCGGTCACGTCACTGCGCGAAATCCCGGCCTCCTGCGCGCGGGCCTCGGCATAGACGGGGCGCAGAACGGCCTCCTTCTCCGACCAGTCGATCCGGGTGTTGAGGATGTTGTCGCTCGCCGCCTCCATCCGGGCTTGCGCCTCGACGGCCAGGGCGCGCAGGACCTCCCGGTCAGGGCCGAAAAAGCGCGCCTCGATCGGGGCGCCGCCACCCGGTCCGAAGGCCAGCCGCTTCGTGCGAAACTGCCCGGCCGTCAGGGCGCGCGCCGCAAAGTCCTCCAGCGCGGCCATCTCCGCCTCGATGAGGTCGAGTGACGCGACCCGCACGATGATGTGCCCATAGCTCGGATTGCTGTCTTCCGCCTGATAGGTCAGCATGAAGCGCGCCGCCCCACCGCCGGCAAACGACGTGTAGGCCGTGATGTTCTCCCGGCTCGCGAGCCAGTCCTCCACCACCGCCAGATCGTCTGACACCTGATGGACCGACGCCCCCTGCGGCATCTTGTAGTGCACGAAAAAGAGGGGCGTACTGGAATCAGGAAAGAACTGCTGCCGGACCTGCCCGAAAAGGGCGAAACAGGCCACCGTGATCCCAAGAAGCGCCAGGGCCACGACCCACCGAAGGCGGAGCATCAGGCTCAGCAGGCTACCATAGGCGCGGTAGAACGCGCCGCCATACGGGTCGGCGCCCCCGGCCTCTGCGCGCTTGAACAGGTAGTGCCCCAGAAGCGGCGTCACCGTGATCGCAAGCACCCAGGACAACAGCAGCGAAATCCCGATGACCGCAAAGAGCGAGAACATGAACTCTCCCGTTGAATCGGTGCTCAGCCCGATGCCCGAGAACGCCATGATCCCGATCACCGTCGCCCCGAGGAGGGGGATCTGCGTTTTGCTTGCGGCCTCCGTGGCGGCCTCTCGCGAGGTCTTTCCCCGCGCCATGGCCTGCTGCATGCCCTCGGCGACGACGATGGCATTATCGACGAGCATGCCCATGGCGATGATCAGCGCGCCAAGGGAAATCCGCTCCATCTCGATGGACGCCAGCGCCATGAAGAGGAGCGTCCCCACGACGGTCAGAAGGAGGGTCACCCCCACGACGAGCGCCGCCCGCAGGCCCATGAAGAGGGCCAGCACGACGATCACGATGCCCACCGACATGGCCAGATTCACGAGGAAATCGTTGATGCTCTGATCGACGATGACGTGCTGCTGATAGATCGGCTGGACGTTGACCCCGATGGGCAACGACGCCTCAAGTTCTGCGAGGCGCGCATCCACGCGTTCGCCGATCTCCACGATGTTGTCGGTCGACAGGCCCGCCACGCCCAGCGTGAAGACCTCCGCGCCGTTGTGGCGGATGATGATCTCCGGATCGACCACGCGCTCGCGGCGGATCTGCGCAAAGTCGTTCAGACGCAGGACCTCGCCTCCCACCCCGATGGACAGGGCAGAGATCTCGGAGACCGTGTCACTGCCGCCCGGCCGCTGGATGAGGCGCCGCCCGCCCTCCCCGATGAGGGTGCCGCCATCCACGATCTCATCCGCCGCGACAAGCGCCCCTGCGATGGAAGCCGGCGGGATCCCAAGGGCGGTGGTCAGCGCAAGGTCCGGCTCGACATAGATCGCCTCCTCCGGCAGCCCGGCGAGGGCCACGTCCTTGACCCCGTCGAGCGTCAGGATCTCGCGGCGCAGGTAGGAGGACAGCCGATGGATATCCGCGTCCGCATAGCCCGGTGCCGAGACCGCGTAGAACAGTCCGTAAACATCGCCGAACGCGTCGTTGACATTGGGCGCCCGCGCCCCGTCCGGAAGCTGGGCCGCGTTCACGCGATTGCGCAGCTTCGTCCATAGCTCCGGCAGCTCGGACCCGTCATAGGTGTCCTGCATGGTGACATTGATGATCGACAGCCCCGGCTGATTGAGTGTCTCGATCTTGTCGACCTCGCCCATCTTCTGGATCTCGGATTCGAGGGGCTCCGACACTTCGAGAGCCACCTCCTCCGCCGAGGCTCCAGGATAGGGCGTCGCCACGACGGCGACCTTGATCGTGAAGGCCGGGTCTTCGAGGCGGCCGAGGTTCAGGAACCCCCAAAGGCCGCCCAGCAGGCACATCAGGATCAGGATCCAGGTGTAGATCGGCCGGTCGATGGCGCCGCGGGCGATATCCATGCCTCAGCCTTCGAACCCGGCAAAGCGCGACACGGCCTCGCCGTCAGACAAAAGCGCGGCCCCGGCTGCGACAATCTCCACCCCGGCCTCGAGGCCCGACGTGACCTGCACCGCGCCCGAGATCGTCGCCGCAATCTCGATCTCCTGACGCCGCAGCGTGCCGGTGTCGGCACCGGTCGGCTCAAACACCATCACGGACGGCACACCCGCCGGATCAAAGACGAGGGCAGAGGCTGGCACGGTGAGCGCGGGCATCTCTCCGACCATGCGCGCATAGACGGTCGCCGACGCGCCGGGCAAGAGGAACAGCTCCTCCACCGGCTCCATGCCCAGCGTGATCCGAAAGGATTGCCCGATCTGCGTCGTCTCCGCCACGACCTCCCGAAACTCCAGCGGATAGCGCGTGTCGCTCGCCGCAAACGTCGCCTCAAGGACCACGTCGGGATCACGCCCGGCCTGTTGGAACAGGATTTCCGGCACCTCGATCTCGACCCGCAGGTCCGACATGTCATGAAGGCGGACGACCGGCGTCCCCGCATTGATCGTCGTGAAGTTCGGCACCGACCGGCGGGCCACGATGGCCTCGAACGGCGCCCGCAAGGTGGCGAGGCCCAAAGCCCGCTCCGCATCGCGCACCGCAATCCGGTTGAGCTCCACCGCCGTTTCCGCGTCGTCGATCGTCACCTGACTGACGGTGGAGCCGCTCAGCCGCTCCAGCCGCTCCAGGTCGTCACGCGCCTGATCGAACTGCGCCCGAGCCCGCGCGAGGCTCAGCTCGAACGGCTCAAGATCAAGCTCCGCGATCAGGGCGCCCTCGGCGATGGGCTGCCCCTCATCCACCGGAAGCTGCAGGACCTGCCCGGACACCTGAAACGCGAGGTCCACCGTCTGGCGCGCCTTCACACGCCCGAAAAAGACCCGGTCCGACGCGCCGCCCACAGTCTCGACCTCGATCAGTGTGACGGGCCGCTCCTGCGCGGCAACGGCCCAGGCGCTGAAACCGAAGCAAAGGGCAAAAAGCAAGGCGATGCGCAGGGAACATGTCGGCATGTGAACCTCGTAACGGCTGATTGTGAGAACGAACGAAGACTGCAACACGCACCCCTCTCCTAACCCGACACCCTGCAGAAGGCTGCAAGGAAAAACCTTTGCGCACGAACTCGACCGGGTGATGCGCAAAATTGAGGCAAGACTGCACGGGTTGATGCCCTCGGTTGATAAGGGCCGGGTAGGGGTCCATGGGCGGGCGTGTCGGAAAGGTCTAACGCGGCGGTGGCGCCGGGTCCTGCCCCTGCGCGCCAAACGCGGCGAGCTCCTGCCGTGCAGCCCGTGCCAGCGCCTCTGAGGGGAGGCGTGCGATGCCAAAAGCGGCGGTAAGGCTCGTATGCGCGTCCGGCCTCACCGGACCCAGCCCCAGATCTCCATTGAACCGGGCCACCGCCTCTGCGCCGTCGTGGAAGGTCTCGCCCGTCAGGATCAGCGCATGGGCCAGAACCCGCGCCGCCTTTCCCTGACGCGGTCGCCAGCGCTGGGCCGTGCCGACAATCTTTCGACCCCCATGGGACAGGTTCCACGCCCCGTCGCAAAAGCTCCCCGGCGTCTCACCGGCCTCGAGCGCGCCGCTCTCACAGCCCAGACCCCGGGAGATGACGGTCGTCAGCAGGCGGTAGACGTCGTCGATCACCGCGCCGGGCGGTGCGTCGAACGCCAGGACGAGATTATCAATCCCCGGGCCCTGCGGCACCGCGCCCCCGCCCGTGGGCCGCAGATGAACCGGCCAGGAGCGTCGCCTCGACCGCGCCACCGCCGGGTCAAATCCGGCCCGGCTCATGTACGCGCGCGGGCAGACAAGGCTCTGCGTCCGCGACGTCCAGAGCCCCACGCTTGTCCCGTCGCCCTCAAAGAGGCGCCGCTCAAGATCGAGCCCTTCGGCGGCGTTGGCCAGTATCTGTGTCCCGTGGCTCATGCGGTCTGCTTTTCAGGCACCTCTCCGGCGACGGCAAGCGCCGAGGTGGCCGCCATCGCGAAGCCGGGCCGCGCACCCCTTGCCCCTGCAGGCCTGTGCCCGCATATACGCCTCAGCCGGAGGATTTATATGCTCGAACTAAACGCAGGGCCCGCAGCCGAAGACCTGATCACGGACGGGACAGAGGCGACCTTCATGCAGGACGTCGTCGAGGCCAGCCAGGACGTGCCCGTCATCGTCGATTTCTGGGCCCCGTGGTGCGGACCGTGCAAGACGCTGACGCCGGCGCTCGAGGCGGCTGTGACGAAAGCCAAGGGCGCCGTGAAGCTCGTGAAGGTCGATGTCGACCAGAGCCAGCAGATCGCCGCCCAGCTTCGCATCCAGTCGATCCCGACGGTGTATGCCTTCTGGAAGGGACAGCCTATCGACGGCTTTCAGGGCGCACTCTCCCCCGCCGAGGTCGAGGCCTTCATCGAAAAGACCGCCCAGGCCGCGGGAGGCTCCGCCGATGGCGGTCTCGGTGACGCCGTCGAGGCCGCCGAAGAGATGCTCGCCGAAGGCGCCGTCGCAGACGCAGCGCAAACCTTCGCGGCCGTCCTCGGCGAAGATCCCAACCACGCCGGTGCCTACGGGGGCCTCATCCGCGCCCATGTCGCGCTGGGCGAGCTCGATCAGGCCGAGGCGATCCTGAACGGCGCGCCCGCTGAAATCAGCGAGGCGGCAGAGATCGAGGCCGCGCGCGCCCAGCTCGAACTGGCGAGGCAGGCCGAAGATGCAGGCCCCGTCGCAGAGCTCAGGGCGCAGGTGGAGGCCGAGCCCGACAACCACCAGGCGCGCTTTGACCTCGCGCAGGCGCTCCATGCTAGCGGCGACGCCGAGGCGGCCGTGGCCGAATTGCTCGACCTCTTCCGCCGCGACCGCGACTGGAACGACGGCGCCGCCAAGACCCAGCTCTTTACGATCTTTGACGCGCTCAAGCCCAATGATCCCGTGGTCCTCAACGGCCGCCGGAAACTGAGTTCCATGATTTTCGCTTAGCGCGACTTTGCCACAACGATATTTGTCTAATACAGGCGCGGACCTACCCTCCCACCATGGCTTGGACAGGCGACCTCCCCGACACGATCCCGATCTTCCCACTTCCCGGGGCGCTCCTCTTGCCGCGCGCACGGCTGCCGCTTCACCTCTTTGAGCCGCGCTACCTCGCCATGCTCGAGGATTGCCTGAAGACGCGGCACCGGCTCATCGGCATGATCCAACCCTATGAGGGGCCAGGCGGCGAAAAGCTCCATACCATCGGCTGCGCGGGCCGCGTGAGCGCGTTCTCTGAAACCGATGACGGCCGCTACATGATCACCCTCGCCGGGATCTCCCGCTTTCGCGTGACCGAGGAAGTGGCTGGTTTCACACCCTATCGCCGCTGCGAGGTCGACTGGGCGGGCTTTGATCGGGACACCGGGCCAACGGAAAAGGACCAGAGGTTTGACCGCGCGCCCTTCATGGACCTTCTCAAACGCTACTTCGCCGCGCAGGCCCTCAGCACCGATTGGGACAACCTGAAGGAGGCCGAGGACGAGCTTCTCGTGAACTCGCTCTCCATGCTCTGCCCCTTTGAACCCGAGGACAAACAGGCCCTGCTGGAGGCCCCGTCGCTCGCCACCCGGCGCGAGACGCTGGTGACCCTCATCGAATTCGCCCTCCGCGGCGGGGAAGACGAGGTCATGCAGTGACGACCATCAACCGCAAGATGCTCGAGGCGCTCATCTGCCCCCAGACCCGCCAGCGCCTGCACTATGACGCCCAGGCGCAGGAATTGATTTCCAAGGCCGCCCACCTGGCCTATCCCATCCGCGACGGGATCCCCGTCCTTCTCGTGGATGAGGCGCGCCAGCTCGATTGAGGGTCGGATTCGGGCTTGACCGACTCTCCTCTTTTGCCGCATCCCATCTCCACTGGTTCTCCAACGCCCAAGGCCGAGGAGATGAAAAGGGAACACGGTGCGGCGTAGCCATTAGGCACCAAATCCGTGACTGCCCCCGCAACTGTGAGCGGTGAGCGACCCCGAGAATGCCACTGGACGCACGCGTCCGGGAAGGTTCGGGACAGCGACGACCCGCGAGTCAGGAGACCTGCCATTGCCCGGTTGTCGCCCGCTATAGGCGCCTGCCGGTTCTGAAACTCGATGCAGGCGGGGTGCCTGGTCAGGAGCTGATGATGGCAAAGCGGGTCCCACCGCCGACACATGATGTTCTATTCCGCGCCCCTGCCGGAGGCGGAGGGCCCCATGGAACATCGCATCACAATCTGCACGTCTTGCCGCCACACCGGGAGCGAGTGCCGCCCGGGCTATGACCTCATAGACCGCCTGCGCAAGGCCATCGCCGCCGCAGGCGACAGCGTGCCCGAAGACTTCGAGGTCTCCGGCGTCGCCTGCATGGCGGGCTGCTCGCGGGCCTGCACGGTGGCCTATCACGGCACGCGCAAGGCCACGTACCTCTTTGGCGATATCGACCCCGACACCGATATCGACGACCTCGTCACCTTCGCGCGCCAATATGCCTACCTCCACGACGGCTGGTGCTCGTCCGTGGATCGCCCTGGGAAGCTCCGCAAATCGACACTGGCGCGGGTGCCCGCCGCCTTGATCGCCATCGAGGAAACCGAGGCGCAGGCCTCATGATGCCCGCTTCGCTCTCTGTCGCGGACGTGTCCTGGTCGCCGGGCCGCGACCGGGGGCTCTTGCTCGACGCGATCACTTTCGATCTCGCCCCCGGTCGCATCCTGGGCATCGTGGGCCCCAACGGCGCGGGCAAGACGACGCTTCTCAGGACGCTCTACCGCTTCAACCGGCCGCTCTCCGGGACTGTGAAAGTGGACGGCCACGACATCTGGGAGATGTCGGCCCGCGACACCGCCCAGCGTGTCGCCGCCGTGCTGCAGGAACAGCCCTCGGACTTCGCCCTTACCGTGGCCGAGATCGTCGCCCTGGGCCGAACGCCCCATCGGCGCGGCTTCGCGGGATCCGCGGGGGCAAAGGACGCGGAAATCATCGCGGGCGCGCTGGCGCAGCTCGGCCTCGACGGCTTCGCCCACCGCCACCTCGGCACGCTCTCGGGCGGCGAGCGTCAGCGCGTCATGGTGGCCCGGGCGCTGGCGCAGGAGCCGCGTCTCCTGATCCTCGATGAACCCACGAACCACCTCGATATCCGCCACCAGCTCGAGGTGCTGCAACTCATCCGCGACCTGCCGCTCACGATCGTCACCTCGCTCCATGATCTCAATCTGGCGGCCGAGGTCTGTGACGACATCCTCCTCCTGCAAGACGGGCGCGCGCTGGGCTTCGGAACGCCGGAACAGGTGTTCACGGAACACGCCGTCAGCACCGCCTTCCACGTGGAGGCCCGCCGCGACCGGCTCAGCCTCGCTGGGTCCGACCACCTCACTTTCCATCTTCATCAACAGGGACCAAACCAATGAAGACGATCCTTCTGGCCACATCGGCCATCCTCTCCGCTGGCGTCGCCATGGCCGAGACCACGGTGCAAAGCTGCAACCGCACCGTCACCTTCGACGCGCCGCCCGAGCGCGCCGTCTCCAACGACGTCAACCTGACCGAGATGATGCTCGTCCTCGGCCTCGCCGACCGCATGGTGGGCTACACCGGCATCTCCGGCTGGAAAACGCTCGACGAAGACATGCGCGCCGGTGTCGAAGAGCTGCCGGAGCTCAGCGCCAAATACCCCTCCAAGGAGGTCATCGTGGGCGCCGACGCGGACTTCTTCTTCGCGGGCTGGAACTACGGCATGAAGGTGGGCGGCGAAGTCACGCCCGAGACGCTGGAGCCCTTCGGCGTCCAGGTCTACGAGCTGACGGAATCCTGCACCCACATCATGGAGAAAGGCAAAGCCTCCATCGAGGACATGTATGCCGACCTCACCAACCTCGGCGCGATCTTCGGCGAAGACGCCCGCGCGCAGGAGCTTGTCGACGGCTACCGCGCAGAGCTCGCGGCCTTCACCGAGGGCCTCGAGACCGGCGAGCCGCTGCGCGTCTTCGTCTACGATTCCGGCGAAGACACCCCCTTCACCGCGGGCCGCTACGCCATGCCCACCGCCCTCATCGAGGCCGCCGGTGGTGTCAATATCATGGACGATTTCGAGAAATCCTGGGCCACCGTCACCTGGGAAGAAGTGGTGGAGCGTAACCCCGAGGTCGTCGTGATCGTCAATTACGGCGAAGTCACCGCAGAGCAGAAGCGCGAGTTCATGATGTCGAACCCGGCCTTCGCGGATCTCGACGCCGTCAAGAACGACCGCTTCGTGACGCTGGAATACGTGGAGGCCACGCCCGGGCCCCGCAACATCCAGGCCATCAAGACCCTCGCCGAGGCCTTCTGGTCCGACTCGGCGATGAACTGAGCCCATGAGCGAGACCACATCCGAGACCCCACCTGAAACCACGGGCGCGCGCCAGGCCAGTCTGGCCCCGGCCCGCGCGCGGGGCATGTCGACCTTCGTCCTGGGCGGGGTGGCGGCCTTGCTGGTCTCGCTCTCCCTCGCGATCTCGGTGGGGGCGGTGCCTGTGCCGCTCTCGACGGTCTGGGGGGTGTTCCTCAACAAGCTCTCCCCCGGCCTCATCGAAGAAACCTGGAGCCAGGGCCGCGCAGCCATCGTGTGGGAGATCCGCTTTCCCCGCGCGCTCCTGGCGATGATGGTGGGGGCGGGCCTCGCCGTGGTGGGGGCCTCGCTGCAAGCGGTGACACGGAACCCCCTCGCCGACCCGCACCTCCTCGGGATTTCGTCCGGCGGCGCATTCGGCGCGATCCTCGCGCTGCTTCATACCGGCCTCTTTCTCGGCCTCCTGACGGTGCCGCTCCTGGCCTTCCTCGGCGCGCTCGGGGCGACGGCCATCGTCCTCGCCGTCTCGAACCTCCAGCAGGCCACCAGCGCCGACCGGCTGATCCTCGCAGGCGTCGCCGTGTCCTTCATCATCATGGCCTGCGCCAATGTGCTGATCTTCCTCGGAGACCCCCGCGCCACCCACGTCGTTGTCTTCTGGATGCTGGGCGGCCTCGGCCTCGCGCAATGGAGCCAGCTCATCTATCCGCTTATCATCCTCGCGGCCTGCTCTGTCTGGCTCCTGAGCCGTGCGGGCGACCTCAATGCCATGACCGTCGGGGATGAAACGGCCGCGACGCTGGGCATCCCGGTCGCGCGCTTCCGCCTCGCCGTCTTTGTCGTCGGCGCCCTGATCACGGGCGTCATGGTCGCCTTCTCGGGCATCATCGGCTTTGTGGGCCTCATGGTGCCCCACATCGCCCGGATGATCGTCGGCGGGGATTACATCCGTGTCCTGCCCTGTTCCGCGCTCATAGGAGCGGTGTTCCTCCTCTGGGCCGACATCGCCGCGCGCACAATCATGCGGCCCGAAGACATGCCCATCGGCATCGTCACGGGCCTTGTCGGCGGGGTCTTCTTCGTCTGGCTGCTGGGGCGTCGTCGCGCGGGCTGACGCACACAAACGCGCCCCGATGTGCTAGGGTGAGACCGGCAACAAGGGAGGCCGCAGATGCCGCTGATCGACATCCATGTTCTCGAGGGCGTCTTCACCGACGAAGAGAAGGCGCGCATCATTCGCGAAACCGCACGGGCCTTTGGGTCCGTCGCGGGCAAAGCGATGCAGGACAACACATCCGTTCGCGTCCATGAGGTCAAAAGCGGATCCTGGGGCGGTGCGGATAGCGTCTGGACAACGGACAAGGCGCTGGCCCTGAAACGCGGTGCGTGAGGCCGCTTAAAGGATAAAGGGGACGGCACCTTGCGGCACCGCCCCCTAGCGCAGCCTCCGACCCAGGCGGCGCGGGATGCCCGTCAGTTGGCCGGCGCGTCTGCTGCCGCCTGAACAGCGGCGCGCGCGTCGTCGACCAGCCTCTGGCCATCCAACCCCTTGGACGTCATCTCGACGACCCAGTCGGATATCACTTCCTCGCCAAGCGCCGCGATGCGCGCGGTCTCGGCTTCGTTCACGGTGGCGATGGCATTGCCCGCTGCCGTCATGGCCTCGCGGCCCGTGACGTCGCCCGTGTCATGCGCCCGCCCGGCCCAGGCAGACGCCATGAGGCCGGAATTCGCATCGATCACCGCGCGCAAATCATCCGGAAGGCCCTCATAGACATCCCGGTTCATCGCCCAGATGAAGTACAGGTTATATAGGGACCGGTCCCCCGCGATGTCAGTGTGGCTGTCTGTCAGCTCATCAAGTTTGAGTGAGGGCGACATCTCCCACGTGATCACACCGCCATCCACGATGCCGTTCGCAAGGGCCTCCGGGAAGGCCGGGACAGGCATGCCCACCGGGCTCGCGCCGAGCTTTTCCAGCAGAAGGGATGCAGGCCGCGACGGGCCGCGCAGCTTGAGATTGTCGAAGTCCTCCACGCTGGCGATGGGCGCGCCCTTCTTGTGAACAAGACCCCGCCCGTGCATGTGCGCGGCCAACAGGTGCACGTCGCGGAAATCGTCCATCAGGTGCTCTTGCGTGAAGCTCCACGCCGCGATCGACGCCTCTTCGGCGTTCTTTGTCGTCATGAAGGGCAGTTCCAGCGCCTCGGCTTCCGGGAAACGCCCGGGCTGGTAGCCGGGGATCACCCAGCCGCCGTCAATCACGCCGTCGCGGATCAGGTCATACTGCGCGGGCGCTTTGCCGCCCAATTGCATGAACGGATAGAGCTCGACCTTGATGCGGCCGTCCGAATCCACCTCGATCTTGTCCGCCCAGGGCTGCATGAAATGCGTCGGATTGGCAGAGAGCGGCGACACGAAGTGCTGAAAGCGCAGCGTGACCTCTTGCGCGAAAGCAGCGCCTGCGCTGGTGGAGATGAGCGCCGCGAGGGCGGCGGTTTTGAGCATCGGGTGCATACCATGCTCCTCCTCGTAAAGTGTCTCGGGAGAGCCCCGAACTCCTTCCGGGGCATCTGTCATGTGGGGCTTATGCCGCGAAGGCGCAAATCTCTGCAAGGCGCAAAAGGGGGTGCTGGTGGCGTAAATCCCTGCTCGCTCTGCGAGAATTCGCGAGGGCGGGGAGTTGGAGGCCGAAAATCCCCGTCCGGAATTCCCTGCCCTGTCTCTCCCCCGTGCGCGCGCCCGAGCCCGACGAACAGCGTAGAGATGCGCCGCCCGCTGCGCCGGTGTCAGCGACTTCGACCTCTCACCCGATCACGCATAGCGGAGGTTGGTGCACTCGCGCAGACGCCTCTTCGCCTTTTGTACATTTTGTCGAACGGGTAGTCTGAACTTGTACAAAACCTCACAAAAGGCCCCTCTCCCATGCTGATCCCCCGCCAGAAAGTGCCCGCCCTCTCCGTGCCAACGCTGGAGCACGGGACCTTCGACCTCAGCGCCGAGACGAATGAGCGGGGCATCGTCATCTGCTTTTATCGCGGGCTCCATTGCCCGATCTGCGCGACCTATCTCAAAGAGTTCGACAAGCAGGCGCCGAAATTCGCCGAGAAGGGCGTGGGTGTTCTGGCCCTCTCGTCCGACGGCGAGGAACGCACCCGCGCGATGGCGGAAAAGATTGAAAATCAACACCTTAGGTTCGGCTATGACCTGTCCCTCTCGGTCGCGCGGGAATGGGGGCTGTACATTTCAACGTCCCGCGGCAAGACCTCCATCGGGATCGAGGAGCCCGCGCTGTTTTCCGAGCCCGGCCTTTTCATGGTCACGCCAGAGGGGACGCTCTACTACGGGTCCACCCAGACCATGCCCTTCGTGCGGCCCCATTTCTCCGAACTCGTCAGCGCCCTCGACTTCGCCATCGACAAGAACTACCCCGCCCGCGGCGAATACACCGGAGCCGTTTAATCCTCGCGAATAGCGGCGTCGAGGATCGCCTGAAGTGCTGCCTCCGCCGCCTCGTCGGGGCAGCCGGTATATGTGACTGCGATTGCGTAACCCTTTGAATCCCTTGCCGCAATCGCCGCGTGGCCCCAGCCGGTCAAAAGGCACATGGCGCCGCGATGTATGAGACGCCCGTCGACCATGACGATGCCGGGCCCATAAATGGCACCGTCCCCGGCTGGCGCTTTCGGCCAGTCGGCGGCCGGGGACAGCGCATGCATGAACGCCGCGAGGTCTGGCGTACTCACCGCGAGGCCCCCGGCCAGTCCCACGGCGTCGTATCCGTCCGCACGCCCGAGGCTGGGCATGACTCGCAGCGCGGGAACCTCGTCCAGACACCATTCGACCGACGGCGTATCGAGCGCCGCATCCAGGACGGCCTCCAGAACCAGGTAGTTCTCATTGTTGTAGAAATACGCCCGGTCGCCGCGTTCGGAGGTCGCGCGTTTCGCGATCATGGCTTCGATGCGCGCGGGCTCATGGAGCCATCTCCCGAGCAGCCCGCGCTGCGTGCGGTCTGGCCGGTAGCCGCTCGTATGGGTGAGAAGATCACCCAGCGTCGCGTCCCCGGCTGGCCCCTCCCAGCCAAGATGGTCCCGGACGCTGTCCGCCAGATCCAGCACACCCTGCTGCGCCGCGTGCATCACGCAAGTCCCTGCGATCGTTTTGGAAATCGATAGGATCGGCGCTGCGTCCGCCGCATCCTGCCCGATGGCGACGCTCGCAAACGTGCGCCCGTCCGGTTCCAGAAAGGTGAGCGAGGCGGGCGCGATCCCGTAGGTCTCAACCAGCTCTGCAAACTCGGCCCGAATGTCCGCCGCAGCCGGAAGACCCCCGACCCAAGCCGCCGTGAGCCAGACGCCTATTCGTAGGTGGGGTGAAATGTGCCCGCCGGGGAGAGGGTGAAAATCTCTACCCCATCTGCAGTGACGCCCACGGAATGCTCGAACTGGGCAGAGAGCGACTTGTCACGCGTCACAGCCGTCCAGTCGTCGCCGAGGACCTTGGTCTCGGGGCGGCCGAGGTTCACCATGGGCTCAATCGTGAAGAACATGCCTTCCTCGAGCACAGCCCCCGTGCCTGCGCGACCGTAATGCAGGACGTTGGGTGGTGCGTGGAACACGCGGCCCAGCCCGTGTCCGCAAAAGTCACGGACGACCGACATGCGGTTGGCCTCGACATAACTCTGGATCGTATAGCCGATATCGCCGAACGTGTTGCCCGGCCGCACGGCCTCAATCCCCTTCATCAGCGCATCATGGGTCACCTGGATCAGCCGCTCTGCCTTGCGGGGCAGCTTGCCCGCGACAAACATGCGGGACGTGTCGCCGTACCAGCCGTCCACGATGACGGTGACGTCTATGTTCAGGATATCCCCGTCTTTCAGGACCTTGCTGCCCGGAATGCCGTGGCAGACCACGTGATTGACGCTGATACAGCTCGCGTGCTGGTAGCCCTTGTATCCGATGGTCGCAGACTTCGCGTCCAGCGCCTCCACCCGCTCGTTGATGAAGGCGTCGAGGTCGGCGGTCGTGGCCCCGGGCACGACGCGCGGCGCCACTTCATCAAGGATCTGAGCGGCCACGCGGCCCGCCCCGTGCATGCCTGCAAAGTCTCCGGCCTCATAGAGGCGGATACCGTCTTTCGTCATGCGTCCGCGGGGGGTGTCCATCTGAAAATCCTTGGCTGACGCGCACAATATACGTGCTGTGCTCCGTTTTCGCCAGCAGTTGCGCCCGCATCAATATTCGTCGGGTCCGAATGGCGGTTATTCAGGGCTGACAGGCACCGCGTGAGAAAGCGAAATATCCTCGTGCGTGACCGAGCAGCGGTAGGCAAGGGTCTCTACCCCGGCGCTCCCGGCCTCACGAAACGCAGCCGCATATCCGGGGTCAAGGTCAGCGGCCACGCGGAACCGCGCGCAGCCCTCGTGCTGAATGACATAGAGCATCACCGCCCGCGCCCCGGCCTCCCTCACGGCGACGAGTTCCCTGAGATGCTTGGCTCCCCGCTCGGTCACGCAATCGGGGAATTCAGCCCAGTCGTCCCGGCGCAGCAGATGCACGTTCTTGACCTCCACATAGGCGTCCGGGAGGCCGGGCTCCGTCAGCAGGAAATCGACGCGGCTGCGGGTGCCATAGGCCACCTCTGGACGGATGCCGGAATAGGCAGCGAGCTCCGGGATCTTTCCGGCAAGCAGGGCCTCTTTCACCACCCGGTTCGGCGTCGCGGTGTCGATCCCCACCATCACCCCGCCCGGCAATTCGGCCACGCGCCAGGCGTATTTCAGCTTTTTCTTCGGGTCGTCGTTCGGTTCCACCCAGACCTGCAGGCCGTCATCCCTGAGCCCCATCATGGAGCCCGGATTGGGGCAATGGGCGGTGACCTCCTCCCCTGTGTCGAGCACGATGTCGGCCAGGAACCGTTTGTAGCGCCGACGCAGGCGACCCGGCAGAAGGGGGGTTTGAAACCGCATGGCAAGGCCTTAAGCCTTCCGCACGAATTCCGACACCCGCGCCGCCGGAATTTTGAAAAATTCCGGACCGAAGTCTTTGAAAGACCTCGTTGTCGCCCGAAGGAGGGGTCGATGCCCAATTCAACTGCCGCGATGCTGGTGATCGGGGATGAAATCCTGTCCGGTCGGACGCGCGACGCGAACATGCACCACCTCGCCGGACGGCTGAGCGAAAAGGGCATCGACCTGAAGGAAGTGCGCGTTGTCTCTGACGATCGCGAGGCCATTGTCACGGCACTCAACGCCCTGCGCGGCACGTACAGCCACGTCTTCACGTCAGGCGGGATCGGGCCCACCCATGACGACATCACAGCCGATTGCGTGGCGGCCGCCTTTGGGGCTGCAATCGATGTGCGCGCAGATGCCGATGCCCTGCTATCAGCCTATTACGCCGAAAACGGGCGCGACTATAACGCCGCGCGCAAGCGCATGGCACGCATCCCGGACGGTGCGACGCTGATCGAAAACCCGGTCTCCGTCGCGCCGGGCTTCACCTTGGGCAATGTCCACGTCATGGCCGGCGTTCCAAGCGTCTTTCAGGCCATGGTCGCCACTGTGCTGGCGACGATTGCCGATGGAGCGCCGCTCCTGTCGACCTCGGTCAGGGTGGAGCGGGGAGAGGGCGACATCGCCGGCCCCCTGGCAGAGCTTGATGCCTCCTTTCCGGATGTCTCCATCGGGTCTTATCCGTTCCAGGAAAACGGACGTTTCGGGGCCAACATCGTCTTGCGCCACGCGGATGCCGCACGCCTGTCAGCCGCGCAGGCCGCGCTCGAAGCCCTTTTCCGATGACGCTTTCCACACGCGAAATCGCAGAGGCTGTCTGGGTCACATGGCCCGGTGAGGCGACGGTGGACGGCGGGGCGTTCACGCTGCGCAGGTCGGGGGATGACAGCCGCCGCTCCCGCGCTGCGACGGCCAATCGCGCGGTCAGCGACGCAGAGATCGCGACCGCCGCGCAGACCATGCGCAGCTGGGGCCAGCCAGCCATGTTCTGGGTCCCGGGCGATGCGCCTGACTTTGAGGCCCAGCTCAGCGCATTGGGCTGCACCTCCCACGACGCGAGCTGGTACTACGTCGCGCCTGTTTCCATGCTCGCCGCCCGCACGCCGCCGCGTGTTTCGACGTTCGAGATATGGGAGCCACTCGCCATCATGGCCGATATCTTCGCGGCCACAGGCACATCGCGGGACCGCCAAGGGGTCATGGCCCGCGCGCAGTGCCCCAAGACGACGATTTTCGGACGGGTCGACGCAAAGCCCGCCGGTGTCGCCTATGTGGGCGCCCACGGGCCGCTCGCGATGGTGCACGCCCTTGGCGTCCTTCCCGAGCATCGCCGCAAGGGCCTCGCGGCGCATATGATGGCGCAGACGGCGATCTGGGCGGCCGGGCAGGGATGCACGCAGATCGGCCTCGCCGTGGGTCAGGCCAATGCGGCGGCCTGTGCGCTCTATGCTTCCCTCGGCATGGAGGCTGTGGGACACTACCACTACAGGACGAAGGAATGAGCATGACCGACAAGGTAACGGCGCTAGACCTCACGCCGCTGGACCCCCTCCCGCCGGAAACGCAGAAGTATTTCGACATCTGTCAGGAAAAGCTCGGCCTCGTCCCGAATGTCCTCAAGGCCTACGCCTTCGACATCGACAAGCTCAACGCCTTCACCGCGCTCTACAATGATCTGATGCTGGCGCCCTCGGGGCTCTCCAAGCTCGAGCGGGAGATGATCGCCGTGACCGTCAGTGCCGAGAACCGCTGCGTCTACTGCCTCACGGCGCATGGTCAGGCCGTGCGGGAGCTTTCGGGCGATCCCGTGCTCGGAGAGCACCTCGTAATGAACTACCGCGTGGCCGACATCACGCCCAAGCAGCGCGCCATGCTCGATTTCTGCGTGAAGATGACCCGTGCCAGCGCCGAGATCGAGGAAGCCGACCGCGAG
>JBCDGS010000025.1:0-40544 GCA_038751055.1 Pseudomonadota bacterium | reverse complement strand
TGACCTTTCTGGCAGTGATGGTGCCGTGGACAGTCACTGCGCTCAAGGTGGACGGCGACCCGACGAAACTCGCTTTCTCCATCAAGAACGCGGCCAAGGATGTGGGCTACTACGCGCGCATGGCCGAAGAGGCGGGCGCGCCATCGGTCATGGCTCCATCGGGCCTCGCCATGCTGGAGGACGCCCGCGATGCCGGGCTCGCCGAAGCCATGGTGCCCGAGCTTATCGACCACTACGCACGCAAGATGGGGCGTGGCTGAAACCACGGCCCCCGTAGCGCGGCTGGGTCACGCCATTGCGCTGATGCTGCTTGCGAACCTGCTCTTTGCGGTCGTCGATACCTCGACGAAATGGCTGAGCGGGGCCGGCGTGGCAGTCCTGCAACTTGCGTTCATGCGCTACGCGACGCATCTGGCGATCACGGGCGTTGATGTCGGCCGCGTGCCCTGGGCGCGACTGCCCCGCGCGACGCACGGGCTGATCGCGCTGCGGGCGTTTTTCCTGATCTCGGCGACGGTCGTAAATTTCTATGCGCTGGGTCAACTGCCGCTCTCGGTGACGGCGGCAATCATCTACCTCGCGCCGGTCATTACGTGCCTTCTCGGCTGGGCGCTTCTAGGGGAGAGGATCGGCCTTGGCCATGCCGCAGCGATCCTCCTGGGTTTCGGCGGCGTCCTCATTATCGTCCGTCCGTTCGGGGACGCGGTAAACTTTTACGCGCTCCTTATGCTTTATCCTGCCACGGCCATGTCGCTTTACGCGATCCTGACGCGCAAGCTCGCGGGGACGGTTCGGCCTGGGCTCATGCAGTTCTACACGGGCGTCCTTGGCACCGCGGCCCTAGCGCCGGTGGGCCTCGTATTCTGGGCGTCTCCGTCCACGGGGCTGGACTGGATCCTCCTTTTTGCGATCGGAGCATTCGCATGGGCCGGGCACGAGGCGATGACCCGCGCGCACATCTATGCGGATGCCTCGACACTCATGCCGTTCGGGTATTCCTTCGTGATTTATCTCAGCCTGGCGGGCTGGATCGTCTTTGGTCATGTGCCCGACGGGCCGACCATAGTTGGCGCGATCATCATTTGCGCAGCGGGCCTCATTATCTGGAGATTAAGGTCAGTATAGGGCAAGGCGCCCTGCAGCAGGGCTGCACAGCGATGGTCTGCCGACTGGATGGAAAGGGCGGCCGGAGATTTAGCGCGTGTTCTCAATCCGCCGGGCTGCTAGGCTGCGGGACATCGTGACATCGAGGAAAGACTGACGTTCGTGGTGATCAGATTACCGCCAGGGCTTGAACCATCTCTTCCGCGACAAGTGCGTACTGCTGGAGTGAGTTCGCTTGGCACCATTGTGCACCGCGACTCGTCAGGCGTGGCCCAAAGCCTGCCGACATCTCCTGCAACCACAGTGCCGGGGGCGTTCTGAATGCAGGTGACATGGTACGGCCACGCCGCCTTCGGGTTGGCACCGGAGACTGGACCGAGGATCATCACCGATCCCTACACGCCAGAAGGCGTCGGTTACGCACCGATCACCGAGGCGGCGGATCTTGTTATCATCTCCTCTGACGATGACAGCGCCCATTGCCGCGGCGATCTCATCGCGGGCGAGCCGGAGATCGTGAATGCCCTGAGCGTCGCGCAGGGCGGCGGCAGGCAGACAGCGCAAGGCGTAGACATCTCGGCCATCGAGGCGGCTGAGTGGGATCACCACCCCGACCACGAAGTGCCGGGACAAAATGGCATGTACCGTTTCACGCTCGACGGTCTCAAATGCGCCCATATGGGCGATGTCGGAAACCCACTGACGGATGCCCAGCAGGACTTTTTCGCCGATACCGACGTCCTCTTCGCCCTTGCCGGTGGGTACCTGACGATCCTCTTGCCGGACCTCATGGAGATGATCCACCGCGTCAAACCGCGTTTGGTCATCCCGATGCATTTCCGCACGCTCACCTACAAACCGCGAGATACGATGTGGATTGAGAGCTTCCTGTCACATTTCAACGATGACGCCGTGGATTTTTCATGTTCCCCGCGGGTAACCCTGAACCGCGACGAGCTGCCCACACGGACGCGCGTGCTGGTGATGGATTACTTGCGTTAACTTCGGACGCCAAGAGGCTAAGAATGCGTGCCTTCTTTAGCGAAGTCACGCAAGCTGAGCGCGCAGGGCGGTAATCCTTCAGGTGATCACGTCAGGCGCGGCCCGCCCGGTGCGGTTCCTAATCCCTGCAATGGCATCGGCAGCGGCGATGACGGGGGCCAATGCGTCCTGCGGGTCACGGTGGAGCTGAGCTGGATCCGTTTCCAGCAGTTCGAGGTAGACGCGCAGCGTCGCGCCCTCCGTGCCTGTCCCCGACAAACGGAAGACAGCCCGCCCTCCGTTCTCGAAGAAAACGCGAATGCCCTGAGCGGAAGAATGCGAGCCATCGACGGGATCGTCATAGGCAAACTCGTCGGCGTTCTTCACCACCATGTCGGCAAAGGTACTGCCTCTTAGCGCGCCGAGATTGTTTCGCAGCGCCTGCATGAGGCCATGGGCGGCGTCGCTGTCCACGGCTTCGTAGTCGTGGCGCGAATAATAGTTGCGTCCATAGGTTGCCCAGTGATCCGACAGGAGATCTGAGACGCTCTTGCCGGTTTTTGCAAGAATGTTGAGCCACAGCAGCACGGCCCAAAGGCCATCTTTCTCCCGTACATGGTTTGAGCCGGTACCGGCGCTCTCCTCACCACAGATCGTGGCGCGCCCGGCATCGAGCAGGTTTCCGAAGAACTTCCAGCCGGTGGGCGTTTCAAACGCCTCGATCCCCTTTGCTTCGGCCACTCGGTCGGCGGCCGCTGAGGTGGGCATGGAGCGGGCAACACCTGTGAGCCCCCCCGCGTAGCCCGGCGCAAGATGCGCGAGGTCAGCCAAAACGGCCAGAGAATCCGAGGGCGACACGTAGCAGCCGCGCCCAACAATCATGTTGCGGTCACCATCGCCGTCCGAAGCGGCACCGAAGTCAGGGGCAGACGTGCCATACATGACGTCCATCAGCTCCTTCGCCCAGATTGGGTTCGGGTCCGGATGTCCGCCGCCAAAATCCTCGCTTGGAAGGCCGTTGACCACCGTGCCAAGCGGCGCGTCAAGGCGGCCTTCCAGGATCTCTTTCGCGTAGGGCCCGGTAACGGCGTGCATGGCGTCAAAGCGCATGCGGAAACCCGACATGAAGAGCCCGCCAATGGCTGTGAAATCGAACAGCTCTTCCATGAGATCGGCGTAGTCGCTCACGGGATCGACGATCTCGATGACCATGTCGTCTATACTCACCTCGCCCAGCTCCACGAGGTTCACGTCCGGGGCGTCGGTGAGCTTGTATTCTGTGATGGCTTTCGTGGCTGCGAAGATCTTGTCGGTGACGGCCTCGGTTGCCGGGCCGCCGTTGGGCCCATTGTACTTGAGGCCGAAATCCTCGTCCGGACCGCCGGGGTTGTGGGAGGCCGACAGGATCAGCCCGCCATCCGTCCCGCGCTTGCGGATCATGTGCGAGGCCGCAGGCGTCGACAGGATCCCACGCTGGCCAACTATGCAGCGCGCCGCCCCATTGGCAGCAGCCATCTGGAGGATCGTCTGGATGGCATGATCGTTGAAAAAGCGCCCATCGCCACCGATGACCAGCGTTTTGCCAGCGACGCCGCCGATCCCGTCAAAGATCGATTGCACGTAGTTCTGCAGATAGCCCGGCTCCATGAAGACACGGGTCTTCTTGCGAAGCCCGCTTGTGCCGGGCTTTTGTCCATCAATGGGGGTCGTCTGGATCGTTGGCATGTCAGCCTCCCTAGCTCTTGTTGGCTATGTCCCTGAGGGTGAACGCGACGACGCTTTCGGCCGCGATCGAAGTGGTGATGCGTGGCGAATCCTCTGGCGGGACGCCGCCCGCGGTGTCAAAGGCGCGGGCCCAGAACTTCCCTTCGGGCGCGTCGGGCAGGGTCGCGCGGATCTCGCCGCCGCTGTTGAAGATGATGTAGATTGCGCCAAGGCGGGGCTCATAGGACGGCGTTCCGCGGGCCATGCGCATCTCTGCGCCGAGGAATTTGAGGCCCGGTTGGCCCCAGTCTTCGGCCGTCATTCGTTTGCCATCTGCGCGCCTCCAGAAGAGATCTGGCACGCCGTCGATAAGGCGAGGCCGCGCATGGAGGAACCGCGTTTGCCGCAGGATCGGCGTGGCCCGGCGGAAAAGGATCACGTCCTTGCAGAATTGCAGGAAGTCGTCGTCCACACCCGCCCAGTCGATCCAGCCGGTCTCGTTGTCCTGACTGTAAGCGTTGTTGTTGCCACCCTGAGAGTTGCCCAGTTCATCGCCCGCCAAGATCATCGGCGTTCCTTGGCTGAGCATGAGAGTGGCGAGCATATTGCGTCTGCGCTGGGCGCGCCGGGCGATGATCTTGGCGTCCTCCGTCGGGCCCTCTACGCCGCAATTGTCGGAAAAGTTTGCGCCGTGGCCGTCTTTGTTACCCTCGCCATTGGCCTCGTTGTGCTTTTCGTTGAAGCTCACCACGTCCATGAGAGTAAAGCCGTCATGGCTGGTCAGATAGTTGACGGAGGAGGTGGAAGGCCGCCCGTCATGGTCAAAGCGAAAGCTCGAGCCGGCGATGCGCGTCGCGAGCTTTTGCACCGTGCCTTCGTCACCCCGCCAGAAGCGGCGCACCTGATCGCGATACTTGTCATTCCATTCTGTGAACGGGGCAGGGTAGGCGCCCAGCTGGTAGCCGCCCATGCCCACGTCCCAGGGCTCAGCGATGAGTTTCACTCGGTTCAGGACCGGGTCCTGCCGGATGGCGCGCATGAACGGGCCATCGCGGTCGAAAACGCCGCCGGTGCGCGCGAGGGTCGAGGCAAGATCGAAACGGAAACCGTCCACGTGCATGATCTCGACCCAGTAACGCAGCGAGTCCATCACAAGGCGCAGGGTAAACGGATGGTCGAAGTTGAGCGCGTTCCCGGTCCCGGTATCGTTGACGTAGTAGCGTCCGTTCGACAGCCGATAATAGCTGGCGTTGTCAAAGCCGCGGAAGGCAAGGGTCGGGCCGTTCTGATCGCCTTCGGCCGTGTGATTGTAGACCACATCAAGGATCACTTCGATGTCTGCGGAGTGAAACCGCGCAACCATCTGCTGAAACTCCGCAATGTCGCCGTAACTCAAGTAGCGCGGGTCGGGGGCGAAGAACCCAAGGGTCATGTAGCCCCAATAATTCCGGAGACCCTGATCAACGAGGAAACGGTCGTCCACGAAGGCCTGCACGGGCAAAAGCTCTATCGCGGTAATACCAAGATCAGTGAGGTGATCGAGGATCGGGTCAGAGGCGGCACCCAAGAATTTGCCGCGGTGCGGGATGCCTTCACGCATGGCCGTGAGGCCTTTGACGTGCGCCTCGTAGAGGATTGTCTCGTTCCAGGGCCGGTCGATGCGCGCCTCTTGGCCCCAGGTGAAGGCCGGGTCGACCACGACCGAGCGCGGCATGTAGGGCGCGCTGTCGCGCGTGTCGAAACTCAGATCGGCCTCGGCATGCCCGATTTCGTAGCCGTAGAGGCTGTCGTGCCATTCCAGGTGCCCGGTGAGCTTTTTGGCGTAGGGGTCGATCAGAAGCTTGTGCGGGTTAAAGCGGTGCCCTTCCTCCGGCGCGTAAGGGCCATGCACGCGGTAGCCGTATTGCTGACCCGGCTGCATGCCGGAAAAGTAGCCGTGCCAGACGTGACCGTCCCGCTCGGCAAGATCTACCAGCAGCGCCTCGCGTCCTTCATCGTCGAAGAGGCACAACGTCACGCGCTCTGCATGTTGCGAAAACACTGCAAAGTTGACGCCCTCGCCATCGAAGGTCGCACCGAGCGGGGAGGGCCGTCCGGCAGAGAGCTGAAGGGATTTCATGTCTTGTCCGTCAGGCTCCGGTACAGCGCGGCATATTCCGCCGCCGACGCCTCCCAGCCTACAGGATGAGCCATGGCGTTGCGCTGGATTTTGCCCCAGGTCTTCGTGTCACGGAAGAGATGACAGAGCTTTGTGACCGAATTGCGGAAGGCCTCGGCTGTGACGGGTGCAAACTGGATGCCGGTTGCAACGCCCTTGGCGAGGGTTGCAGGTGTCGCCGGAATGACTGTGTCAGCAAGGCCGCCTGTCAGGGCCACTACCGGAACTGTGCCGTAGCTCAGGCCCATGAGCTGGGTCAGGCCGCAGGGCTCAAAGCGCGAGGGCACGAGGATGGCGTCGCCGCCGGCGACCATCCGGTGGCTCAGCGCCTCGTCGTAGCCAATCTTGACCCCGACCTGCGGGTGGCGCGACGCAGCGGCAAAGGCTTCCTCGAGCTTTGCATCGCCGGAGCCCAGCACGGCGAGTTGTCCGCCAGCCTCCGTCAGCGCGGGCAGGGCGTTGAGCAGGAGGTCCAGGCCCTTTTGCCCCGTCATGCGCGAGATCACGACGCAGAGCGGCCCGTCGGCGTCGGGCAAGTCGAATTCCGCCCTGAGGGCAGCCTTGTTCTTGGCTTTGCCGCGTGGAGATTTGTAGGCGTGGATGTGGGGGTCTTTCTCCGGGTTCCAGACGCCGCTATCGATGCCGTTGAGAATGCCCGACAGATCGTGACGCCGCGCGCGCAGCACGCCGTCCAGTCCCATCCCGAAGTCCGGGCGCATCAGCTCCTCGGCATAGGTGGGGGAGACGGTCGTGAGCTTGTCCGCAAAGTTCAAGCCTGCCTTCAGGGCAGATACCTGCCCCCAATATTCGACGCCGTCGGCGTGAAAATCCCCCGGCTCGATGCCAAGATGTTCGGCGCGGTCAGCGGACGCGAGCCCCTGAAAGGCGATGTTGTGGATCGTCAGAACCGTTTTCGCACGCGCCTGGGTTTTGGAGAGGTAATAGGGTGCCATGGCCCCCTGCCAGTCATGGGCGTGCACGACATCAGGCAGCCAGCGCCCCAGGGCACCATTGGCGATATCGCAGGCCATGCGCGAGAGGGCCGCAAAACGTTCGGGATTGTCGGACCAGTCCCTGCCATGGGAACTGAGGTAGATGTTGCCGGGCCGCGCATAAAGATGCGGCGCATCAAGGACGAGGAGGTCCAAACCATCCACCTCGGCCGCCAAAAGCCACGCCGCCGCGCCATAAAGCTCTGTCCGTTCATAGACTTTCTTGGCGTCCTTCATCCTTTCCATCACCTGCGGGTAGCCCGGAAGGAGAGTGCGCATGGCCACGCCCTGTGACTTCAGCGCTGCCGGCAAGGCGCCTGCCACATCGGCGAGGCCTCCGGTCTTTACAAATGGGACGCATTCCGACGTGACGGAGAGAACTTTCAGGGCGCGTGCATTCACTGGGCGGCATTCCAAGCATCGATCATTGGCCGTGTGATAAGCGTCGTACCCTTATCCGTCACGCGAAAGAACTTCGCGTCTTCCGAGGGATCTTCTCCCACGACGAGGCCGGTGGGGACCTCTACCCCCCGGTCCACGATGCATTTCGTCAGCCGTGCGTTCCGGTGCACGACCACGTGAGGCAATAGGATCGAATGATCGAGCATCGCGTAGCTGTTTGTCTTTACATACCGGAAGAGCAGCGAATTTCGGACCTCGGTGCCCGAAATGATGCATCCGCCCGTGACCATGGACGACACGGCGAGGCCGCGTCGGTCCTTTTCGTCATGGATGAACTTCGCGGGCGGCGTGGCCTCCCAGTTTGTCCAGATCGGCCAGTCATTGTCCCAGAGGTCAAGTTCGGGCGTGAAATCAGTGAGGTCGATATTTGCTTCCCAGAAGGCATCGAGCGTGCCCACATCGCGCCAATAAGCGGGCGCATCCGGGTGACGTACGCAGGACCGGTCAAAGCGGTGGGCATGGGCCTTGCCCCCCTTTACGATATTGGGGATCAGGTCATTGCCAAAATCATGCGCGGAATTGGGATCGTCACGGTCGGCGAGCAGCAGATCCCGCAGGAAACTCCAGGAAAAGACATAGATACCCATCGAGGCGAGGGCATTCCCTTCGTCTCCAGGAATGCCTGGGGGATCGGCGGGTTTTTCAAGAAAAGACGTGATGTTCTCATCATCATCCACGGCCATGACCCCGAACGCGGTTGCGTCCATGCGCGGTACCGTGAGGCATCCCACCGTGACATCTGCGCCCTTCGCCACATGCTCCTCGAGCATGATCTCGTAATCCATCTTGTAGATGTGGTCGCCTGCGAGGATGACGATGTGGTCGATGTCATAACTGTCGATGATGTCGATGTTCTGCGTCACAGCATCCGCCGTACCGCGATACCACATATCCTCATTGACGCGTTGGCTTGCAGGCATGATGTCGAGGAACTCGTTGCGCTCAGCCCGGAAGAAATTCCACCCCCGCTGGCAATGGCGGATCAGAGAGTGTGATTTGTACTGCGTGGCCAGTGACATGCGCCGGATACCGCTATTCACGGCGTTCGAGAGCGCAAAGTCGATGATGCGCGTTTTGCCGCCAAAGTAGACGGCCGGTTTCACGCGCATATCGGTGAGTTCCTTCAGGCGCGATCCGCGTCCCCCGGCAAGGACGAAGGCGAGGGTACGATTGGCAAGTCTCTTTTGGCTGGGCATGGATCTCCTCCCGAGAGCTTAGTCCAGTGTGAAGATAAGGGTGGCGAGCGGTGGCACCGTGATTTCGATGCTCTGGTCATAGCCACCATGAGGGATGTTCTGCGTGGTCACTGCGCCCCCGTTGCCGCGGTTGGCGCCGCCATAGGCGCCCGCGTCCGTATTGATGCGCTCGCGGTAGGTTCCCGCGGCGGGCGCACCGAGGCGGATGCCGTGCCGCTCCACGGGGGTAAAGTTACAGACGACGATGGCCGTCCCGCCCGCGCCGAACCGCGCCCAGGCTGTGAGTGACGTGTCGGGATCGTTCTCAAGCCAGCGGAACCCCTCGGGCTCACAGTCCATCGCATGGAGGGCCGGAGTTTCGCGGTAGGTGAGGTTGAGGTCACGGACCAGCGTCTGCAGACCCTTTTGATGAACACCGTGAAGGGCGTCCCAGTCGAGGCTCTCATCATGGTTCCATTCCGACCATTGCCCAAACTCGCAGCCCATGAAGAGCAGCTTCTTGCCCGGAAAGCCCCACATGTAGCCGTAATAGGCGCGCAGGTTCGCGAACTTCTCCCATTCATTGCCGGGCATCTTGTCGATCATGGAGCCTTTGCCGTGAACCACCTCGTCGTGGCTGATCGGCAGGATGAAATTCTCGGTGTAGGCCCAGTCGAGGGGGAAGGTTATCAGGTGGTGGTCATACTTGCGGTAGACCGGATCCTTCTCGATGTACCGGAGGGTGTCGTTCATCCACCCCATGTTCCACTTGAAACCAAAGCCCAGACCGCCCGCGTCGACTGGCGCCGAGACTCCGCCGAATGCGGTTGATTCCTCTGCGGCGGTCATGATCCCGTCGACCTCACCGTAGACGAGGGTGTTCATTTCCTTGAGGAACTCGATCGCCTCGTAATTCTCGCGCCCGCCATCCTTGTTGGGGATCCATTCGCCGTGTTCGCGAGAGTAATCGCGGTAGAGCATGGAGGCCACCGCATCCACGCGGATGCCGTCGACGTGGTACTCCTTGAACCAGTAAAGCGCATTCGCCGTCAGGTAGTTTTTCACCTCGGTGCGCCCGTAGTTGAAGATCGCGGTGTTCCAGTCGTTGTGGAAGCCCTCGCGCGGGTCGGAATGCTCGTAAAGGTGGGTGCCGTCGAACATGCTCAGGCCGTGGGCGTCGGTGGGAAAATGTCCCGGCACCCAGTCGAGGATCACGCCCAAACCCGCCTGATGTGCGGCCTCAACCAGATCGCGGAACTCGTGCGGCGGGCCCATCCGGATGGTTGGCGCATAGAGGCCCACAGGCTGGTAACCCCAGGACCCGTCGAACGGAAACTCCGAGACGGGACGGAATTCCAGATGGGTGAAGCCCATCCATTGCGCATAGTCGACGAGGTCTTTCGCGAGCTCCTTATAGCTTAGCGGCCTGTTGCCTTCCGCGCGCCGCCAGGACGGCAGATGCACCTCGTATATCGACATCGGCGCGTCGCGGCGGTTCTTTGCAGCCCGCGCGGCCATCCATTCGGCGTCCTTCCACCCGTAGCCCGTAATGTCGCGCACGACGCTGGCAGTGGCGGGTGGGTGCTGCGCGCCAAAGCCCATGGGATCGGCCTTGGAATGCATCCCTCCCTGACGGGGAGCAATCTCGTACTTGTAGAGCGTGCCGTCGCCGAGACCTGGAATAAAAAGCTCCCAGACGCCAGAGGTGCCCCGGGCGCGCATCACGTGGGCCTGGCCATTCCACCCATTGAAATCACCCACCACGCTCACCCGTGACGCATTTGGTGCCCAGATCGCGAAATGGGTGCCGTCGTGACCTTCATGTTCCATCACATGGGCGCCGAGGGCGTCCCAGAGCCGCCGATGGGTCCCCTCAGAGATGAGGTGCAAGTCCATATCTCCCAACACGGGACCAAAGGAGTAGGGGTCCGCAGCCACGCGTTCGCCGTTCTCATAGGTTGCCGTCAGGACCGGCTTGAATTTGGAATTCGGCACCTGAGCCGAGAACACGGGGCCTTCGAGGCGTGGCAGGTCTACCACTTTGCGCCCCAGTTTGGCCGTCACCGACACCGCGTTGGGCACCATCGCCACCAGCCAAGATTGCCCTTTCGTCTTATGCACGCCCAGGACAGAAAACGGGTCCGGGTGCCCGTTCAAGAGAAGGCTCGTCATGTCCTCCTCGCCCATATGTGGCGGTAGAATACGGCTTAGCATGGCTTCATTCTCCCGAGATGGCGTGGTTTTACCACTCTTTGCTTACACGGCCTGCACCGGTGACGCCCTGTCGACCCGGGGCAGGGTCCCGCGATGCGTACGGCTTAGCCACGGCGCGCAATAACGAAGCCGTTCGGCCCGAGATCGAGGCGATCTTTGGAGCACGTGACGGACACTTCAATCTCGGGATCGATCGGGCAGGGCAGGCGGACGCTTAACTTGCGCTTGGACAGGTTGAATATGCACAAGAACTCGTCGCCACGTTCATAGCCGATCACCGGGTCAGGCAGGTCGAGGAAGCGCTGATCCCCGGTGCGCAGATCCTCGTGGCTTGCGCGCAGCTTGATGAGCGTGCGGTAAAAGTTGAGGACGGACTCCGCATCCTTTTCCTGCTGATCGACAGCACGGGCCTTCGCGGGCTGCTTAACCGGCAGCCATGTCTCGTCGGCTTTCGAGAACCCGGCATGGGCCCCCGACTTGGTCCAGGGGATCGGGGTGCGGTTGTTGTCGCGGCCCACGGGCTCCGGCCAGTACGCGATGCCTTGCACATCGGTCAGCTCTTCGAAGGCAAGTTCAGTGTCCACGAGGCCCAACTCCTCCCCCTGATAGAGGCAGACCGAGCCTTGGAAGGTCAGAAGAAGGGCGGCCGACTGCTTGGCAATGGCATCCTGAGACGTGGCGTTGGGTAGAAAGCGTCCCGCATGGCGCGGAACGTCATGGTTCGAAAACGCCCAGCACGGCCAGCCCTCTGGTGCACCTTTGAAGAAGGCTTCGATCCTCTCGCGGAAGTGCTTTGGCGTGTAGTCCGGCCCAAGAAGTTCGAACGAATAGGCCATGTGGAGCCGCCCGTCAGAGGTGTACTCTCCCATGAGCGGGATGGACTTGTGATTGTCGCCGACTTCGCCAACGCTTGTGCGGGCGTCGTACTTGTCCAGCAAGGTGCGGATGCGTTCGAGGAACTTGAGATTTTCCGGCTGAGATTTTGAAAACAGGCAGTACTGCATGTCCACGGGCTTGGCCGCATGGGGGCCCCAATCGAGGTAGTTGGCGGGGTTATCGCGCAACAGGGCATCGTGGAAATAGTAGTTTACAGTGTCGAGCCGGAAACCGTCCACGCCACGCTGCAGCCAGAACTCCATGCAATCCAGATGATAGTCCTGCACCGCAGGGTTATGGAAATTCCAATCCGGCTGGGAGCTCAGAAAATTGTGCATATAGTATTGCTTGCGGCGAGTATCCCAAGTCCAGGCCGGGCCGCCAAATACGCTCATCCAGTTTGAGGGCGCCGTGCCGTCCGCCTTCGCGTCGCCCCAGATGAACCAGTCATGCTTGGGATTGTCGCGGCTTTGGCGGCTTTCCTCGAAGAACGCGTGTTGGTCAGAGCAGTGAGAGATCACCTGATCGACAATGACCTTGAGCCCGAGATCGTGGGCCCTTGTAACCATGTCATCGAAATCGGCCATGGTGCCGAAGAGCGGGTCAATCCCGGTATAGTCAGAGACGTCGTACCCCATGTCTTTCATGGGCGACGTGAAGACCGGTGACAGCCAAATCGCGTCCACGCCGAGTGACGCCACATAATCCAGCTTTTCTGTGATGCCCTTGAGATCCCCAA
This sequence comes from Pseudomonadota bacterium, assembly GCA_038751055.1. Taxonomy (GTDB): domain Bacteria; phylum Pseudomonadota; class Alphaproteobacteria; order Rhodobacterales; family Rhodobacteraceae; genus Shimia_B. The sequence continues at coordinate 28,139 of JBCDGS010000025.1, read as the reverse complement.
TCCCGTTCCCCGACGCGTCCATGAAGGAGCGTGGGTAGATCTGATAGGTGACCGATCCGCGCCACCAATCGTCATTCGTCATGTACGTCTCTCACTTTTCCCTGCGGTCCCACGCGCCCAGGCGTGGTCGCTCTTGCGGCACCAATGTGCAACTTTTCACGGGCAGTTGCGTTGCATAGCTGACCGCCCCATGATCTGGGTCGATGCGACGTGGCTTGTCTGCCGCGCTGCTGCAACTACCCTTTGGGACGCAATGCCTGTGCTTTCGACTTTGTTCCAGACTATCCTACGCTCTCTCCCGCCAGCTCCGCTTCTTTTCGTGCTTTGTAGCGTTTCGTCCGCACTTTGGGGGCAGGACTTGCGCTTGTCGGTGCCAAACTCCGATCTTGAAGACCGTCTTCGGGGTGAAGTTCTGGTTTTTCAGGCCGAGGATGACGCCACGAACGCCGATCTGGTCGCAACCGCGCGGGGGGACTACGAGCGGATCCTCGCGGCGCTTTACGATGAAGGATACTTCGGCGCCAGCGTGTCGATCCGCATGAACGGGCGTGAGGCGGCGGGACTTAATGCGTTCAACGCACCGGCCACCGTCAGCCCGATCGAGATTGCCGTTGATTTAGGCTCGCGCTTTAGCTTCGGACGCGCTGATATCTCGCCACGTGCACCGGGCTCGGTCGCGTCCGAGGACTTTCGCCCGGGTGCCACAGCCTCCACAGGCGCAATCAGGGACGCGGCAGGGCAGGCCATCGAGGATTGGCGCGCGGCCTCTCATGCCAAGGCTCGCATCACCGGCCAGGACATCACGGCGCGCCACAGCGCATCAGAGCTCGACGTGATCCTCGCGATTGTCCCGGGGCCCGCGCTGACATTCGGTGATCTTGTTTTACCGCCGGATGCGAGCGTCCGCCCGGAGCGCATCCGCACAATCGCCGGTCTGCCCACAGGCAAGCCTTTCACGCCCGAGGCTGTCGAGACGGCGCGGGCGCGGCTTGTGTCCACCGGTGCGTTCTCATCGGTCGTGGCGCGCGAAGCGGTGAACCCGAACCCGGATGGATCACTGGACATTGAGCTAAGTCTCGAACCTGCCCCCCTTCGTCGTATCGGCTTTGGCGCTGAAATCTCGTCCAACGAGGGCCTCGCGCTTGAGGCTTTCTGGCTACACCGCAACATCTTTGGCGGGGCGGAACGGTTGCGCTTTGACGCCTCTGTGTCGGGCATCGGCGGGGATAGCGGCGGCGTCGACTATGCGCTCTCGGCTCTGCTTTCCATCCCGGGCTTCCGGCGTGCGGACGACACCCTGGATATCTCTGCCGCGTTTGAGCGATTGGATGAACCAGCCTTCGAAGAGCAGCTTTTCGAGATCGGCGTCCGCCGGTCGAGGCAGGTTAACGAAAACACCGAAGTGGGCGTCTATCTGGGCTATCGTGGCTCCGAGAGTACAGACGCGTTTGGCACCCGCAGCTTCCAGCATTTCATTATCTCGGTCGATGCGAACCTCGATCTGCGGGACGACAGGCTCAATCCCACATCGGGGTACTTCGTCGCCGCAGAGGTCCAGCCCTTTATAGGGTTGTCCGGATCCGAGAGCGGCGTCCTCCTCACGGGCGATGCGCGCGCCTACCGGGCGCTGGGCGAGCGGACGGTCATTGCAGGCCGGCTTCAGGTCGGGTCCATTCAGGGCGTCTCCGTGCAGGGCACGCCACCTGATTTCCTCTTCTTTTCCGGCGGCGGCGGCTCGGTTCGCGGGCAAGGCTTCCAGTCGCTCGGCGTGAGCTCCGCCGGGGCCACCATCGGTGGGCAGAGCTTCGCAGGTGCGTCCCTGGAGGTTCGCCGCGAGATCACCGACTCCATCGGCGTCGTCGGTTTCCTGGATTACGGGTACGTGGCCGCCGAAGGGGATTTCGAGAACGGGGAAGACCACGCAGGCGTCGGGCTTGGCGTGCGGTACAACACGACGCTCGGGCCGCTACGTGTAGATGTCGGGATCCCGCTCGGCGACGCCTCGGATCCCGGAACGAATTACGGGCTCTATATCGGCCTCGGCCAATCCTTCTGAGGGGGCTCTTCTTGAGACATCTTCTAGTTTTCGTCCTCCTGCTCGCGCCGCTCGCCGCGCATGCGCAGAATGCGCGCCTCGAAGCGCTGCTAGAGGGGCAGCTTTCCAACGAAGAGCGGATCGTTGAAATCGATGGCTTCGCCGGAGCACTTTCGTCCGAGGCCACGATGGAGGCGCTGCGCATCTCTGATCGCGATGGAGTCTGGATCGAGCTTACCGACCTCGCGCTCGACTGGAATCGCAGTGCGCTTTTGCGCGGACGGCTGGAAGTCGAGGAGCTGTCCGCCGCTTTCGTGCGTGTGATCCGTCCGCCACTCCCCTCTGAAACGGTGGACGTGCCAGAGGCGGAAGCATCGGGGTTCCGCATCCCCGACCTGCCGGTCACGATCCAGATCGACCGCCTCGCTGTGGACCGGATTTCGCTGGCTGAGCCTGTGCTTGGCGAGGCCGTGGAGGCGACGGCGGAGCTTTCCGCGCTTCTCGAAGACGGCGCTCTGCAGGTCGCACTCGATGCTGCCCGTGTGGATGACAAACCGGGCCGGGCCGTCATCGACCTTGGCTTTTCCCCTGAAACAGAGCTGCTGCGCATTGGTCTTGATGTCTCTGAACCACCCGAGGGTATCGTGGCACGCGCGCTGTCTCTTCCCGGCTTGCCGTCGCTCACGCTCGTCGTTGCGGGCGAAGGACAGCTTGACGATTTTTCCGCCGACATTCGGCTCGCGACAGACGGGGTGGAGCGCCTTGGCGGAGATGTAACCCTGACGGCTGTCACCGAAGGGCGGGCGTTTACGGTAGACCTCGCTGGCGACATTCGGCCGCTTCTTGAGCCAGGCTCGCGGGCCTTCTTTGGCGATGATACCCGCCTTCAGGCGCGCGGTGTCAACGGCGAGGGCGGCGCGCTCACGCTTGAGAGCCTCGACCTTACCTCCGAGGCCCTTCGCCTCTCCGGCACGGCGGCCCTGGCCGCAGGCGGCGCGCCCGAGAGGTTTGCCCTCGAAGGGGAGATCGGGCGCGGTGAGCGCTCGGCGATCCCAGGTACCGATGTGACGCTCACAGGCGCGACGCTCGACCTCGATTTCGATGCCGCGCAGTCAGATGCCTGGACGTTCGACGTCACGGCCCGCGAAGTGGCGGCGTCAGGGTTTGCGGCGGATCGCCTAGACCTCGACGGCACCGGCGTCCTGATTCCGGACAGTGACACGCCCTTTGAGGGTCGCGTGACAGCCGCTGTCGACGGGCTCGCGACGCCGGGGGATCCCGCCCTGCAGCAAGCCCTAGGCGGGGCAATCACGCTGGCCACTGACGTCATTGCGCAGGCGGGCGGGGCGTTCGCGCTCGAGAACCTGGAGCTGGAAGCGCAGAACCTTACTGCAACAGGCCGCGCCGACATCACGCCAACTGACGGACGCGTTGCCCTCGTTGCTGAGATCGCGGCCAGTGCGCCCGACCTCGCGCCTTTTTCTGCCATTTCAGGGCAAAGCCTCGCTGGGGCTGTTTCCGCCGATGTCACCGCGGAGGCAGAACTGCCGGGCGGAGCTATCGTGGTGTCCCTCACCGGGGTCTCTGAGGGGATCGACCTTGGAATTGAGCCGCTGGAGCCGCTTCTCACTCCGCGGTCCGATCTTGCCATCGCCCTGCGCCGGGACGAGACGGGGACCAGCATTGAAGACTTCCGCCTCGACAACCCGGAGATCACAGCCCGGGTCGCAGGATCCCTCAGCAGCTCGGACGGCGGCCTTGATGTCACCGCGCGCCTGCGGGAGATTGCGCTTTTTACCGACCTCGTGGAAGGCCCGGTCGAGCTCGACGTGAGCCTTGCCGATGTGCAGGGTGACCGACGCCTGAGCGGGCAGGTTGTCACCCAGTTCGGGCTCGACGCCGAGGTCTCTGGTACACTCGCAGGGCAGGGCGCAGCGGTACGGTTTGAAGGCTCGTTGGCAGAGGTGGAACGCTTCGTGGCCCAACTTGAGGGGACCGCAGCACTGACAGCGCGGCTGGACCTCGCCGACATCCCCACGCTCGATGCTGATTTCATCGCAGAGCCCGGCATACGCGCGAATGTGCAAGGCCCCCTGTCCGGCCCCGATCAGGGCTTTGACATCGGCGCAGAGATTGAAAACCTCGCCGCTTTTGCAGAGCCTTTGCCCGGTCCCGCAACGCTGAGCGCCCGCGTCACGGACCTTGCCAACGGGCCACTCATCGACGCCACGCTCATGGCCACGCCCGGCATTGAAGCCCGGATCGAAGGCCGTCCGACGGGCGATCAAGAGGGCCTTGATATCACAGCGACGGTGGCGGATCTCGCTCCCTTCGTGCCCCAGCTTGCAGGGCCTGCAAGGGTTGAGGCACGCCTCGATGACATCGTGGAGGGTCTGCTTGTTGATGCGGTTCTGACGGCGACGCCGGGGATTGCAGCGCAAGTCGACGGGCGTGCAACGGGTCCTGATGAGGGCTTTGACGTTACCGCGACCATCGCCGACTTGGGCGTGTTCTTGCCCCAACTTGCAGGGCCTGCGCGGGTTTCAGCGCGGATCGATGACCTGACCGACGGCCTGCTGATCGACGCCGACCTCACAGCGACGCCGGGACTTTCTGCACAGATTGCAGGTCGCGCCACAGGCCCGGAGGAGGGCTTTGACATCACCGCCACCGCCCGGGATCTGGGCTTCGTGGCACCGCTACTCAGCGGTCCGGCCCGCATTTCCGCCCGCATTGACGAGCTGCAGGGCGCCCTCGAGGTGGGCGCCGACATCTCTGCGTCGCCCGGCCTGACCGCGCGCATCGACGGAACTCCGTTGGGGGAGGCATCGCGCCTGACCTTCACTGCCCGTGCCGCGTCACTCGCGCAGTTCGTCGACGGCTTGAGCGGTGGTGCAACGGTCAGCGGTGAAGCCCGGGATCTGACCAACCGGCCCAATTTTGATGTGACGCTGCGCACGGATCAAGGTGCGCGCGCGGAGGTTTCCGGTACCGCCGGCTTGCCCGGTGGAGCGGTCGATATTGCGGCAAATGGCACAGCGCCGTTGGCACTCGCTCAGGGTTTCATAGGGGAGCGTGGCCTGTCCGGGCAGCTGGGCTTTGACGTCCGCTTGAATGGCCAGCCGGCGCTCCAGGCTCTGACAGGTACGGCCACCATACGGGACGGCCGCCTCTTCGATCCGGCCAATGCGATCACGCTGGCGCCCATCACCGCAGATGTCGGTCTCTCAGGCGGCCAGGCTCGGATCGACGCCTCGGCGGGCCTCGAAGGGACGCCTATCGAGATCGCGGGCACGGCGGGCCTTGCGCAGCCGTTCCCGATCGACATCATTATCAATGCGAACCGCCTCCCTGTTCGCTACGCTGACATCCTTGAGAACCGAACGTCGCTTGCCCTCGCCCTGCGCGGATCGGCGCGGAGGCTCGCCATCAGCGGCAATATCGATATCGCAGACACGGAGATCCGAATCCCCGACACCGGCCTCGGGGGGGCTCCGGACATCCCGCCGATCCGACATGTCGGGGCGCCATCTGATGTGCGCCAGACGCTTGACCGGGCCGGGCTCGACCTGTCTGGCATTGCCGAGGAGGCTGGGACCGGAGGGCCGGTCATACCCCTCGACATTATTCTCACCGCGACGACGCCGGTCTTTGTCCGAGGTCGGGGTCTCGATGCGGGCTTTACCGGTGGGGTCCGGGTCACCGGGAATGCGCGGAGCCCTGTGCCTGTCGGCCAACTCGACCTCACACGCGGGCGGTTGGACTTTTTGGGCCGCCGCCTCGATCTGAGCGAGGGGTCCATTACCGTCGCGGGGTCTCTGATCCCCCGCATCAATATCGTGTCGCGCACGGTGGTGGAGGACATCACGGCCGAGATCGCCCTCGCGGGCCGCGTCACGGAGCCCGAGCTAATCCTGTCGTCTTTCCCGGAACTGCCGGAAGACGAGATCCTTGCGCGGATCCTCTTCGGGCGCGGGATCGAGACGCTGTCGGCCTTCCAGGTGGCGCGCCTTGTGAATTCTGTCCGAAAGCTGTCCGGTCGCGCAGGCGATGGCGTGCTGGAGACGACCCGCAACGCGCTCGGCGTGGATGACTTTGACCTTCGCACCGATGCCGAGACTGGCGAGGCCGAGCTCGCCGTGGGTGCGCGCTTGAATGACAATCTCTATTCCGAAGTGGAAGTCGGCGCAGGCGGGTCGACGACGATCAACCTCAACCTCGATCTCACAAACAATACCCGCCTCCAAGGCTCGGCATCGAGCGACGGTGAAACGGGCATCGGGATTTTTTGGGAAAGAGATTACTGATTTCGTGAAACTCTGAGGACGCACCTTTCGTGGCTGCGCGTGTACCGGGACGAAGACGGCCCGGATCGCAACCCGAAAGGACCATCTATGCGTACTCTTCTCACGTCTGCGGCCTTCGCTGCGCTCGCAACCTCGGCCACCGCCATGGGCCATGCAGGCATCCAGGGTTATGCACTTGCCAATGACGGCATGACGCTCGTGACCATGGCGTCGATCGCGGCACCCGGTGATCTGCAAACCGTGGAGCTTTCCGAGCCGCTGTCTGCCATCGCGTACCGCCCGGTGACTGGCGATCTGCTGGGCATAGCGGACGGAAAAGTCGTCACAATCGACCCGGCCACTGGGGCGATGACTGATTTGATGGCGGAATTCGCAGAGGGCGCAACGCTGGGCGAGGGCGCTGTTGCTTTCGATTTCAACAACGCAATCGACGCGGTTCGCGCTGTCTCGGCCACGGGTGCAAACCTTGTCTACTTCCCCGAAGGCTTTGGCGACGGAGATGATCGGGCCGGATCGGTACTGCGCTTCACCGACACCTTCTATGCAGACGGCGATACGAATGCGGGCCAGACCCCCGAAGTCTTCGCGAATGCCTACACCAATGCCGTCGCAGGCATGAAAGCCGCGTCGACTGCGCAGTACGCCTTTGACAGCCAGACGAACGCGCTGGTGACGCTGGCAAACAATGCGGGCGAGCTTGCGACAGTGGGCTTTGCGACTGTGGATGGTGCGACCGTGAATCTCGTCCCGTCGGGTGGCTTTGACATCGTATCGCCCGAAGAGGGGACTGACCTTGCCTTCGCAATTCTCCAATTCGACGGCGCCGACAGCGCCGGACTTTATCAGGTTGATCTGGCTTCCGGTGCTCTGACGCCGCTGGCCGATCTTGGGATGGGAGGCTTCTCCGGGTTCGCGGTGTCAATGGGTATGTAAGAGAGAGGCCTTCCGGGGGGCGGCGCTGGGTCTTGCGCTGCCCCCTCCGGGAACGCCGCGCATCCCCCTGCGCGGCGTTCTTTTGTTTTCGAGGTGTTGTAACGCGCTGTCGTACACCCCCGCAGGGGCATCCTTCAGCGAAACCGCAAGTTGTCGCGGCTGAGCTGGTCGAGGCTTGTGATCCCCATGAGCTTCATATCCCGTTCAATCTCTGTGCGTAGATTGGCAAGGGCGCGTTCCACGCCCGCGCCACCGGCTGCAGCAAGGGCGTACAGATAAAGTCGACCGCCGGAACAGGCTTTTGCGCCGACGCTCAGCGCCTTCAGGACATGGGTGCCGCGTTGGATCCCGCCCTCGCAGACGACGTCGATCTTGTCGCCCACAGCGTCGCAAATCTCTGCCAATTGGTCGAAGGGCGCGCGCGAGCCATCCAGTTGGCGGCCGCCGTGGTTCGACACCATGATCCCCGTACATCCGATGTCGACGGCGCGCTTGGCATCTTCAACGCTCATGATGCCTTTCAGGGCGAATTGGCCGTCCCACTTCTTGCAAAGCTCTTCGGCGTCTTTCCAATTCATGTTTTGGTCGAGCATGGTGGAAAAGTACTCCCCCACGGATACCGCCAGATTGGTCCCTGCAGAAACGTGCCCGGACAAATGTGGCATGTCGAACTTCTCCTTCGTGAAGAAGTTCCACGCCCACATCGGGTGCGTTGCGAAGGACAGGACGGATGACGGCGTGAGCTTGGGCGGCGATGTAAAGCCAGTGCGCAGATCGCGCTCCCGATTGCCGCCTGTGATCGTGTCCACCGTCAGCGCCATGACCTGAAAATTCGCGGCCTTTGCCCGCTCGAGCAGGGCGTCGTTGAGCCCGCGATCCTTGTGAAAGTAGAACTGAAACATCTTCGGGCCGGGGGCGAGCTTCTCGATCTCTTCCACAGTTACTGTCGCGAGCGAAGACACCCCGAACATCGTTCCATGCTTGGTGGCGGCCTGCGCGACGCCGCGTTCCCCCTCGTGATGAAAGAGGCGCTGGAGAGCTGTGGGCGCGCAATAGATCGGCATGTCAAGTTTTTGGCCCATGACCTCGACGCTCATGTCCACATCCTGCACGCCGTTGAGAACCGAGGGGATCAGATCGACGTCGTCGAAGGCGGAAGTGTTTCTCTTATAGGTCAGTTCGTCATCCGCCGCGCCATCGATGTAGTGAAAGATCGGTCCCGGCAGGCGTCGCTTTGCCAGCGCGCGGAAGTCTTTGAAATTATGGCAATTGGCGAGGCCCATGGCTGTCATCCCGGTATTTGGTAAGATTTTATTACCAATTCGACATAGCCCGTGCACAAGCCGCTGACAAACTGAAACCTTCATTGGCATCGACGCATTTGCCCCTAGGTCGCTAGGGGACACAGGAGGTAACCATGTCGGACCGGCAGAGGATCGTTATTATCGGGGCGGGTTTTGGGGGTCTTGCAGCCGCGCGGGAGCTCAAGGACGCCGATGTCGACATCACGCTGGTCGATAAGCGCAATTATCACTTGTTTCAGCCACTTCTCTACCAGGTGGCTACGGCAGATCTGTCGCCGGCTGATGTGGCATGGCCCATCCGGGGTATCTTTGCGGACCAAAAGAATGTTCGCGTGGCACTGACCTCGGTCGAGGATATCGACACGGATGCGCGACGCGTGATCGGCGATACGGCGCGCTTCGACTACGATCATTTGGTTGTCGCGACGGGAGCGTCCCACAGTTACTTCGGCAACGATCACTGGGAGGAGTATGCCCCAGGCCTCAAGCGCATTGTGGACGCCACCGAAATTCGAAAGCGCGTGCTCATGGCGTTCGAGAGGGCGGAGGTCGCCACAGATCCTCGCGAGCAGGCGCGCGAACTTACCTTCGTCATTATTGGCGCGGGCCCAACAGGGGTGGAGATGGCGGGCGCCATTGCAGAGCTCGCCAAGCAGTCCCTCGCCGCGGATTTTCGGCGCATCGATCCCACACAGACCCGCGTGATCCTCGTTGAGGGCGGCGACCGTGTGCTTGCGACCATGCCGCCCAAGCTCTCTGCGAAGGCCAGGGCGTCGTTAGAAAAGTTGGGCGTTGAGGTGCTCCTAAACACCATGGTCAAAGATGTGACTGAGGCTGGCGTGGCGACCTCGGACAGCTTCATTCCCGCAGCAACCAAGGTTTGGGGCGCAGGCGTGGCAGTGAAAAACCTGAGCCGATGGCTGGGTGTGGAAACGGATCGTGCAGGGCGGGTAGATGTCGCCGAGGACCTAACAGTGCCGGGCCATCCCGAGATTTCGATAGTGGGTGACGCGGCTGCGATCCCGTGGAAAGACGCCACTGTTCCAGGCATCGCCCCTGCCGCAAAGCAAGCGGGATCTTACGTCGGTAAGCGCCTTGCGGCGCTGGCGACGGGCAAACCGGCGCCCAACAAGCCCTTCAAGTACCGCCATCAGGGCAATCTCGCCACGATCGGGCGCAATGCAGCGGTCATTGATTTCGGATGGCTGCGCATGTCCGGTGCCCCCGCCTGGTGGCTCTGGGGGCTGGCCCACGTTTACTTTCTTATCGGCGTGCGCCGCCCGGTCTTCGTGCTTTTGAGCTGGTTTTGGTCTTACCTCACTCATCAGAAGGGAGCGCGCCTTATCACGGGCCTGCGCCCTTTGTTCCAGGCGGGCAGCGCTGAGACCGCTCGCGATCCACGGCCAAAGAAAGCCGCGTGACTTGTCAGGCGCTCCGTGCGATGGGGCCGCCTTCCGCGGCGGCCTGGATCATTGCCTCCGAAATGATGGTATAGGCCGTCACCCATGCGCCTTCCTCCTCGGGTTTCAGGCCACCTGGCGTCACCTTCTTCAGCGCCGTGATCAGCGCGATCCCCACCACTTCGTAGTGGGCGGGCGTCGCGCCGTAGCCAGCATGGCGTTGCCCAAGCGCGCGAACCGCATCGATGATCGTGTCAAACTTGTTGAGGTTGGTGACGACCATGTTGAGCGTGTGTGCAAGCTTGTCCTTTTGCCCGCTCAAATCGTCGGGAAAGAGCGGCCGAGCTTCGGGGGCCATCTCAAAGAGTTCGTCGTAAAACACATCCGTCAGCTTCTGCCGAAACGGAAACACACGCCCGAAACTAAACGTCACATTGCGGGCTTCTACTGGGGTCATCCTGAGCCTCCACTCTTTTTCTTTTTCCTCCCTAGCGGTTAAGCCGTTCACGAAAGCCTAATGTCGGGCGAGATGTGTAAAATGCGAAATTGATGGAGGTCGCCATGCCCGCACCAAAGAATCTTCTGAAGGCGCGAATGAAAGCGGGCGATGTGCTCGCGGGTTGCTGGCTGTCGCTGGCAAATCCCTACACGACCGAGGTGGCCGCGACAGCGGGCTTCGACTGGCTCCTCTTGGATGGAGAGCATTCCCCCAATGACATACCCACGCTCCTCGCGCAGCTTCAGGTCATGGGAGACGTACCCGCTGTGGTGCGTTTGCCAGACGGCGATCCAGTGAAGATCAAGCAGGTCCTCGACATCGGGGCACAATCGATCCTGATTCCGATGGTCAATTCCGCCGAAGAGGCAGAGACGCTGGTGCGCGCCTGCCGCTTCCCACCCGCCGGCACGAGAGGCGTCGGTGCCTTTCTGGCGCGGGCATCGCGGTTCGGGGCGATCCCTGACTACGTCGCGACGGCCGATGCCGAAACCTGCCTGATCGTGCAAATCGAGTCCCGCGCGGCCCTCTATAATCTCGACGCGATTCTGGCCGTGGAGGGGGTAGACGCGGCTTTCATCGGCCCGGCAGACTTGGCCGCAGACTTTGGCCGGTCTCCGTCAGATCCAGAAATGCGAAGCCTCGTTATGAAGACACTCACGCGCATCGATGCCACTGGCTGTTGCGCAGGCGTGTTCAGCATTGATCCGGACTACATGCGCGAAGCCAAGGACGCGGGCGCGCGCTTCCTCGGTGTGGGCGCGGACATCACTCTCCTTGCGGACGCCTTGCGCGCTCGGGCCGGGGAGTGGGCTTAGACATACCTTCCCTTTGCCTTTCCGCGGATCTTCTCGGTCAGTTCCTCGGGCACCTCTGAGCCGTCATAAAGGTGGAGGAGGATGCCCCTTCGCGCTGAGCCCTTGCGCATCTCTGCAAGGGTTTCGGCGGAGGTCGCCACGCGTTGCGACTGGCGCCGTGCCCAGAGGCCCAGCCGCGCGGTGAGACGCTCAATCTCAGCTTCATGGGCGGGGTCCGCGCCCAGATCAATGAGCTCACTCGGGTCGGTCTTCAGATCAAAGAGCATGGGCCGGAAGCCGTCGATATGCACCATCTTCCAGCGTCCATCGAAGATCATGAAAAGCCGAGCGTCGTCATCGCCCAGCCCCAACGCTTGGGCCGTGGAGGTGACGGCGAAGTCCGTCTCGGAGATCACAATATCGCGCCAGTGCGGCGCCTCGCCCCGCAGCCAAGGAAGAAGAGAGCGGCCCTCCACGATGTTCTCAGACACCGTCCCGCCCGCGGCCTCGATGAAGGTCGCGGCTAGGTCGATGCCTTCCACCAGCGCATCGCAGGTCGTGCCGCGGGTCGCGTCAGCCTCCTTCCGGGGGTCATAGACGATCATCGGGATCCGGACGGAGCAGTCATGGAAGAGGTCTTTTTCCCCCATCCAGTGGTCGCCGAGATAGTCGCCATGGTCGGAGGTCAGAACGATCATTGTGTCGTCCGCCCGGCCCGTGGCGTCGAGATAATCGAGGAGCCGGCCAAGCTGGTCATCGCATTGTTTGATCAGGCCCATATAGGCCGGGATGACCTTGCGGCGCACCTCCTCGCGTTGGAAGGCAGCGGCGATTGTGTTGGCCATGAACGCCTCAAAGACGGGGTGGGGGGCGTCGCGCTCTCGATCGTTTCGGTTTGGGGCAAGGACGTCCTTTGGCCCGAACATGGCGTGATAGGGCGCGGGCACGATGTAGGGCCAGTGCGGCTTGATATAGCTTAGATGCGCGAGCCACGGGCCTTCCGTGGCCTCAATGAAGGCGAGCGCCTCGGTCGTGAGCCAGGGCGTCTCGCTGTCCTCTTCGCGGATGTTGGCGGGCTTGTCGGCGTTCTGGAGGAACCAGCCAGAGGCGATGTCATCGCCCTCGAGCCCGGCATTGGCGTAGGCGTTCCAAGGATTTTCTGCTTCATAGCCCTGCTCCCGCAGGTAGGCGTTGTAGGGTGACGGGAGTGAATCGTAAAAGCCATCCGGCCCTTCAGCCCAGAGGCCGTCGTCCCGCACCCAGGCGTCAAAGCCGCATTCAGATTGTCGCGCGCCGATGATCGTCTCGGGCCCGAGGCCGAGGCGCTCCATTCCGGCGGCATCCGCTTGCATATGGGTTTTTCCAATCAGATGGCAGCCATAGCCGAGGCTTCTCATATGATCGCCCAGCGTGACCTCACCAACCCGGATCGGATAATTATTCCGCGCGGCTCCGTGGGAATGGACGTAGCGGCCAGTATAGAACGACATCCGCGCAGAGCCGCAGATGGGCGACTGGGTATAGGCTCGGGCGAAACGCACGCCCTTGGCAGCCACGCGATCGAAATTGGGCGTGTTGAGAGTGGGATGGCCAGCGCAGCTCAGGTAATCAAAGCGGAGCTGGTCGTACATGATGAAGAGGATGTTCAACGGTTGCGTCATGGTCGCGGGCCCATACGGGCGCCAAGCGATGGCAGCCCGTCGATCTGACCCTTAAGCACGTCGCCCGGTTGCACGGCGCCTACACCGGCTGGCGTACCCGTCATGATCACGTCTCCAGGTGCAAGCGTATAAAGCGTCGAGAGGTGGGCGATGATCTCCGGGACAGACCAGATCAGCTCTCCCAAAGTCGCGTCCTGGCGAGTTTCGTCGTTGACTGTCAGGTGGATACGCTGATTTTCTAAGGTCCATGCAGAGGTCGGGACAAGGGGGGCCAGGATACATCCGGCCTCCACATCCTTGGCCGTGTCCCAAGGCAGGCGGCGCTCTTTCGCGCGGGATTGGAGGTCGCGACGCGTCATGTCGAGGCCCGCGCACCAACCGTAGACGATGTCCAGGGCGTCAACCTCCGGTACTCGGCTGCCGTGACGCCCAACGACGAGAACGAGTTCGAACTCGTGATGATACTCGTCGGTGCCGGAAGGAAAGGGTACATCCCCGCCGAGATGAACGGCGCTCAGCGACTTGGTGAAGTAAAACGGTGCGTCGCGCTCCACCTCTGCGCCCATTTCCTTGGCATGGGCATTGTAGTTCCGGCCCACGCAGAAAATGCGGTTTACCGGGACCGCAACCTCGCGGCCTGCCACTGGCAGGCGTGGGCGGGGCGCGGCTGCAAAGGCGTCTGTCATATGATTTCGTCTTCGTCGTAGAGCGCCTGAGCGGCGGCTTCTGCGTGGTCATCCATGGCCGCTTCGGCATCCGTGGCCCGGGGGAGCGCGCCCAGATGAAAGAGGGCGTCGCCTTCATTTACAACGGGCATGACTGCGCGGCCCACGATGATCCCATCTCCGGGCGCGGTGAGTTCCACGTCCTCCGAGCCGAACGGATCCGCGACAACGGCCAGAACATCACCTTCGGCTACGACATCGCCCTCAGAGCGGTACATCCGAACGAGCCCGCCTGCGGGCGCCCGTAGCCAGCTGCTGTCGCTGACCATCAGGGGTTTCGCAGCGGCCCGCGGCACGCCTTTGCGTGAAATCATGCCTTCCGCATGGAGCACGCGCAGGATACCTGCCACGCCAACGCGCACCGACGTCTCGTCAAAGCGCAGCCCTTCACCTGCTTCGTAGAGCAAGACGTCGACACCACGCTCTTTTGCCTCGCCCCGCAGGGACCCTTCGCGCAGGGCCGACGTGAGGACGACAGGCGCTCCGAAGACACCCGCCAAAGCGCGCGTCCGCGCATTGCCCGACGAGATGCGGATTTGGGGCAGGTTTGTGCGGTGGATCGCCGCCGAGTGCAGATCAATTCCAAGGTCAGCGCGCATCACGACCTCGGTGAGAAAGAGCTTCGCGAGCCGCGCGGCCAGCGAGCCTCCGGAATGACCAGGGAAGGAGCGGTTTAGGTCACGTCTGTCCGGCAAGTATCTCGAATGGTTCAGAAACCCGAAGGTATTCACCACTGGAACCACGATTAGCGTGCCCCGGAGCGTCGCCAGCACCGGTGCATGCAGAAGGCGGCGGCAGATCTCGACCCCGATGACCTCGTCACCGTGGATGCCCGCACTCACAAAGATCACAGGGCCGGCGCGTTTTCCGTGAATGACCTCGACGCTCAGCTCAGCGGGTGTGTGATCGGCAAAAACGCTGACCGGAAGGGCAACGATCCGCCGTTCGCCGGGGGCGATGGTGTGCTCGCCGATGGTGAAGGGAAGGCGTTTTGACATTGCGCTAGGTGGTCTGCTTTTACATGCGAAGGCAAGTGGTCAAAGGGCGGCGCGCAAGAGCGCTGTTTTCGGCCCGTCGGCGATCTCGATACGGCTGACACCGGCGAGGGTGGCGATGCGCTCCAGCTCGTCCCAGAGCCTTTTTCGGCGTCCAACGCCCAGCTTTATGCCGGGCTCAGGCCAGTAGCCTTTCACAAGAAGCGTATCCGCATCGCGGTGCGCCTTGATGTCGATGCGGCCCGTCAGCCGAGGCCCTTCAAGGATGGGGAAGACGTAATAGCCATATTTGCGCTTGGCTTCGGGAACGAAGACCTCAATCCGATAGTCGAACCCGAAAAGGCGCGCGGCCCGGCCGCGGTCGCGCAGGGCGGGGTCGAACGGCGACAGGATGCGCAGTCGTGACGATGGCGCAGGCAGCGCCGCTAACCTGGCCTCCCAATCAGCGTGGATGAGTGCAGGCTTCAAGGTGCCGTCCGCACCTTCAATAGTAATCTCGATGATGTCCTCGGGGAGCGTCTGGGCCCAGCGGGCCAAAGCTGCCTTGTCGAAGATATCCCAGAATGCCGACAGCTCTGAGGGCGACGCGAAGCCGAGCCGCCCGAGTGCGTCCAGTGCCGACCACTCCAGACTTTCCTCCGACGTTGTGCGCGCATTGAGCGCTTCGGGCGGCAGGACCCGTTCGGTGAGGTCGTATACCTTTGAAAAGCCGCGCCTGTGGCAGATCGCAAGCTCGCCTGTGCGCCAAAGATATTCGAGGGCCGTTTTGCGTGGTTTCCAGTCCCACCAGCCACCTCCGTTTTGTCGTTCGCCGTCGCCGAGCTCCTTTGCCGAGAGCGCGCCCTCGCGGGAAATGCGGTCAATTACCAGATCGAATTCCGCCTGAAAGCCTGCGCGTCCCCAGCCGTCCCATCGTGCAGCCAAGGCGTTGTGATCCGCTGAAAATTTGTGGCGCCAATGCTTGAAGAATTCGGCCGGGATAAGGGCTGCGTCATGGGTCCAGCCTTCGAAGAGGGTCCGGGGACCCGCGCAGCAGGCCATGGCACGGCCCACGGGATAGGCGGGCAAGCGGCTCCAGAGGATGTGGTCGTGGGCGCGAGCGACGGTGTTGATGCTGTCAACCTGCACGAAGCCCAGGCTGTGTACCGTGCGGGCAACATCGGCGTAACGGGCCGGTCCCGTCGGACGCGCCCAGAGCCCATGGGCAGCAAGAAAAAGCGCCCGCGCATCGGCATTTCCAAGCGTGGGCCGCAGGGCAGGCATGGCGCAAATTCCCGAAAATTCTCAGGAAAAGGCTAGGGCCAGCCGGGAGCGGGCACAAGGCAGTTAAGGCAATCTTCAAGCTTGGCGAAGATGGTGCGCCCACGGCCAGGGGGCGTTCATGCGTTTAGTCACTTTCGCGAGCATTCGTGTAAAACTGTCGATCATCATGGTGGCCATCGTGCTCGGTGCGCTCAGCCTCATCGGGTATGTTGCGGCGACCCATGCGCGTGATGCGGTTCTGGAGGCGGGACAGGCGCGTCTGGCGATGGCCGCTAATGACAGGCAGGCCCGCATCCAAGGGTGGTTCCTCGACATCGAAGAAAAGGTCATCCTGCACGGCGACAGTGCCTTCACGACGACCGCTTTTCGTGCGTTCCGCAAGGGCTGGATCCGCTTGCAGGAAGCGCGTCCCGGCGCTGATGGCCGCGCGGCGCTCCGCACGGCCTACCTTGGGGGTAACAACCCCGGGGTTGAAATTGACCCAGTCTACAGGGCTGCCCACGATCGCTATGCCGCCACATTCGAGGCGCTTGTAGATACAGGCGATTTCCAAGACATTCTCCTGATCGATACGCAGGGCAACGTCGTCTTCTCCGTCACCAAGGGCGAAGAGTTTGCACGCAATGCAACGGACCGAGTCCTTGGAGCTTCCGATCTCGGCACGGTCTTTCGCGGCGCCAAAAACAACGAGGGAAGCAATCCGATCTATTCTGGTTTCCGGGCCTACGCGGCTGACAATTACCGAATGTCGAGCTTCATGGCGCGTCCCCTCACGGATCGCAGCGGCAACTTTATCGGGCTTGTCGTTTTCCGCATGCAGATTGCGCGGCTCCATGACATCCTTGGGGATCCCTCAAACCTCGGCAGGACCGGTCGTGCGATCCTTGTGGCCTCGAATCGCAAGGAGGTCGTGACCGACATTGGGGCGGAACGGTCGGTTGGAAAGGATTATGATCTCGGACCCGTGCGCAGGGCCCTCGGCGGCCATTCAGGATCGGCGGAGCTTATCCTAGACGGCGAGGACACCTTTGCCCACTTCGCTCCGCTGTCTTTTTTGGGAAAGAGCTGGGCCATCCTCATCGCACAGGATCAGGCGGAGATCGCGGCTCCGGCCCGCGCCATGGTCCGCGATATGACCCGCGAGTCGGCCTTCGTTGTCCTCTTTTCGGTCATTGTTGCACTCGCTGTGGCAGGGGCGATTGCCCGGCCCCTTGGCAGGCTAAGGAATGTGATGGGCGATATCCGCCGCGGCGTCTTTGGCGGACGGATCCCCCTGACGCGCCGCCGGGACGAAATCGGTGCCATGGCCCGCTCACTGTCCGATTTCCGTGATGCGATGGCGCAGAATGCTGAGCTGGCCCTTGAGAATTCCTTCAAGGGTGCAGCGTTTGAGGCGGGATCCTCCCCTCAGACCCTCATCGACCTCAATCTGATGATCACCTACGCGAACGCGGCGTTCACCGAGATGGTGAAGGAACATCTGTCTTCCATCCGGGAGCGGGTACCGGACCTTGATCCCCACCTTGTTGTGGGACGTTCCATCGATATCTTCGAAGAGGATCCAGACCGCATCCGCAGCGTCATCGCTGCACGCGATGGTCTGCCCTACCAGATCGACATGAATGTCGGCGAGGTTGATTTCATCCTCATTTTCAGTGTGGTTCGCGATGAAGAGCATCGCGCAGTGGGCTTCGTTGTGGAGTGGGAAGACGTGACCGAGGCTCGCATGCGCGAGGCCATGCTCGAGGCCATCAATACCCGTCAGGTCATGGCTGAATTCAATATGGAAGGCGCGCTTGTGACCGCAAACCCCGCCTTTTGTGCCCTGCTCGGCAAAGAGTTCGGGGACGTCCAGGGCATGTCGCTCGATGATCTCCTGTCTCCGGCTGATGAGGATCATGGGGCGAGTGATCCGAGCGACGGTGAAAATCTTGGCCAGTCGCGGTTTGTTACGTCAGGGACAGAACGCATCCTGGAAGGAGGGATGACCACGGTCCTTGATCGCTCTGGAATTCCAACCCGGCTCCTCCTGATCGGGCAGGACATCACTCGTGACCATCAACTGCTTGTGGCCGCAGAAGGCGAAAAGGCGGCGCTCATCAGAGAACAATCAGCCGTCGTCGATGCGGTTCGCGAAGCCCTCGCT
The DNA here is from genome assembly GCA_038751055.1 of Pseudomonadota bacterium. Taxonomy (GTDB): domain Bacteria; phylum Pseudomonadota; class Alphaproteobacteria; order Rhodobacterales; family Rhodobacteraceae; genus Shimia_B. The sequence continues at coordinate 10,077 of JBCDGS010000025.1, read as the reverse complement.
GCACTTGCTGGCGGCGATCTGACACGCCGCATGGAAAGTCCATTCGCCGGGGGCTACGACGCACTACGTACCGATTTCAACGCGGCGGTTGAGACCCTGGGAGCGGCCATGCGCACGGTCCTCGTGAACGCGACATCAATACGTTCCGAGGCCAATGAAATCACGGCTGCCGCCGATGATCTGAGCACGCGGACCGAGCATCAGGCGGCGACTCTGGAAGAAACCGCAGCGGCGCTCGATACGCTGACATCAAACCTCCATGTGGCAGCGCGGGAGGCCGAGAAGGCTGATAGTGTCGTCGCTACCGCCCGCGACCACGCCGACACCTCCGGAGAGATCGTTGCGAAGGCAGTCAATGCAATGAGCCAGATAAAGTCGAGCTCCGACCAGATCTCTCGCATCGTGAGTGTCATCGACGACATTGCGTTCCAGACAAATCTCCTAGCGCTAAACGCCGGTGTTGAAGCGGCACGAGCTGGGGAAGCCGGACGCGGGTTTGCGGTCGTCGCCTCCGAAGTGCGCGCGTTGGCACAAAGGTCAGCTGATGCTGCCCGCGAGATCGGCGGGCTTGTTGGGCAAAGCGGCAGCCATGTAAAACAGGGTGTCGACCTCGTCGGCGAAGCAGGGCGCGCGCTGTCCATCATCGTCGATACAATCAATGACGTTTCGCGCCATGTCTCTGAAATCGCGAGCTCAGCGGGTGAACAATCCAGGTCCGTGGTCGAGATCAACGCGGCAGTGACCAACCTCGATCAGGTGACGCAGCAAAATGCGGCAATGTTCGAGGAGACCACCGCCGCCAGCCACGCACTGACCCGCGAAGCTGAGCAGATGACGCAGGCCATGGCGCAATTCCAGGTGCCCGGTGGATGTGCGCCCTCTCAGCCTATCGCCGAAGGGGAATGTGATCTGGATCTCGATGATGCCGACTGCGAGACAAGACCGCTGGAGATGGCAGTCGGAGACTATCCGCAGATCATTCCTAGGCCAGCCGTAGAGACTTCGCAAAAAGACACTCCTTCAAATCAGGAAGGCGACGACTGGGAAGAGTTTTGATGGTCGGTCTCCTCGGTGCGCAAGCTGGTCGGACGCTTGTTACTCAAGGGGAGGTGCGCATCGCTCAGACACGTTCCGCTTGCTTCTCGGCGATTTTGGGCCCCTGCATCGCAACGTTGATCTGGGATCCGGTGGCACAGATCGGGGGAATCAACCATCTGCTCACACCCAATTCTGCGCCCCGCGAGCCCGCAGGATTGGGCCATGACGTCAACCTCATGGAGCTGCTGATCAATGGCGTTTTGGCAGCCGGTGGAGATCGACGGAGGCTCGAAGCCAAAATGTTCGGCGGCGCGAGAATGATCGACGGGCTCGGTTCAACAGGTGCCACAAACACCACGTTCGTGGAGACATTTCTATCGGACGAAAGCATCCCTTGCACGGCGCGTTCAACGGGGGGCACGTATGCTCGCCGCATCCGTGCTTGGCCGGCCAAGGGTCGCGTTCAGCAACTTCGTGTGCGCGATGGGGACAACAACGGTGGCCTTGGGAGCCGTGGCGACCTGCGGGATCGAGCTTTGCGTCTGTCGGGGGTCGAACTTCTTTAACCGGGCCGGCTCAGCCAAGCCGGTAAATCGTGCGCGCATTCTGGACTTTGAGCCTTGGAGCTACGCTTTCCGGTACCCGCTCTGAGTGGCCAACCAAGAGCCATCCGCCGTCAGTCAGTTTCTCCTGAAACCTCGACCACAGCGCATTTCGCCCCTCCTCGTCGAAGTAGATGACGACGTTGCGACAAAAGATGATGTCGAAACGCCCTGGCATGGGCCAAGGCCCGTGGAGATTGAGTTCGCGAAATAGCACGAGCGCGCGCAGAGCGGGTGATGCGACATAGGTTTGGGCTGAGGCGTCATAGTCAAAGTGACGCTCCTTGTGGGCGGCTGGCACGTCGCTCATCATCGATGCGTGGTACGCGCCGAGTTGGGCGGTTCGTATGGCTAGCGGGTCGATGTCAGTTGCCAGGACGCGCACGTCCAACGCCTTAGTGTCGGGCGAGATATCGAGGATCGAAAGCGCAATCGAGTAGGCCTCCTGACCATTTGCGCACCCTGCCGACCAGATTCGAAGACGATCGCCTTGCGCCGCGCGCGCGAGGAGTGGGGGGAGAATGACTTGCTCCAGTACAGCGAAATGGTGCTGTTCCCGAAAAAACGTGGACACATTTGTGGTGAGTGCTGTAGCCATCCGTCGACGCTCTGGCGCGCCGCGCTCCTGGATCAGGCCAAGGTAGTCCTCAAAGCTTGACAGCGCGAGGCGTGAAAGTCGCCGAGAGATGCGTGAGGCGACCAGCGCCTTCTTGGACGCCGGTAAATGAAGGCCTGCCACGTCATGCGCGATATCGCTAATGGCTCTGAAGGTCGTGTCGCTGAGCTTGGGGCCAATGCGGGGGGGCAGGGCTCCCATCACGCTGCGGCGATGTCCGCCTTTGCAGCTTTGTCGCTGGTGTCGGAGGGCGCGAGGCGGTCGGTGGCAAGAACCCGGATCAGTCGCTCATCGTCAAGGATCAGACCTTTCACGCAGTTGTCCTGCAGAGAGCCGCCCACCGAAGGTGGTTCCTGCAAGGCACCCACGGGGATCGTGAGGATGTCTGAGACGGCGTCCACTGTGATCCCGAAGAGCCGTCCGCCCTCATTGAGCACGATATAGACGGAGCGCGCATCGTTGGTTTCGCCCTCAAGTTCAAGTCGCCGGGCAAGGTCAAGGATGGGCAGAACCGTGCCCCGCAAGTTTATCACTCCGCGCACATAGTCAGGCGTTTTCGGAAGCGGCGTTGGCTTTGACCAGTTGCGAATCTCGCGGACGAGCATGATATCAACCGCATAGTCCTGCCCTGCCAGTGTGAAGGACAACAGCTCCAGCGAGGCGCTCGATGCGTCGATGTGTGTTTGAGTTTCTTTCAAGTCTGTCTCCTCATCCGCTGATGTCGAGGGGCACCGCAGATTTCTGCTGCATCCCGGCTGAGCCTGGCGAAAGGCTGGGATCATAGGGGTCAATGATGAGGGCAATTCGTCCATCGCCGAGGATCGTCGCGGCAGCGACGCAGCTTGCTGTGGCAAAACCGTCTTGCAGACCCTTTATGACCACTTGCCGTTGTTCGAAGATTTCGTCGATTGCGAGGGCGGTCACGGCTGACGCTTCGCCGGCGGTGATCAGGGCCACGCGATCGTCGAGATCGCGCCGACGACCATGATAGCCAAGCTCTTCCCCGAGATCGAAGAGGGTGATCGCGCGCCCATTGTACCGCAGCATTCGCTGACCCGGCCCTAATTCGAGGACGTCCTGGTCGCGGATGGTGATTGTCTCGTGGATCGTGGAAAGTGGTAGAACCAGAGTTTGATCTGCCACCCCCACTGTCATCGCATCGAGGACTGCCAAAGTCAGAGGCAAAGCAATCTCGAAAGTGGTGCCTTGGCCCGGGAGACTCTCGATGGAGATGCGTCCGCCGAGATTGTGGATCGCTGCGCGCACCACATCCATGCCAACACCGCGCCCACTTAGCTCACTCACCTGATCGGCCGTTGAAAAGCCAGGTTTGAAAAGCAAGAGATCGATCTCGGCAGCCGTGAGGTCTGCATCGGGGGCCACGAGACCTTTCTTTCGGGCGCGGGCGAGCACCTTTTCCCGGTCAATCCCGCCTCCGTCATCGCGCACTTCAAGGATCACTTGACCCGACCGATGTGACGCACTCAGCGTGATTTGTCCGGTCTCCGGTTTGCCGGCTTCGCGGCGCTCTGCGGGGCTTTCGATCGCATGGTCGACGGCATTGCGGATCATGTGAGTTAACGGGTCGGAGAGGCGCTCAATGACTGTCTTGTCAATTTCGGTGTCCTGCCCCTCGGTCAGAAGTTCAACGCGCTTGCCGCCAAGGTCGGCGGCCTCACGGCAGATGCGCGCCATGCGCTGGAAGAGCGGCTTCACGGGCTGGGCGCGGATCTGCATGACGCTGTCTTGGAGGTCGCGCGTGAGCCGCATGAGTTCTTCCAGGCCGATCATGTGATCGGAATTCGGCTCGGCGCCCATCGTTTCTGCGGATCGTGTGAGCATGGCCTGATTGATGACCAACTCCCCCACGAGGTTGATCAGTTTATCCACCCGGTCAAGCCCGACCCGAATTGTGGGAGTCTGGGGAGCGGGCGCCGCCTTTGCAGCGGTATCCTGGGGTACGTTTTCCGACGCAGGAGAGCTTTTCTGCAGCGTGCCAGTGGCGTCTAGATCGGCGAGCGCCGCTTCAAGCATGTCCCCTGTAAGTTCCGTGCTAAGTGTCACCTCCCAGCCAAGGGTCAGCCGCGCCGGGTCATAGGTTGTGAGGTCCGACATCGTCCTGGTGTTGCACGTGACCGAGACGCTGCCGAGAGTTCCGAGGGCCTTAAGCACCTCGCGGGCAGCTGCGCTTCCGGGCGCAATGGATAATGCCACCGGTGCTGCAGAGGCAGATGTGCCCGAAAGGATTGAGGCGTCATTGAGCCGGTCTTCCTCACTCAACTCGCTACCGCCTGCAGCAAGTGCAACGAGGGCTGCCAACCTATCTGCAGCACGCTCCAGAGCCGGGACATCCGAAGGTTTGGGCGGCGTGCCGGCATCCCTGTAGGCCATCAACCGCGCTTCGAACCCATGGGCGAAGTCGGTGAGATCACTCAGCGCAAAGGCCGCAGCGCCGCCTTTGATGGAATGGACGGCGCGAAAGACAGCGTTCAGGCTTTCTGCGTCACCCGCGCCTGTGCGAAGCGCTTCAAGCCCGTCAGCGAGACCTTCCAGCAGCTCATCACATTCCTGGAAGAACCCGGCCTTGATGTCGGCCATCGGATCAGGCGCGGCGGGCATTGTTTACCCCGCGATCATACGCAGAGCGCGCACAAGTTTGTCGGGATCGAAAGGTTTCACGACCCAGCCTGTTGCCCCGGCCACGCGGGCCTTAGCCTTCAATTCCGGTGCGGATTCGGTGGTGAGAACGAGGATCGGTGTCTTCTTGTGCTTGTCTTGCGACCGCACGCCATCGATGAAGCCAAAGCCGTCCATGTTGGGCATGTTGATGTCGGTGATGATCGCGTCCGGTTCGATCGTATCGAGTACTTCAAGCCCATGCACGCCGTCCTCTGCCAGATGCGTGGTGATGCCCGCATCCTCCAGGGTGGACTGGATCATGGACCGCATGGTTCGGCTGTCATCGACTGCCAGAATGTTGATTGTCATGAATTTTTTCCTTTCAACTGCTCGACTTCTACGCCGTAAAGCGCAAGGTCGGAGGTGAAGGCCTCCGACGGGTTTTCGATGGCGAAGGCATGTCCGCGCGTGCGCTGCTCTGCGGCGATGACGAGGAGGCCTTCGAGGGCCTCTGGCGCGAGGACCTCGACCTGCCCGGCATCGAGAGTGATCTTGCAATCCCCCTCCTTCAGGCGAGTGATGTAGGCAAGCATGCTTTCACCCACCGGCGCGGGCGGCAGGCGATCGATGAGCGCTTTCTGGCGAGAACCGGCCATCGCTGATCCTTCTCCGTCCAAATGGAATCTGGAGAGGGGTCTAGCCCCGGCGGGTTTAAGATAGTCTTACGAGGCGCCGGCTTTTACGGCTATCCCGCGTGCTCAAGAAGGGCTGCACTATGGGCGGCGCAGCCAGTGAGAGGTGCGAAGTCGTCTTCGACGACCGTGACGCCGAAGTTTCCCATGAACCCTGCAAAACGGCCCTTATCGCGAAAGGCGCCTTCGAAGCCGAAACTCGCGTAATAGGGCTTCATGGCCTTGGCCATGCCTCCCACGAGGTATACCCCACCGAAGGGCAGGAAAATCAGGGAAAGATTGCCTGCCACTGTCCCGAAAAGGCGCACAAACATGCGGCCGGCATCTTCTGCCATGGGGTCGGATCCTTCAGCCAGGGCCGCCATTATGTCTTGCGACGACTTCTCTGCAGGAGACCCGGCTTCGCGCGCAAGGAAGGCGTAGGCACGTTCCAGCCCGCGGCCTGACAGAAGGTCCTCTACACCCGGAAATCCATGGGCTGTCTCGATGAACTTCAAAAGCCGGAGATCCGCCTCAGTCCGGATAGGAAGATTAGCGTGGCCTGCTTCTGCGGGCGGGACATATCGCCCGGTTTCGGTCTCAAACACGGCGGCCACATTGAAACCCGTGCCGATGTTGATGACGAGACGGGCCGCGTTGGGGGAAGCGTCGGGTTGTGGGATGATCGGCGTCAGACAGCTGTCATCGATATGGCCAAGCGCGTGGCCGGGGGCCTGGAGGTCGTTGAGGACGGCCACCGTCTCGGCGCGGGTTGCGCGGCGGAGCATCTCCTTGTCAATCGTCCAGTTCAGATTGGTCAGGGAGCCCACACCGTCCCGCACCGGGCCTGCAATGCAAACGCAGCACGCCTTGGTGTCCACGTCGTCCTCCCTCGCGATGTAGTCCTTGAGGACCGACTCCAGCCCCGGATACTCTGAATTTCGGTATTTGCGGATCGTCTCCGTCAACACGCGCGGGCCATCGGCGAGCGCCACACGCGTATTCGTGCCACCGATATCGGCCACCAAGGTCATCGTGTCAGGTTCATAGGCCATTCAGGTTTCCGCCAGCCAGCGTTTCAACTCGTGGTAGGAGCCCTTGGGTGTCCGTTCCATCGTCTCAAAGTCAACGTAGACGAGCCCGAAACGTTTCTCGTAGCCGAAAGCCCATTCATAATTGTCGAGGAGCGACCAGTAGAAAAAACCGGTCAGGTTTACGCCGACTTCAATGGCGGCAAGGCTCGCGTCAAGGTGATCGTCGATAAACCCCTGCCGCTCGGGGTCGTGTACGGCGCCGTTTTCCACGTTATCACCCCAGGCCATGCCGTTTTCCGTGACCATGATCGGCAAGTCGCCGACATAGTCGTCCTTGAGCCGCGTCAGGAAGCCGGTGAGGCCTTCGGGATAGATCTCCCAATCCATCTGCGTGCGGGGCAGGCTGCCGCGCGACATGGCATAAGACGGCCATGGCTCAGCGGGCGCATTGGTGTAGAGCGTGCGGGAGTAATAGTTGATGCCGAGCCAATCCATTGGCTGGCTGATCTCGGCCATCGCGTCCTGCCAGCCTCGAGGCATGTGAGGCTCGAGGCCCTCCAACACGAGGTCGGGATAGGCCCCCTTCGTGACCGCCTCAATGAACCAGCGGTTATAGATAGCATCGTGGCGCGCGGCGGCGGCGACGTCCTCGGCGCGTTCAGACGCAGGGGCGGCGTGCTCGAAATTGAGGACGATGCCCAAATTCGATGTCCCCATCTCGCGCAGCCGCGTCATCGCAGTGCCGTGGGCGGCCATAACGTGGTGCATGGCCCGGGCCGCTGCCCGGATATCGGCGATGCCGGGCGCGTGCCGACCGATAAAATGACCCAGCCAGGCCACGCACCAGGGTTCGTTGATCGTCGCTATGGATGCGGTGCGGTCGCCGATCCTGCTAGCGACGACCTCCACAAAGTCGGCGAACCATTTCGGGATGTCTGCATTCGTCCAGCCACCGATGTCGCTCAACGCGGCAGGGAGCTCCCAATGGTAGAGCGTTAGATGCGGTTGAAGACCCCGTTCCAGGATCGCGTCCGTGAGGCGGTCATAGAAATCGAGACCCTCCGCGTTCACAGGGCCTTTGCCCTCGGGCATGACCCGCGACCAAGACGTGGAAAAGCGATAGGCGTCGAAGCCGCCGTCCTTGAGGATATCAAGGTCTTCGGCGTAGCGCAGGTAGTGATCGCAGGCGCGCGCCCCGTCTTCCGCGCGCACCACATTTCCGGGCGCTGCGGCCCAGGTATCCCAGTGGCAGGGACCCGCGCCTCCATGGGCATGCCCTTCGATCTGGTAAGCGGCGGTGGCTGCGCCGAACCTGAAACCTGCGGGAAAGTCGCCGCGGGAACGTTGTTTCATTTTGATGTCCTTACTCTGCCGCTTTGGCGCCAGCGGTGGCCCGTGGCGCAGGCCCTGTAGAGGTGCCATGCACGAGCGGTGCTTCCAGCAGTCGGGTCCGAAGTGGCCCGCCCGGTGAGGCGATCTGATCGAGGAGGAGCTGCGCCGCGATGCGCCCTGCCTCCCGCACCGAGGATCGCGTTGCAGTGAAAAGCGGCACTTCGCCGCCGTTGCGTAGATAGCTGAGATCATCGTCATGCGTGATCACCGACACATCCGTCCCAAGCGACAGCCCCAACTCTTCGACCGCACGACGCACGCCGATCGCTACGATCATGGAGGAGACGAGGAAGGCTGTGGGTGGGTCCGGCAGGGCAAGCATCTCACTGGCACTCTCAAATCCATAGGTCTCCGTCATTTCCTGGGAGCGCATGAGCTCGGCCAGCGTGGGCAAGGCCCGGGCTGACATTGCGGCCTCGAACCCGGCGCGGCGGCGGCGTGCGAAATCCATTGCTTCGAGCCCATTGAGAAGGGCAATGCGCCGGTGCCCAAGGTCGGCAAGAAGCTCTGTCGCGCGTTCGAATGCGCTCTTGTTGTTCACGTCGACCCACGAATAGGGTGCCCGCTCATCGGTCGAGCGGCCGTGAACGCAGAACGGCAGCCCAAGTTCGCGCAAAAGGCCGATGCGTGGCTCAGCGGTGGCGGGGCCGTGCAGGATCAGGCCGTCCACCGTGCCCTTGGCCTTCAGCTCCCTGTAGACCCGCGCCTGATCCCCGTCTTCGACCATGGAGAGGACCATGTCATAGCCATTGCGCGCATAGGTCTCTCCTGCACCGGAAATGAAGTCGCCGAAGATCGGGTTGACCATTTCGTGGCGCGTCGAGGTGGGAATGACGTGGCCCACGGCCATGGCGCGACCGGTTGCGAGGCCCTTGGCGCGGGTATTCGGACGGTAATTGTGCTGCTCTGCAGCATCAGCGACGCGCTTGCGCGTGGCTTCCGCGACTTCTGGATAGCCGTTCAAAGCCCGACTCACGGTCGTTTGAGACAGGCCCAGATGCGCTGCCAACTCCTTTAAATTCATGGGCCCAAGTCTTCCAAAGCGCCTTCAAACAGGCGGTCAGTTAAGCGCACGAAACAAGAAAGGTCAAAGCTTTGCCAGATTGCGGCCTTGCTGCCAACTTGCTGCATCTGCGAAGAAAATTCAGGAATCTCCGGTTTGCGTCAAAGCCGATTGACAGCTTTCAGCCTCTGCGCGAGTGTCGCCGCATCCAAAGCGCTTTGGGGGCTGACTCGCACACCCACCTTGCGCGGATGATATCAACAGCGCCGCACAGGCGGCGCACTGGGAGGACTATCACATGAAACATCTGCTTCTCGCAGGTTCAGCGACGCTTGCGCTGTCGGCCGGCATGGCCAGCGCGGGTGGTCACCTAACCTTTGCGCCGGGCGAAGGCCCGTTCAGCTGGGACAGCTATGACGCATGGGCGGAAAGTGCGCCCGATCTTTCCGGCCAGACGGTGACGATCTCCGGCCCGTGGCTCAACCCGGAAGACGACTACTTCCGCAACGCGCTTGCATACTTCATGGACGCGACGGGTGCTGAGGCCGTGTATACCGGATCTGACAGCTTCGAGCAGCAGATCGTGATTGACGCCGAAGCGGGCTCTGCGCCAAATGTGGCTGTTTTCCCGCAGCCGGGCCTCGCCGCCGTGATGGCCTCGAAAGGCCAGCTCTTTCCGTTGCCCGATGGGACTGCTGATTGGGTCGCCGAGAACTACGCGGCTGGTCAGTCCTGGGTCGACCTCGGCACCTATGCCGACGCCAGCGGCGCGGACCAGATGTACGGTTTCTTCTACAACGTGAACGTCAAATCTCTCGTCTGGTACTCCCCGGAGAACTTCGAGGATGCAGGTTATGAAGTGCCCGGCTCCCTCGAGGAGCTCAAGGCGCTGACGGAACAGATCGTCGCGGACGGCGAGACGCCGTGGTGCATCGGTCTGGGATCCGGCGCGGCGACCGGCTGGCCCGCGACGGACTGGGTCGAGGACATGATGCTCCGCACCGTAGACCGCCGGCTCTACACGACGTTGTCGGCAGCGGGTACGACGATGAGGTGCTCGTCGCGCGCAGCCCCCCCCAGGCCACACCTGCCGACCTGGTGG
>JBCDGS010000024.1:0-43859 GCA_038751055.1 Pseudomonadota bacterium | reverse complement strand
TCGGCAGCTTCAGTTGCGGTTTCCGTCGCGGCGTCAGTCGCCTCTTCGGCAGCTTCGGTCGCCGTGTCAGTCGCAGTCTCGGCAGCCTCAGTTGCAGCTTCGGTTGCCTCTTCGGCGGCTTGCGTGGCGGTCTCCGCAGCATCGTCTACTGCTTCCGTCGCGTCCGCTGCGGCACCCTCGGTGGATTCCACTGCCTCTTCAGCCGCTTCCGTGGCCGTCTCTGTTGCGGTCTCGGTCGCATCAGCAGCGCTTTCAGCTGCCTCGTCCACGGCCTCCTGAGCAGCTTCACCGGCTTCAGTTGCCGTTTCAGTGGCGTCCTCGACAGCCCCCTCAACGGCGCCCTCGGTGGCCTCTGCAGCGTCGCCAGTGGCGTCCGTCAGGGCGTCAACTGCGCCTTCGGTGGCCTCCACGGCCTCTTCCGTTGCCTCTGCAGCCGCGTCGGCGATGCCTTCTGCGGCCTCGGTCACGCCTTCCACTGCGCCTTCAACGGCATCGGTCACAGCTTCTGCCGCGTCAGACGCGGCCTCGGATGCGGTATCGACGGCCTCTTCGGCGGCGTCGGTTACGCTGTCTACCAGGCTTTCGCCACCCTCAGCGGCTGTGTCCGCAGCGTCTTCCGCCACGTCGGCCGCATCATCCACGGCATCGCTCACCGCGTCTGCCTCGACCACGGCCTCTTCGCTGCCACCGAACCCTCCGGTGGAATAAACATAAATGCCGCCAGCGACGACGGCTGCCAGAACAATCAAAATAAGTGCGCGCATCGGCCTTCCTTTCTGCATGGCTCCTCGCGTCAACGCGTGAGCCGTCAATGCGTTGCTTGGCAGATGGCATTCCGTGCCGGAAGCTTTGAGGGGGAAAGATCGCGCATTCGGCCCCGCACCGCCGAAAACACGTGCCAAAAGCAGCGACAAATATCTGACTTCGCCCATCTATGCCTTGAACGCGTTCCCCGGCGGCGTTACCTTCTCACCTCGACGTTGGCGTAATGACACAAGGACAAAGACCATAGCCCGCAGACCCCACAACGCGCCCCCGCAGCGCGACACCGGCCCCCGCGTAAACGATCGCATCCGCGCGCCGGAACTCCGACTGATCGACGAAAACGGTGACAATGTCGGGGTGGTCTCACCCAGCAGAGCAATGCAGCTGGCCGAGGATGCCGGGCTTGACCTCGTGGAAATCTCGCCCAATGCCAACCCGCCCGTGGCCAAGATCATGGATTTTGGCAAGTTCAAGTATGAACAGCAAAAGCGGGAGAGCGAGGCGCGCAAGAAGCAGAAGACCATTGAAGTCAAAGAGGTCAAGTTTCGCCCGAACACAGACACCCATGACTACGACGTCAAGATGCGCAACGTGTTCAAGTTCCTTGAGAATGGCGACAAGGTGAAGGTGACGCTCCGTTTTCGCGTCCGTGAGATGGCGCATCAGGAGCTTGGTCGCGACCTCCTCCTGCGCGTGGCGGATGACACCAAAGAACATGGCAAAGTCGAGAACATGCCAAAGATGGAAGGCCGCCAGATGATCATGATGATCGGGCCGCTTCCAAAGTAAAGCTTCGCTCGGAAGGGTGGCGACGCCAGGCACGTGTCGCCCCTTCCCAAACCCATCACACCGCTGGCGGACACCGCGTGGTTCCGCAAGGATGTCACCCGGGGTGGGGGCAGCCGATCTCGATGAGGTTGCCGTCGAGGTCGTTGAAGTAGACGCTGGTGATTGGCCCCATGGCACCTGATTTCCGCACCGGTCCTTCGAGGATCTCAATCCCGAGGCCGGTGAGATGCGCCATGACCGTCTGTGGCGTCTCGAGGCTCAGAAAACAGACATCGCCGGACCCGATCCCCGCATAGTTGCGGCGTTCCTCCCCAAGCGTTTGAAGATTGACCTTCTGGGCCCCAACCCTCACGGCCCGGCGTCCGCCCGCGAACGTAATGGCCTCGCCCTTCAGCGCGGCCACGAGAAACGCGAGGGACGCCTCCACGTCCCGCACAGTCAGCACGATATGGTCTATCCCCGTAATCATGTTGAAACCGTAAAGACCGAGGCCCCCCAGCGCCATTGGGTTAGGAAAATATTTACTTCGCTCAGCCAAGAGCAAAGGGAAAGGAAGCCCCCCTGCCCGTGACTGACGCGCCTGATCTGATGACGCTGAAGAACCGCACCTTTATGGCTGTGGGACCCTCACGCATCGCCTGCTGTACCCTTGCGCTCCTGCAGGGCGGGCTCGCCGGGGACGAGGAGGTGGAGCTTCTGCACCAACTCTCCCGCGACAGGGTGGCGACGGCGATCAAGACTCTGGAGACAGCGTTCACGGCGGACCTACGCTCCGCAGGTGAGTGCGAACCAGACGTGCTGACCACCGCGCGTAAGCAGGCCATTGAGGCTCTCCGCGCATTCCGGGACGAGGCAGAGGACATCGAGGGCAAGCTCGGCCCGGTCGCGCTCCGTCGCGTGGAGCCGGCCATCACAGGGTTTCTCAACCTCATGATCGCAACACTCGATGCCCGCCACGACGCCTCAAGGCAGGACAAGCGCGACACCGCGATGGAAGCCGTGAAGGCCGCCGACAGCGTGGGCCGCGCGATCCAGATGATCGCGGTCAATGCCTCGATCGAGGCTGCCCGCGCGGGCGAAAGCGGGCGCGGTTTCAAAGTGATCGCCGACGAGGTCAAAACCCTCGCCGGCAAAACCCAAAGCCTTCTCGCTCAGGTCTCCGCGGCAATGCGTGCTTATTGACCCGTGCCCTGTCGCCCCATATCCCAAAGGGAGGAGGCACCCACATGAACGCACCCGCTAAGATCACCGCCAAAGACGCCCCGGAGCTCAGCCGGTTTTCCTGGGAGGACGCGTTTCTTCTGGAAGATCAGCTTGGCGAGGATGAACGGATGCTGCGCGACGGCGCCCGCGCCTTCGCAGACGCAGAGCTCGCACCCCGGATCACGCAGGCCTATAGCGAGGAAACAGTCGCGCCAGAGCTTTTTGCCAAGATGGGCGAAGCGGGCCTTCTCGGCGTGACAGTGCCGGAGACCTACGGCGGGCTCGGCGCGTCCTACACGGCCTACGGCCTCATTGCGCGCGAGATTGAGCGTGTGGATAGCGGCTACCGATCGATGATGAGCGTACAGTCGTCCCTCGTGATCTATCCGATCTATGCCTACGGCACCGAAGCACAGCGCGAGAAGTATCTGCCCGGCCTGACGTCAGGCAATCTCATCGGCTGCTTCGGCCTCACCGAGCCCGATGCGGGTTCTGACCCAGCCGGAATGAAAACGCGCGCCGAGAAGACGGACACGGGCTACCGCCTCACCGGCTCTAAGATGTGGATTTCCAACAGCCCCATCGCCGATGTCTTCGTGGTCTGGGCGAAATCAGAGGCCCATGGAGGCAAGATCCGCGGCTTTGTCCTCGAGAAGGGCATCGCGGGCCTCAGTGCCCCGAAAATCGGCGGCAAGCTGTCTTTGCGCGCCTCGGTAACGGGTGAAATCGTGATGGACGGCGTGGAAGTGGGCGAAGACGCCCTGCTCCCCGGTGTCGAAGGGCTTAAAGGCCCGTTTGGCTGCCTCAACCGCGCGCGCTACGGCATCGCGTGGGGCGCCATGGGCGCGGCAGAGTTCTGCTGGCATGCGGCCCGCCAATACGGCCTCGACCGCGTGCAATTCGGCAAACCACTGGCGCAAACACAGCTCTTTCAGAAAAAGCTCGCCGACATGCAGACCGACATCAGCCTAGGCCTTCAGGGCGCGCTCCGACTGGGTGAGCTGATGGATAAGGGGCAGGCCTCCCCCGAGCTCATCAGCCTGATGAAACGGAACAATTGCGGCAAGGCGCTCGATATCGCGCGCACGGCGCGGGATATGCATGGCGGCAATGGCATCCAGGAAGATTACGGCGTCATGCGCCACGCCCAGAACCTCGAGACGGTGAACACCTACGAGGGGACCCACGACATTCATGCGCTCATCCTCGGGCGCGCACAAACCGGGCTGCAGGCCTTCTTCTGAACGGGTATTCTCCTTGGAAAACGCCTCGCTGCTCCCAATTTATGCCCATATGACGGAGCACTTCGCGCTCCGGTAAACTAGTAAACGGTGACGATATGCCCAACACGAGCAAGGATCAGGCCCTGCCAGACCTTTCCGAACTCAGCCGCGCCGAATGGGGCGCTTCCCTGCGCACACTTGTCGAGGCGCGCGGTGACTACATTGAACTGGACGCCGACCACCATGTCCTCCAGCTGGGCGACGGCGACCGTCTGCTGGTGACGTTCGAGTCTGCCCATGACATCCGGAACGATCAGGACGACGCCCTGCCTTACGGGCTCAAAATGGCTGAAAAGCTCAACGTGTCCGTCATCGTGGTGATGTGCATGACGCCCACATGGTTCCGGGCTGACACGATGTACGACTTCTTTGACATGCTCACGGATGAGGGCGTCTTTGAAGGGTTTGAGCATGTCTGCTTTTTCGGCGCGGGCCTCGGCGGCTACGCGGCCGCGGCCTTTTCGGTCGCCGCTCCGGGCGCCGATCTTGTCGTCATCAGCCCTCATGCAACACTCGATCCACGGGTCACCGAATGGGATCCGCGCTTTCCGTCCGCGCGCCGTCGCTCCTGGACGGACCGCTACGCCTTCGCGCCCGAGATGGCCGAGGCCGCCCGCCATGCGCTGGTCCTCTACAACCCCGACGAAGATCTTGACGCCATGCATGCGGCCCTGTTCGCACGGCCAAGCATCTCGCGCTTTCGCTGCCGGCATATGGGCAAGGACCTGCCCGGCGCGCTGAGCGACATGCGCATCCTCGACGATGTCCTCGACCTCGCCCTGAAAAAGGAACTTACGGCGAAGAGCTTTGCCCAGCTTTATCGCCGCCGCCGTGATTATGGTCCCTACCTGCGGGCGCTCCTCCTCGAGACCGAAGATCAGGATCGCACCAAGCTGACCACTTGGATCGTCGGCAACGTCCTGCCCCGCAAGAACATGCCCCGCATGCGTCGCGCGCAGGAGCGGCTGGAGAACGCGCAGGCTGCCGAGTAACCCTCAGAGCCCGCCTTCGCGGGTAATGAACTTGACAATTTCGGGCACACCCTGCCCGGATTTGAGAGCGGCCATGACAAACGGCAGCGCACCGCGATTGGCGCGGGCGTCGCTTTCCAAGAGTCCTGCATCGACCCCCACATGGGGCGCCAGATCCACCTTGTTGATGACAAGGAGGTCAGAGCGCGTGACGCCTGGCCCCTTCTTGCGCGGAATGTCCTGCCCCGCGGCGGTGTCGATGACGTAGAGGCTCAGATCCGCGAGTTCCGGGCTGAACGTGGCTGCCAGATTGTCCCCGCCGGACTCGATCAGCACGAGATCGAGGTCTGGGATAGCCGCCCGCAGCTCCGCCAGAGCCCTGAGATTGATCGAGGCGTCCTCCCGGATGGCTGTATGGGGGCAGCCCCCTGTTTCCACCCCCCGGATGCGCGCCTCTGGAAGCGCTTGCGCGCGCAGCAGGTAGTCGGCGTCTTCCCGCGTATAGATGTCGTTGGTGATGACGGCCATCGACAGGTGTGGGGCCATCACGCGACAGAGCTGTTCGGTCAGGGTCGTCTTCCCCGCGCCCACCGGGCCCCCTATGCCGACACGAAGAGGGCCGTTCACAGTCATGATATCGCTCCGAAAAAGAGCATCGCATGCCCGAGGCCGAGCGCGATGCAGATGAGGTTGTAGTAGCGCCTGTTGAGGGTGCGGAACGGCTCCTCCGGGGCGATACGTGCCATGGTACCGGTGAACCCGAAAAGGCCGCGCCCGAGGAAGACCAGCGACAGCGCCAAAAGGCCCAGGGTCCGAAACCAGCCATCCGGAAAGAACGGCCACGCTGCCCCGAATGCGAGGGCCAATGCCACCACAGCGCAAGCGCCAGGCGGTGGCATCTTCTCTATCCCTTGCACGCCAACGACAGCCCGTGCGAGCGCGGTTTCCTCATGGATGGGCCACCAGATCTTGAGAGCCCATGCCAGGTGAAGCAGGGCAATCAGCCCCTGCGCCAGCGCAAGCGTCGTGGAAATCTGGATCATGTGCGAAAAATCCGTGCGTCCTGCGCTTCGTGGCGCATGGCGCTGATGTCACTGAAAACCGCCCCGGTATAGAGCGCCTCTGTCCGCGTCTGGGCCGCCCGACGCGCGGTGTCGTCAATGAGGGGCGCCATCGCGGACAAGACGGTCTGCCCGGTGCTTTGGCCCAGGGGCACAAACCGCACCGCGCAGCTCACCAGATTGGATGTAAAGCTCTGCAAGTACATCGAAGCCACCGTCTCGGGCGCCAGATCCAGCGCGCGCGCGGCCTCGCCCAGGGCCACTGGCAGCGGGCCATCCCGCGCCTCTTGCCCCATGGCGCGGAGCGTGGACGCAAAGGCCGCGCCCTGCGCCTCAGTTTCTTCCAGCCGCTCCCGCGATCCTGCGAGAGCCCGCGCGAGGCCCCGCACATCTTCCCCGCGCAGCGTCGCACACAGAAGAATGGCGTCGGACCATCCCCCGCCACGCGCCACCACGATCTCGAGCCAGTCCTGCAAGCTCGTTGCATCGCGGACCTTGCCATCCGAAATGGCGGTCTCAAGCCCGTGAGAATACGCAAAGCTGCCCAGCGGGAAGGCCGGGGACAACCATTGCGTCAATGTAAGAAGGTCAGTGCTCATGGCCCATCGTCCGACCGTGCCCATAGGCGCCGCCTTCGGGGCAGAAGGGCCCAGTGACCTTTTCCACAGTGCCGCCGAGATGCTCGATCATGTCGCGCAGCACGGGGTCATTCTGAATGACAAGGCGCGTGCCAGTGATCTCGCACGGCGTGTGCCGGTTCCCGATATGCCAGGCGAGACGCGGGATATCGCCGGTAATCGACAGAAGCGTCTCTACCGCCGCTTCGACAGCGATAATGCGCGCGTCATCGAGGTGGAAGCCCTGCCCAGGCCGGACATCCGTTGTGTGCGGCAGATCCACAAGAAACTCTGTGCCGTCGTCGGCCTCAAGCCGTTTACGACGCAGCAGGCGGCCCGCATAGCTCAGCGTGACCGAAGCTGCGGCCCCGTCAGCAGGCCCGATGCGGGAGGCACGCGGCAGGCTCATGCCTGCCCCCGGCTCAGAACGCGAGCGAGTCCCGGTGCACGTAGCGGACGATGCCCTCGCGGGTGATGCCACGCGCGGACAGTTCTTCGTCGCTCAGGTCCATGAGCGCTTCGATCTCGTTCGAGCGGGCGCGCGCACGACCGATGGCGACGAGGCCATCCGTGATCGAGGCCCCCAGCGATGTGAGAGCGGCAGTGACCGAGCGGCCAGCGGGAATGTTGGTGATGGAGGCCATGGTGGAAATCCTCTTTGGGGTTGCTTCCGATGACGCAAAGATAGACTTTGCTGCACTGCAGCACACCCCACATATCCACAGCCCCGCTATGCAACCCGCGCATGGAACCCCTCACCATTCTAGTCCGACGTAATCATAGGATTCTTTCACAACGCCGTTGATTTCCGTCCGCGCTGGCACGCCGATTCCAAGCGAAGGAAACCAGTAGTGGAACGTCGCAAACCCCACCTCTGGCTGCAGTTCCACTTCGGTCAGAATGCCCCACATCTCCAGCGTACACGCAGCGAGGCGCAGCGCAGCAGGGCTATCGCCAACGGCCATCGTGAAGATTGCAGGAAATGTCAGCGCGTCCTGCCCGATAATGACGGGCAGCTCCACCGTCAGCCCAAGCTGCGGATGAGGCAACGTGTCGAGACCCTCAGGCCAAGTAAAGCGAAAGACTGCCTCCTCTGCCTGCGTCGAAAGGGGGTAAAGGCCGTATAGCGCATGCCCGCCGTTTCTCTTCGATTGACCGAGGGCGTCCAGCTCCTTCATGGCCACGACATCTTCACCCGCAGCACGAAGCAGCGTCAGCGCGCCCTTGCGTTCAACGAAGGCGATGCCTTCTGCGAGATCCGTCGCCAAGGGGCAGGCGCGCGCCGCCCCGGTCAGAACAAGAAGTAGCGCTGCGCCATGGGCAGCTCTTTGGCTGGCTCGCATGTCAAAAGCTCTCCGTTGGCGCGGACCTCGTAGGTCTCTGGGTTTACCTCCACCTCGGGCGTCAGGTCATTGAGGACCATGTCCGCCTTGCCGATCGTCCGGCAGCCTTCCACTGCGACCGTCCCTTTGGCGAGGCCGAGGTGGTCCGTCTCGGCGGCCTCGCTCACGAAGAGGACGGCGGAGTTTTCCACGCTGCGCCCCATCGCGCCGAACATGGGCCGGGTATAGACCGGCTGCGGTGTGGGGATCGAGGCATTGGGATCGCCCATCTGCGCGCAGGCAATGGAGCCGCCGACAAGAACCATCTCGGGTTTCACGCCGAAAAAGGCCGGGTTCCAAAGGCAAAGGTCCGCGCGTTTACCCGGCTCGATCGAGCCGATCTGGCCGCTGATCCCATGGGCGATAGCCGGATTGATCGTGTACTTCGCGATATAGCGGCGGACGCGGAGGTTGTCATTGTCGCCCGCCTCCTCGCTCAGCCGCCCGCGCTGCACCTTCATCTTGTGCGCCGTCTGCCACGTCCGGATGATAACCTCGCCCACGCGCCCCATCGCCTGGCTGTCGCTCGCGATGATCGAGAACGCGCCCATGTCGTGGAGGATGTCCTCTGCGGCGATGGTCTCCTTCCTGATGCGGCTTTCGGCGAAGGCCACGTCCTCCGGGATCGACTTGTCGAGGTGGTGACAGACCATGAGCATATCGAGATGCTCTTCAAGGGTGTTCACCGTGTAGGGCCGTGTCGGGTTCGTGGAGCTTGGCAGCACGTGATCCAGCCCGCAGACCTTGATGATGTCGGGCGCATGCCCGCCCCCTGCCCCTTCGGTATGGAAGGCATGGATCGTCCGGCCCTTCATGGCCGCGACGGTGTTTTCCACGAAGCCCGACTCGTTCAGCGTATCCGTGTGGATCATCACCTGCACGTCCATGTCGTCGGCGACAGAGAGGCAGGTGTCGATGGCCGCTGGCGTCGTCCCCCAATCCTCGTGGAGCTTCATGGCGCAGGCCCCGGCCTTCACCATCTCGACCAGCGCGTCTGGGCGGGACGCGTTGCCCTTGCAGCTCAGCCCGATATTGACGGGCACCGAGTCCAGTGCCTGCAGCATCCGCCCGATATGCCAGGGCCCGGGCGTGCAGGTGGTCGCGAGCGTCCCGTGCGCGGGTCCGGTACCGCCGCCGAGCATCGTCGTCAGCCCGGAATGCAGCGCGTCCTCGATCTGTTGCGGGCAAATGAAGTGGATGTGGGCGTCAAAGCCGCCGGCTGTCAGGATCTTGCCCTCTCCGGCGATGGCCTCGGTCCCCGGTCCGATGACGATGTCGACATCGGGCTGGGTATCGGGGTTGCCCGCCTTGCCGATGGCGGCGATCTGCCCGCCCTTCAGACCGACATCGGCTTTGTAGATGCCGGTGTGATCCACGATGAGGGCGTTCGTGATGACCGTGTCAACGGCCCCCTCCGCACGCGTCCGCTGCGACTGCCCCATCCCGTCGCGGATGACCTTGCCGCCTCCGAACTTCACCTCCTCACCGTAGGTCGTGAGGTCACGCTCTACTTCAATGATGAGGTCCGTGTCCGCCAGACGGACCCTGTCACCGGTGGTGGGGCCATACATGTCCGCATAGGCGGCGCGCGAAATTTTAGCGGGCATGGGTGCCTCCGTTGCAGTGCTCTTTCATCGGGCAAGTGCCCGCCATTCCTTGAGCCGGTCGTTCTGGGCTTGGTGCCCTGCTCACTCTTAAGGCAGCGATCACAAAGCGCCCATGACCTTGCCGTTAAAGCCATAGACCTCCCGCGCGCCGCTGAGCGGCACAAGCGATACCTCGCGGCTCTGACCCGGCTCAAAGCGCACGGCGGTGCCTGCTGCGATATCGAGGCGCTTGCCCATGGCGGCGGCGCGGTCGAAGTCGAGCGCGCCGTTCGTTTCCGCAAAATGATAGTGGGAGCCGACCTGCACGGGCCGGTCCCCGGTATTGGCAACCATGATCGCCGTCACCTCGGCCCCGGCATTGAGCTCTATCTCGCCTGCTGCGGGCAGTATCTCCCCTGGTTTCATCCGATGGCCTTTCTGATGGCGGCGTAGATCTGCATGGCAAAGAGGCCAATGAGCCCACCGAGGAGGAGGACAAAGGCCGAGATGCTCGACCCGGCGAGCGCTATGACGACACCGGCAACCAGCATGCACAGCGCATAGGACAGCGCGAGCGCCTCCTCCGTGGAGATGTCGATCTTGTCCATGAGGACGGATTCAAGGGCGCTGACGAGACGCTCCTTGACCACGCGGGAGACGAATCCTGCGGCGGCGGCAATGATGAATGCGAGCATGATGGTTTACCTTATTGGATGATGTACAGTTACAAGCTTCGTTCCGTCCGGGAACGTCGCCTCTACTTGCACGTCGTGGATCATGTCGGCGATCCCTTCCATGCATTGATCCGCACGGATGACGGAGGCTCCGGCCTCCATCAGGTCCGCGACGGATCGCCCGTCCCGCGCGCCTTCCACGACATAGTCCGTGATCAGCGCGATGGCTTCGGGATGGTTGAGCTTGACACCGCGCTCCAGCCGTCCGCGCGCGACCATGGCCGCGACGCTCACCAGGAGCTTGTCTTTCTCTCTCGGGGTCAGGTTCATCTTGGTCCCTTCATACGGCCCAGACGCGCGGCAGCGCACCTTGGGTGATCTGTGTCAGTACGCTGCTCATCGCGGTCTTGAGCGGCCAGAGGTCCGCGGCGGTGGCGCGGATAACGAGCTTTCCGTCCCAGGCGGATGCGTAAAACCCTTCAGGCAGCCGCAAAGTCATGTCTTCGGCGTCAGGCGCAGCGTACACGAGCGTGGCTATGGCCCGCGCCCCCGCCAACCCCGCCGCCCGTCCGAGGAGATCCGCATCCAGATGGAGCGCATCCACCCACCGAGGCCCGTCCGGCCCTGCGATTTCGCGACGGTCGCGCAGCTCAAAGTCGTTGAGGCTCTCGCCCATAGCCGCGCGGCCGAAGACCAACATCTCGAGCGCGAGGACGCGCGCACCGGGCGCCGCGTGGATCGTTGTTCTGCGATGCAGGCGGGAAGCGTCGAACAGGATCGTCTCCTGCGGGAGCCAATAGAGCGTCGCGCCCTCCCCCACGGTGAGGTCCACCTCCACCTGCGCTGCGTCACCGGTGGACGCATAGGCGCGTTCAGCGGTCTGCGTCGTCGCCATGAGCGCGCCGTCCGTCACACCTGCTTCAAACGAGAAGGCATCGCCGCCGGTGAGGCCGCCTGCAGTGTTCAGGAAAACCGCTTCGGGAAGATCGCGATAGGTCGCCGGGAGCATCACCTTTCCCGACCCTGCCTGGGCGAGGCCTGTGAGCTTGCCGCCGTCGAAGCGCACCCGCGCTCTCCCCCGCGCGCGCTGCATCTGCTCTCGTGCCAGATCGAACATCGGCCCCCCGTCTTGGCGGCAGGATAGGCGGTTCGATGCGTCGCTCGCAACGTATCTGTGCGGAAATTTCATATCGCCGGACATGAAACGGTGAAAAATTGCGCATGGCGGCCATGGCGCCCGGCAACGCCCCGCGCTAAGCCCAGGCAATGGACACCCTTACGATCCGACGGCCCGACGATTACCACGTCCATTTTCGGGATGGCGATATCCTCCGTGCGGTGCTGCCGGAAACGGCGCGCCATTTCGGCAGGGCGATCGTGATGCCGAACCTCGTGCCGCCCGTGGTGACGGGACAGGATGCGGCGGCCTATCGCGCGCGGATCTTGGCCGCGCTACCCGCGGGCATGCGATTTGAACCGCTCATGACGCTCTATCTTACCGAAGACACCGATCCGAACGACCTCGCGGCGGCCCATGCGGCGGGCATCGTCACGGCCGCCAAGCTCTATCCGGCGGGCGCCACGACGAATTCAGCGTCGGGCGTGCGCGACTTCGACAAGATCATGCCCGTGCTCGAGCGCATGGCCGCCATTGGCATGCCCATGTGCGTCCACGGCGAAGTGACGGATCCCGCGATCGACATCTTCGACCGGGAGGCGACATTCATCGATCGGGTGCTCGATCCGCTGCGCCGCGCCGTGCCGGAGCTTCGCGTCATCATGGAGCACATCACCACCGCCGAGGCTGTGACCTATGTGGCCTCCTCGGGGGCAAACCTCGCCGCAACGATCACGACGCATCACCTGATGATCAACCGCAACGCTCTCTTCAAAGGCGGGATCCGACCGCACTACTTTTGTCTGCCCATCGCGAAGCGTGAAAGCCACCGGCGCGCGCTGGTGAAAGCCGCCACGAGCGGCGACAAGCGGTTCTTCCTCGGCACCGACAGCGCCCCGCACGTGGACGCCGCAAAGGAGACGGGCTGCGGCTGCGCAGGCGTGTTTTCAGCCACAAACACGATGAGCTGCGTCGCGCAGGTCTTTGACGATGCGGGCGCAATGGACCGGCTCGAGGCATTCTGTTCGCTCAATGGACCTGCCTATTACGGGCTTGCACCACACGCGGAAACCATCACGCTTCGCAAGGAAGCCCCGGATTTCCCGGCGCATATCGCCTCGGACTCGGGGCCGATCACGCTCTTTGATCCTGAGGTGCCTCTGCAATGGCGAGTGGTGTGATGCCTCCGGCGGAAGTACGGGGCACAAAGAAAACGGCATTGCGCGAAAGGATCGAGAGATGAGCTTTGTATCCAAGGACGACGTTGCGCGGCTGACGGCGCGCATGCTTCTCGAGATCGGGGCCGTGAACTTTCGCCCCGATGATCCCTACATCCTGACGTCGGGCAAACCATCCCCGTCCTACATCGACTGCCGAAAGCCCATCTCGTCGCCGCGGATAAGGTCAACGCTGATGGATTTCATGGTCGCGACCGTCATGCGGGACGCAGGCTTTGAAGCTTTCGACAATGTGGCCGGCGGTGAGACAGCCGGGATGCCCTACGCCGCGTTGGTCGCCGAGCGCATGGGGCTGCCCATGACCTATGTCCGCAAGAAAGCGAAGGGCCACGGCCGCGGCGCGCGGATCGAAGGGGACATGACCGACGGACAGCGCGTCCTTCTGGTGGAGGACCTGACGACCGATGGCGGCTCCAAGCTGGGCTTTGTGGACGCGATCCGGGAAACGGGCGCCACCTGCGCGCACACGGCTGTCATCTTTTACTACGACATCTTCCCTCAGACCGCGCGGACCCTCGGCGATCACGGCGTGACGCTGCATTATCTCTGCACCTGGTGGGATGTTTTGGCCGAAGCGCGCAGGCAAGAGGCATTCTCACCCGAGGCCCTTGAAGAGGTTGAGAAATTCCTGAATGCCCCTGAGGAATGGCAGGCAGCACGGATGTCCTGACCGCGCTTTCGCGCACAGTTTCCACAAGAAATTTGCGCCCTTGCGCCGTGGATAAGGCCCTGATTCTCGACAGTGAGGACCGGCCATCTAGTGGGAGCTTGACGTTCACATCCAAGATGTTGATTGAGCAATCGTTATAGTTGTGCTATTCCCCGTGCTATGGACGGGGTTACTCACAGAGTTGTTCCACCTTCCCACGGGCCTGCCGCGGCGCTATCCCCGAGGCTCCAAGGGAGACAATCATGAACGAGATCGCCAATCTGACAGGGGCCTTAAGCGCCTCTGCAGACCAGATGCCCCATTCCATCGAGGCCGAGCAGCAGCTTCTCGGGGCCATCCTGACCAACAATGACCTCTATGACCGGGTGGCCTCGGTCATCGGGGCCGAGCATTTCTATGACCCGGTCCACGCGCGCATCTGGGAGACCGCCGCCGCGCGGATCACCAAGAACGCGCTGGCCTCACCGGTGACGCTGAAGGCGTTTCTGGAAGATGACGAAGGTCTCAGGGAGCTGGGAGGGCCAGCCTATCTCGCGCGGCTTGCAGGGGCCGCGATCTCGGCGTTCGCGGCGCGTGACTACGCCCAGATGATCTATGACCTGGCAATCCGCCGCGAGCTTATCGCCGTGGGCCATGACATTGCGGACCGCGCGCAGCGGATGGATGTCACCTCCGAGCCCAAGGAACAGATCGTCGAGGCAGAGCAGGTCCTCTACAAACTGGCGGAACAGGGCCAGAGCGACACAGGCTTTCAGAGCTTTCTGAAGGCCGTGACGGATGCGGTACAGGTGGCCAACGCCGCCTACCAGCGCGATGGTGGGCTGGCGGGCGTCTCTACCGGCCTCGTGGACATGGACAAGAAGTTGGGCGGACTCCATCGTTCGGACCTCTTGATCCTGGCCGGGCGGCCGTCGATGGGAAAGACGTCGCTCGCCACGAACATCGCCTACAACATCGCCAAGGCCTACAAGAAAGGCCTGACCCATGACGGCCAGGAGGGCGCGGTCAATGGCGGCGTTGTCGGCTTCTACAGCCTCGAGATGAGCGCCGAGCAACTCGCCGCGCGGATCCTCTCCGAGGCCGCAGAGATCCCGTCCGAACAGATCCGGCGCGGCGACATGACAGAAGGCGAGTTTCGCCGCTTCGTGGAAGCCGCCAAGAACCTTGAAGCCTGCCCCCTCTTTATCGACGACACCCCTGCCCTGCCCATCAGCCAACTGGCGGCGCGGGCGCGGCGGCTCAAGCGCACCCACGGTCTCGACGTCCTGATCGTTGACTATCTTCAGCTCGTGAGGCCTGCCTCGGCCAAGGACAGCCGGGTCAACGAGGTCTCCGAGATCACGCAGGGTCTGAAAGCAATTGCGAAGGAACTCGACATCCCGGTGATTGCCCTCTCCCAGCTCAGCCGGCAAGTCGAGGCGCGCGATGACAAGCGCCCGCAGCTTTCAGACCTGCGTGAATCTGGATCCATCGAGCAGGATGCCGACGTCGTCATGTTCGTCTTCCGCGAGGAATATTATGCCGAACGGGAAAAACCGTCCGATGACAAGCTCGACGAGATGGCTTCCTGGCAGGAACGGATGGAGCGCCTCCACGGCAAGGCAGAGGTCATCATCGGCAAGCAGCGCCACGGGCCCATCGGGACCATCGAGCTGAGCTTTGAGGGACGGTATACACGGTTTGGAAACCTGGCCCGCTCCTATCAACACGATCAGGACAGGGAGTTCTGATCACCCCGAGCAAGAGACGGGCGCGGGATCACATTCCGCGTGTTGTTGGGTCAATCCGGTTGACGCTCCCCCCGACGGTGGAGACAAGCGGGCATGGCCAGGGCAGAGCTAACCATCGACCTTTCCGCGATCGTCGCCAATTGGCGCGCCCTTGACGCGATGTCCGCAGGCGAGACAGGCGCCTGTGTGAAGGCTGACGCTTACGGCCTTGGCATAGCTCCCGTGGCGGAGGCGCTGGCCAGGGCCGGGTGCCGGACTTTCTTTGTGGCCCAGGCCGAAGAAGGCACGACGCTGCGCACGGCGTTGGGGCCTGGTCCCCGCATCTTCGTCTTTGGTGGCCACATGGACGGCGATGCGCCCTTGCTGCGGGATCACGACCTTTGGCCGCTCCTGAACTCGCCCGAGCAGGTCTTGCGCCATGGGGATGGCCCCTACGGCGTGCAGCTTGATTCCGGCATGAACCGCCTCGGCATGGAGGCACCTGACTGGGCCGAGCTCCGGGACGAGCTCGCGCCAGAGCTTGTCATGTCCCATCTTGCCTGTGCGGATGAGACGAGCCACATCATGAACGGTCAGCAGCTCTCCGCGTTTCGCGCCATGACAGACGGTGTCGAGGCGCCGCTGTCGCTCGCGGCGACCGGCGGAATCTTGTTGGGCGACGCATATCATTTCGCGCTGACGCGCCCGGGGATCGGGCTGTATGGCGGTGCGCCCTTTGGCGATGCGCACCCGGTGGTACGGCTGTCGCTCCCCGTGATCCAGATCCGGGATGTCGCAGCAGGTGAGACCGTGGGATACGGCAACATCTGGACAGCGCAAAGAGATAGCAAAATCGCAACCGTGTCAGCAGGTTACGCGGACGGGCTGATCCGCGCCGTGGGCCGCAACTGCAGCCTCTTTCACGGTGATGTGGCCTGTCCGCTCGTGGGGCGCGTATCGATGGATCTCATCACGGTTGATGTCACTGCGTTAAGGGAGGCGCCTCAGTCGCTGGACATCCTCAACGACGTGCAGACGGTGGACACGCTGGCCACTGCCGCAGGTACAATCGGGTATGAGATCCTCACCTCCCTGGGCGGTCGCTACGCGCGCCGATACCAAACCTGATGCTCGCGGCCATCGGTCGGCTTACGTTGGCGGCACTGGCGGGTCTCGGGCGGGTCATCCTTTTCGCACTGAGCACGCTGCGGCACGCCGCGACCCCGCCATTCTACATTCGAGAATTCCGTCAAGCCGTTCTTACCATTGGCTATTTCTCTCTTCCCGTAGTGGGCCTGACCGCGCTTTTTACGGGTGGAGCGCTGGCGCTGCAGATCTATTCCGGCGGCGCGCGCTTCAACGCCGAGGCCGTGGTCCCCACCATCGTGGCCATCGGCATGGTGCGAGAGCTCGGCCCCGTTCTGGGCGGCCTCATGGTGGCGGCGCGGGTGGCAAGCTCCATTGCTGCAGAGATCGGCACGATGAAGGTGACAGAGCAGATCGACGCGCTCGTAACGCTGTCTACCCACCCGATGAAGTACCTCACCGTTCCGCGTGTTCTCGCTGCCACGCTGACGGTTCCGGTCCTCGTGGCCGTTGGGGAGTCCATCGGCATCCTCGGCGGCTACCTCGTGGGCACCGGGCGGCTGGGCTTCAATTCCGCATCCTACCTGTCGAACACAGTTGAGTTTCTAGAGTTCTGGGACATTGCCAGCGGCCTCGTAAAAGGGGCTGTCTTCGGCTTCATAATCGCGCTCATGGGGTGCTATTACGGCATGAATTCGGGCCGGGGCGCGCAGGGCGTAGGCGCAGCGACAAAGTCCGCCGTAGTGGCCGCCAGCGTCCTGATCCTCGCAGCAAACTACGCCCTGACAGAAGCGTTCTTCGCAGCATGATTGAACTTCGCGGTGTCCATAAGGCCTTTGGCGCAAACAGGGTGCTCGCCGGGGTCGACCTCACTGTGGCGCGCGGCACCTCGACCGTCGTTATTGGCGGGTCCGGGACCGGCAAGTCTGTCACGCTGAAATGCATCCTGGGCCTCGTGGAGCCCGACGCGGGCACGATCACCCTCGACGGCGAGGTGATCACCGGCAGACCGCGCGCATTTCTCGACCGGTTCGGGATGCTCTTTCAGGGCGCGGCGCTGTTTGACTCGCTGCCCGTCTGGCAGAACGTGGCCTTCCGCCTGCTGCGCGGGCCGGACAAGGCGCAGGCCCGCGACGTGGCCATCAGCAAGCTGCGCCGCGTGGGTTTGAGGGAGGATGTGGCAGACCGCTTTCCCGCGGAACTCTCCGGCGGCATGCAAAAGCGCGTGGGCCTCGCCCGCGCCATCGCGACAGACCCGGAGATCATCTTCTTTGACGAACCGACCACCGGTCTCGATCCAATCATGGCGGGGGTCATTAATGAGCTGATCCGGGAGATCGTCACCGAAATCGGAGCCACCACGATCACCATTACCCACGATATGACGAGCGTGCGCGCCATCGCAGACCGCGTGGCCATGCTCCATGCCGGACGGATCCAGTGGGAAGGTGCCATCGACGCGCTCGACACCACCGATGATCCCTACATCCGGCAGTTCGTGGGCGGCCACGCCGAGGGACCCATCGAGGCGGTGCGCTGATGGCCAAGAAATCCTACATCTGCTCGGCCTGCGGCAATGTCACATCCAAATGGGCGGGGAAGTGCGAGGCCTGCGGCTCCTGGAACACCATCAGCGAGGAAACGCCGCTGAGCGCGGGCCCGGGCTCAAAGTCGCTGGGCACGAAGCGCGGGACGGCGATCACACTCACCGACCTGTCCACCGAAGAGGCCCCGCCGCCCCGCACCGAGGCCGGCGTGGCAGAGCTCGACCGCGTTCTCGGCGGTGGGCTCGTGCAGGCCTCAGCGCTCCTTGTGGGAGGGGATCCCGGCATTGGGAAATCAACGCTGCTCCTTCAGGCGGCGGCGCGGTTTGCAAGAAACGGCCTCAAGGTGATCTATATCAGCGGCGAGGAGGCCGCCGCCCAGGTCCGGATGCGCGCGCAGAGGCTGGGTCTGACGGAGAGCCCGGTGATGCTCGCTGCAGAGACGAACCTGCGCGACATCCTGACCACGCTCGATGCCGAAAAACCCGACCTCGCGATCATCGATTCCATCCAGACGATGTGGGCCGACCACGTGGAGGCGGCGCCGGGAAGCGTGAGCCAGGTCCGCTCAGCGGCCCATGAGCTGACCTCCTTCGCCAAGCGCAAGGGCATGGCGGTGATCATGGTGGGGCATGTCACAAAGGAGGGCCAGATCGCCGGACCCCGGGTGGTCGAGCACATGGTCGACACTGTGCTCTATTTCGAGGGCGAGCGCGGCCACCAGTTCCGCCTCCTGCGTGCGGTGAAGAACCGGTTTGGACCGGCCGACGAAATCGGCGTCTTCGAGATGACAGGCAAAGGCCTCGTCGAGGTCAAGAACCCCTCTGCCCTTTTCCTCAGTCAGCGGGGTACGCCCACGCCGGGCTCCGTCGTCTTTGCGGGCATCGAGGGAACGCGGCCCGTCCTTTGCGAAATCCAGGCCCTCGTGGCGCCTTCGCCCCACGCACAGCCACGCCGCAGCGTCGTGGGATGGGACGGCAGCCGCCTCGCGATGATCCTCGCCGTGCTCGAGGCGCGCTGCGGCGTGCCCTTCACCGGCCTCGACGTCTACCTCAACGTGGCAGGCGGCATGCGCATCTCCGAACCCGGCGCCGACCTCGCCGTGGCGGCCGCACTGGTGAGCGCCCGAGAAGATGCAAGCCTGCCACAGGAGGCGGTCGTCTTCGGCGAAATCTCACTCTCCGGGGCGCTCCGTCCTGTCTCCCAGGCTGAAAATCGGTTGAAAGAAGCGCACAAACTTGGTTTCACCGCCGCCATTGTCCCGCCGCTCTCAAAGCGGATCGCGGACAGCCATGTGGCGTTGACGCAGCTCCCCGATCTGGCGAGCTTTGTGAGTGAAGTTTTCGGAGGCTCCGCCTCGAGCGTAGAGAAGGACTAAGACATGGACGGCTTCACAATCATCGACGGTGTCGTCGCCCTTCTCATCGTCATATCCGCCCTTCTCGCCTATTCGCGCGGCCTCGTGCGCGAGGTCATGGCCATCGCAGGCTGGGTCGTGGCAGCGATCCTCGGCTTCATTTTTGTCGGGCAGGCAGAGCCTCTCGTGCGTCAGATCCCTATGGTGGGCGACATTCTGGGCGATGCCTGCAATGAGCTCTCTATCGTGGCGGCCTTTGGGGCGGTCTTCCTGGTGGCGCTGCTGGTGGTGTCGATCTTCACGCCGCTCCTGTCGTCGCTCATCCACCGCTCGGCGCTCAGTGCGATTGATCAGGCGCTTGGCTTCCTCTTTGGGGTGGCGCGCGGGATCCTTCTCGTGGCGATTGCCTTCTTCATCTACGACACCGTGATCACCAGCCAGGATATTCCCGCGGTCGATCAGTCCCGCTCAGCGGCGGTCTTCGGTCAGTTCACGGGCAATGTGCAGGACCAGGATCCAGAGGCCGCGCTCGGCTGGGTTCAGACCCAATACGACCGGCTAATGGCAAGCTGCGAGGCGTAGGACAGGCTCATGCCTGCGCCAAGCGCTCCCGGTTCCAAGCGCTCGCTGGCTCTGCGTCCATCTTTTCCACCACCCGCTCTGACGCGTCGAGCCCGTCGAGATAGGCCGAGCTGACAGAGCCGGTCACGTAATGGCCATCAAAGCACGAACAATCAAAGCGCGAGATCGCTGGATTGCCTTCCTGTGCTGCCCAGATGAGGTCATCGAGCTTCTGATAGAACAGCCCGTCGCAGCCCAATTCCTCGCGGATGTCCTCGATGGACCGGCCGTCAGCGATGAGTTCACGCTTGGTGGGCATGTCGATGCCGTAGACATTGGGATAGATCACCGGGGGCGAGGCCGAGGCGACATAGACCCTTTGCGCCCCCGCTTCGCGACACATCTGCACGATCTTTTTGATCGTGTTCCCGCGCACGATGCTGTCGTCGATGAGAAGGACGGACTTGCCCTTGAACTCCAGCGGAATGGCGTTGAGCTTGCGCCGGACAGAGCGCTGCCGCTGGCCCTGCCCCGCCATAATGAACGTGCGGCCCACATAGCGGTTCTTGACGAGGCCTTCGCGGTAGGTCACGCCCACGCGCTTGGCCACCTCTAGCGCCACGGGCCGCGCGCTGTCCGGAACCGGCATGATCGCGTCGATCTCCATCCCGCCTGCAATCGCGGCCTCGATCTGGCGGGCGAGCGTCTCTCCCATGCGCATCTGGGTTTTGTAGACGCTGATCCCATCGAGAAGGCTGTCCGGCCGCGCAAGGTACACGTATTCGAAAATGCAGGGCGTGAGCTCGCCGGTCACGCATTGGTGGCTGTGCATATGACCGTCGAGATCGATCAGCACCGCCTCGCCGGGGGCAAGATCACGGATTTTCGCGAAGCCGTTGATGCCGAAGGCAACGTCTTCTGATGCGAAGGCATAATCGTCGCCAAAGAGGTCGCTGTCGCGTTTGGCGACGCTGAGCGGACGGATGCCATTGGGGTCGCGGAAGGCGAGCATCCCTACCCCGTCCACCAGCGCAATGCAGGAATAGGCACCCTGCACACGCTCCATCGTCATCTTCACACCGGCAAAAACGCTCTCTTTGGGGTCCTCTGTGCCCGCCTTGATCGCGTCCGCGATCTTGTCGGCAAGCACATTGAGAAGGATCTCGCTGTCGCTGTCCGTGCGCAGGTGGCGTTGGTACTTGCCTTTGACCTTGGCGCGCTGCTCGGCGGTGTTCGTGATGTTGCCATTGTGGACAAGGGTGATGCCGTAGGGCGCGTTGACGAAAAATGGCTGCGCCTCGGCGGCAGACAGCGACCCGGCCGTGGGATAGCGGCAATGCCCGATCCCGATCCGGCCCTGCAGGACGGCCGCATCCTCGGCCCGGAAGACATCCTTGACGAGGCCGTTGGCCTTTCTCTCCCGGAAGAACTCCCCGTCATGGGTAACCATGCCCGAGGCGTCCTGGCCGCGATGCTGGAGCATGATGAGCCCGTCGTAGAGCTCCGGGAAGACAGGGTCCGATTGGCTGGCAATCCCGAGAATTCCGCACATAGGCAGGCTCCGTAGGTGAGGCACGGCGTCCTTTAGCGCAGCCGCCCGCGGAAAGACAGCGGTAAGACGTCCAGTGACGCGACAACGCAACATTGCCTTTGCTGTGCCCGGATTGCAGGCAGTGAGCGACGGCTTGCCGATGCCGCTGGGGAAGGCGACCGCCGCCCTTACCCTCGCCTTCCTTTGCCCTCATATCCGCCGCTCACCGTGACCGGATCCCATAGACATGACGACGAAAGAGCGCGCGGCCACCACAGAAGATGCCCTGCCGGACCGGGGACTGAGGCTCCTTGGGACCATGGGGACCAACGGCGCACCTCTTGCGCTGCTCCTTTTGGGCAGGACGGTCCTGCGTGTGGAGCCCGGACACATGGCGGGCAGCGCGCGGATCCTCGCGATCGAACCTGGCCGCGTCACTCTGGATGTGCGGGGCGAGGCCCGGACGCTCGGTGTTGCGGGCTGACTTGACGGCGCCGCCCGGACAAGCCACTTCCCGCGCCATGTCGAAACCTGTTGCCCTGATCACCGGCGCCTCCCGTGGCCTTGGCGCCGCCCTCGCCGAAGCGCTCGCACAAAGTCACCACGTGGTCGCCGTGGCCCGCACCATCGGCGCGCTCGAAGAGTTGGATGACCGCATCAAGGCACAGGGCGGAGAGACGACCCTCGCGCCCATGGACATCCGCGAGGACAAGGCCATGCAGGTGCTTTGCCGCTCCATCCATGACCGCTGGGGCAGCGTCGCGCTCTGGGCGCATACAGCGATACACGCCGCGCCTCTGGCCCCTGCCCCGATGATCAACGCGAAAGATTGGCAACTGTCGGTCGAGATCAACCAGACCGCGGCGCAGCGCCTCATAGCCTATGTCGCACCGCTTCTTGGCGCGACGGGCACCGCGCATTTTTTCGACGATCCGCTACCGGGTGAGAAATTCTCCGCCGCTTACGGGGCGACGAAAGCCGCGCAAATGACCCTCGTGCGCGCGTGGGAAAAGGAAACCGCGCGCACCGGCCCGCGCGTGGTGATCCATGCCCCTCCGGCCATGCCTACCGCCCTTCGCGCGCGGTTCTATCCCGGCGAAAGTCGCGAAGTTCTGACGGATACGGGCACCGTGGCCGCGGCACTGATCAAAGATCTGGCGGGCCGCTGACGCACCTCACGCTGCGCGCGCCGTCTCCTGAATGCGGCCAACCATGGCCTTGAGACCGTTTGAGCGCTGGGAACTCAGATGCTCTGTCAGGTTGAGGCGTGCGAGCTCCGCTTCCACGTCCACCGCGCGGGCCTCCTCGGGGCTCAGGCCGTTATAGAGCGCAAGCAAGACCGCAATCAGGCCCTTGACGATCATCGCATCGCTATCGCCCTGAAAGGCCATCGTTGCGCCGGGCGTCGTGTGGAGCCAGACTTGGCTGGCGCAGCCATCGACCTTGGTCGCAGGCACCTTGAGGGCATCGTCCATCTCCGGCATCGCGCGCCCCAGCTCGATGACGTGGCGATAGCGGTCTTCCCAGTCGTCCAGAAACTCAAAGGTTTCCACGATCTCCTCGAACTCGGCCTGCGCCATAACCTGTTCCCTCTCCTCAAGTCTTTTCAGCCCGCAGCCGATCCGTTAGGCACATAGGCAAAAGCGGGGAAGAGGCCAACACATGCTGCGCACCATTTCGATTCTGGCGCTGGTTGCGCTGACGGCAAGCGGCTGCGCCCGCATCACTGAAAGTCGCCTGAACCCAGCCAATTGGGGCCTTGGCGGCACCCCGGAAGAGATTGACCCGGCCACTGGCGCGCCGGTCATCGACCGCAGCGAGATCAGGCCCCTGATCCCGCCAGGCCGCATCATCCGCACCGTGGACAACCGCCCGCTCGTCGCAGAGGTGACCCAGCTTGAGATCACGCCCACCATCGGTGGCATCGTAATCCGCGCCTCGGGCCGCGCAGCGGCGGCAGGAAGCTTCAGCGCAGAGCTCACCGTGGCAGAGGCATCGAGCGCGGGCCTCATCCTCGATCTGCGCGCGTTTCAGGAAACCGGTGCTGGCAGTGGCGCTGTGACCGTCGCACGCTTTGTTTCTGACAGCGATCTTGGCGGGCTCAGCACGATCACCGTGCGCGCCGCCACCAACAGCCTGAGCCGCAGGCGGTAGCCCGGGCCAAGCAACGCCGCGCGTCAGACCCCAGCGCGCGCCCTCAGAGCGCCACCAATCGGATGCGCTGCCCTTTGACGGCCAGACCCATGGACCCATTGCACAGCTTTTCGGCGTCCTCTCCGAACACCTCTCGCCGCCACCCTCGCAGGGCGGGAAGCTCCCGTTCACCGGCCGCTATGGCATCGAGTTCGGCAACGGTCGCAATGAGCTTTTGCGCCACGTTCTTCTCGTCCGCCTTAGCCTTGAGAAGCACACGCAACAGGTCCGCCAGCGCGGGGTTCACCTGCAGCTTCTCGCGAGAACGATCAACCTCCGGGTAGTTCTCCGGCGACGTCTTCGCCGCACGGTCTACGGCTGCGAGGATCCCTTCGGCGATGTCGCCCTTGCGCGCCTCGCGCAGCAAAAGCCGCGAGCGCCCGAGGTCCTTCATGTTCTTGGGCTTGGTGGAGGCCAACTCCACCAATGCGTCGTCCTTGAAAACCCGGCTGCGCGGAACATTGCGCGACTGCGCAAACTCTTCCCGGAATTCCGCGAGTTCCTTGACGAAGGCCATGAACTTACCCGAATTGGTCCGGGTCTTCACGCGCCGCCAGGCCTGCGCAGGCTCAATTTCGTAGGTGGCCGGGTCCGTCAGGATCGAAAGCTCTTCTTCCACCCAGGCGGTCCGGCCCGTGCGCCCGAGCTCTTCGGCGAGATGCTCGTAGATGCGTCGCAGATGCGTGACGTCCGCCAACGCGTAGGTCTTTTGCGCGTCCGTCAGGGGGCGTCGTGACCAATCGGTAAAGCGCGATGACTTGTCGACGCCTTCGCCCGCGATCCTCCGCACCAGCGTCTCATAGCCCACTTGCTCTCCGAAGCCGCAGACCATGGCCGCGACCTGCGTGTCAAAGAGCGGGAGGGGAAAGACGCCGAATTCGAGCCAGAAAATCTCCAGATCCTGCCGCGCGGCGTGGAACACCTTGACCACGTTGTCATAGCGGAAGAGCTCGAGTAGCGGATCGAGGCTCAGCCCTTCATGGAGAGGATCCACAAGGATCGCGGCGTCCTCTGCACCCGGATGGGCGACCTGCACGAGGCAGAGCTTGGAATAGTAGGTCCGTTCCCGCAGGAACTCCGTGTCGACGGTGACATAGGGCTGGCTTTTGGCCTCCTCGCAGAAGGCGGCGAGCGCCTCCGTTGTGGTGATCGTTTTCATATCGGTCTGCTTCGTTGCCCGGGTTTGGCGCCTTGTAGGAGGCGGTCGCGCGAATGGAAAGGGGGCGTCACGCCGCGTAAAAGAGCCGCTCAGGACACCGGCGCATCGATGTCCAGGCGGCGCATGTCGCCCGCCGCAAACCGTCTTAAGACCGCAGGGTAAAGGATGTGTTCCTGCCGCAGGACACGCGCGGCGAGGACGTCAGCCGTATCGCCCGCTTTCACATTCACCCGCGCCTGCCCGAGGATCGGCCCGGCATCAAGCTCTGCGACGACCTCATGGACCGTGCAGCCGTGGAAGACATCGCCCGCCGCCAGCGCCCGGGCATGGGTGTTCAGGCCACGATACTTAGGCAAAAGCGACGGATGGATATTGAGCATCCTCCCCGCCCAATCCCGCGTGAAATCGGCCGTCAGCACGCGCATGAAGCCAGCCAGGCACAGGATGTCAGCTTCATAGGGCGCGATCAGCCGTTGCGCCTCGGCCTCGAACGCGGCGCGGTCCCCCTTGAAGGGTCGGTGATCCAGCGCCTCAGTGTCAACTCCGCGGGCGCGGGCCTTCGCAAGCACACCGGCCGTCGGATCGTTTGCAAAAACCACGCAGGCTCGCGCCGGATGGTCGCCGGTCATCGAAGCCATCAGCGCCTCGGCGTTAGAGCCGCCGCCTGACGCCAGGATCGCAACGCGCTTCACGGGCGCAGCGCACCGGAATAGCGGACGCCCTCACCCTCTGCGACGCGGCCGATCTCGAAGACGGTTTCGCCTTCAGCCTCAAGCGCCGCACGCACGCCCTGCGCATCCGGTGTCGCGATGACCATGCCGATCCCGGCATTGAACGTCTTCAAAAGCTCTGCGTCGGCGATGCCGCCTTCCCGTGCCAGCCAGTCAAAGACCGGCGGCAGCGTCCAGGCACCCAGCGTGATCTCTGCGCCGAGGCCATCCGGCAGAACGCGGGGCACGTTCTCTGTCAGCCCGCCCCCGGTGATATGCGCGAGGGCATGGATCTCTGCGGCCTCCATCGCGGCGAGGAGGGGTTTGACATAAAGCCGTGTCGGCGTGAGGAGCGCATCCCCCAGCGTGCCATCCCCGAACGGCGACGGATCGGCCCAGCCAAGGCCCGACATCTCCACCACCTTCCGCACGAGGGAAAAGCCGTTGGAATGCACCCCGTCCGAGGCAATTCCAAGGAGCGTATCACCTGCCTCGACGCCCGCGGGCATGGCCTCTCCGCGCTCCATCGCGCCCACGGCAAAGCCCGCGAGGTCGTAGTCCCCGGCACCGTACATGCCGGGCATCTCGGCCGTCTCGCCCCCGATGAGGGCGCATCCAGCGCGGACGCAGCCCTCCGCGATCCCCTCGATCACAGTGGCCGCGGCGTCGACGTCGCGGGCGCCCGTGGCGACGTAGTCGAGGAAAAAGAGCGGCTCCGCCCCCTGGCACACGAGGTCATTGACGCACATCGCCACAAGGTCGATCCCCACTGTCCCGTGCAGTCCGGTCTCAATCGCAAGCTTGAGCTTCGTGCCGACACCGTCCGTCGCGGCCACCAGCACCGGGTCCTCGAACCCCGCTGCCTTCAGATCAAAGAGCGCGCCGAACCCGCCTAGCCCGGCCATGACCCCGTCCCGCGCGGTGCGTTTCGCGGCGGGCTTGATCCGCTCTACGAGCGCGTTGCCGGCGTCGATATCCACGCCGGCATCGGCATAGGTGATGGAATTCTTGTGCATCCCGCGTCTCCTTCGCCGCGCCGCCTAGCAGCCCGCGCGAAGGAGGCCAAGCACCGACGGTCAGTTCAAAAGCCCATGCGCCCGCCGAACCAGATCATCGCGCGAATTGTCACGAGCCAGATCAGCGCAAAAAGCGCCAAGGGCCCGGCGAGCGTGCCCAAGAGGCCGAGGATCCAGGGCAGCTCTCCCGCGATGAGCGCCCCGCCGAATAGGAGGATTGCCATCACGCCAACATTGACCACGAAAAAGGCCAGTGTCAGGCGCAGCCCGTCCGCCAAGCCGGGTGACTTTTCCATGTACAGGGCGTAGCGGCGACCGGCATCGATGCTGGGAACCGTCATTGGCAGTGCGAGCACGGCCGGGTGCGGCGGACGCCCCACGAGCCCCAGAAAGACAAGCCCAAGCGCCGCGGTCGCGACCATCGTCGCCAGCATGACCCGGAAAAAGCGTGAAATGTACGGTCGCAAATGCGCCATTGCCCGTGTCCTTGCCCCGTCTTTGCCCAAGCTCTTGCCGGAAGCCCTGCCATGGTTTCGCAGGACCCGCTCAGCGGCCTACCCGATTTTCACCAATGCTGTCAGCCCCCCGGCGCTTGACGCTCCTCGCGCTGCAGCCTAGGCCGGACGCGCTGGGCCTGTAGCTCAATTGGTTAGAGCAGAGCGCTCATAACGCTTTGGTTGCGGGTTCAAGTCCTGCCGGGCCTACCAGCTTGTCCGTCCGTGTCACCCCTCTTGCAAATCTTGGTTTGCGATAGCGGGTCGCGCGCCAGATTGCCTAGGATGCCACCCCGATGCGTAAGCGCTGCGCTATGGCTGCGGGTCTACATGCTGCCCGAAGCGGATGTTGTAGCCATTGAGGTCCACCGCATTGAACTCGCGCATGCCCCAAGGGTAATCGGCAGGGGCTTTCATTATCGTCACGCCTCTGGCCTGCGCGCGTGTATGGATGGCCTCTAGGTCGGTCACATCAAAGTAGATCCAGTTGGCATTGGGCTGCGGCACGCCCTCCCAGAAGTGGAGGCACGCCGCCCCGAAAAGAACCGCTCCGTGCGTGACCGGGTCGCCGTACAGAAAGCGCAACTCGAAACCGAAGCACGTAATGTACCAGTCGCAGGCCTCACGGACATCGGGCACGGCGAGCGTGGGATAAAGCCCCACACAGCGGGGGGCGGCCGGATCCCCTTCTGGCGCGTCATGCATACTCGCCCCCTCTCACACGGCCAGCACGAGATCTGCGCAAAGCCCGCCCAGATCCGCGCTGTCAGTAAGGCGCAGCGTGCCCCCATGGCGGCGCGCCGTGTCCGAGGCGATGGCAAGGCCGAGACCGACCGATCCCCCCCGGTTCTGGTCGCGCGCCACGTCGAGCCGCGTGAACGGCCGTGTCACCGTATCGCGGTCCTTCGGCGCAATGCCCGGACCGTTATCCTCCACCCGGATGCGGATCGACCGATCGAGCACGTCGCATGTCAACCGCACCCGCGAGCCGTAGCGCGCCGCATTCGTAATCAGGTTCGCCACGGACCGTTTGAGTGAGACCGGGCGCAGCTCCAGCGTCATCGAGGGCAACACGCCCGCCACCTCCAGCGGGACCCCCGCCCTGCGCGCATCATCGACGCACTCACCCAGAAGCGCGCCGAGATCCGTGGTCGACGCCTCCTCGCCCGCTCCGGCGCGCGCGAAATCGAGAAATGCGTCGATCATCTGCCCCATGTCATCGACATCGTGGCGCAGGTCGCGCACATCCTCGCTGTCGTCCATCATCGACAGCCCCAGCCGCATCCGTGTGAGCGGCGTCCGCAAGTCATGGCTTACCCCGCTCAACAGAAGCGTGCGCTGCTCGATCTGACGCTCGATCCGGGCACGCATGTCGAGGAACGCCGAACCCGCCGCCCGCACCTCGCTCGCGCCGGAAATCTGGTAGCGCTCAGAGCGGCCGCGCCCGAAGGCCTCGGCTGCCTGCGCCAGGCGCCGGATCGGCCGCATCTGATTGCGCAGGAAAATGAAGGAAATGGCGACCATGAAGAGCCCGACAACCGTCATCAACACGAGGAGCTGATGCGGATTGCGCGCTGAGACCCGCGCCCGCGCGAACCTCAACTCGTAGCTCTGCTCGTCTTCGGTGATCCAGACCCGCACCTGCCTGATGTTCGACAGGTCGACACCCTCTAGCGCAAAGAGCTCCCCCAGACGGGAGATGATCGTAAAGCCCGAGATGTCGTACCAGATCTTCGGGTTTCCCGGGGGCCGCTCGGTCCCGGTCAGAAGCTCAATCCCAAGCGGCGCCGCGACCTCCGCTGCGGCGGTGTCTACGCCTGCCTCGGCAGCGGCGTCGAGGACGTGGTGCAAAACGATTGCTTGCGCATCGACCATCTGCCGGGTCACATCTTCGAAATGGTCCTGAATGAACACCACCGACACGATGATCTGCAGCGCAAAAAACGGCACCGCCATGATGAGGGCGGCCCGCCCGTAAATGCCGCGCGGCATGGAATGCTTGAGCCATCCAAACATGGCGCGACCCTAGGGGCTGGACGCCCATGAGGGAAGAGCTCGCGCCAGAGCTCCAGCGGCTGCGCGCGCCCAATCCCGGGCCGCTCACCGGGACGGGCACGAATACCTATCTGGTGGGCGGCGGTCCCTTCGCGGTCATCGATCCCGGGCCCGATCTCGACCCCCATCTCGACGCGATCCTGCGCGCCACGGGAGGCGCGATCAGCGCGATCCTCGTGACGCATTCCCACCTCGACCACAGCGCCCTCGTGCCGCGGCTGACCCGTGCCACGGGCGCAACAGTCTACGCGTTCGGGCCGTCCGGAGCAGGCCAGTCAGCGGTAATGGCAGCGCTCGGCGACGGGATCGGCGGAGGAGAAGGCGCCGACCCGAAGTTCTGCCCGGACATCCGCGTGGCGCAGGGCGAGGTCATCGACGTGGGCCCCGACCGCTTCACAGCCCACCACACGCCGGGCCATTTCGGCAATCACCTGTGCTTTGAATGGCGGGACGCGCTCCTTTCCGGCGACCATGTGATGGGCTGGGCGACCACGCTCGTATCCCCGCCCCACGGGGACCTCACGGATTTCATGTCCTCATGCGCGCGCCTCGCCGATGTGTCCGCGCGGATCTTCTATCCCGGCCACGGCGAACCAGTGACAGAGCCCGGGGAAAGGATCGCAGAGCTCCTCGCCCATCGCCGCAGCCGAGAAACCCAGATCCTGGCAGCTCTGAAGGCCTCGCCGGGCACCGCGGGGGAGATCACCGCGCGGGTCTACACCGATGTCGCGCCCGCCCTCTGGCCCGCCGCAGAGCGCAACGTTCTGGCCCATCTGATCGACCTCGCCGGGCGCGGTATTGTGGCCCACGGGGGGCATCTCACGGCGGAAAGCACCTTCTCCCTCACCTGATCCATTTTCGCGTCAAATCCCTCTGGACGGCCTCCGGGGCCATTGCTATACGCGCCGCCAGTGTTCCGGCGTAGCTCAGCGGTAGAGCAGTTGACTGTTAATCAATTGGTCGTAGGTTCGATCCCTACCGCCGGAGCCAATTTTCCATCAAGTCACTGAAAACGTGTGATTTTCGGATCTAGTTCCGATGGTCGTCGAGGCATTGGGCGAAATTGGTTGCACATGAGGTTGCACAAGCAGTTGCCTCTCCGGTTCAGGGACTTCCTTGGTCTCGTCAGGAGGCTCTCCATCCTCAGGAGAGCAGATGCCATCCCCCTCGTACCTCTACCGCCAATCCGGACGGCTGTATTTTCGCAGACGGATTCCAGGGTTATCCACATCTAAAGCACCCGTCCTCGTGGCCCTCGGGACGACAGACCGGATTGAGGCGCATACGTGCTCCCGAACACTAAACCAAGAGTTCGAGACCGTGCTGGATTCCTTTGTCTTCGTCGTTGATGCCATTCCGGATGACCTCCTGCTTGTGTACATGCAACTGCGCCTCATGCGATCCGTGGCCGAACTGCGTCGGGAAGGACGTATGGAATGGGCAACAGGCCGTACGGGCGTCGCTTCACCAAAAGCTCGGCAAAGTCTTAGTCATGCGCTGAAGGCATTGCTGGAAGCCGGGCCGCACCAACCCTTTCCCGTCTTCCGGATCGATCCGGATTGGAGCGCGGACACCCTAGCGGACGTCATGCGTCACTATGATCTCGAAGCCAGCAGCCTTCGCTCACCAACACTGATGCAGCGACTTGCCGACGAGTCTCAAGAAGCTACAGGCACCGCAACGAGATCGATCGAACATCCCGCGCAGATCATGCAGATCTATCTGCACGCGCGGTTGGCATACTTGGAGTCTTTGGATGACAAGGTCGTTCATACCATGCAAGCTTTCCGCGCTCTCGCTTGCGATATGGTGGCTGCGAGGCAAAAGATACCTGTCCGGGTGTCTGAAGACCTCTCACAGATGATCCCGTCGACTCATGTCGGGCACCTTTTGGGAAATCGCGCTGACAACGAGAGTTCCCCTGTCGCCAACGAGGTCCGGCTCACTCCCGGTGTCCAATTGATCAATGAGCCCCTCACGATCAGGCGTTTGACAGCCCAGTTCGAGGCAGCCTGTAACTGCGATGAACCTCTCGTGCGGTCTCCGAAGAAATTCCCGTACGGTGTGGCCTTTCCCGGAGCGTGCGAACGGTGCATCAAGGCCGCACAGACGGCTGGCAAAATGGATGACAAGACCGCAGATGCCCGACGTTCAAAGGTCAAGCTATTCTGTCTGCTCACCGGACTCCAAACGGTCACCGAGGTCGAACAGCATCACTTCCGGATCTTCGAAGATCGCATCTCGGAGGTCCACTTACATTTTCTGAAGAAGCCCAAACATCAGGACTTCACTTGGTCTGACATTCAGGAGCTTGCCGACCATACGGAGCACGATCTGCTCGGGCCGGCGCCAAAGACCTTCAACACCTCTTTGGACCAGGTCTCGGCAGTACT
The DNA here is from genome assembly GCA_038751055.1 of Pseudomonadota bacterium. Taxonomy (GTDB): domain Bacteria; phylum Pseudomonadota; class Alphaproteobacteria; order Rhodobacterales; family Rhodobacteraceae; genus Shimia_B. The sequence continues at coordinate 12,695 of JBCDGS010000024.1, read as the reverse complement.
GAAGTATGTCAAATCCAACGAAAAGGCGAAGATCGACCCCGACATCGATACAACGCTTGTTCGGAAGCCTGAAACCGAGCGCTCACGGAAAAAGCGTCCCGCATTTCAACCGGAGGAAGTCACAGCTCTCTTTCGACATCCGGTTTGGCATGGTTGCCGAGGCACAACCCGGCGGCATGAGTTCGGAAATGCGGTGGAGAAAGACGGGCTCTACTTCGTGCCGCTCATCGTCGCGTATACCGGCGCCCGGATGGAGGAGATCGCTGGTCTGACCACGGACGCGATCGTGGAAATCGACGGCCACTACGGCGTGGATATCCGACCGCACGGTGAGAGGCGTCTTAAGAACCTTCAAAGCGAACGGCTTCTCCCCCTTCATAATCATCTGATCGCCCTCGGCTTGATCGAACACTGCGCCCGCCTTCGAGAACGGGGCGAAACGCTTCTGTTCCCGGAACTGCGCCCCAAAAGCCGGAAGAAGAAGTTCACGTCTGCGTTGAGATACAACTGGGAAAAGATCAGGGAGATCCAACTGGACGGCAATCCCAAAGCGCTCGACGGCCATAGCCTGCGGCACACCTTTAACCAGTTCCTGGAGAACCGGCCTGAGGTCTCGAAGGATGTGCGGCTGGACATTCTCGGTCACGCTGGTTCTGACCTCAACGAGGAGAACTACGGTGACGAAGACGGGATGCCGTACGAAATGAAGAAGGCCGCTATCGACCTGCTCCCAAGAGTTTTCTGAACCAAAACGAAAGCGGGGCGCTCACTTAGAGCGCCCCGCTTTCAGAAGTTCACTTTGTGCAGCTCGATCGATCCTACCGGCAACGATCGACGAACTTGTCCAAGACCTCATCAAGCATCTGATGGGCCTAGGAACGAAAACGCGCGTAGATGGCATTCAGAAGAGCACTCTCCCGCCTGGCATACCCAGCATCCATGTGATCAAGAAGCTGACGGACCTTACCCGTAGTCATGGGAATGCTTCCAGCACCGGCCTCCTGCTCCAAACGAGGTCCATTGGTTGCATCACCCGCATCATTGGCCGATGCGTCGCCTTCTCGCTGCAACCGTGCCTCTGCACGCCTCCTTGCCATTGATGCACGGTCATTCCCAATCCCGACAGGCAATCTCTCCCGGATCTCTGCAATAGTCGGCAAGCAGCCATTATTTTCATGAACTTCATGATTGTGGCGTCGACTTCTGCGTCATTCGCCTTGGGTTTGCGCGACATATCAGGTTCCTTTGTCTATCGATATAACAAGCACCTATGTCGGCAAATTTTGCTGTGTTCGGGTTATCCACGTATTCGTCACGATCACATCCAGTCTTTCTGATGGAAAGGCTTCGTCTAGCGGATACCCTCAGGGCCTAGATCTCTGGCTCATACGAAGGGTCGTTCTCGATTTCGTCTTTCGGCAAGACTATTGGGAATCGGGCAGCCAATTCGGATGAAAGTGCTGCAGCTTCTGCCTCGGTTCCGGCGATGGAGAAAACGCCGTTCGGGTGCGCCTCGATCCATGCGTCAAGAAACCCTACCCTTGTAGAAGTCGCGAGTAGCGTCACCCTGGGGCCCCTATGCCCGGCTCTCTTGAAGGTAGACAAGAGTGTTTGGATCAGCTCTCCTCGTGAAATGCCGGCTGCTTCAAGGTATTGCAGATCAGTTCGATATTCCCGGCGAACGATGACAGCATCGCTTCCATCTGTTCTTGACGCGAAATCATCATGTTCTGCCTGACCATCACTTCTTTCAGAGTGTCCGCTTGTGGAACTACGCGCTCCAGCGCCTGAGCGTGGCGCTCCATTGCGATCCTGATCCGGCCAAGTTCGGACAAGAGTTCGTCGATCCGCGATGAACTGGCTGAGTCGGCACCGCGTCCCAGAACTGTCCGGAGTAGATCGCAGAGCTCCTCCATAAGGGCGTCCGTGGATCGCCCGTTTTCGTTCTGTACCATGTGTGAGTCTCTCCAATTTTTGAGCCAAGCTCTTGAAAGTTGCGGTGTTGATCGTGGCCAGTGAATCGAGAATGACTTGATGCGCGACCACTCTACCAACGAGGGCGGCCAGTGATCGTAAGCGCTGTTCGAGACGCGATGCGAAGGGCATGCCCGAAATTCGTCCGGGATGTTTCACATCTGGAAAGGCGGGATGCACCGTCGGCAGGACAAAGGTCGGCTTTCGAAGGCTTTCAAGAGTGTTCAAAGACGCGCCCGGCCAGCCGTCCTTCGCGATATTGGAATTGTTACTCGCCGCCCGCCGTCGCCAAAGGTGACCGAAAGCTTCGATTTATTGATCCAGTGATGCCGGAGGCTCGGCTTTGCCGCTCCACAAAGCACTATGGATGAGAAAGCTGTCTTCTTCTCGATCTCCGGCAAATCGTAAACGGTATGGATCTACCCGTATCAGTGAGTATCCAAGCCGCGTTGCAAGTTCAGGAAACGTCACGCTATGTTCACCTTCTTGACCACGCGCAGCCTTTTTGGCTCGTCACTTCGCCGCCTGCCGTAGACACAGCTTTGCATCCTGTTTTGGGATCGATTATGATGTCATGGCTCGGGCGCTGCAGGGCGCTTCTCTGCCCAGTTCGGTCCTCTGAGTACGCCCCTAGGCTTGGCACGGGTCGGAGCCCGCCAGTGAAAGGACGTGTTGAGGACGTCCCTCAGCGCATCCCCTAGGTTCTGGCTGCCACGCTGCATTGGATGTGGATCAATGCCACTGATCTTACCCTCTGAAGACAGAACGAACCTCGGGACCGCGATGTTCACTTCGAGGCGTCCGACATGCGTATGGGTTGTCATGAGGTGAGGCGGGCGCGCTTCCACGGGCACCCCGGCAAGCGCCGTTTCACAGACCAGTTCCACGGCGGCAGAGACCTGTTGCCATAACAATGGGTCGCCAGAATTGAACGCCGCCACACCAAGGTCATCGCGGTGGAAACTGAGGGTCAAGACCCTATACTTTTTCGCGAACCTCAGCCCCGCCATAGCTCCCTGAAAGACCATTGGCTGTCCGCTCAGAAGCTCTGCGGCGGGGTTGCGCCTCTCGAAAACTTTTCCTGCACTGATGTCCTTCTCAACCTCTTCGGCAAGCACGTATCGCGACGGTTGCCAGGGGTGCGTGGAAGACTGAATTTCTGACCAGCAGATCAGCATTTGCTCAGGCCTGCGCCGCCGGGAACTGGGGCAAAAAGCTGAAGCGTCCTCTCGACCTCGCGCATCTTCAGTAGGACCAGCGCGCAGTCGACGCAGCCCTTCTCGCAACCAGCTGACAGGTCATCCAGGCGGTCCAGAACAAGCTCCAGAACGAACAGCGCCTCGACGATACGCTCTGACGAAACGTTCGCCTTTCGAACAAGGCCGGCATCGCGGAGAAAGTCGGACATGCTCTTGCCCGATGCTTCGGCACGATCGTTTAACAAGGCGCGCTCGGAAGGCGTCACGTTCACCTTCAGCCGCTTTGTCCTCTTGTCGGTTTCCTTCGCCATCTTACAACCCCATCAAAATCTGGGCCCACTGCAGAGGCCTTGATGAAAGGTTTTGCGGATTGGTGATGAAAGTCAGGCCTCAACATCGGCGCGCGCCACCGAGATGTGTGGATAACCTAGGCTAGACCCAAGAAACACGGAGCAATCCAAGACAGCCGAAGACAAGCGCATGAGGTATTTCTAAACGATGCAAAGGGTTATACCCTATTTTTAATGATAAACATTCGAGCCTCACGATGAACCCGACCGAGATTGCAGACGCACTGGAAGAGATCGCAACGCGGCCCTTCGACCCTGTCGAGTTCCCCTTCGCCTTTGCCGCCGCGACCGGCAGCCCGCAGGCCACGGTGTCGAAGCTGCGCAGTGGCACGATCAACAAGTCCAAGGTGCCCGGCGCTGTCCTGATGAACCGCAAGTTTTACGCCGTCGTCACCGACCCGGGCGGCGTGGATCAGGGCCTTGCGATGATCCGGTCGGACAAGAAAACGGCGACCCACAAACCGGCGATCCTGCTCGCGACGGATGGCATGGATCTTTCAGCGGAGAACCCTCTTACGGGCGAGGCGCTTCATATCAAGCTGACCGACCTGCACCGCGAGTTCGGCTTCTTCCTGCCTGCTGCGGGCATGTCACGCTACAAGGCGGCCGATGAAAACCCGGTCGATATCAAGGCCACCGGACGGCTGGCCAAGCTCTACGACGCGCTGCTCAAGGACAACCCGGACTGGAAGACCGAAGGCCGTCGCCACGACCTCAACCAGCTGATGACGCGGCTGGTGTTCTGCATGTTCGCCGAGGATGTCGGCATCTTCGAGGACAACCTCTTCTCGCGTCTGATTTTCACCCATGCAGGCGACGACGGGGAGGAGGCGCAGCTATGCCTGACGCAGGCCTTCGCCGCCATGAACCTCCCAAAAGGCGAACGCGGAGACCTGCCGGACTGGACCCACGCCTTTCCCTATGTGAACGGCGGGCTCTTTGCCGATGCGCTGGAGGTGCCGCGGTTTTACCGGGGTGCCTACCGCTACCTGAAAGACGCCGCAGGCCTCGATTGGCGGGAGATCAACCCGGACATCTTCGGCTCCATGATCCAGTCGGTCGCGGACCCTTCGAGGCGGTCGGAATTGGGGATGCACTACACCTCGGTGCCGAACATCCTGAAGGTGCTGGGGCCGCTGTTCCTCGATGATCTGGATGTGCAGATCGAAAAGGCGCAGACCCGCAAGGCGCTGCAAAAGGTGCTGGACCGGATCGGCGGCATCCGCGTGTTCGACCCCGCCTGCGGGTCGGGCAACTTTCTGGTCGTGGCTTACCGGGAGCTGCGCGCGCGGGAAATGGCGGTGCTGGAGCGGCTGGCGGAGGTGGATGGCACGCAGGGTGCGATGTTCTCGAACGTGCGGCTGGACCATTTCTACGGGATCGAGATCACGGATTTCGCCGCCGAGACGGCCAAGCTGGCGCTCTTCATCGCGGAGTATCAAGCGAACGCGCGTTTTGCCGATGTCTTCGGCAGCGCGGCCCCTGCCCTGCCTTTGCGGGATGGCGGGACTATCGTCTGCGGGAATGCTTTGCGGATAGATTGGGAGGATGTGTGCCCGCCGCCGGGGGATGGCGAGGAAGTGTTCATCGCGGGGAACCCGCCGTTTTTGGGATCGACCTATCAATCGAAGGATCAGAAAGACGACTTGGCGTTTGTCTTTGCGGAACACGTCCAGAACTTCGCCGCTTTTGATTTCGTCGCGGCGTGGTTCTTTAAGGCATCTCGATATTTGCCGGATAAAACTGGTCGTGCGGCATTCGTAGCAACCAATTCAATTTGCCAAGGCTATTCTGTAGCTGCACTTTGGCCTCACGTGCTGCTGAGTGGTATGGAGATTTTCTTTGCACACAAGGATTTCAAATGGCGAAACAACGCTTCCGCGAACGCGGCGGTGGTCTGCTCCATCATCGGCATTCAACAACGGAGAAGTGGCCCTAAAACGCTCTTTGCAGATGGGCTCACTTTGGAGGCGGCGAATATCAATGCCTATCTTGTCGCTGCACCTGATGTGTTTGTCAGAACTGCAAGCCGCAGCATATTTGAGCTTCCGTTCATGGATTATGGCAATAAGCCAGCCGATGGCGGCGGTCTGATCCTCACAACAGACGAGCGGAACCGCATCCTTTCGGCCTACCCCGAGGCCGAACCCTTCATTCTAAAATACATGGGGTCCCAAGAAGTTGTACGCGGTGAAGTACGCCACTGCCTTTGGATCGAGCGAAGTAAACTGATAGATGCACAGGGGATCCCCCCAATAAGTGAGCGTATTGCAAGCGTTCGCGCTTTCCGGCTGGCCAGCAAGAAGGCCCCAACTCGCAAAATGGCCGAGAAACCGTTCGAGTTTGACCAGATCCGCGTCCAGCCTGGCAAACCATCGTTGTTCATTCCGCGTGTTACCTCTGAAAGACGTCCTTATCTGCCTGTAGATAGAGTTGGAGCAGATGTAGTTTCCTCAGACCTAAACAACGTTCTCTACGACGCCCCCGAATGGTGCCTCGCCCTCATCGCCTCCCGCCTCCACCTCGTCTGGATTGGTACCGTCTGCGGCAAGCTGAAATCGGATTTCCGCTATTCCAACACGCTGGGCTGGAACACCTTCCCCGTCCCGCGTTTCTCCGAGGAGCAGCTAAAGGAGCTCAATGCCTCCGCCCGCGCGATTCTCAAGACGCGCTATGGGCACCACCCCAAGACCATCGCGCAGCTCTATGACCCGGGCAACATGCCCGACGACCTGCGCGCGGTGCATAAGGCGAACGATGACCTGCTTGAAACCATGTATATCGGCCGCCCCTTCCGCAATGATACCGAACGGCTGGAACGGCTGTTCAAGCTCTACGCCGCGCGGATTGAGAAGCTGAAGAAAGAGGAGGTCGCCTGATGGTCGATCTGGTCCGCATGACCTATGGCACCGCCACGGGTGCCACGTCGAACGCCATGGGCATGCGCCCCATGCAGGCCCGCGTCTATGAGGCGCGCGCGGCGCAATTCCTGTTGCTCAAGGCGCCTCCTGCTGCCGGCAAGTCCCGCGCACTGATGTTCCTCGCCCTCGACAAGCTGGAAAACCAAGGCGTGAAGAAGGTGATCGTCGCGGTGCCCGAAACCTCCATTGGGTCGTCCTTCCGCTCCACCGATCTGACCTCCCACGGGTTCTGGGCCGATTGGCAGGTGGAGGACCGCTGGAACCTGTGCATGGCGGGCGAGGACGGCATGGCCAAATCGCAAAAGGTGCGCGCATTCGAGGCTTTTATGGACAGCGATGCCCAGGTGATCGTCTGCACTCACGCCACGTTCCGCTTCGCCTTTGACGCCATTGAGGCCGCGCGTGGAGTCGAGGCCTTCGACGATTGCCTGATCGCCGTGGACGAGTTCCACCACGTCGCCGCTGCCGATGACAACCGGTTGGGCGATATCCTGCGCCGCCTTCTGAAGCGCGAGAAGGCGCATATGATGGCGATGACGGGGTCGTATTTCCGGGGCGACAGCGTGCCGGTCCTACACCCCGAGGACGAGGCACGGTTCAAGTCAATCACCTACAGCTACTACGAACAACTTGAGGGGTATGAGCATCTGAAATCGCTCGGGATTTCCTATTCCTTCTATCGCGGTCAATACATTTCGGCCATTGCCGACGTGATGGACACGGACCGCAAAACGATCATCCATATCCCCCATCGCGGATCCGCCGAGGCCTTTGGCGAGAAACACGACGAGGTCGGGCTGATTATGGGCGCGATTGGGGAACATATCGGTCGCGAACCTGGAACCGGCTTTGACCTGGTCCGGCGCGCGGATGGGCGCGTGCTGAAAATCGCTGATCTGGTGGATGACGGCGACGGCCGCGATGGCATCAAGTCCGCATTGCAGGTCGAGGTGACCGGCCCTCACGGCAAACGCCACGATGACGCCGACCGGGCGAAGATCGATATCATCATCGCCCTCGGCATGGCCAAGGAAGGCTTCGACTGGCCGTGGTGCGAACATGCGCTGACCATCGGCTATCGAAACTCACTGACAGAGATCGTGCAGATCATTGGCCGCGCGACCCGCGACGCGCCTGGCAAGCCACATGCTCAATTCACCAACCTGGTAGCAGAACCTGGGGTGGAGACGACCGTGGTGGCCGATGCCGTGAACGACATGCTCAAGGCGATTTCGGGCGCGATGCTGATGGAGCAGGTTCTGGCCCCCAACTTTAAGTTCTACCGCCGTGAGGATGGGGATATCCGCGCGCCTGTCGAGAAAACCAGCGACGGCCGGATTTCGGTTGGCATTAAGGGCCTCATGGAACCTCCGACCAGTCGTGCCCGTGCCATCGTTGAGAGCGACATGAACGAACTGGTCGCCAAAGCGTGCCAGGCAATGGACCGCCGCGTCGTGGCCGAGGACACGGCCCCCGAAGTCGCCACCCAGATGGTTCTGACCGACATCATCGAGACAAGCTATGAGAACCTGACGGAAGACGAAACAGAGTCTGTGCGACAAGACCTGGCGGCCCGGATGAACTTGATCGGTATGGCCAAGCGAGAAGCCGGCGGAATGGCCGAGGACGCAGCAACTTGGGAAGGCAAATCGGACGATGAGCCCGGCGAAAACCTGTCACTCATGAACATGGTAAAGAAATTCGTGAATGTGCGCGAGTTGGATATCGACCTGATCGACAGTGTGAATCCCTTCAAAGAGGGCTTCGATGTCGCCTCCCGCGCTTTCGATACGCCACTTCTGAAAACCATTCAGGAGGCCATGATCTCTCAGCGCATACAGATGACGGAGAAAGAGGCGCTTACGCTATGGCCGCGGATCAAGCGCTTCCGCGCGCAAGAGGGTCGAGAGCCAAACCCTCACGCCACAGATCCCCTTGAGAAGCGGATGGCGGAAGCCCATGCCTATATCAAAACAAAGAAGGCAGAGCGTTTGCGCGCGGCACGGACGGAGGCTTGAGATGCCCCGCTATCGCTCCTTGGACGACATTTTCGATGAACCAGATGACTACGGCCTGCTTGAGCTAAGCGAACGCAACCGGTCTGCGCCTACATTTCCAGATGCCCGCAACGTAGAGATCGTGACCCAGGTCAATAGCTTCTATGAGGCGCACGGAATCGTGCCGGACGACAACAGTCTTGATCTGGAAGAAATGAAACTGGGCACAATCTGGAGATCCATTCGAACCAGTCCCACTCCACGGATGGTGGAGGTAGACCGCAACCGGCTGCTCGGCCATGGGCACCCAAGCACGGCGGCACCAAGAGAAGATCCGACTGGGTCATCCTCAAAGGAACCGGACTGGCGGGACGATCCGGACTCAGAAGACATTCCGGAAAGCCTTGATGACGTCTTCAATGACGATGATCTTGATGTGCATGACGCGGTTGTCGCGATCCGGAACGTCACGCCAGCGGCTCAGCGTGAAACACCATCTCACCGTGCAGACATGTACGCTTGCAAAGATTTCGATAAGTTTTCAGATGGCTTTGCAGAGATGCAAGAAAAGCTGGATGCTGGGCAACGTCCGGTTAGAGCAATCCAGGACAACGTCGAAATCACAGTGCGAGAAGGCGACTACCTCATACATCGAGGGCTGCTCGTCTACGTTGCTGAAAAGACTGAGTTATCTCGTCGAGGAGGAAAGCCGGACCACCGCCTGCGCATCATCTTTTCGAACGGAATCGAGAACGACCCGTTGGCGTCGTCCTTCCGGAAAGCACTGGCAGCCGACAAGACTGCACGGCTCATTGAACGCCCTGGGTTCGGTCGACTTGACCCAGTTTGGGAAGACGATGCAATGATCGTGACCGGCACAGTCTATGTCGCGCGTAGCCTGTCGCAGGATCCCGAAGTAGCTCAAGTCAGACATATTCTCCACAAGGTCGGCGTGACCAGCCAAGACGTTCGACGACGTGTCGCCGACGCCAAGAACGATCCGACCTTCTTGATGGCGCCAGTCGAAATCATCGCGACCTATGAGCTTCACAACCTCGAACGAGCAAAGGTCGAGGAGCTACTACACCGCTTCTTCGATGCGGCGAGACCTCAGGGGCTCAGTATCTCAGATCGTTTCGGGAAAACGGTTCACCCGCGGGAATGGTTCTACGTCCTGCCCGAGCATATCTCCACGGCGGTGGGCCTAATCAAAGATAAACAGCTACATCTGTTCCGCTTTGATGTTGCCTCGCAAACGATCGTTGAGAAAGCTTTGTGAGACTACTAATCTTCGATTGGACACAAGCGGTAAGCAGTCGCTTTTCGCTACCGGCACAAAGCTGCCATTCATCTCGCTTACGATCGCTGCAACGCGGCTTCCCCGAAACAGACATTGATACATGACCGCAGCATTTGATGTGCTGTATGGCTGCGGCGCGGACAATGCTTCCGCTTATCAAAGCCTTGTCGAACACCCGTATCATAGCGATCCAGCCTTTACAGAGAAGCGGGTCAAGAAATGGTGTTGACTGCTCTGCCTTGCCGTCACTTCAATACGCGCCGGTGCGACGTGTGGCCTTTAAGCTCGGGTTAGGTGCTAAGCCCCAATTTGCGACAACAGCTTTGTCGTTTGGACAAGGCGCTGCGCCAATTTCTCCGCAACCGCTAGATGGACCTTCGTTGCGAGTGATGGATCATTTTTCGTCAGCCACTCCGGATCAAATTCGAGGACCTCTACGTTTGTTTCAGCCACGAGAGAGGCAGATCTGGTTTGCAGGCCGTAGAACGCCATCTCGCCCACGATGGCCCCAGATTGATATCGCGCCACAACAAAGGCTGTTTCATCTGGGCGCGCCACCTCGGCGCGCAAGCTGCCGCTCTTGAGGAGGTAGAAGGCCTTTGTTTCTTCGCCCTGATGCACCAGCGTTTCACCGGCGCTCAGGGTGAGGCGTCTGAATGCAGCCTCCGGCGCATCGGCCAAAACCTCATTAATCCTTGCGGCAATTGCCTGAGCTTCAGCGTCAGTCGTGTTCGCCTTTGCGAGCAAGCGAGATTCGGCGGCTTCTAAGGCGGCATTTCTATTAGGATAGAGTGGTACGGGAAAGATAGGTTGATGTGCGGCCCATAAAGTTGCGGCCTCCTTCTGCAGGCCGGATAGGCTGAGCTCAATCCCGCGGTTCCCACATGTCTCAGCAATCGTGTCCAAGGCTTTGATGTCGGACGTATCGAGGCCCTGGAGTCCAGCCAGATCAACGATGATTTCGGTATAGCTCTCGGCCTCAATCTCCTTGCGGACACGCTGGGAAAAACCATACGCGGAACCAAAGAAGAGGTATCCAGTCAACTCAAAAATGGCGACAGATTGGCCCTCCGCAGCCAAAAACTGCGTTTCAGCAGCGGAGCGTTCGACGACAGATCGGCGCGCAGCGAGGGTCGTTTGGGTTTTGACTGGATCGAAACGCGCATAGGTTTCCACGAAAAACAGCGCAGCGACAATAAAGCCAAGCGCAATAGCCGCAAGAAACCCAAAAAGGGCCGCCGCAGCGACGATCAGGAGGACGAGTGTATAGTCCCGTGTCGCCATCATCTTGCGCTCTGTTATCAACCACTGCACCAAGAGATCGAGGCCCAGATACGCGATAACACCCGCAAAGACGCTCCTCGGCAGGACGGTCAAGAGATCTGTCCCCAGCAGCAGCGCACCGATACATGCCAAAGCGATAGCTCCGGTAGCGAAGCGCCTCGAGAGGCCAAACCGATTTGCCAAAAGGGTTTCACCTATCATCGGATACCCCACAGAACCGCCCGTCAGCCCGCCCGCCATGTTACTCACACCGACCGCCCTTAGATCTTGATCAAAGTCGGTTTCCTGTTTGAGTGACGCTTCAAGCCCGGACATGTTCAAAAGGGCCCCAATGAGCGTGAGGGGCACAAGGACCAGAATCAGGGGCCACTGCGATGCCAACGCGACCCAATCAATGCGAGCTACATACGTTGGGAGATCAGCCAATGAACTGTCGGGAAACGGGCCGAGCAACAGGCCGTTTGCCTCAGCCACCGCGACGCTGCTTCCGCTCAAGAAGAGCCATACGTAAAATCCCGCCAGCATTGCGAACACCGCACCCGGAAGGATCAGATCACTTGTGGAGCGGCGCGATAACAGAGTGATGCCTAAACCCATAGCGACAGCGGGCGCCCATTTCCAAAAGGCGCCTTCCGAAATCAGTAGGTCCGCATGGTAAATGTCCACATGGCCATCGAGCACCAGGCTGACGGCGCCAAGCAACAAAAGATAGCCGGTCGCTGCAAGAAAACCTGCTAGGACGGAAAACGGCATATAACGGGCAATTCTTCCGAGCTTTAGAACACCCGATAACAAGACAGCGATTCCTGTGAGCGTTGTGCCAAGTGCGACGAAAGCAATCGAGGTTGGCCCTGCGAAGTCTGTCTCGGTCGTCGCGACAATGCCCGCGGCTCCGACGGCCAAAACCAGTGCCGTGACCTCCTGGGGCTGCGAGAGACCGGGCAGCTTGTGCATGAGCGACCCGACACACACCATGACCGCCGCACCTACAAACGAGATACTGATTGCGACGCCGAGGACTTCAGACAAAGGCCCCGCATAAATCAAAGCGGCGAAAGATATCGTAAAAGCAATAGCGGTAACCGCAAGGATGCAACTGCCGATCGTGACTTTAAGGATCTGTGAGAAGCCGAATTGCGGTTCAGGCCGAAGTGGCTGGCTCATATAGCTGTACCTTGCTGAAAACTCTCGCCGCGCCGCACTCCATTAAACTCCAGCGACAACAAAGGCCGCGATGCCCAGCAGTGTCAGGTGATGAAGCAATTGATCTGCGCCGACCGCCATCCAATAAGGACGCTTACTGGGATCGCTTGCATAATCATCAATGAAGCGCGCCTTGGCCCAATCGACGTGGTAATGGATGGTTGCCTCAATGCAGACCAACACCAAGGCAAGCCCAAGGCCTACGCCAAAAATCAGCAGCACAATAAGCGTCATCGCGCTATGCATCACCGCGTGAGAAATACCACTTTTGTCGCCATATACACCCTTGCCACTGACCATAGCATCGCTTTGCACACAGAAATCAGCGATGAAGTGCTTGATCAGTAAGGCCGCGAGGAGCCCAATCAGAACCATACTCTTAGTCGGCGGGAGGCACGGTAGAGGATGGCTCTGATTGGGCTCCTCGCGGCCTTACTGATCAAGCACTTCATCGCTGATTTCTGTGT
>JBCDGS010000023.1:0-46042 GCA_038751055.1 Pseudomonadota bacterium | reverse complement strand
CAGAACCACCCGCCAAAGTCCCCGGCATTGCCCAAGGGCACACAGCCAAGATGGGTACAAACCCCCATCTGGACGAGCCATTCACCAGCTTCATCAAGCGTCCGATTTTCGTCGGTCGCGTCGACTTCGCCGTCGATGTTCTCGTTGCGTGCGATGGGATCTTGCAAGTCACCCACGGCAACTGCGCGCGCTTCTTCAATTTCCTCCGGAGTGCGACGCCGGATGAAGACCGGTTTGCCCTGCCAGAGCACCGTGATTTGCGTGCCTTCATCGATACCGCTCACGTCAACGCGAATGGACGCCAACGCGAGAACATCTGCGGACGGGTTCATCTGGTTGATAAGCGGCCAGACCGCTGCGCCAACACCTACTGCCCCCGCTCCTGCGGTTGCGTAGTAGATGAAGTCTCTACGACCTTCGTCGTGGCCGTCTTCAGGATTAGACACGTATTCCTCCGTCTGGCTGCGTGCCAAAATTTAGGCACGTGGCATCCAACCCGGACCTAGGGCAAGGAATCCCCGGCTCAAGTTGGATTCCATGTACGGGAAGATATTTTCAGGTCCAAGCGGACAATCGGGCGCAGGTGCGGGTTGAAAGTTTCCGAAAGGGCCGAGATTGCGACCTTTTATGTCGGCACAGTCGCCTGCATGGACGGTCGCGCGGCGCACCTTTCGTACCAATCCGCGAGGCCCGGTCGCGTGTCACGCCAGTTCCGCGCCCCGTGACGCAGATCGATGTAGCCAAGCGCGCAAGCCACCGCGATATGACTGGCGTCAAAAGGTCCGTGCAAATGAGACATCCATCGCCCCTCAATGGCATCGAGCGCGCGCGCAGCCTTCTCCCACTGGGCCTCGATCCACGCGGTCGATTGCTTATCCTCAGGGCGGAGGCGCACCTCATAGACCATGCCAACAGTGCAATCGCATATACCTTGCGCCGTAGCTTCGAGGGTGAGCACCTCCCAAAGCCGCGCCTCGGGATAGAGCGCGCCACCTCCGCGGGCATCTAGATACCGGCAAATCACGCGGCTGTCGTAGAGCGCGCCGCCATCGGGCCGGACCAAAGCCGGAATTTTGCCCAATGGGTTGGCAGCCGCCGCTTCAGCCGCTGTGTCGAACGCATTGGTGCTGACGGTTTTCAGCCTGATCTGGTCGATCAGCCCAGTCTCATGCGCCGTAACAACGCACATGCGCACAAAAGGCGAGGCGGCCGCATGGATAAGCTCCATCATTCGACGCGGCGCACTCGCACCCGCGCGAGCGCAGTCGCATCGAGCTCCACCGCCATCCGGCCCACGCGCACGACCCTTCGAAACCGGCCCGTCGCATTCATCTGCTCAGGGTCACGCCGCATCTCGAGGCCTTCTTCAACGGTATCGAGGCTATCTTCGACGGTCTGATCCCGCCGCAGCTTTGGGATCGCCCTGGTCGCAGCATAAGTCGCCACCGCTACAGCCCCGTAGCGCAACGCCATCCCAGCAATCGGAGCCAAGGGTAATGCCATGACGTCTCTCCTCTTCCCTTAACAACCTAGGCACTCAAAGGCATCCTGTCCACGCATCCCCTTTATCTGCGCCGCGCACTTCAGAAACTATCTGAGAGTTGAGCCGCTGGTACTACCTTCCAGCAGCTGCAGCCCGTACCTCTGAGATTGATCCGCCAAACACCTGCGCGATGGCTCCGGCGTGCGCCTCACTCTGAAATACGTCGCATCAAATCCGCGAAGGACATCAAGCGGTGAGCTGTGCCGCGATACGCCCGGTGATGTTGACGTTCATTACCTCTCCCACCGGTTGGTCGCTGGCAAAGCTCACCTCGGTGAAATGCTCGGTCCGTCCCATGCGCGAACTTTCCATCAACACCGCGCGTTTTGCACCGATCTGGGCGTCCAGATGGCGATCCACCGCCGCAGCGCCCGCCTCCCGGAGCTGCGCCGCGCGAGCCTTGATCGCGCCGCCATCGACCTGAGGCATCCGCGCGGCGGGCGTCCCGGGACGCGGCGAGTATGGAAAGACGTGAAGCCACGTCAGAAGGCACTCCTCCACCAACCGCAGAGAGTTCTCGAAATGCGCGTCCGTCTCCGTTGGGAATCCGGCGATGATGTCGGCGCCGAAAGTCATCCCAGGTCGCAACCGCCGCGCCTCCTCGCAAAAGCGTATGGCGTCATCGCGCAGGTGCCGTCGCTTCATGCGCTTGAGGATCAAATCATCCCCGTGCTGCAGCGACAGATGAAGATGGGGCATCAGGCGCGGCTCGGTCGCGATGGCCTCCATCAACGCTTCGTCCACCTCGATCGAATCGATGGAGCTGATGCGAAGGCGCGGCAAATCAGGCACAAGCTTCAAAACCCGCCGTACCAGATCACCCAGCTTGGGCTGGGCAGGCAAATCTGCGCCCCAGCTCGTCATGTCCACGCCCGTGAGCACCACCTCGTTGAAACCGCGATCTACCAAGCGCTTCACCTGATCCACCACCACGCCAGCGGGGACGGAACGTGAGTTACCGCGGCCATAGGGGATGATGCAGAAGGTGCACCTGTGATCGCAGCCGTTCTGGACCTGCACATAGGCCCGGCTTCGCGTACCGAAGCCATCAATGAGGTGCCCGGCCGTCTCTGTCACCGACATGATGTCGTTGACCTGAACGGGTTCGCTGTCGCCAACACTCAGAGCTGACCATGTGGCCAGCTTCATCTTGTCGTCATTACCGATGACGTGGTCGACCTCCCCCATGGCCGCAAAGCCGTCCGGGTCGATCTGGGCGCCACAACCGGTGACGATGATGCGCGCCTCGGGGTTATCCCTGCGTCGCCTGCGAATGTCCTGCCTCGCTTTGCGAATCGCTTCCTGCGTCACGGCGCAGGTGTTGATAACCACGGCGTCGCTGAGGCCCGCCTGAGTGGCAAGCTCTGTCATGGCGGCCGTCTCGTAGGCGTTGAGACGGCAGCCATGGTTGGAAAAGACCGGAGGTCGCGTCACAACGCCGCCAGGAATTCAGAGGTCAGCGTGCCATCAAAGACGTGGGCCGTGGGTCCCGCCATCCAAACGCCATCGTCCCTCCAATCGATCTGGAGCGTCCCGCCATCAAGGATCACATCCACCTTGCGCCCTGTCATGCCACGACGCGCCGCCGCGACGGCCGTCGCGCAGGACGATGAGCCGGAGGCGAGTGTAACGCCCGTGCCACGTTCCCAGACCCGCATCCGAATTCGGTTCCCGCCGAGATGCGTTGCGAATTGAACATTCGTGCGCTCAGGAAAGAGCGGATGCACCTCCATCGCCGCACCGCGGCCCGGAACGTCCACCGCCTCGGCGTCCTCCACAAAGAATGTGCAGTGGGGGTTCCCCATGTCAGTGGCCGTGGGTCCGCCTGGCAAAGGTAGCACCAGCGTATCCACTTCCTCGGCCAGGGGGATGTCGCGCCAATCGAGAAGGGGATGACCCATGTTCACCGCCACGATGCCGTCCGAGCGGCGCCTGGCAATCAGCGTCCCTCGCCCTTCGACGGCAATCTGCATCTCAGAAGCACCGTTGAGGCCCATCTCCCGCTCAGCGATGCACCGTGTCGCGTTACCACAGGCCGCAGAGGTGGACCCGTCAGCATTGTAGAATCGAACGGCTAGCGCCGCGCCGTCCGCCCCGGTGATCACGGCCAGCTGGTCAAAGCCCACGCCACGGTGCCTGTCTGCGAGGGCCGCCACGAGAGCAGCAGACGGTTCCGCCCCGCCGTGCCGCGTGTCCAGCACGACGAAATCGTTGCCGAGTCCGTGCATTTTCATAAACGGCAGGGGGGCGGGAGTCGTTTCCATGGGAGGCCGATATAGCCATCGCCTCTGGCCGTGGCCAGAGGACGTGCACACGTCACCGCATTTGTCCTTGACCCCCAGAGGTGTGGTTTCTATGTGGGCTCCTCGAGTGGGCCGTTAGCTCAGTTGGTAGAGCAACTGACTTTTAATCAGTGGGTCGCAGGTTCGAACCCTGCACGGCTCACCACTGGAAAATCACTGACATAGCTGCCTTGGCGGACCACGGAGTCAAAAACCTCTGCTTCCGAAGGGTCGGCAGAACTCAACTTCCAAACAGTCAGTTAATGTGCGGGCGCCAGCAGGCTTAGCGTGTCATTCAAAAGAATGCTTCAATGCGAGATCCACCCGCACTGCTGACCAGTTGACCCGGCTGGTTGAGCTCGAAGTCCCATCGAGCTGGCATCACCTGCCATGGCGGTCAAAACGCGGGCATCTGGGTATTATTTGAGCGACCTCGCCCTGGCAGCTTTTGCCGAGCAGTCGCACGCCGATTAGCCAGTTGCATCTACATTGCCAGATGATCTCCTACTGACCGTCCCTCAGAGCGCATGTCGCTCGAGAGCTGGTTTCGAACTACGGGCCAATCTCCGGCCTTAGTGGCCAAATTCATCCAGCTGATTTTTGCGCATGCAGTCTTCTTGTGAGACGCGTGACAAAATGAAAGCAACTTCTCGGCATCTGCTTTGCGTCAAATTCTGACTTGTGGCTGTCTTCAGGTCTTGCTCGCCTAGCAGCGTAAATGTTCCCTTGGCAGACGTGATTTCCTTTGCCTTTAGCACGGCGATGAACGGCACGAGCAGCGTCAGATCAGGGCTGCCTCCGGCATAAACCCACGCTCGCGCAAATGTTCCTCTACCAGTCCCAAAGCGCATGTGTGATGAATGCCGCCTTGGCCCCATTCGATCTTCCGCCGCCTCAAGAAGGGCGAAGGTTTCCTTGACTTAGGCGGGACGTTTGTACGCGGAACTTTCACCGCACGGGTCGCCTTCAAGACAGCCAGGAATTCTTCTTGGACCGCCCGGGTCTCATTCGGCTTTGTGGGAGCGAACCGGTTCGGGATCTCGCGAAAGTCCTTTCCTCCGTCCGCTTTTCGGTGCGCGACAAGGTAACCGTTTAGTGCCTGCAAAATGACCCTGGGGTCCGAGATCTGACCCTAGGACAACACGACTTCGGACTGGAACATAGACGATTGAACGATCCGAGATGAGGCTTCGATCTGGTAGGCGTTGAAGCTTGCATCGGGGGCGAGCGATGAGGTGTGATCCAAGTCCACATTGGCCATCACAAAACTGCCGCGCTGCGCAAAGTAGTTTCCGAAATCGTCCAAGAAGCCTTCACGCGTTGAGGCCTTCACCGCCGGAGCCCCCAGGCAAGCGTTGGCCCCAAGCCGTAAGGTTCACCGGCAATGCGTCTGCCATCCGATTTCGAACAGCGTTGTTTCACCGATAAACAAGGCAGGGACCTGCCGGTCGGGACACGGTCCAGAAACCAGCCCGGCTTGTTGTCGAGAACGATGAGGGTAATCTCGCCGGGGCTGTCCTTGCTGTTCAGAAGGATGCGGGCGCGCTGCACGAACGGGCAGATCGTGAAGCTGATGAGGTGCAAACTGGTCTCTGTCATCGTCACACCTCAGATCAGCCGATGGTCGCCATCGACCACCAAGGAAACGCCGCTGGCAAAGCTGTTTTCGATGAGAAGTTCGACTGCATGGGCTTCGTCGTCCTGGGTGCCAACGCGCCCGGTTGGAAGCGCTTCGGCGAACTCAGCTAGGGCCTCGGCCGCGCCATCCTCGCCCATCAAGGTCGGCCATATCGGAGGTGCGATGATCCCCGGCACCTCCGTGCTGACGATCCGTTGTCCGCTCAGGTCTTCAGTCATTTGGTATTCCTTTGTCGTCCTGTGCGTGGGCACGTCTGCCCCACGCTTGTCCGGCTCAGATAACGGCGCCACTCGAATTCCGAATGGATTGGGCTTCAAAGCCTTCATGACGAAATAGAATACCGATGCGCTATCGAGCCCGCCGACGTTTCAGGCCTTGATGGACCTCGGCAGCGTGTCAAAAGCGGCAGGGGCCTTGGGCGTCACACAGTCTGCAGTCAGCAAACACCTTGCCTGCATGCCCGAGGCCTATCTTGGTCCGCAGTTTGTTTGCTCTCCGAACGGCATGCGCTCCACGCGATTTAGATGAGCACGCGCGTCACTACGATCCTCAACGAAGCCCAAATGCTAGACGAAGCGCGAGGATTTCAACCGAACGAGCTCACCGGGGGCATTGCCATTGCCACAACGGATGAAGTGCGCCGCGCTTTGCTTTCGCCGTCAATGGATGTGTTGGACGAGGAAGCGCCACAGGCACGTCTAACCATTTAGTCATTGAAATTACGATACTTTTATCAAGAGACCGAAGCCGGGCAGACGGACTTGGCCATCAGCGTCAGTTGGCATGCACCGGATCGACTCAAGCAAGCGCGACCCTTCGTGGATCGCTTCGTTTGCTTGCTTGGCGCACGGCATCATCTGCCCGGCGGCAAACTGGATCCGCCGACCTCTGTAACCCAACCACATATTCTGGTGGCACCATTCGGAATGCAGCAAGGGGCTGTGGACGAAACGCTGGCCGCAAGGGGCATGAAGCGCTTTGTCCGCTTGTCAGTTCCCGACTTCCACCAGATCACACAGGAGCTTTTGGACAACCGGTTCGTTGTCACGCTGCCCTGATGGGTCTCCCGGCACCTCCACATCCGGTATGGATGCGCTTTCTCAAACCATGATCTGCCGCTCTCGATATTGGGCGTGTCGTTTCATGCCCTTTGGCACGAGCGCTTGGACAAGGACCCGAAGAACATGTGGTTGAGAAAGCCCATCATGACGATCCTGCGTGATCTCGCCTGAAGGCCCACTCTCGAGCCGCGTCGACAGCAACTCACCCCTGGTCGCGACAGCCTCGCTTCGCAGTCTTCCGACCAGCTGTTAAGCGGGCGGGAAGCGTGGCATCAACGCTGCCCTCGTTCAGCGGCACATATGCATGGGGCGGCCTTAGCTTGGGTCCATGGCAGGTCTTCACCGACACACAGCTTCATCTCCTGATTGCGTGGAACGAACGCGATGATCTTGCGTTGGACGGCACACATCAGACACAAGCGAGTGCCCCCAATGACGGTAATTTCGACGATAAATCCCGCGACTGAGGTCAAGCTGGATGGCTATGAAATGATGCCGCCCGAAATGGCCTTCGAAAAAATAGAAAAGTGCCATGCCGCCTTTCTAGACTGGCGCGTGAAGAGCCACACCGAACGCGCAGAGTACCTGCGCGGCATTGCGAAAGCGCTGCGCGCAAAGGCCGACGATTTCGCAAATCTGATGACCGAAGAAACGGGCAAGCTGCTGCGCGACGGCAAAACCGAAGTTGAGCTCTGCGCGCAGATTTTCGAATTCACTGCCGACAACGGCCCCGACGTGCTGGCGGATGAAGAACGTCAGTACGGTCCCGAAGGAAAAAAAGGCTTTGTGAGCTATTGCCCCATAGGTGTGATCTACAGCATCCAGCCGTGGAATTTCCCGGTATACCAGCCGACCCGTGTCCTTGCCGCCAGCTTGATGGCTGGAAACGGCGTCATCCTCAAACACGCCTCAATTTGCACGGGCAGCGGCCTGATGTTGCGCGACATCTGCCAAGAGGCCGGATTGCCCGAAGGCCTGTTTGATGTGCTTATCATTGATCATGACACGTCGGATGCGGTGATCGAACACAAGCTGATCCGCGGTGTGACCATGACGGGCAGCGACGGTGGCGGCCGCCACATCGGCCAAACTGCCGCCAAGAACCTGAAGAAAACGGTGTTGGAGCTGGGGTCGAATGACGCCTACTTGGTGCTTGAAGATGCCGACATCGAATTGGCGGTGAAGACCTGCGTTGAGGGCCGTTTGTTCAACAACGGTGAAACCTGTGTCTCCGCCAAACGCTTTGTCGTGACCGAAGCAATCTACGATGATTTCGTCGCGGCCTTCGTTGACCAAATGAAGGCTGTTGAACTGGGCGATCCGAAGGATGAGGCAACGCAGCTCGGCCCGCTTTCAAGCGAAGAACAATTCGATACCGTCAGCAAACAGGTCGCAGACAGCGTGAAGGGCGGCGCGAAGATCCTGTGTGGTGGAGAAGCGCCAGATCGCACCGGGCACTTCTACCCCGCCACCGTGCTTGAGGGCTGCCAGCCGGGTACCCCTGCATACGACGATGAGATTTTCGGCCCCGTCGCGGCGGTCATTAAGGCCAAGGACGATGACGATGCGATGCGGATCGCCAACGATAGCCGCTATGGCCTCGGTGGAGGGATTTTCTCCCGGAACGAAGACAAGGCCCGGGAGCTTGCGCGCGATCACTTCGACACCGGCATGGTGCGCATCAACTCCTTTGGTGCCGCAGACCCGAATATGCCGTTCGGTGGAGTGAAGGACTCCGGGTTCGGCCGGGAACATGGTGGCTTTGGCATGAAAGAGTTCGTCAACGTCAAAGCGATCTACCTGCCCTGAGGCCGATCGCCCTGCTGACGGATGATCCCGTCATCTTTGATCATCCACGCAACCCAGCGTCAAAAACCCTGATCCTGCCATGGGCGGCCTATCCGCCGTGGCATCCCTCCCGCAGTTGAAAGGGACCACAACATGAAAATTCTCGTCGCAGGCGCAACCGGAGGAACGGGCGTTCGACTGATGAGCAAACTCTTGTCAGATGGTCACGCACCCGTCGCCATGGTGCGCGAGAGCTCTGACACCAGCAAGCTTCCAAGCGAAGCCGAACAGCGAACGGCAGACCTGGCGGAACTTCAAGCGGGGGTCTGTGAAGGGTGCGAGGCCGTGATCTTTGCCGCCGGATCAGGCAGCGACACCGGCCCGGACATGACAGACGCGATCGATCGCGACGGCGCCATCAAGCTTATCGACGAAGCAAAGCAGGCGGGGGTGTCCCGTTTCGTTATGCTGAGCAGCGTTGGCGCGGACGATCCCGATCCCAGCACAGATATTGGCCACTATCTGAAGGCGAAACATGATGCCGATGAGCATCTGAAGGCGTCCGGTCTGACCTATGCAATCGTTCGCCCCGTCGCGCTGACCGATGATGATGGCACAGGCGACATGATCCTGGGTGACAAAGTCGACCCAAAAGGTCACGCGGCGCGCGGTGATGTGGCGCGGGTCTTGGCAGATGCCCTCACAAGCAAGGACTGGGCCAACACGACCCGCCTCATGCAGTCCGCCTAACCACTCCATCATCCTATCCACCGACTAATAGGAGCTTTTACCATGAAAGCAGCCATCATCCGTGACTACGAAGCAGACATCGAAATCGGCGAGGTCGAAGAGCCCGATCTGCGCGACGACTCCGTCATAATCGCCGTGCATGCCGCCAGTCTGAACCCCATCGACTACATCCTTCAGTCCGGGGCAATGAAGGACAACATCCCTTTGAAGTTTCCCCATGTCATGGGTTTTGACGTGTCCGGAGTGATCACCAGCAAAGGCGCCGATGTCACCGGCTTCAAGGTTGGCGACGCCGTTTTCGCCCGCGCCAATCAGGAAGACGCGGGCGCCATCGCGGAAGTGGCGCGATTGAAGGCGGATGAAATGGCGTTGAAGCCGGGTAACATCAGCCACGAGGAAGCGGCCTCTGTGCCCCTGGCCGGACTAACGGCTTGGCAGGCGTTGATTACCAAGGGCAATCTGCAAAAAGGGGAGAAGGTCCTCATTCACGCGGGCTCCGGCGGTGTCGGGACGCTGGCGATCCAGATCGCAAAACACATCGGTGCCCATGTCGCGACGACCTGCAGCCCCCGTAACGCCGATCTGATGCGCGCGCTGGGTGCAGACGTCGTGATCGACTACCACAGCCAGGCGTTTGACGAAGAACTGTCGGACTATGATCTGGTCCTCGACATGCTCGGTGGCGAAACGCTCAATCGCTCCTTCAAGGTGGTGAAGAAGAGCGGCAAGGTGGTCTCCATCAAAGGTCAGGACACTGACAATCTGGCAGAAAAGCATAGCGTCCAGTTCGAGTGGTTCTTCATGGAGCCCGACGGCAAGATGCTCAGCGAATTGGCCGCCCTCATTGAAGATGGCACGATCAAAACCGTCGTAGACAGCACGTACACGATCGCGGAAACAGCGGACGCGTATGGCGCTTTGAAAGAAGGTCACGCGGTCGGCAAGATCATCGTCAAGATCGAATGACGGCCTGGCGCGTCGACACTACGGCGCGCTCGGCGCCTCATCAACATCGGTGATTTCTGCCAAAGTGAACCATTTAACGTGACACGCGTTGGGGCCGAACCGAGGGGATAGGCCCACATCGCACACGCGCCGACGCGGGTCCGCGCAGCCAATGGCGCAGATGCCTGCTTGTCGAGACGACAGCGTGCGCGGGCCGAGCCAACAAAACCCTAGCGGTGACGGAAAAAGCCCAAACGGAGGGGAAGACAATTGACGGATTCAACAGTCGGAACCGGGATACCGGAACCCGATGGCTCGAGCCAGGTCATCGAAACTGATTATGAAATCGGGCAAGACAACATTCAGGGGAGCGTCGGGCCCTTCGGCCTCGATATTCACAACCCAGTCTTCGTGATCTCGGGATTGGCGGTCGTCGCGTTTGTGTTCTTCACCTTGGCGCTGCCGACACAAGCCGCCGGGGTCTTCTCGGCCATGTTTGATTTCACCACGAAGAACTTTGATTGGTTCTTGCTTGGTACGGCTAATCTGGCAGTGCTGTTTGCCCTGCTACTGATCGTGACGCCTTACGGCTCCGTCCGCCTTGGTGGCTCAGATGCCGTGCCCGACTACGGCTATCCGGCGTGGTTTGCGATGCTTTTCGCTGCCGGCATGGGAATTGGCCTGATGTTCTACGGCGTCTCAGAGCCTCTGACACATTTCTCCACAGCCCTTGGCGGGATGACGATTGAAAACGACCTCCGCACCGACTGGGCTCCCCTGGGCGCTGCCACCGGTGACAGTGCCGCCTCAGTGCGTCTCGGCATGGCGGCGACGATTTTTCACTGGGCGCTACATCCGTGGGCCATTTACGCGATCGTCGCGCTAGCATTGGCGCTGTTCACTTACAACAAGGGGTTGCCGCTCACGATCCGGTCTGCCTTTTACCCAATCTTGGGCGAACGTGTCTGGGGCTGGCCTGGCCACATCATCGACATAATCGCTGTGTTCGCGACGCTTTTCGGGTTGGCCACATCCCTCGGCTTTGGCGCGACACAAGCCTCTGCCGGTCTCAATGAGCTTTTTGGCATCCCGATGGGCACGACGACCGAGATCGTTCTGATCACTACGATCACGGCGGTCGCCCTCATTTCAGTCCTTCGTGGTCTGGATGGCGGTGTGAAAGTCCTATCCGAAATCAACTTGGGCCTTGCCGCTGCACTCGCTCTGTTTGTTTTGATCGCCGGCCCAACTGCTTTCCTCATCAGCTTTTTCTGGGACAGCCTTGTGGCCTACGTCACGTTCCTTCCGGCGCTCTCCAACCCGTTTGGACGCGCGGATGTGAACTACAGCCAAGGATGGACTGCATTCTACTGGGCGTGGTGGATCAGTTGGTCACCCTTCGTGGGCATGTTCATCGCACGCGTCAGCCGCGGCCGCACCGTGCGGGAGTTCGTTACCTGCGTGCTGATCATTCCCTCGTTCGTCTGTGTTGCTTGGATGGCAATCTTCGGTGGGACGGCGATCAACCAGGTGCTGGCAGACGGCTACACTGCGGCCCAGGATGCGGAGCTACCTTTGCAGCTGTTCAAGATGCTTGAGCAAATGCCATTTGCACAGATCGCGTCCTTCATCGGAATCGTTCTGGTGATCGTGTTCTTCGTGACGTCGTCGGATTCGGGATCGCTCGTGATCGACACGATTACGGCGGGGGGAAAGATTGATGCCCCCGTGCCCCAGCGCCTGTTCTGGTGCATTTTCGAAGGCGCAGTCGCGATCGCATTGCTCGTTGGAGGGGGCCTTGCAGCGCTGCAGTCGATGGTGATTTCGACGGGGCTTCTCTTCTCGGTCGTCTTGCTGCTGATGTGCTGGTGTATCTGGCGCGGCCTGGCCAGCGAGCGTCAAACCGCATAATTGCCACGGTCCCTGCCACGGCGTGGCGGGGATCTGCGGGCGGCGCGCGGAGTACGCGTGGACAATTCATGCCGGCAGTGGGGTAGGCGGCGGGCCTGAGATGCTGTGAATAGCCTTCAACTTTCCAAACTCGAAATGTCGCCTCGCAATCAGTAGAGCCCAGTTTCGAACCCCACATGGCGCACCTTTCTCACCTCAGAGTTGCAATAGACAAAGTCCCTCGCGCTAGAGCCGCGAAATTTGTCAGCATTTTTCTACACAGACGCCCTGCACAGCGTGATTTTCGGCTTGAAGATGCGCGCTACACCCCTGAAACGGCTCAGTTTCACGTCCGCAGCCCAAAAAATCACGCATTACTCACTGCGTGAAACGGGGAACGCAGACGCATTATTCCCCCCAGGACGCAACGTCACCGAAGGCGCTGCAGACGGGGAGTGCGAAACATGACTGCAACAGCACGAGACATTCAGGACCTGCCAAAGGACTTCACCTGGGCCGAACTGGCCGAAGACACGCGTCCGGTCGACGATGATACGGCGCCAATCCTTATCGAAGACGTGGCATGCGCCCGAAGATCGAACACCACACACGAGGCAGAGCTCGCCTCATGCCTCGCGACGCTGCACGCACCCGAAGCAAGCAGCCGCATCGAAGCGCGGCTCGAACATATCCGTCGAAACGCCGCAGCGCCGCTCAGCGCGACGACGCTCCATGCGGCACGTGGTCAATGCAACGAAGCGCTCGTCCTTCGCCGCGGGGCAATTTCTGCCAATGCAATCATTCCTGGCTCGGCGTCCGGCTGGGGCGACGGCATTCACCTGGGCGGAGGCTATGTCCTGCGCCGGTGGAGCGGCCGGGGGCAAGACACAGAGGGTCTTGGGTCCACGGTCTTGAATTTTCATCTTGCACGGACGGCACCCGAAAGCGCGCCCGTGGGCAGCCATAACGCCGATCTGCCCGGCGAAGTACGCTTTGATCCGCGCCCGGGAAAAGTCCTAAAGCATGAAACGGCGCATGCCCTCTTTGTCGGCGAAGACCGACAAGTGCGCGTTGCCATGAGTGCGCTTCGCGTCGTCGGTCATCGCGGGCAGCATGTGTATGTGACCACTGCGATCCGTGGGGTCAGCGGTGCAACGCTGTTCTGCTTTAACGAAAGCTGGCAATTCGTGGGATTAGGGACGGGCCACGTCTCGAGCGAGCACCTCGACACACGCGGCGAAAAGGCATTCGCCATCCTGAGACCCACGGCAATCTGGGACGATCTGGTAGCCCGGGCAGACCTTGGATGCGGGCGCTCGGCTGATGCGCTGAACGCCATGGCACGGCCACAGCTCAGCACGCCATCGCGCGCCCCGGACCAGAGCCAAAAGACACCGGAGTTCGGCTACAGGTGACTCTCCCGACCTTGTAGCTCTGAGCGGGAGGCAGCCAGTCCCGAGGCTGCCTCCCAATTGCTTTCTTAGAGCCCGGGGCCCCTACTCCAGCACACCCCGCCCAAGCCGATCCGGTGTAGGCGGCTCAACATCCTTCAAGAGCCCGGCTTGATCCAAAGCGTCAGCGTAGTTCGTGGCGGACGCGCCTGCGGGTTGCTCCGCGATCAGGTCTCGCAGTGCGGCCCCAACAGCAGGGGCAGAGACGGAAGTGCCCGTAAGGCGCACGCGCGGACCGGACCGGACCCCGCCGCTCAACCGTCCAACCTCGGCCAGAGTCTTTGTAACCATCGCCGACGCCTCGACCTGCTTAGCCTCATCCGCGTGGGCCGCGCAGCTGTAAAGCTCTGCATTGCTGCGCCAACCCTTCGCTGCCCCTACGACAAGTGAGGTCGCGCCCGTGGCCATACCGTTGAGCGTGCCCTTCCGCGCTGTCATCGCTCCGGGGGTATCGTCCTCGTTGAGACGGCCTTCTTTCGTAAAGCGCTGGTTCGCTGGTTCGTCGAAGCAGCTTTGCCGCGCGCCAGTAAACCCACGGCCATAGCTGATGTCGCGCTGAATCCAGAAGCGCAGGAGAATGGACGCGCTCCCTTTGTTCTTCACGACGATCTTCCAAAGCCCGGCAGGCGCATGTCCCGCTGTGCTTGAGTCCGTCGGGGCCAGCGCAATCAGATATCGCCAGCGGCCCGATCGACCTTGATCGATACTGAGTTGGCCCACGCTCTGCGCCTTCCAAGTGATGGACGCTGTCTGCGTCGTCCCCGCGTCGCCCAGCCCGTCGATGATCGCAGCGACCGGACCTGGCCCGCCATAGGTTGACCCCGGCCCATAAAGCGTGAACGCCACGTCTTCCGGTGCCACTCCGGCAGGGAGCCAGCACTCCAGGAACGAAGACGTCCGGTCGTCGGGCGCAACGCGCCAGGGCAGCGGGGTCATGGCCTCTCCTGCTGACACATCTGCCGCTGCATGGGTGCCGTCGAGATACATGTTTCCGGACGGAAGCGTGAAACCCGTTGGGGCTTTGGCGCGCCGCGCCTCTATCAGCTCATCAAACGCGGCCTCAAGGGTCGTGCCACCATCGTGGGATCCGCCGGAATAACCGTAGGAAATGTTCACGACCATTGGCAGGGTATCTTTGCCATAGGCCGCTGCGATCTTGTCAGCGCGGTCAAAAATGTAGTGGAGCCCGGCAAGCATCACCATATCGCGGCCATAGCCCGACGTATCCCATGTCGCAGCGGGAGGCAGATCCACGGCGACGATGCGCACTTGTGCGTCGCTGCCAGCCGCCAATGCACCAAGCGTGTGTGCCCCGTGTGCTATGTCGCCGATCAATGGAGACGCCGCGCGCCCCTTTCCGCCCAGCGCGCCTACAGCTCGGTAGATCGCGTCCTCATCTGCGCCATGGGCAGCGCGCAGGGCTGTGATGTCCCCACCCGTCACCTCGCGCCCGAACCGAACCCGTCCCGAACCATCGGGGGCCATGCCCTGCATCCAGCAGGCATCAATGCGCGTGCGTCCATCGGGGCCATCAAAGCCGTGGTTCGCGAAGGGAATACCATCATCAATGATACCGATCACGACGATGGGCTTTGACGTGCCCACAGCTGGGTCGATGCTCAGTGCCAAATCCCCTGTGGCCGTTTCCACCACATCATCTTTGCGCACCGGAAAGCCGGCATTGATCGCCGTCGCCGATCCAGCTTGTGGGCCGAGGCCACCGCCCCCCGGCACCGTGACCCCCGCCGTGTCCGCTGACCGCCAAAGCGCGTCGAGCGTGGCCCCGTCGATGTCATGGGCAAGTTTGCCCGCCATCACAAATGGCACGAAACGCGGCGCAGGGAGCCCGGACCACAGGCTCGGGGCGAGGAGCGGCGCTGTCGTGCCCGCCCCGCTCAGCGGGTTCGGGGCTGGTGTCGGTTCATGCCCGCCCGGTCGCTCAAGGATGCCCGATAGATAATGCGGATCACGGCCACGATCAGAGGCGAAGAAGTCATAGGCGCGGCCTGGCCCGTACATCCACGCGGTGTATGGGCCCAGAACGCTGGGATTCGGAGGGTTTGCCATCGCATGGCTCCTTTCTTGGAAGGGGAATGGGGCGCAGAGGGTTCAGATGAACTCTTCCAGCGCCTTCTTCCAAAGCCACGCCATGGGTCCGGAATGTGCCACGCGATACTCGCCCGCCCCTTCAGGCATGCCTGCGAAATCGTCGTAAAAGTAATCGACGTTTGTGGGCGTATAGGTCTGCTCTTTGAGCTTCTCCATCCGGTTCTTCCGCGCCTTTGCGGACGCAACCATGATCCGTGCAACCTCCCGCCCCAGAAACGCGCCTGCGTAGGAATCAATCGGGTAGTGTACACCGGCGACCGTCCGGTTCTGCGCGATCCGCTCCGCCTGCTTGAACATCAGCGCCTTGCGCGCAGCGGCATCCGGGAAGTGATCGGGCTTTTCATCCACGAGCGCGGCGAGCACCGTCGCAATCGCCATGGCCTGCGTCGCATGACCCGACGGGAAGGACCCGTGACCGGGCGTCTGGATCATGGGCATCAACCGGCCATCCAGCTGATCAGGTCGTCGCACTGTCAGATAGTGCTTTGGGATGGCCACCGTGTGAGAACTCAGAAGCTGTGCAAGCTCTGCCAATTCAAAGGTCTTAGGGTGCCGCGACGGCGTCAGACCCAGCATGTACGCGTAGTGCCCCGACAAAGAGCCCATCTGGCCGAGCACCTCGCTCCCGCGGTCCGGGCGCAAGTCCATGTATTCGGTCACAAAGTCCAGTTGGTCCACGAGAAGACCAATTGATGGCCGTCCCAGCGTAAGCATCGTCTTCCCGCCCCAGCGGAGCGTGACTTTGTCATCAGCCGTCTGCCAGCTGTAATTCTTCATGAAATCGGCAACATAGATGAATCCGCGGATTGGATCCGCCCAGTACTTCATCTGTTGGTCATTGGTGCGCTCGTCCTCGCTGACATCTTGCGGATCGATGGGCGCCTGCCCGGCCACATGCCGGATTGAGAATGCTGTTGTCTGGCTTTCAACGACCGGGTGCACGCCAGCCACGCCTTGGACCCCCTGCACCCCTTGAACACCCTGCACGCCCTGAACTCCCTGAACGCCCTGGACGCCTTGCACCCCTTGAACACCTTGGACGCCCTGAACACCCTGGACGCCTTGCACTCCTTGAAAACCGCTAAAACCAGACATGTAAAACACTCCCTCTAAGTTATGACTTCAAGCTACGAAATTTGAGATCGGGCCGCTTCCAAACCGCGGAGCGCGGTGACGACAGACTTTCCCGTTTTGTAGGCGGCCGCGGGGTGGTGCAGCGCATAGGTTTCAACTGAGAATTCGGGGTCCTTGCGCTTAAGGACGTCAAACGCAGCCTGCGCCTCATCCATGCGGTCGAGCATGAAAAGCGCCGTAATCTTGGCCCGGAGCGTAGACGTGTGGCGGTCGTTCCGCTGCAAGGACTTCTCTGCGAAAATCAGCGCTTCGGACCATTGCTCGGCCGAGATGTAGGCCGTCGCCGTCATCGAATGGTAAAAGTAGTCGAACGGATCCACCGGGCTCAGCCGGTTTGCGGTTTTCACAGCATCAATCGCCGACCCGCCTTGGTCGGTAAAGGCATGCATCACGCCCCGTTGTAGGTAACACATGCTCTCGTTCGGGTTGAGGGTCAGCGCCGCATCAAATCGGTCGCGCGCCACCTCGGTATTGAGCTGCATCGTGTTATGAACCGCCCCGTCCATGGTCAGGCAAAAGGCATTTTCCGGGTCGATATCGAGGGCACGCGCGGTGGAATCGAGCGCCTTTTGGGTGTCTTGCTCCCGATCTGTCGTCCAACCGTTATAGACGCATTTGACGTACCAGTGCGCGAGCCAGGCATGGGCTTCTGCCGTCTGGGGCGCGCGGCGGATCGCCTCTTTGATGATCTCACGGCTTTCCACGAAGGAGCTTAGCCGAAGCTGATAAAGCTTCGAGACCCCTGCCATCAGCAGGTGGTGATCAGCGATATCCTTAACGCGACGATTATTGGTGTGCTGGATCGCCACGGTCGCAATGGCCCGGCCAATGGCAGAGACGATCTGGTATTCGGCCTCGCTGTCACCGCTGATGAATTCCTCGAGCGTGTTCTCGAAGCTCCGCGTCCACAGAATCCGACCCGACTGTGCATCTACGAAATCGACATCTAGGATGATCCGCTCACCAAGGGCGCGTAGGGAACCTGTAAGAACGTAGTCGACGGCGAGGGTGTCGCGCACGCTGGCCAGATCCAGCCCATCCTTGGCCATGTTCCGTGCTGACAGGTGAGATATCACCGCAATCAGCCGCGACCGCGACATGGACCTGCAGATCTGCTCTGCGAGGTAGTCCCCCAGGGTCGCATGGGTCTGATCGCCGAGCACCACGCGGAAGGGCAGGATCGACACAGCCGGCACGACAGCCTGGTCGGCCGCCGCATGGGTCGGCCCCCAGAGCGAGAAAATCTGATCCGGGTTTGAACGGATCTGGTCGCGCCAGGCCTCATAGGCTGGCTCCCTTATGTCGAGGCCTTCAAGAAACGTTCCGCGCCCGGGCTGCCCGACAATCTGCACCTTGGACATGTCGAGCTTGATCTCGGCATTCGTCGGCGCGATCACTTCGTCATAGGCCTCGCCCAATGTGCGTTTGATATCCGACAACGCCCGGCGCAGGCTTTGCTGGCCACCATCATAGGACGTCTGCCCCCACAGCATCTGTTGCAGGTGCGTACGCGTGGCACGCCCATTGGGTGCCGTGGCCAGTATCGCAAAGAGGGCTTTTTGCTTGGCGCCAGAGATTTCTGCGGAGTCGGGTCCGAGCCCGCGCACAGAGCAGGCTCCAAAAAGACCTATCTCAACGACTTTCGACCCCACGGGTAATCGGCTCCACATCCCTTGAGCTTCCTAATCGGTAGCAGGGCACGACCTCGCGGCAAAGCGTTTCACACTTTTTTCACGCGCAGTTCGGCGCCGGTTATCCCTATGTTCGAAGCATGATGATTGAGCGTAACTTTTCGAGTGGTCCCATCGTGGACCTGGCTGATTTCTACACTCGTTGGCCAAGCCTGCGGGGCATCGTTGATCAAGTCATCGCATGCGACGGCCTCACAGCCGAAGAACGCGAAGTGGTTGTTTGGCTTAAGCTTTTAGCAGATCGTGTGGGCCCGCAAGATATTGCCGGTCCTGATGAGAGCGACCTGCCAAAGGACTAAGTGCCCCTAGCCAGGCCAAAAGTGTAATTAGTACCGCTTTAGGACCCGGGCAGCGTTTCGCCCGGGCCATTTTTTCAGGGGGCAAGCCATCTTCCCTGCCACCCATCAGCGCGATAAAACTCTGCCCGGCGGTGCGGGTCAGTGGCCAACGTCACGAGCTCAATCCGTGTGAGTATGAGCTTTAGCTCAAGGAACTTCTCAGCATTTGATGTCCGCTCGAACGCGTCCGGGTGGGCAAGCGGTGTGCCCGGCGCCG
This sequence comes from Pseudomonadota bacterium, assembly GCA_038751055.1. Lineage (GTDB taxonomy): Bacteria > Pseudomonadota > Alphaproteobacteria > Rhodobacterales > Rhodobacteraceae > Shimia_B. The sequence continues at coordinate 27,204 of JBCDGS010000023.1, read as the reverse complement.
GCTCTACCCCGTAGACTTCACGCGCGCCCTCGGGCATGCGCTCCCACAGCTTCGGATCACCGGGTGCTGCGCTCACCGTTGCGGCAAGCCGAAGCTGGATCTGCGAGCGCTTGTCCCAAATGTGCACGGAGGCACGCGGATCGTCGGACAATTCCCCGACTTTCGCGCTGGCCCGATCTGTAAAAAGCGTCAGTGTGCCTGCCTCCCGGTCGCTTTGCCGCAAAATCAGCGTGCGCTGCTGGGGCCCGGTCGCAGACACAGTGGCAAGCGTTGGCGTCCGCGCCGCATGTTTGGGGTCATTAGCCCCCCTTATGAGCATCGCCCAGGCGCGACCCAGAACGCCCTCAAGCGTCTCAAACCACTCACTCATAGCCCGTCATCTCCAGATACCCGGTGCCCGCATGGGATCCGGTGAACCGGAATGGCCCCTCCCAGTAGGCGAATGCGAGGTCATTCCACGCTTGCGGGTTGATCGCTGTCAACTCTACATCCACCCCCCGCTCCGGATAGCGGAAGGACCACGCCGTCGGCACGCGCCGATCTCCGATCATGGTGAAAGCGAGGGGCTGGGCGTCGAAGGTGCCGTCCGCTATCTGCGTCACTGTCCCGTCCGGAGCGATCCAGCTCCCCGATTGGTAATCCGCATTCTCGCTGTCGCGCAGCTCGAAGGCCATCATCCTGTGACCGTCTGGAAAGGTGAACGCGAACCAGTCCCAACCCGACTGGGTCCGTCCCAAGGGCTGCGAAGAATACTCGCGGTCAAGCCACGCCGTCCCCGTGACCTGTATCCTTCCGTCCGGCATCTCGATCTCGCCTGCGACCTCGTAGAACGGCTGCGAATAATAGCGGGAGGCCTGGCCCTCTGCAGACTTCACGGAATGCCCGTCCTCACCGTGAAAGACGAGGGGACCGCTCGCCACCATGTCGAGCCTGTAGGCGAAGTCTTCCGAGCGGGCAGTCACCGTGATCACATCAAGCGTGTCCGAGCCCGCCATCTCCCAGTCGTCGATCCACGCCGCAAAAGGCTTGGCTTGCGCACCGGCCTGCCCGGTTCCACCACGCGCAAAGCGCTCGGCCGCGAAATGTGCTCCGGGCGTCGTCAGCGCGGCGTGTCCCATCCATGTCTGCGGGCTCTGCCAGCTTTCATCCGACCGAGGCTCTCGGGCTGACCGGAACAGCGTCCATTGGATGCCGTAATCCTTGCCATCCGCCCCGACGAGGTTGGCAGTCAGGTACCACCACTCAATACGATAGTCCGGATGGGGCCCGTGATCGGTGGGGAAATCGAACTGGTCACCCGGTTGCGGGATGGCAAACCCGTCCGCATCTTCGCCGAGGCCAGCAAAGCTCTGCCCATGTGAGACGCCGGCAAGGCATAGCAGGATACCAGCGAGGAAAAGACACCTAACGCTCATCGGCAAACACCTTGAGAAGGCGCGAAGGCGCTACCCGGCCCAACCGCCAGGCCGGCAGCGCCGCCGCCAGGAACGCCGCCAACACGGCCAACGCGAGAAGCCGCAACCATTCCAACGGGAAAGCCAGCATAGGCAGTTTCCACCCGAAGGCCTGCACATTCACCACGTTCAGAAGCATCCACGCCACGGTGAGGCCAAGGGGAAGCGCGAACAGGAACGTCAACGCCGCAAAGAGCACCGCGCGCAAAAGCTCCAGCCGTGCCAATCGCGCCCGTGTCAGCCCCATGGCCCAAACCGGCGCGAGCTGCGGCAGCCGCATCCCGGCCAGCGTCGTCAACGAGACGAGGATCGCGAAGGCCGCCACGCCGAGAGTCAACACATTGAGAGCGCCAGTGACCAGAAACGTCCGGTCAAACACATCGAGAGAAAACCGCTTCACAGAAGCCTGATCGAGGATGTTGCCCGGCGGAATGCCGAAATCTTCAAGCTTGGCGCGCAGCATATCCACGCGCTCCGGCGCGACCCGCGCAGAGAAACGAAGGGGGGAGATCCCTTCTACCCGCGCCAGCAGTGCCCCTTGTGCGACCATGGCCTGCCCTTCCGGGTTGCCGTAATCCGTATAGACGCCCACCACCGGCAGCGCCCATCCAGGCCGCAGTTCAAGCCTGTCACCCATGGCAAGCCCCGTGCGTCGCCAGAGCTGCTCGTTGATGAACGCGCCCTCGCCTGCGTTCATCCGTGCCCAGGCATCAGGCACCGACTCAATGAGGGGCCATCCCTCCTGATAAGTCCTGTGCTCCACAACGCCGAGAATATCCGCCGGGGCCCCGGCCAGCCGCGCTTCTGCCGTCCTGAGGGGCAGCGTCGCATCCGCCTCCGCGTCGAGAAATGCGCGCAGCGCGACGGCTTGCGCGGGCGTCTGCGCGGTTACGTAAATCTCTGAGGCGAGACGCTGGTCAATCCAGCCAGTAAAGGTCGCGCGAAACGACGACACCATCGTGCCCACCCCGATATTTGCCGCCAGCGCGAGCAGGAGCGCCATCAGCGCCAGCGACATCCCCGGAAGCTGCTGCCGCGTATCCGCCAGCACCCAGTCTGCCATGACGCCCTTTGCCAAAGGCGCCACCGACCGCAGCGCCAGATCAAGCGCAAGGGGCAGCATCAGCGCCGCCCCGAAAAGAAGCGATCCGAGCATCGCAAACCCGGCGATCAGCCCCTCGCCATGTACCGCGATCCCAAGCGACACCATCACCAGAAGGGCACCAAACCCCGCCTGCGCGACCCGCCCGCGCACGGATGCCATCGCCCAGGCCCGAGGTCGCGCCGGGGCCAGGATAGGCAACCGCGCCACTTTCCACAGGCTTGAAGTTGCCGCAGCTCCAGCACCGGCAAACGTGATCGCAAGCCCACTCAGCACCCACGCGGGATCGAGCGTCAGGCTGCCGGGAACAGACGCGCCGTAAAGTCCCCGCAGCGTCCCCGCGACCCCCGGCAAAAGCGCGGAGGCCACACCGTAGCCAAGCGCGATCCCGAGGCCCCCAGCGATCAAAGCAAAGAGAACGGTTTCCCCTGCCAGCAGGGCCACCAGGCTCCGCGCGGGCAGGCCCAACGCGCGAAGCGTGCGAAACATCGCGCGCCGCTGCTCAAACGCGAGCCCAATGGCTGCGTGGACGATGAAGAGACCTACCGCAAAGCTGAGAAGCCCAAACGCGGTCAGGTTCAGGTGAAAGGATCGCGTGAGGTTGGCGATGTCCCCCGCGCTTTCTTCCGTCACGGTGCTCAATACCGGCGCGACGTCGCTCAGTGGCGGAAGCCCCCGCGGCTGTGGTGACAGGAGGACGAGATAGCTGAACCCGTCCGCGCCCAGCAGATCCCACGCCGTCGTCACGTCAGCCGTCACCTGCCCGCCCGGGACGTTCGCTGCGGTCTCAACATTGTAGCCCGGCAGACGCGCGGCCGTATCGGCGTTGGCAAACATCAGACCGCCGCCGACAAACTGCTCCAGCCGCGGCCCCTGCAGGTTCGGGCTCGCGGCCGTAGGAGGCAGCGTGAACGGGTCGATACCAAGGAGCGTGACGCCCTCCAGTTCGCCCTCCACGACCGGGCTGACCAGCCAGCCAGCGCGCCGCAGCGCGACAAACGTCTCGCGTGGAATGGGACCATCGGAGACAAGTCGCTGCTCCGTCCCCTGCCCCAGCGCGCTTGCCGCAGCGTCATAACTCGCCCGCGCCTCCTGATTGATGGCCTGCACCCCAGTCCAGAGCGCAGTCGCGGCCGCCAGACCGAGAAGCAGCGCCAGAAGCTGCAGAGGCTGGCGTCGCCAGTGAGACAGAAGGGCAAAAAACGCAGTGCGGTGCATCAGACGAGCGCCCCGTCAATCACACCGTGACTGAGCCTGATCTGCCGATCAAGCGCTGCGGCCCGCGCTGGCGAATGCGTCACCATGAGAAGCCCGGCTCCCGCTTCGCGCGTAAGACCAACCATGAGCTCCATCACCCGGTCGCCCGTGTCCTCATCAAGGTTGCCCGTGGGCTCATCCGCAAGGACAAGACTTGGCCGCCCCGCCAGCGCCCGCCCGATGGCCACGCGCTGCTGTTGCCCGCCGGACAACTGCTCCGGATAGCGGTCGACATGCTCGCCCAGGCCCAGCGCCTCGGCGAGGTGCCCGGTCCAGGCGTGATCCTCCCGCTCTGCAAGGCGCGCATGGAAGGACAGGTTGCCGCCAATAGTGAGCGAAGGGATCAGGTTGAACTGCTGAAAGATCACACCCACTGCGCGGCGCCGCACTCCGGCCAGCTCCGCGTCCTGAAGGCCCGTCAATTCATCCCCGTCTAAGCTGACAGTGCCGCTATCCGCTGTCTCCAGCCCTCCCAGAATATGCAGTAACGTCGACTTCCCCGATCCGGATTCCCCTGTCAGTGCCAGGCTTTCCCCTGCGCTCAGATCAAGAGAGACGCGGCGGAGGACATCCACCGGCGGATCCCCCGGGAAGGTTTTCGATACATCGCGAACGGTGAGGAGCATGGGTGGGAGTTAGCCGCCCACGAGCCGCCGTCTAGGGGGCGCTCAGGTTAGCATGCGGCAAACCTGAGCAAATTCAAGAATGATTGGCTGGCGAAGTCTTGGCTACTGCAGTGGCACACGTCCTGCCGTCTGCTTGAGCGAGACCCGGATGCATCCATCCGGCCAAGATCTTGGGTCCTCGCAAACATATTCCGATGGCTTGAGACCCCCAAGGCGTTCTCTGCACCTACCTTGCGGGCAAGATAGCTTCGCCACGGATTGCAGGTCTCTTAGTCGCGTGCATTCACCGCAAGAGCCCATGTTCAGCGCCCGTGAACTTTCGGGCAGTTTTGGCGACCCCGGCAGGATTCGAACCTGCAACCTGCCCCTTAGGAGGGGGCTGCTCTATCCAGTTGAGCCACGGGACCGCTTGACGCCGTTATCGGGGATTGGAGCGGCGCTGGCTAGGGCTTAGTGGTTGACCACCGTGAAGACCGCACAGGTGGAGACCCGCGTTCGACCGCCGCAACAAACTTGCTTTGGAAATTCGCGCCGATGCGCGGTAAGGGTGAGAAAAGACCGGAGATTGCCAACGTGACCGTTCCCCCGCGCCGCCCGCTGACCCTGCGAGACGTGTCAGAAGCGTCAGGCGTGTCGGAGATGACAGTAAGCCGGGTGTTGCGAAACCGGGGCGACGTGAGCGATGCAACGCGTGAGAAGGTGCTAACCGCCGCCAAGACGCTGGGCTACGTACCAAACAAGATTGCCGGCGCGCTGGCGTCGCAGAGGGTGAACCTGGTGGCGGTGATCATTCCGTCGCTGTCGAACATGGTCTTCCCTGAAGTGATGACTGCCATTTCGGATACGCTGGACGGCTCAGGGCTGCAGCCGGTGGTGGGAGTCACCAACTACCTGCCCGAGCGGGAGGAGCAGGTCCTCTATGAGATGCTCTCATGGCGACCGTCCGGCGTGATCATTGCAGGGCTTGAACAGACAGAGGCGTCCAAGGCAATGTTGAGCAATGCGGGCTGCCCCGTGGTGCAGATCATGGATATCGACGGCACCCCAATCGACAACGCCGTCGGCATTTCCCATCGCCGCGCAGGGCGCAAGATGGCCAAGCAGATCCTCAAGCAAGGCTACCAAAACATAGGCTTCCTGGGCACCAAAATGCCTCTCGATCACCGGGCGCGGAAGCGCTTCGAGGGGTTCACCGAGGCCCTCGCCAAGGGGGGCCTTCAAGTGGAGGATCAGGAGTTCTATGAGGGCGGGTCGGGTTTCTCAAAGGGCCGCGAGATGACGGAGATCTTGCTCGGGCGCAATCCTGATCTCGACTTTCTTTACTATTCCAATGACATGATCGGGGCGGGCGGGCTGCTCTATCTTTTGGAGAAGCAGTACGACATTCCACGCCAGATCGGATTATCGAGCTTTAACGGGATCCGTTTGCTGGAGGGGCTGCCTAAAAAGCTTGCCACCATGGATTCGTGCCGGGCCGAAATCGGAGCGAAGGCCGCGGAGATCATTCAGGCCCGCGTGGAAGCGCCAGAGCTGGAGCCCGAAATTGTGGAGTTCACGCCCAAGATCCAGCCTGGCGAGACCCTGAAGCGGGGCCTGAGCTAAACCGATTTTGCAGGACGCAAACATCGTCCGGATGCGTCAATGATCATTAGCCATCGACCATCGCGCTTGGGCCCGAGGTGGCTAACGAGCACCTCCAACTGCCACGCCTCTTTTCGCGCACACTATCCGCTTTCCTTTGAAGTATGCGAACTGGTCCTAGGTCCCGTCCAGGAACGTGTCGAGCGCCTCAGCGGCTTCTTCCGATCGCTCGAAGTGCATGAAATGACCACAGCCTTCGAGCGCCGCGAGCGTTGCGCGTGGGAAGGCCGATTGCATCGCCTCGACGTCCTTGAGCGGCACCATCCGATCCTCGATGGCCGCCAGCAAAAGCACCGGCACGTCGATCTCTGACAGGCGCTGGCGCAGATCTACGCGGGCGCAGGCCGTGAAGTCGTTGACCAGAACCTCTGCGCCCGAGGTCGTCATCCGCCGCCGAACAACTTCGCGATACATGGGCATCGTCGACTTGTGCCAGCAGGCGCGCGAGATTGCTGCGACGGTCGCATCCGTGCTCGTGGCCAGACCGTCCAGCAGGTCCTGGCTCACATGCATCTTGGCCCCGCCCCCGATCAGGCAAAGGGAGTGCAGGCGATCAGGCTCATGGAGGGCAGTTGCGACTGCAATAGCAGCGCCCATGGAATGCCCGACAAGGCAGACGTCACGCAGGTCATGTTCGCTTAGAAACGAAGCGACGGCCTTTGCATAGACCTCCACATCGGGGGCGCTCTCGCCGCCGCTGTCTCCATGGCCAGGTAGGTCGAGGGCATAGACAGCGCGCTTTTGAAGCGCATGCCCGCCCTGACCCGGCGCGCGGGTTTTGCCGGGCTCGGGCGTTGCCGTCACGTTGCGCCAGGGGATCGCGTAGTCCAGATGGGACCCTCCCGCGCCGTGGATCAGCACAAGTGTTGGTCCGTCGTCTGTGACCCCGTTGTAAGTAAAGTGCATGTGCGCCCTCCGCAGTATGGCTGTGCGTAGGCGGCCATGTGGCCCTTCGAATGTCCCATAGCGACATCAGACTGTCGTAGCAGTAGAAACGGAGCGTTTTCGCGGGAACGGTTGCATCTCGAAAAAGTTAACCAAAGGTTAATATGAGGGTATAAGTGCGGATAGCGCCGCTGGATCACACAAAGGTCCGCGCCGCCACCGGGGGTGAAAAGATGAAAATGATTATGACGGGCGCTGCTCTCAGCGCTCTGGTTTTTACGAGTGTGATCGCAACGCCAGCACGCGCCAACGATCCGTTGGCAGTGGCAGCCGCAGTGAAGGTCATCATCGGGGTGGGGTCACTTCTCACGCCTGCTGCGAACAGCACGGGCACCTCGGTCAACACTGACTATGCGCTCACTGGAAAGGGTATGCCGGTCCCAAGCGCGCGGCAGGCGCCTGGGACGCCTACGCCAGGACCCATGATGCTTCGGTGCAACGCACACGGCACGCATTGCGCGTTTGTCCCGATGATGACGCCGACCGACTGATTGGTTTGCGCCCGGCGACGGAACGTCTGGAACCTTTGGCGGGAAAAGGCGTGTTTGGTCTTACTCTCGTGCCGATGACGGAAATCGCGCGCCTCAGACCATCTTGATGACGTCCTTGTCGATCGACAGCATGTATCCCTTGCGCGCAATGTTGCGGACCAGAAGCTCACTGACCATCTGATTGCCCAGCGCGTCCCGTAGTCGCTTGATGCGCGTCGCCCCTGCCGCTTCCTCACAATCAGCCGTGTTCCGGCCCGAGATAACGGCCTCCAGCTCTGCCCCGCTCAGGACGTCGCCGTCCATGCGGGCTTCGGCCAGGACCGAGAGGGTCTCGATCGCGGCCTCTGTGAGTTTGAATTCCATGTTGTTGAGGTAGACCACATTCTCATCGCGCGAGATCAGGAGAGAGCTCACCTGAATGCCCGCGCGCTCGATCTCTCCCATCCGGCGGTTGAGCGCCACAAGCGCCATCAGGAAAACCAGCGTCGCAACCAGCAGGGCGGCCGCGAACACGAGCAGCACAAAGATCACGATCCGGTAGCTGGCCAAGACGCCCGAGAATGCCGTCCCCGACTGCGCAAGGATCTCTAGGAGCTTTACCTCGCCCTGACTGGTCAGGTTGTCGCTCTCGATAAAGAGCTGTTCGACACGGGCATTGAAGGCATTTGCATCAGGCAGCGTCAGCAAGAGGGCAATGCCCGTAAGGGCCAGAATCACAACGATTGCCACGATCCCCGCGACGACGATCCGGCTCCCGGCCTGGCGGGTTTCAGTAGCGGAGGAAGTAGCGTCCGGCACTCTCTCTCCTTTCGTTCAGGCCTTCATCCCCAAAGGTGGAGACGATGTTGAGAAGGGTCCACCCTTCGGTGGCGATCCGGGGGGCGATCTCCGCCTGGGCGTTTGCCGGCGTACAGGCGCCGCTGATCTCGGCGACCCCGTAATGGAGTCTGAGCGGGCTGTCCTGCTTGGCCTTGTAATCGGCATAGCAAGCCGCCTGGCCCACCGACGCAAAGGCGCAGAGCGCGAGGGTAAGGAGGGTGCGTGTCATGCCAGCAAGCTGCTCTCGTTGCCTGCGATATTCAATAGCGGCGTGTTGAGGTGCCTCCCCGGCCCGCCCGTCTCAGTAAGAGCGGTGCCAAGATACCGTCGTTATCCGATAACAACCGCCCGCTATTGAGAGACCCGCAGCCATCGGCCCAACCTTTCCTCATCACCGGGCCGCACCGTGCCCCCGAATGAGGATGAGACACATGATGAAGCCCTTCGTTGCCGTTCTCCTATCAGGAGTGCTCGCCGCCACGTCGCTGACTGCAACGAGCGCTGCGGCCAACTCGGCGCATGAAGACCTGGCCAAGATCCTCCTCGGTGCGCTGGTGATCTACGGGATCAAGGAAGCGGTGGACAATCGGAAAGCTGTGAAGGTCACGCCGAAACCGGTGATCTCATCCAAGACACTTCCGGCGCACTGTCTCGTCACGCACAAAGGATATCGCGGCGAAAGCTGGACAGTCTTCGGCAACCGCTGCCTGCACCACAATTATCGTCATTATGCGTCCCTCCCGGATCGTTGTTTCGCCCGGTTTCAGACCCAGCGCGGACCACGGTCAGGATGGGAGCCCAAATGCCTGCACTGGACCGGTTTCATCTGGTGAGCAGGACCCCACCCACGTTCCCCGGTTGTGTATCGGGTGGGGTGTGGGGGAGGGGAGAGCATGGGCTCCCCTTCCCCCCTTTTTTTGCCACAGGAGCTTCAGCCCGTGCAGCCGCCAATTGCGGTTCAAGCGCGGCCAAGCACCATCATCATCAGGTCGGTCGGCGCCGTCTCAGCGCCCGCGGCGGTCAGCATAGCGTGGACCTGCCCGCGGTGATGGGTCTGATGATTGAAAAGCTGCGCGGCCATAACAGCCACTGTGGTCTCCACACGGTCTGCGCCCAGATCAAAGGAACGGCCAGCCGCAAGATCATCATCGGTGAGCATCGCCGCCCAGCGCACGAGGCTGGCGTCAACCTCCTGCCGCTTGTCACGAAAAACAGCCCAATCACGCGGCTCTTCGGTGTAAGGAAAGTCCCTGTCGAGGCGCGCAACCTCCGACGCATCGCCCATGATCCGCGCGAGCCAAACCGCATCGTCCCAGAGCACATGATTAAGCGTTTGCGCGATACTGCCAAAGAACGCCCCCCGATCGTCCCAACGGGCGTCATCTGACAGGGTGTCCGCAGCCGCAAGAAGGTGGTCATTCTGCCAGGCATTGTAGCGGGCCATGAGGCGGGCGTGGTCCGGGGTCATGGCAGCGCCGTACCAGACATCCAAGGCCCTGTCCCGCCCTACCCGCGCAGCGAGAGCCAAAACAGCTGCGGCATGACCGCTGCATCGCGACCCAAACCAACGGGGCCGCATTCTTTCCTCCACGGGCGCGTCGTGACAGAAGACATTCATGGGAGATCTGCCGGATTTCAACTTTGAACACGCGGCCCATGCAAAAGGGCTGACGCGCGTTTGCGGAGTGGACGAAGCCGGGCGCGGGCCGCTCGCCGGTCCGGTGGTGGCGGCCGCCGTCATTCTCGATCCTGACGATGTCCCCGATGGACTGAACGACTCCAAACAGCTGAGCAAGAAGGCCAGAGAGCGGCTCTATGCCGAGATAACAGCGCGCGCGCTTTGGGCCGTCGGGCAGGCCAGCGTCGAGGAGATCGATCAGATCAACATCCTGCGTGCCTCCCATCTCGCCATGGAGCGCGCGGTGGCGCAGCTCTTGCCGGTAGAACTTGCACTCATCGATGGCAACATGGTGCCACGCGATCTGCCCTGCCCGGGCCAGGCCATTGTGAAGGGTGACACGCGAAGCCAAAGCATCGCGGCGGCCTCAATCGTGGCCAAAATCTGGCGCGATCGTGTCATGTATGATTTGGCGCAACACCACCCCGGCTACGGCTGGGAGACCAATCAGGGTTATCCATCAAAAAGCCATATTTCAGCTCTACACGATCTCGGCGTGACCCCACACCATAGGAGATCGTTCCGACCCGTCTACAATATCTTGTGGCAAGAAAAATAAATAACCCACTGAATCTTATAGTTTTTGACCGCGGAATCTGCTCTGATTCATAGTGAGGCCAACAACGAACCCCCGACAGAGGGGCCGAGCAGTGGTCCGGATATCCCGGCAAACGAGGCAGACACGATGACACGGGCGAAGGGCGCCAACGCGCTTCCTTTGAATACTATTCTTGCGGGCGATTGCATCGAGATCATGCGCGCCCTTCCCGAGGCGTCGGTCGATTTGATCTTTGCCGATCCGCCCTACAATCTGCAGCTTCGGCAGGAGTTGCACCGCCCGGACGCGTCGCTTGTGGATGCAGTGACGCAGGACTGGGACCAGTTTTCAAGTTTCGCCGCCTATGATGCCTTTACCCAAGACTGGCTCAAGGCGGCGCGCCGGTGTCTAAAACCCACGGGGGCATTGTGGGTCATCGGCAGCTATCACAACATCTTCCGCGTCGGCGCGGCCCTGCAGGATGCGGGGTTCTGGGTGTTGAACGACGTCGTCTGGCGCAAGTCGAACCCGATGCCCAACTTCCGCGGCAAGCGGTTCACGAACGCCCATGAAACGCTGATCTGGGCCTCGGTCGGTGAAGGCGCAAAGTACACGTTCAATTACGAGGCGTTGAAAGCGCTCAATGAAGGTGTGCAGATGCGGTCTGACTGGGTTCTGCCGATCTGCACGGGCCATGAGCGCCTGAAAGACGCGAAGGGCGACAAGGCCCACCCGACGCAGAAGCCTGAAGCCCTGCTTCACCGGATCATCCTCGGAACGACGAACGAGGGCGACGTGGTGCTCGACCCGTTCTTCGGGACGGGGACAACGGGCGCGGTGGCCAAGATGCTGGGCCGTGACTGGATCGGAATTGAGCGCGAAGAGGCGTATCGAGAGATCGCAGAACGCCGGATCGGCGATGTCCGGCGGTTGGAAGCCGAAGCCCTCCGCGTGACGCAATCAAAGCGTGCCGAGCCGCGGGTACCTTTTGGCCAACTTGTTGAGCGCGGCATGCTGCGCCCCGGCGAAGTGCTGACCGGCCCGCGCGGGCAGACCGCGAAGGTGCGCGCCGATGGAACGCTGGTGAGCGGCACGCTTGCCGGGTCGATCCATCAGGTGGGCGCAAAACTCGAAGGGGCCCCGTCCTGCAATGGCTGGGCCTATTGGAATTTCAAAAAAGACGGCAAGGAGGTCTCCATCGACCTCCTCCGACAACAGATCCGTTCGGAGATGGCGCACCGCCCGAACTGACACGGCTACCGCCGGTGCCTGTGGCCTGACACATGGCATCAACTTCGCCCCGCCTCCCCTCGTGGTTGGCGGGGCTTTTTTTTTGAGCGCTTGCCTGAACGGGCCTCAGGTCATGACCTGTCGCACCGTTACCTTCGACGCCGGCTCGCACACCATCTGGGTGACCTTCTTCAATACGAGGATGTTGGCAGCGGTTGTCCTGAAGATACTGGCCTCCACGCGCCGCGCTGCGATGCGCCGAACCAGCTCCTTCAGATCATCCTGGATATCATCAGAATAGACAGCTTCGTTCCGCGCTTTCCCGACAGTCATCCAGTTCAGCTTTGGAACCCGCCGGGCAACTTCGTCCATGGCGGCATCCTTTGTCGCCTTGAGGACCTCTGTACTGACCATGTTGTTGTAAATCTTCTGGGCGGCCTGACCGGAATCATCGAGCAAAGCCGAGATCATGATCTTTTTGACCTGGGGCAGTTGCTTGGCGACCTCGTCCTCACCGATGGCCTTCATTGCGTCAAGAACGGTGATGTTCTTACGGTTTTTGATTGAATCACCTGCGGCAATCAGCAGTTCTCCGCGAATGCCGTGTACAAGAACCTTCATACCATCAGCCGCCTGCCAGGCAGGAAGAGCGCCGGCAATCAGGGCATTCATCATCACAAACGGGCCTGTCCCGGACAGCGACTTCTGGGTGGACCCGGTCATTTTGTAGTTCATGCTCGCATCGCCCACTTGAAGGAACGCTTGAACGACGAGGTTCCGACCAACGCCGACAGCGAACCTCTTCGCGCCCTGCTGAACCCCGGCAATGAACAGGGCCTCCGCCGACGAAGCAGCGGTGGCTGTCGTCGCAGCAGCCGAGCTCCCCGCAGCCGCATAGGCACCCCATGCTCCGCATGCAGCGGCACAGGTCGCTGCCATGGCAGCGGTGTTGAGAGCCCGCTGGGCCCGATCAGAATTCAGGATGCTTTGCACCTCCTGATTGGTGATCGCGGCCATGCTTTCAGACTCGTCCGCGAGGCGATTGCACTTCGCAATGAGGGAATCAGCCCCTGGCACGACGTAAAGGTGATTGAGTTCCTTCTGCCGGCGCGAGACCTCCGCAAGGGTCACAAGAACGTCCCCTGCCGAATCTACTAGCTTGGAAACAATCGATAAATCTGGTCCTGACACGGCCCCCTCCCTCTGAAATTCGCTAACAATACGTGCCCGCCCCGCATATGGAGGGCGACCGGAACTATCGGAAAATCAGATGGCGAAGCCGACAACCTGTCAAGGCACAGGAACCCGACCTGTGCGTCGGACCAAAAGCGCAGCCCGTCCTAGCGCGGCCAGTCGTTGGTGCCCTCGTTGTAGGGCGTCCAGTCTTCGATCTCGGGATAAAACCGGCGGCGCCAATCGCGGACCTTCGGGTTCATAACCCGGCGCCAGAGGGGCGGCACCATCGCCAGCATGGTCATCAAGGGATAGCCATGGGGAAGGTTTGGGGCCTCCGTCTCATCATAGGTCTGCAGCAGCGGAAAGCGGCGGTCAGCCTTGAAGTGGTGATCGGAATGGCGCTGGAGGTTGATCAGCAGCCAATTCGACACTTTGTGCGACGCGTTCCAGGAATGGCGGGGCTGGACATACTCGTACTTGCCCTTGCCCAGGTGCTTTCGGGTGAGCCCGTAATGCTCAATGTAATTCACAAGCTCGAGCTGCCAGATCGCCACAAAGGCCTGCAACAGGAAGAGCGCCACACCCCAGAAGCCACCGATCACGAGGGCCAGCGCAAGGAATGACCCTTGCAGCGCCCAGTAGCGCCAGAACGGGTTCGACGGATCCGACCAGGTCTTTTCCTTGCGCCGCAGGACCGTCTTTTCAGCGTTCCAGGCGGACCGATAAGTCTGCCAGATCACGCGCGGGAAAAAGCGGTGGAACCCGGTATTGTACCGCGCCGATACCGGATCACGCGGGGTGCCGACATAGCGGTGATGGACAAGGACATGCTCGCTCCGGAAATGGGAGTACATCACCATCGCCAGGAGCAAATCGGCCATCCAGACCTCGATTTTCGGTCGCTGGTGAAGCAGCTCATGGGCGTAGTTGATCCCGATCGTGCCGGTGATGACGCCCACGCCGAACATGAGGCCCACGGCCTCCCACGTGCCGACATCGCCCGACCGTGTGACGTACCAGAGCATCCCGAACAGCGTCACGAACTGAACCGGCGCCCAGATGATCGTGATGGCCTTGTACCAGAAGAGCTGCGCATCATCGGTCTTCGGGTCGGCATTGTCTTCATCGAGGCCCGCGAAGGCGTCGATGATGGAAAAGAGATACCAGGTGGAGGCAGGGATCAGCAGGACCCACCAATTGCCCAGCGTTGCCGCGAGGATCGCAATGAGCGGCAAAAGCAGCGAAATCCAGAAGGGGAGCGCCTGGGCAAGCCCGAAGCGCGCGGGCGGGGTCGTCATTTCAGCCATGGGTCACCTGTTCTGCTACTGGCTACGAGACGTTCGGTTGCACGCGCTACCTGAGGTGTTCATACGAAAGGTCATATACCTTACGCATGAGTGTGGGCAAATCCGATGGCCTAAATGCGGCGCGGGCGCGGAATTCGCCGCGGTGTGGGGTCGCAGTGAGGGGCACGCCGGCGATGTCGATATCGAGGATCAGGTGGAAATGCGTGAACGTGTGGCGCGCCTCGGCGGGCAGGCGTGACCATTCTGCAGTGACAGGCGGTGCAGGGTCAGGCGCGTCACCCCACTCCGTGCAGGGCCAGCCGAGCATGCCACCCAAGAGACCCTTCTCAGGCCGCGTTTCGAGCAATATCGCCCCGTCGTCCCGCTGCACGACATAGGCCGTACCACGACGCGTCGGTTTGGGTTTCTTAGGCTCTTTCCGTGGCAGATCGGGGGCCGTTCCCTCCTGCCGCGCCGCACAAGGATCCCGCACCGGGCAAATGCCGCAGGCGGGTGCGCGCGGGGAACAGATCGTCGCGCCAAGATCCATGACCGCCTGGGCATAGTCGCCGGGCCGCATGTCAGGGGTATAGCGCTCCGCAAGTGCGGTCAGTTCAGCTTTGGCGCGGGGCAGCGGCGTGTGCACGTCATGGAGCCGCGCCATGACCCTTTCGACATTGCCGTCAACGACGGTGGAAGCTTCGTCAAAGGCGATGGCCGAGATCGCGGAGGCCGTATAGGGCCCAATTCCCGGCAATGTCAGCAGCGCCGCGCGTGTCTCTGGAAAACGGCCCCCATGGTCGGCGACAATGGCCCGGGCGCATTTCAGGAGGTTGCGCGCACGGGCATAGTAGCCAAGGCCTGCCCAGGCAGCCATAACATCAGCATCCTCAGCGGCAGCGAGGTCAGCGACCGTTGGCCAGATCCGCGTGAACTTGAGGAAGTAATCGCGCACGGCGGCGACAGTCGTCTGCTGAAGCATCACTTCGCTCAGCCAGACATGATACGGGTTCGGGCGCACGCCACCTGCGCGCTCCTTCGGGCCGACGCGCCACGGCATCTCCCTTGCGTGCACGTCATACCACGCCAGAAGCGTTGCCGCCGTGTCATCTTGGAAATCACGCAAAAGTTTGCCCCCCTCCTGCAATCCTAGATGCGCTTCGTCTGGTGGCCAGTTATAAAGCGGCGGCGTCAGCGCAAAAAGGGGGAGCGGCTTGGCAAGGCCTGGCACATATCAGCGCAAAAAGGGCCCCAAGAGAGTATCGAGCCTTCTTGAAACCCGCATCCGGCAGGCGGGCGAGGCGCGCGGCTTCGCGGTGACAAAGCTCCTGACCCATTGGTCTGATATCGTGGGCGAAGAGACAGCGCGCACCACGCGGCCCGTGAACGTGAGCTACGGGCGCGGCGGGCTTGGCGCGACGCTGACTGTGCTGACAACCGCCTCCATGGCGCCGATGCTTCAGATGAATCTGCCCACCATTCGCGAGAAGGTGAACGCCTGCTATGGATACAACGCCATCGCGCGCATACGTATCACGCAGACCGCTCCAACGGGCTTTGCAGAGGGCCAGGCCGCATTCGCACCCGCCCCCAAAGCGCCCGCAACACCCGACCCCAAGCTCAGCGCGATGGCGCGCGCGGCGTCCGCGGGTGTAGAAAACGAGACGCTGCGTCAGGCGCTGACATCGCTTGGCGAGAACGTCCTGAGATCCAAGGGAACCCCGACATGATACGCAAGATTTCGATCCTTCTCATCGCCGGCTTCGTCATCGGCGCCGGTGGCTGGCTGCTGATGCCGTCGCAGGGGTCGCAGATGCCCCAACTCGGCGCCGCTAACGCGCAAACGGTCGATGCAGACCCGTCGGCCATCACAGACATGACGCTGGGCGAGGCGGACGCGCCGATCACGGTGATCGAATATGCCTCCTACACGTGCCCCCATTGCCGGACCTTCCACGAGGGCCCCTTCAAGGAACTGAAGGCCGAGTACATCGACACCGGAAAGGTGGAGTTCATCTACCGCGAGGTCTATTTCGACCGCTTTGGGCTTTGGGCCTCAATCGTGGCGCGCTGCGG
This sequence comes from Pseudomonadota bacterium, assembly GCA_038751055.1. GTDB lineage: Bacteria > Pseudomonadota > Alphaproteobacteria > Rhodobacterales > Rhodobacteraceae > Shimia_B. The sequence goes on along the minus strand of JBCDGS010000023.1, from coordinate 10,885 downwards.
CGGTCAGGACCGGTTCTTCGGCATCTCGGACCTCATCTACGAACAGCAGCGGACGTGGACGCAGGGCCAACCCGCCGATATCGCGGAGAATCTGCGCCGCATCGGGCTCACAGCGGGCCTCACGAATGAAGAGGTCGACGCCTGTTTCTCCGACGGTGACAAGGCGCAAAACCTCGTCGCTTGGTACGAGGCGAACGCCGCAGAGGACGGGGTGCGCTCTACCCCCACGTTCATCATCGATGGCGTGAGCTATTCGAACATGTCCATGGAAGAGTTTCGCCGGATCCTCGACGGCAAACTCTAACCCTTCGCCTTGAGGCCCGCGAGCGCTGATGCAAGCGCCGCGGGTGCCTCGAGCGTTAGGCGCACCGGAAGGGTCACGACGCGGGCGCGGAAGCTTTCTGGCAAGCGCACGGCGTCCTTCTCCGTAGTCACGAGCTGCGCGCCGAGGAGCTTTGCCTCCTCCGCCAACCGGGCCATGAGGGCCTCCGTCAGCGGCTGATGATCGCTCAGCGCCTCTGCACGCAGCAGCGTCGCCCCAAGCCCGCGCAGCGTGGCGAAGAACTTCTCCGGATGCCCGATCCCCGCAAATGCCAGCGCGCGCATCCCCTGCCACGGCATGCCGGTCGGCAGCGGCTCCAGCCGTCCTTCAAGATGCGGCATCATCGGCGGCAGGGACCAGCTTTCGCGAAACCGCGCCTGGGCGGCAGGCTCTCCGATACTCAGAAGAAGATCCGCGCGGGCCAGCCCACGTTCCGGCAGTTCGCGCAACGGTCCGGCAGGCAGAACACGACCATTGCCAAAGCCCCGGTATGCATCGACGACAACGATACTGAGATCCTTGCGGACATCGGGATTCTGGAAACCGTCATCGAGGATCACGTGGCTCGCACCGCTTTCAACAGCCATCCGAACGCCCGATGCACGGTCTTTGGCCACGATGACAGGGCAAAAGGCGGCCAGGAGCAGTGGCTCGTCCCCTACCTGCGCCGCTGAATGCTGATTTGGCTCAACCCGGATCGGCCCCTCAAGGCTACCGCCGTACCCGCGCGAGACAACATATGGCCTCTCATCCCCAAGCATCTGAGCAAGTGCGATGGCCGTGGGCGTCTTTCCCGTTCCGCCTGCATTGATATTGCCCACACAGATCACCGGAACAGGGGCGACGTAGGTCGGCGATTGCCGGACAGCCCATGCCGTGATCCCGCCATAGGCCCATCCAAGCGGTGCGAGCGCGGCCGATTGCCATCCGGGCTCCTGAAACCAGAACGCGGGCGCGCGCATCAGCCCTCCCCCAGCGCGCGGGTCAAGAGCGCGAGGATACGGTCTGTCACCTGCGCCCCGCTCGACGACACGTCCCATGCCGCATGGGCAAGGCGCGCACCCTGATCCGGGGAAGAGAGCGTAGACAGCGCCGGCCCAAGTTCGCCGGGCCCGTTCACCTCGCGGCTCCCCCCAGCGGCGCGCAGGCGGGCAAAGTTAGGCGCGTGGTGACGGATGCGCGGGCCATGCAGGATCGCAGAGCCCAGCGCCGCGGGCTCAAACGGGTTGCGGTTCGGACTACCGCTGAACGTCCCGCCCAGAAAGGTCAGCGGTGCGAGGCGATACCAAAGACCGTCCTCCCCCTTTAGGTCGGCAATGAGGACCTGATCCTCGGGATCGACCTCGTCAGCTTCACTGCGCCGCACCACGCGGAAGCCGGCCTCAGCTACGGCGCTCGCCATGGCGTCGGCGTCGGCAAGGTCGGAAGGGCTGATGACAAGCAGGAACCGATGCGCGCGGCGCAAGAGCGCCCGATGCGCGTCGAGGGCGACGGTCAGTTCACCGCTTGGCAGGCCAGCCGCGTACCAGACCGGCCGCGTGGCGAGTGTTTCGGCCATAAAGCTCCGCTCGGCCTCGTTGTGCGGGAGGGCCATTGACCCGGCGACGACCGGCCCGGACACCTCGAGCTTCCAGGAGCCAACGCCCAAGGCCTTTAACGCATCTGAGGCGCTTTCATCCACGGTAAGGATACGACTGAAGCTGCGGAGCGCTGCCTTCTCCCTCACCCGCCGATGAGGGAGGCGCGACAGGTTCAGATCGCTTGCGCGGGCGTCGACCATGAAGGCGGGCAGGCGCTGGGCCTCGACCTCGGCAAGGGTGCGGAGCCTCAGCTGCGCGCCGAACCAGACGACCGCCGTGGGCGTCCAGTCAGCGAGGAAAGCGAGGGCGTCGCCCCGCGTATCAGGCGGCGGCGAGATGTAAGTGATCGGCCCCTGCTGCCGGTCGGCAGGCAGCGTGGCGACTGTGGCGAGGCTCGTCACGTCAGGCAGGTCATCGGCGAGGCGGCGCGCCAGTTCCTCTGCCGCCGCGAGGCGGCTTTCCCCCGGCACGTGGAACCACACGAGAGGCGCAGGCGCAGGCATGACGATGGCGGCCTAGCCTCCGAGTTCCTCAGTCGGGGACGCTGCGGCTTCTTCATCCCGAAGCTTGTGAAGATGGGCGATGTAGTAGCGCATGTGGGCGTTATCCACGGTGCGCTGCGCCTCGGCCTTCCACGCATCATAGGCAGCCGCGTAGTTCGGGAAGATGCCCACGATGTGGATCTCATCTACGTCCTTGAAGACGTTCTTTGTCGGATCGATAAGCTCCCCCCCGAAGACGAGGTGCAGGCGTTGGGTCATGGTGCGTGCCTTTGCTGTCCAGTCAGGCCGCACCCTATGCCCGGCTTAAGGGGCGGGCAAGCGCGGCCCGTAGGACAGGTAGTGGTCAATGAGGCGCGTGCCCCCGGCAAGTATACCCGGAAGGGCAGCCGACGCCGTGTTGAAACGCGGCGCAGTGCCCTCCGTCGTCGCGACTTTCGCGCCCGCCTCCTCGGCGAGAAGGACCCCCGCCGCCACGTCCCATTCCCAGGTCGAGCGCAACGTCAGCATGGCGTCAAAGCGTCCTTCGGCAACAAGGGCGAGCCGGTAGGCGAGGGAGGAGCGGAACGAAATCTCGGGCCGGGGAGGGACATCGCGCCAATACCGCGCGGCAAAGTTGGCCTTCACCGACAGGACCTTTTCCGCACCCGGCTGGGCGCCAGAGACGCGCAAAGGCGCACCGTTCAGCGTCGCCCCCTGCCCGCGCTCTGCCGCGAAGGTCAGGTTTCGCGCAGGGAGGTGGACGACGGCTGTCTCGATCTCTCCATTCACTGCGACAGCGAGGGAGACCGCCCATGTCCGCGAACCTTCAATGAAGCTTCGGGTGCCATCGATGGGATCGACGATAAAGACCCGGTCTTCGGTCAGGCGACTTGGGTCATCCTCGGTTTCTTCCGAGAGCCAGCCGTAATCGCGCGCAGACAACAGGCCCTCGCGCAGCATCCTGTCCACCTCGAGGTCGGCTTCCGTCACTGGGCCTGCGCCGCCACCCTTGTCCCACGTCTTCGGGTCGCGCTGGAAGTGGCGCATAGCAATCGCCCCGGCTTCGTCAGCGGCATCGAGAAGGAGAGCAAGGTCGCCCCTAGGCTCCGGCAAGGGTGAGACCGTCCACGAGAAGTGAGGGGATCACGCGCCCGGTCCACGTCCGCGCATCGTTGGCGGGCACGAGCGTCCGGAGCATATCGCGGAGGTTTCCGGCGACAGTGCATTCATTGACCGGGTACGCGATGTCACCGTTCTCCACCCAGAAGCCCGCCGCCCCGCGGGAATAGTCGCCCGTATTGGGATTGATTGTCTGGCCGATCATCGACGTGATCAGAAGGCCGGTGCCCATCTGCGCGATCAGGTCGGCGCGGCTCTGGTCGCCCTGCGTCAGGGCAAGGTTTGTTGTGGACGGTGACGGCCCGCTGCTCAGGCCCCGTGCGGCATTGCCGGTGCTGTCACGGCCGAGCTTTCGCGCCGTGCCAAGATCGGTGACGAAACCCGTCAGGACGCCGTTCTCGATCCAGAGACGCTTTGCCGTAGGGAGCCCCTCGGCATCGGTGACGCGCGACAACAGCATGCGTTGTCGGTGCGGGTCTTCGGTCAGGCTCAGCGCCTCTGGCAGAACCGCCTCACCCTCTGCATCACGAAGCCACGACGCCCCGCGCGCCACGGCGCCGCCGTTGATGGCCTGCATGAGGTGCCCGATCAGGCTGCTGGCAACGCGTTCATCATAGAGAACCGGATATGCCCCCGTGGGTGGCTTGCGGGCCCCGCCGCGCTCAACGCAGCGCTCGCCAGCCGTCCGCCCGATCTCGGCAGCGCTGCGCAGATCGCTCAGGTAGACGCGGCTGTCCCCGTCATAGTCGCGCTCCATGCCCGTGCCTTCACCGCTGATGGCCACGCAGGAAAGGCTCGTCCCTGTGCGGCGGGTCTGGGCGAGAAAGCCGTTGGTCGCGGCGAGGACGACGGCGCGCTCTGTATAGCCTGCCCCTGCCCCCTGCGTCTGGCTGACCCCGTCCACCGCAAGGGCCGCAGCCTCTGCGTCCGTTGCCATGGCTTGCAGCAACGCGGGATCAGGTTCGTCAGCCGGGTCCGCGAGGTCGAGCGCGTGCGCATCGACGCCGCTGGCAAGCTGGCCGGCCTCCGCAAGGCCAAGGCTCGCATCTTCGGGGGCTTCGCGCGCCATCGCCACGGCGCGTTCGGCCATCTCGCGCAGCGTGTCAGCGGAGGTATCTGAAACCGAAACAACCGCCTGCCGCTGGCCAATCAACACGCGAAGGGAAATGTCTGTCCCTTCCTCGCGCGTGGCTTCCTCGAGTTTGCCCGCGCGGACATCAATCGACACCGAGGTGCCTGTCACAGCGAGGACATCGGCGGCCTCGGCCCCGGCTGTCTTAGCCTCGCTCAGGGTCTTTTCGGCGAGGTCAGTCAGGGCGGCCATCGGTGTCTCCTTGGAAGCGGGCGTGGACGGGAGGTAATCCGCGCCACCCCGCTTGCCAAGGCTGGGAGCGCCCAAAGGGCGCAAGGAACTACCGAATGCGCTGACCGTTGGCGAGGACCTGACCATCGGGACGCACTTCGATGCGCGAGGTCAGCGTATCGGGCCCCTCCCCCGGGGTCATGAAGAGGCCGAGCATCATCCGTGCGCCCATGGCCTGATCCGCAGGCAACAGACCCATCTGGATAAGCGCGTCAATGAGGCCGTTTGCGCCGACGAGCCGCAGGTCGATCGCCCCGTCCGGGGCGGGCAGGCCGTCGAATGTGAAGAGGTCCTCGTTATCGAAGGTAAAGGATCCGTCTCCGGTCAGCTCTGCCCCGGCAGCGGACAGCCGCAGGTCAGATATCGTGGCCGCGGTGACCTCAATTGGGACATCGGCGCCCATGGTCGAGGCCGCCTCCGGGTCCATGATGTCGATCAGCCAGCGGCCATCGAGATCCACGAGGAAGGTGAGGTCCGCCGGATCGCGCGGCAGCACGGCACCCGGATCGAAGAGGTTCCACAGAAAGTCATCGAGCGTGATCCCAAGAAGGTCGAGCCCCAGCACCATGTCGCGGGACGCCTCCGTGGACACAAGGGGCATCTCCACCTGATAGCCATAGCGCGCGAGCGACACGTTGACCGGCAGCGGAAGGCCAGGGGCAGCGACCGAGACGTCGAGGCCGTTGAGCCCGCCATCATAGCTCGCCTGCCCGTCGGCAAGCTGGATTGCCACGTCGCCCTGCCCGGCCACGACCTCGAACGCGCCATCGCCGTTGACGTCTGCGAAGGTGGCTGAAGCTGTCATCGATTGCGACGCGAAAGTCGCGTCCACCGCATAATCGGGATCGGACAAGAGCGCGCTGGAGCCGAAGGCCGCGAAGCCCAGCGGCACGCTCGCCGTGCCCGCAAGGCTGATGCCGCTCAGCACGGCATCCATGTCAAAGTTGCCCTCGGTGGGATCACCCGCTTTCACGGCATAGGTGAGGCTATCGGCAGTGAGGCTGTAGGCCGCGCTTTTTGCGTCAGTTCCGGTAAGTCGGGTTTCCCCGGCCATGGCGGCGAGGGCCATGGTGACGTCGAATGTCGCGAGGTCCGGGGCCTCGTTTATGTCATCGAGGATCATCCGCATGGCGCCCACGCTGTAGGTCTGGGTCAGATCCTCAGGGCTGCCGCTAAAGCGAATATCGGCGGCCTCAACCTCAACTCGGCCGGAAATCGTGCTGCCTTGGCCTTCAAACTCGGAGGCGATCTCAATGGGGATGCTGTCCTCGAGGATGAGCCTGACGGCGCCGTTCTCCTCCTCGAAGGACAGGGTGCCGAAGGCGATCTCCACATTGCTGAGCCCGTCACCCATTTCGAGAACGACGCCGGTGACGAGGATGCTGCCGGAACCGTCCTCCACCGCGTCCCATGTCATCGTCCCGGTGGGCCCGTTTGCATCCTGAAACGCCTGCCAGGCTTCGGCGGCGGTGAGGTCTGCGGCCGCTTGACCTGCCCATAATCCACCAGCAGCAAGAGCCGCCATTGAGAAGAAACGTGCCATGAATATCACCTTTTGACCTGGCCCCTTATGCGGGCCGTTCGGGAGTAGAAGCCATCGACATTAGTTTCTGTTTGTGAGTCGGTGGTCAAGCCCGGCAGGTGTGATCGCGGCGCTGCTGCCGGCAGCGTTTTGCGAATTTCCTCAAGAAATTTGACAGTCTGCGACTGAAAATTCCCCGCGGGGAACCTCACGCGCGGTCTGGGTCGCTGGACGAAGGGGGCCTATCTGACGCGGGTCAACTCCGGGTCGTAGGGTGACGGTGGGATGACCGCGCAGGGGATGAGATCTCCGCAAAGGTCAAGCTCCATCACCGATCCCTCGGTCGAAAGCTCCGGCTCCACGAACGCATAGGCCAGATTGAGGTCGGTCCGGTGACCCCAATCGCCTGACGTCACCGTCCCCACCACGCGATCCCCCCGCATCAGCGAAGAGCCGCCATGGGCCGGGGCAAAGTCACATCCGACCTTGAGCGTCACGAGGCGCTTCCGCGCCCCCTCCGCTTGCCGCCGCGTGAGGGCGTCGCGGCCCACGAAATCACCCTTGTTCAGCTTGACGAACCGGCCAAGGCCCGTCTCGAACGGGTCGAACTCCGTGATGATGTCTGCCTTCCAGTGAAGGTAGCCTTTCTCCATCCGCATGCTTTCCACCGCGCGCGCGCCGAAATGCCCGATGCCGAACTCCGCGCCCGCTTCCATCAGCGCCTGGTACGCCGCATAGAGCGAGGCGTTCGGCACGTGGATCTCGTAGGCGAGTTCCCCCGAGAAGCTCACAGCCATGACGGTGGCTGGGGCAAAGCCAATGAAGCATTCGCGCAGTGAAAGCCACGGGAAGGCTTCCTTCGACCAATCCGCGCGCGAGGCCCGGCCAAGCACGGCGCGGGCATTGGGCCCGGCGAGGACGAGGATCGTCAGGTCATTCGTCAGCGACCGCAGGCCCACATCCTCGCCCGGCCGCAAATGGCCGCGCAACCAGTCAATGTCATGAAATTCAGAGGCTGCCGCCGACCCGTACCAGACGCGCTCTGGCCCGCGCTCGCTGGCCGGGATGTTCGCCACTGTGGCTTCGGCCTTCACCATGCCGTGGTCATTGAGAAGGTAGCCCAGACCCACGCGCGCTGCGCGCTTTGTCACCGCCCCGCAGAACAGGCGGTCGAGGAAGGCGTGGCGGTCAGTGCCCGTGATCTCGATCCGGTTGAAGCCGTTTACCTCCGCCAGCCCGACATTCTCGGACACGTTCCTGACCTCGGCGGCCACGAGGGGGAACGCTTCGTCGAAATGGAAGGTCAGCGAGGGGTGGAAGTCCCGCGAGGGCTTGAAGTACTCCGCCCGCTCCCAGCCGTTGACCACGGTGAATGCGGCGCCTGCGGCCTCGAGCACGGGCGTCAGCGGCGTCGTCTTCGCAGAGCGTCCCGCCGGGCGATGCTCGTGCGGGAAGTGAAAGCGGAATTCGTTCTGGTAGTCCTCAATGGCCTTGAGGGACGTCAGTTCCACATTCGCATGCCCCGTGAAGCGGCGCGGGTCGAGGCACCACGTGTCGTAGCACGCTTCGCCATGGACGATCTGCTGCGCGAGGAGCCAGCCGTGGCCGCCGCCCTCGCCCAACCCCGCGCGGAGGCCGATGATGCAGAACGCATTGCGTTTGCCCGGGATGGGTCCAACCAGCGGGGCGCCGTCGATGGTATAGGTGATGGGGCCGTTGACGATCCGCTTGATCCCAACCTCTGTCAGGGCCGGCATCCGCGCGAAGGCCCCCTCCAGCACGTCCATCACCCGGTCGAGATCATCCGGGCAGAGATCGTTCGAGAAGCTGGGCGAAATCCCGTCCATACCCCAGGTCCGGCAGTCCTGTTCGTAGAACCCGACGAGAAGGCCGCCCTTTTCCTGACGCGAATAGTAGTCGCTGATCGGGCAGCGTAGGAGCGGCATCCGGTGGCCCGCCGCCGCTATGGCCGGGATGTCTTCGGTAACGAAGTACTGATGCTCCATGGAGGCCACGGGGTGATGCACACCCATCATCGCGCCGACCTCGTTCACACGGTAGCCACAGGCATTGACCACCACGTCGCAGTCGATGTCGCCCTTGCTGGTATGCACCGTCCAGGTGTCGTCGACCTTTTGGGTGAGGCCCGTCACCTCGGTCTGGCGGTAGACCTCCGCCCCCGCCTGCCGCGCGTGGTAGGCCAGCGCCTGACACAGCTGCGCGGGGTCGATATCGCCGTCCTCCCCGTCCCAAAGCCCGCCCAACAGGTTCTCGGTGGAGATCAGCGGATGCCGCCGCGCGCATTCGGCAGCGTCGATCACCTCGTAATCCACGCCCATCCCGCGCGCCATGGAGGCAAAGTGCCGGTAGCCCTGCATCTGCGCTTCGGTATTGGCTAGCCGGATACCGCCGTCGCCGTGGTGATAGCCCACCGGATAGTCCGGGTCGTCGCGGAGCTTTTTGTAGAGCGCGATGGAATGGGACTTCAGCCCCACCATCGTCTGGTTCATCCCGAAATTCGTCACCTGCGCGGCGCTGTGCCAGGTCGTGCCGGAGGTCAGCTCATCCCGCTCAACCATGACGACATCGGTCCAGCCCTCCTGACACAGGTGATAGAGCGTTGAGCATCCCGCGATGCCCCCTCCGATGACGACAGCTTTGGTGCGTGATTTCATGGCGGCCTCCTCGATCGGCGAGAGTGCAGCACCAAAGGCGAATTCAATCAATGCCTGCGGGACATTACAAAACATTGATTCGGATTTACCGAAGTATGTTGAAGCCATCGTTGAGGAAGGGGAGACGCGCACGGGCTTCCCCGACGATCCGGTCGCTCAGGCAGGCGCGGATTTCCTCTGCCATCCGCCCGGGAAGTGCGCCGAGCGTCCCGGCCCGCCCGTGCAGCGCGATGCGGCGTGAGAATGCCGGCAAGGGCAAGGGATGCGCCTCAACAATCTCGCCCGCGCGCGGGGTCCCAAAGTACGCCAGAGCCGTGGTGATCGCCCAGCCCTTCAGCTCTGCCGTCATCGCAAACAGCGCCTGATTGGTAGAGAACTCAAAGCCCCGCGGCGGCTGCGTGCCGGAGCGGCGCAACTGCGCTTCTATCTGGCGGCCAATTTGCAAATCGGACGTGTAACGGATGAACGGCCCGTCGCGCGACGCGCCCGGGGCCGAAATCATCACGAACGGATCGCGCAGGATCGGGTGCTGCTCCACCCAGTCGGCATCGCCCACGCTGTCCACGGCAAGCGTTAGATCGACCGCGCGGGAGGTGAGCGCATCCAAATTCTCGTGGCTTGCCCCGCTCGTCAGCGTGAAGGTCACATTCGGATAACCTTGGGTGAGGCGCAAAAGCCAGGGCGCTGTCACCGTGGCGTCGAGCTCCTCCAGGGAGGCGATGCGCACGGTCATGGGCGGGGCCTGATCGGCATCCACCAGCCGCGCCTTTGCGGCGCTGACATCGTCGAGAAGCTGCCGCGCCGGATCAAGGAAAAGCGCCCCCGCCCGCGTCAGCCGGAACTGCCGCGCGGACCGCTCAATGAGCTTTGCCCCAAGGGCCGCTTCCAGCACCGAAAGTTGTTGCGAAACCGAGGACGGGCTGATGCCAAGCCGGTGCGCTGCGCGGGTCACCGACTGCGCCTCCACGGCCGCGACAAAGATCTGTGCGGCGCGGAAGGTGAAGGGTGGCTCTTTATTCTCCATAGCAGAATCACGTTTTCGGTTTTCCTTCATCTTGTCCAGCGTTCTTGCCCGATGCGTTGCAAGACGGGACAAAGCGCCATGCCAGCCCGTTCAGGCCGCAAGGCCCGCCACGCCCAACGCGCCGCGCCCCCGGCCTTCGACCCCTGCCCGCCCGGGCAGAAAGGGGGCCGTTATCAGCCCCTAACCGAGCCTGAGATGGAGGCGATCTTTGACACCGCGCTCCGCCTTCTGGCGGATCTTGGCATGGGTGAGGTGCCCGACCGTCTCCACGCAGATTTCCTGAGGATGGGGGCAGAGGCCAAGGGAAACCGCGTGACGTTTGCGCCCTCCCTCACGCGCGAGGCCATCGATGCCGCCGCCAAGAAGTTCACGCTTTTCGGCCGCGACCCGGCCCGCGACATCGAGGTCGGCGGCGACCGAGTCTATTTCGGCACGGGCGGCGCGGCGGTGCAGACGCTCGATATGGGGACGGGCCTTTACCGGCCCTCCACGCTTCGCGACCTGCACGACTTTACCCGGCTGCAGGACACGCTCGCCAATGTGAGCTGGTTCACGCGCTGCTGCATCGCGACGGACGTGCCCGACAACCGCGACCTCGACATCAACACGGCCTATGCGCTCGTGAAAAACACCACGAAGCCCACAGCGACGGCCTTCACCATCGCCGCACACGTGGCCCCAATCGTCGAGATGTTCGACATTGCAGGGGGCGGCGAAGGCTCCTACCGCGCGCGGCCCTTCCTCAAGGCGCATATCTCGCCCGTGATCTCTCCCATGCGCTATGGGGAGGACGCGGTG
>JBCDGS010000022.1:0-46887 GCA_038751055.1 Pseudomonadota bacterium | reverse complement strand
GAACTCAGCAATGTCTCAAAGAGCTTCGGCGAAGGGACGGCACGCACCGATGTCCTCAAGGACATCAACCTGAAAGTCGAGGAGGGCGAGTTCCTCGTCCTCCTCGGGTTCTCCGGGACGGGCAAGACGACGCTCATCAACCTCCTGGCGGGACTGGAGATGCCGACAAAAGGGGAGGTCGCCTTCAAGGGCACCCCGATCACGGGTCCCGGACCAGAGCGCGGCGTGATCTTCCAAAGCTACTCGCTGATGCCCTGGCTGACCGTGAACGGGAACGTGCAGCTCGCCGTGGACGCGATGTTCCCAAAGCTCTCGACGGCTGAGAAGGCCGCGAAGGTCGACAAGTACGTCAAGATGGTGGGCCTCGGCCACGCCACGACGCGGCGCCCGGCCGAGCTTTCGGGCGGCATGCGCCAGCGTGTGAACGTCGCCCGCGCCCTTGCCATGGACCCCGAGGTCCTGCTGCTGGACGAGCCGCTTTCGGCCCTCGACGCGCTGACCCGTGCGAACCTCGCCGACGAGATCGAGGCGATCTGGGACGCGGACCGCAAGACCTGCATCCTGATCACCAACGATGTGGACGAGGCCATCGTGCTGGCCGACCGCATCATCGCGCTCAACCCCGACGGGACGCTGGGCGAGGAGTTCAAGGTCGACATCCCGCGCCCGCGCGAACGCTCTGCGATGAACAACCACGAAGGGTTCAAGGCCCTGCGCGGGGCCGTCACGGCGTACCTCATGGATGTCGGGATCGAATCCAAGGTCGAAGGCGTCAAGGAACTGCCTGCCGTCACACCGATCCACGGCATCCCGGCCGCGGTCGCCAAGGCGCAGGAAGGCCAGATCGAAAACCGTTTCCTCGATTTCTCCCAGCTCCACAAAGTCTATCCGACGCCCAAGGGCCCGCTCACCGTGGTCGAGGATTTCGACCTCAAGATGAACCGGGGGGAATTCATCTCCCTTATCGGGCATTCCGGCTGCGGTAAGTCCACCGTGCTCACCATGGCCGCGGGGCTCAACGAAATCTCCAAGGGGGCGATCAAGCTTGATGGCCGCCATGTGGAGGGGGCGGATCCTGAGCGTGCCGTTGTATTTCAGGCTCCGTCGCTGTTCCCTTGGCTCACCGCCAAGGAAAACGTGGCCATCGGCGCGGACCGTGTCTACCCCAAGGCCAGCCAGGCAGAGCGTCAGGACGTAGTGGAATACTACCTCGAACGTGTGGGCCTCGCCGATGCGATGGACAAACCCGCCAGCGCCCTCTCGAACGGCATGCAGCAGCGCGTGGGCATCGCGCGGGCCTTCGCGCTTTCGCCCAACCTGCTCCTCCTGGACGAGCCCTTCGGGATGCTCGACAGCCTCACCCGCTGGGAGCTTCAGGAAGTGCTGATGGAGGTCTGGTCGCGGACCAAGGTGACCGCCATCTGCGTCACCCACGACGTGGACGAGGCAATCCTCCTCGCCGATCGCGTGGTCATGATGACGAACGGGCCGCAAGCCACGATCGGGCGGATTGTCGATGTGGACCTGCCGCGCCCGCGAACGCGCAAGGCGCTGCTCTCCCATCCCGACTATTACCTCTACCGCGAACAAGTGCTCAGCTTCCTCGAGGAGTATGAACACGGCGCCAAGAGCAAGTCGCAGATTGCCGCCGAAGAGGCCGCCTCCGAAGCTGACGAGGACAGCGAAGACAAAGCGAAGGAGGCCGCCTGATGCTCGACGCCGTCAAGGAACGCACCTTCGTCGAGGTCGCGGAGGTCTGGGTGCCCGAGGGCGACACGCTCGTCTGGGCGGGCGGCGACTACGGCGACCTGGCGGCCTTCGAGGCCGTGTCCGGGAAGGAAACCTTCAACAAGGGGGAGGGCCTGCCGGGCAAAGCCTGGGCCGAGGCCCGCCCCGTGGTCCTCAAGGCGTTTGAAGGCAGCTACTTTAAGCGCACAGAGGCCGCCCATGCCTCCGGGCTCTCTGCGGCGATCGCCATGCCGATCTTTGCCGGGGACACCCTCAGGGCCGTGCTTGTCACCTTCTTCGGGGCCGATGAGGACCGCATCGGCGCCATCGAAGTCTGGGCGGAGATGAACGGCGTCCTCAAGCTCGACGACGGCTATTACGGCGCCGCGCGACACTTTGAATGGGTCAGTCGCCACACGCAGTTTCCCAGGGGCCAGGGCATGCCGGGGCTCGCGTGGTCCACGGCTGCGCCCGTTCTGATGCGCGACCTGGGATCCGGCTACAAGTTCATCCGCGCCGAGACCGCCGGCAGCGCCGGGCTGACGACAGGCGTGGGTCTGCCGGTTCCGGTCCCCGGAGACGCCACCTACATCTTTTCCCTGCTCTCCGCCCGGGGAACACCCATCGCCCGCCGCTTCGAGACATGGAGCGGTGAGGGCGCGCTTCTGGACGGGATTTGCGCCGAGGAGGGCGATTTGTCTGCGGGCCTCGCGCCAACGCCCGCCGTGACCGAGGCACTCAAGACCGGCATTCCGGTTGCGCAGGGCAACGCGGTGGGGCTGCCTGCAGGCTACACCTCCGTTGTCGCGGTGCCGATCCATGTCGGCGGCGGCGTCGACCACGTCATCGCGTGGTACAACTAAGATGGATGCACGCGCGCGGCTCGTGATTATCGGGGCTGGCATGGCTGCCGGGCGCCTCATTGACCACCTTGAGGGGGCCGATCTCGATATCACGCTCTTCAACGCAGAGCCGCGCGGGACCTATAACAGGCTGATGCTCTCTCCCGTCCTCGCGGGGGAGACGACCTATGACGACATCGTCACCCACGATGCCGATTTCTACGCCGCTCGGGGGATAACGACGCGGTTTGGGGAGCGGGTGGCGCGCATTGACCGCGCCGCCCGTGTTATCCATGGCGAAAACGGCCCGGTCCCCTACGACAGGCTCGTGGTGGCGACGGGCTCCAACCCGTTCATGATCCCGCTTCCGGGCCACGACCTGCCCGGCGTGATCTCCTACCGCGATCTCGAGGACACCGAGCGGATGATGGCGCTCCGGCCCGGTCAGCGCGCCGTGGTGATCGGCGGCGGGCTTCTGGGGCTCGAAGCGGCGGCAGGGATGGCCGCACGCGGCGTGAAAGTAAGTGTCGTGCACATCATGGGTCACCTCATGGAACGGCAGCTTGACCCCGAGGCGGCGGGCCTCCTGCAGGCGTCCCTCGAAGCGCGCGGGATCGAGGTTCTGTGCAACGCCCAGTCCGAGGCGATCCTTGGCAGCGAGGCGGGCGTGGAGGCGCTGCGCCTGAAGGACGGGCGCGAACTGCCCTGCGATCTCCTGTGCATGGCGGTGGGCATCCGCCCGGCGACGGCCGTGGCCGCAGAGGCAGGTCTCGACGTCGAGCGCGGCATCGTCGTGGATGACCAGATGCAGACCTCTGACCCCGCGATCTATGCGCTGGGCGAATGCGTCGAACATCGCGGCGCGCTCTTTGGCCTCGTCGCGCCGCTCTACGAACAGGCCGCGGTGCTGGCGGATGTCCTCAAGGGCGGGCAGGGGGCCTTCGCGCCCAAGCCACTGTCCACAAAGCTCAAGGTGACGGGCTGCGATCTCTTTTCGGCGGGCGACTTCGCGGACGCCGACGGGCGCGAGAACCTCTTTCTGCGCGACCCGGATGCGGGCGTCTACAAGCGGCTCATCCTCGAAGAGGGCCGCCTGATCGGGGCGGTGATGTACGGTGATACCGGCGAGGGGGGCTGGTACTTCGATCTCATCCAAAGCGGCGAGGATGTGAGCATGCTCCGCGACACGCTGCTTTTTGGGCCAGGCTACGACCCAGCAGAGCTTCCGACATGTTCCCTGGCAGCCTGATACTCCCTTCCACGTCGTCGGCCCGTGCCCCGTCCGCGTTGCGCGGAGACGCCTGATGGACGGTTCCGGCCTCCCCACGACGCGCTCGACCTGCCCCTATTGCGGGGTGGGCTGCGGGGTGCTCCTGACGCCTGACGGCAATGGCGGGCTTCTGGTGAAGGGCGACCCGGAGCATCCGGCCAATCACGGCAAGCTCTGCTCCAAGGGATCGGCACTGGGCGAGACGGTGGGGGACGCCATCAACCAGGGCTACCGCCTGCGCACGCCCCTCATCCACGGCAAGGAGGCAAGCTGGGACGCGGCGCTGCAAACGGTCGCCGACCGCTTCCGCGACACCGCCGCCAGATACGGCCCCGATGCCTGCGCCTTCTACGTCTCGGGCCAGCTTTTGACCGAAGACTACTACGTCGCCAACAAGCTCATTAAAGGCTTCATCGGCACGGCAAACATCGACACCAACAGCCGGCTTTGCATGGCCTCGACCGTCGCCGGGCACAAGCGCGCCTTCGGGACCGACACGGTGCCCGGCACCTATGAGGACCTCGATCAGGCAGACCTCATCGTCCTCGTCGGCTCGAACCTGGCCTGGTGTCACCCGATCCTCTTCCAGCGGGTGCTGCAGGCGCGGGCGGCGCGGGGCACGAAGATCATCGTCGCAGACCCGCGCCGCACGGCCTCCTGCGATCCGGCTGACCTTCACCTCAAGCTCGCGCCGGGCAGCGACGTGGCGCTCTTCAACGACCTGCTCACGCGGATCGATGCGGCAGGCGCAATCGATGAAGACTATCTCGAAAGGACCGAGGGCTTCAGCGCGGCCCTCGACGCCGCGCGCGCCGACACTGCCGCGCAAACGGATCTTACCGAGGACGAGCTCGCGCGCTTCGCGGCCATGTGGATCGGGACGGAGCGCGTCGTCACGGTCTTTTCGCAGGGCGTGAACCAATCCACGGCCGGGGCTGACAAGGTCAACGCCATCCTCAACTGCCACCTCGCCACCGGGCGGATCGGCAAGGTGGGCTGCGGGCCGCTCTCCGTCACCGGGCAGCCCAACGCCATGGGCGGGCGCGAGGTGGGCGGCCTCGCCAACATGCTGGCCTGCCACATGGACCTCGAAAACGCCGCCCACCGCGCCGCCGTGAAGGAGTTCTGGGACGCGCCCGCCATGCCCGAGGCCGCCGGGCTGAAAGCCGTGGACATGTTCCGGGCCGTGGGCCGGGGCGAGATCAAGGCCCTCTGGATCATCCACACCAACCCGGCCGTCTCCATGCCCGAGGCCGACGCCGTGCGCGACGCCATCGCGGGCTGCGACTTTGTGGCGGTGAGCGATGTGACCGGGCGCACCGACACCGCGCGGCTGGCCCACGTCCTTCTTCCCGCTGCGGCCTGGGCCGAAAAGGACGGCACCGTCACGAATTCCGACCGGACGATCTCGCGCCAGCGGGCCGTCCTGCCGCCCTTCGCGGGCGCGCGCGCCGATTGGGATATCCTGGCCGAGGTCGGGCGCCGCATGGGCTGGGAGGCCGAGTTCGACTTCGACAGCCCCGTCGAGGTCTACCGCGAGCATGCCGCCCTCTCGGGCCTCGCCGGAGAGATGGGACGCGACTTCGACATCTCCGGCATGGCCGAGATCAGCGCCGCCGAATACGCCTCCCTCGCGCCGCTGCGCTGGCCTGTGACCGCGCACAGGCAGGGAGGCCGCTTCTTCGCGGATGGGCGCTTCTATCACGCGGGCGGCAAGGCCAGGTTCGTGCCGGTGTCCTGGCGTCCTCCAGTGGCAAAGACGGGGCCGCGCTATCCGTTCCGCTTCAATACGGGGCGCGTGCGCGACCAATGGCACACCATGACGCGCACGGCGCTTTCGGCGCGGCTGTCGGCGCATCTGGCGGAGCCCTATCTCGATATCCACCCGGAGGATGCAGCGGGGCTCGGGATCGCGCGCTCCGACCTCGTCGAGGTCAAGAGCCCCGAAGGCACCGCCATCCTGCGCGCCCGCCTCACTGACGACGTGCGCCGGGGCGAGGTCTTTGCCCCGATGCACTGGACGGGTGAGACCGCGCCCTCCGCGCGCATCGACGCGCTCGTGGCGGGGCACGTGGATCCGGTCTCCGGCCAGCCCGAAAGCAAGGCCGCCGTCGTTGCCGTCAGCCGCTTTGACGCGGCGTGGTACGGGTTTGCGGTGGCCCTCGATGCGCCCGCGCCGGATTGTGCCTACTGGGCCCTCGCGCGCACGGATGCGGGCTACCGAATGGAACTTGCAGGCCGCGAAGCGCCCGCCGATTGGGAAGCCGAGGCGCGCCGGGTCTTCGGGCTGCCCGATGCCGCCGTGATGAGCGTCTCGGATGCCGCGCAGGGCCGCACGCGCCTGGCCTTTCATGCGGAAGGTCGTCTTCTCGCCGCGCTCTTCGTCGCGTCCGGGCCGGTCGCCGTCATGCGCGACTACCTCGCCACCCGCCCGGGGGAGGCCCCGTCAGGCGTCCTCCTCGGGCGCACGCCCGCCGATGTGCCCGATCCCGGCCCCACGGTCTGCTCGTGTTTCAATGTCGGGCTCAACACCATCGCGCGGGCCGTCGAGGACCAGCACCTGATGGATGTCGACGCCGTGGGCGCGGCCCTCCGCGCCGGCACGAATTGCGGGTCCTGCCGGCCTGAAATCGCAACGATCCTTGCCCGCCTCTCCCAGATGCAAGCTGCCGAATAGGAGCCAGCGATGAAAGCCTTTCCGATGTTCATCAAGACCACCGGCCGCCGGGTCATCATCGTCGGGGGCGGCGAGCAGGCCGCGCAAAAGGCGCGCCTGATGCTCAAGACCGACGCGCAGATCGTCTTCGCCGCGCAGGACCTCGAGGATGAGCTCGCCGGTCTCGTGGCAGAGGGCCGGGCTGAGCAGTATGACGGCCCGCTCACCGCCGAGTTCTTTCAGGGTGCGGCCCTGGTTTTTGTCGCCTCGGGCTGTTTTGCGGTCGACATTTGTGCCCATGGGATCGCAAAGGCCGCCCATTGCGCCGTGAACGTGGTCGATCAGCCCCATCTGTGCGACCTCACGACGCCCTCGCTCGTGGACCGCGATCCTGTTGTGATCGCCATCGGTACCGAAGGCACGGCGCCGGTTCTTGCGCGCCAGATCAAGACGCAGCTCGAAGAGCAGTTGCCGCAGACGCTGGGCGGCCTCGCAGCGCTCGCAGGTCGCCTGCGCGGATCAGTGGCCGCCAAGGTGCCACGCGCAGGGCGCCGCGCGTTCTGGCGCTGGGTCTTTGCGGAGGGCCCCATGCGCAAATGGGCCCGCGGGGCGGAGGCCCACGCCGCACAAGACATCAAGGCCGCCATCGCCGCCGGTGGCGCGCCCGTGAACGAGGACGGCGCGATCTCGGTCGTCGGGGTCGGTCCGGGCGGGGCCGAGGCGCGGGAGCTCATCACACTACGCGGTGTCCAGCGCCTGCAGGAGGCCGACGTGATCTTCTACGACGGCGCCGTGGGCGAGGAGGTTCTCGAACTGGCCCGCCGCGATGCCGAACGCGTCTTCACCGGTCCCTATGACGGCGCTGCCGCCTGGCCCGGCGTCGCCGACCGGATCCTGAGCGAAGCCCGCAAGGGCGCGCGCGTCGTGCAGCTCCAGACCGGCGAGGCCATCGCGCACGCCCTCCCCGGGGCCGAGGTCGTGCCCGGTGTCGCCATGCCAGCGCGCGCGGCCATGAGCGCCACGGGCTAGCCGCACCATTTGCAACTCCGCTGACTGAAGCGTTGCGCCCTCATCGTTTTTCCGCCTCTATGGGCCGGGGGAGAGCGCAATGAAGACAGCCTCACAGGACAGGAAATGACGGGCAGCCCGCTCAAGGTCCGGCGCTTCCGGTCAGAGACCCCGGCGGACCGCAAGTTCAAGGTGGACGACCTTCTGGCCTTCCAGCGCGGCCGGGGCGATCTCGCGGTCTCTGTGGCCATGGTGGCGGTGGCGGCGTTCTTCCTCGTGGCCTTCTTCTTCGCGGCTGGCTGGGAGGGGCGCAAACTTCCTGACGATCTCGGCAATTACCTTTTGCGCCAGCTGGGTCTCGCCGAGGGTGAGGGCCGCATGACACGCTTTGGGCGGATCCTGCGGCAGGGCTGGGTGATGCCCGCAATCTGCCTCGCGATCCTCGTGCCCGCCGCGCTTCTGAACCTGCGCAAAAGCTGGATCACGCATCAGTGGCGCAAGCGCTTCCGCCAGCCGGTGGACATGTCCTATGAGGCGTCGAAATGGCTGTCGGCGCTCGAATTTGTCGCGTGGTTCATCGCCTACACGCTGGCCGTGCCCGTGCTTGGCTACCTTGTCAGCACGCTGATCTTCGGGACCGCGCTGCCCTGGCGCATGGGCTACCGGGGCTGGCGCTGGTTCGGCATCTGCCTCGCCACGTCCTTTGCCATCGTCCTCCTGTTCCGTACGGGCCTCCAGATCAAGACACCGGTGAATATCTGGCTCTATTCGTTCCTGCCGGACGGGGCGCGGGGCTTCATGCTGACGTGGTTCTGACGGGATGGAGGCGTTCTGGACAGGCCTTGATGCCATCGCGCAGCCCTCTGTGCTCGTCGCGATCCTGATCGGGTCGCTGGGCGGGCTCGCCATCGGCGCGGTCCCCGGCATCGGCCCGGCCATTGCCATCGCGATCCTCCTTCCGGCGACCGTCTTCCTCGACGATCTGGTGAGCCTCGTCCTCCTGCTCGGCGTCTACGGGTCATCCATGTATGGCGGCGCGATCCCCGCAATCCTGATCAACACGCCCGGAACGCCGGTCAATGCGCTCACCACCTATGACGGTCACGCCATGACCCGCCGGGGGGAGGCCGCCCGCGCGCTGTCGCTGGCCTACAGCGCGTCCTTCGTCGGCGGCTGCTTCTCGATCTGCCTCGCCCTCATCTCGCTCATGGTGTTTGGGCCCTATCTGCGCGATCTTGGCGCGCTCTTTGGCCAGCGCGACATCTTCATGGCCGCGGTCCTCGGGGCAGTGCTGCTGATCGTGGCCCACCGCCGCACGATGGGCCTGGCCACGCTCCTCTTCGCGCTGGGCTTCCTCATCGCAATGGTGGGGCGGCAGTCGATGCGCCAGATCGATCGCTTCACCTTCGGGATCGACTACCTTTTCGCGGGCTTCAACCTCATCGTCGTCATCGTGGGGATCTTCGCGATCTCCCAGGCGCTGTTCCTTTTGACCGGCAAGGATGACGACCCGCCCGAGGCGCGGCTCAAGGGTACCCTGTTCCGCGGCTTTGCAGAGCTCTGGCGCCACAAGATCACGGCCGGCATCTCGGCCTGCTACGGCACCCTCATGGGCATCATCCCCGGCGTGGGGGAGTTTGTGGCCCAGTTCTTCAGCTATTCCACCGCCCGCGCCCTGTCGAAAGAGCCCGCCAAGTTCGGCCATGGCTCCCCCGAGGGGCTCGTGGCGTCCGAGACCGCCAACAACGCCGTCCCCGCCGCCGCCATGATCCCTCTCCTCGCGCTCGGTGTCCCGGGCGAGGCGCTTACGGCCATGATGATGGTCGTCTTCTTCGATGCTGGCATCAAACCGGGGCCGGACATCTTCGAGAACAATCCCGATTTCCTGTTCTCCCTCTTTATCGCACTCCTCATCATCAATGTGATCGTGGTGGTCGCACTCCTCTTCAGCACGAAATGGATCGCCAGGATCATCTACATCCCGAACCGCCTCCTTGGCTGCTTCATCCTACTCCTGAGCTTCGTGGGTGTCTTTTCGATCCGCAATTCCTTTACGGACTGCATGTTCGCCGTGGGCTTCGGCTACCTCGGCTACATCCTCAGACGCCTCGACTGGCCGCTCGTGCCCATCGTGCTGGGCCTCGTTCTGGGGTCCATCATGATCGAGAAGCTGGCCGCCGGCTCCGGCCAGATCCGGACCATCGCGGACCTCGTGAACCGGCCGGTCTCGGGCACGCTTTTCGCCGTCATCTGCCTCGTCCTACTCGTGACGCTTGTCACGAGCCTTCGGGGCCGCAACACTCTACAACCATAAAGAGGGAGACTATCATGAAGAAGCTACTACTCGGGACGGCGCTCGCGCTCAGCGGCACGCTTGCGATGGCCGACGGCCACGCCTATCCGACAGGTCCTGTCCAGATGATCGTGCCGTGGCCCCCGGGCGATTTCGAGGACATCCTGACCCGCATGATCGCCGCCGACATGGCAGAGGCCACTGGCCAGGCCGTGAGCGTCGTGAACCGTCCGGGCGGCGGTGACGGCCCGTTCCCCGGCGCGCTCGAAGTGCTCGAAGCCCCCGCTGACGGATCCGTTGTCGGCTCCTTCGTGATCGGCGTGCCGATCGTGGGCCCGAAGATCGACATCGGCATCGAGGAAGACAGCTTTGTCCCCGTGGGCATCTTCCTGACCTATCCCTTCGTCCTCGCCGCCTCCGGTGACGCGCCCTATTCGAACATGGCCGAACTAGCCGAATACGCGCAGGACAATGACGTGGTGCTGGGCCATTTTGGCGCGGGCCTCACGCCAACGAAAGTAAGCTTCGTCGCTGCCCAGGAAATGGGCTTTGAATTCGCCGATGAAAGCGCGTTCGACCTCCTCGATTGCAACACGCTGAGTTCGGGCGACGCCGATGTCATCAACACGACACTCGCCCTCATTGAGCCCTGCCTGGGTGAGATCAACGTCCTCGGCAATATCGGGGAGGAGCCCATCGCCAAGCTCGACGGGGTCGAGACCCTGGCCGCCCAGGCCGGCATCGCACCGCTGGAGCTCTGGAACGGACTATTCGTCACCAAGGGCACACCCCAGAACGTCATCGATACGATCGCCGAGGTCGCCGAGAAGACGATGATGGGCGAGGAGGCGCAGGCGCTCATGGCCGAGACAGGCGCAAAGGTCTACTGGCAGGGCCAGGACGAGGCGCAGGCGCGCATCGAGGCCGACCGCGCCACCGACGCCAAGTTCAACGAGATGTTGAACTGAGTAAGCGGAGGAGGGGGCCGGGCAGGCGTCCGGCCCCCTTCGACAGACGATCAGAAGATCCTCACATGCCCGAAATCTACCGCACCCGCGCGATATTCTGCGACCTGCTCAACCTGCCGCGGGGCAAGTATGTGCCGCCGTCGCTGGCCGCAGGCGGAGCCGTAGGCTTTGCGCGGGGCGTCTTCGGGACAACCTTTGACCGCGATCTCATCCCGGTGCCGGGGGCCGGTGTCTTCGACGGCCTGCCGGACATGGAGCTGGTGCTCAATGAAGAGCGGCGCGAAAGCTGGCAGGCCGGAACAGAGATAGCGCTGGGTGACCTCCACGCCGACGGCGAGCCCTTTGGGCTCTGTCCGCGCGGCGCGCTCAAACGCGCAGTCGCGGCATGGCAGTCGCGCGGGCTCACGCCCATGGTGGGGATCGAAACCGAGGCCTACCTTTTCCAGCGCGATCAGGACGGCGTCTGGCGCCCCTACGACACGCCCGGCGCCTTCGTCTACGGGTGCGGCACCCTCAACGACCCGCGCGGCGTCATGGACGAGATCTGGGAGACCGCCCATCGCTGCGGCCTGCCGCTTGAGAGCACCAATGGAGAATTCGATAACGGACAGTTCGAACTGACGCTGTCGTTCACCGATGCGCTGCGGGCCTGCGACGATGCCTTCCTCTTTCGGACGATGGCCCGCGAAGTGGCCGCGCGCCACGGCTTGCTGCTCAGCTACCTTGCCAAGCCCATCCCGGACCGGGGCGGATCGGGCCTCCACGTGAACTTTTCGCTCGTCGATGAAAATGTACAAAATGTCGTAGCCCCCCATGGGAGGTTGTACAAAACGTCCCAAAACTGCATCGCGGGGCTCTTGCGACACCATGAGGGGCTGTCCGCGCTCCTCGCCATGACCGTCAATTCCTATGACCGCCTGACCCCCGCCTCCATGTCCGGATACTGGGCAAACTGGGCCGACGATAACCGCCTGACGACGGTCCGCTCCTCCGTGTCGTCGCCCAGATCAGCGCGGCTGGAACACCGCACCGCAGACTGCGCCACATCCCCCTACATCGCTGTCGCAGCCGTGCTGCAGGCAGCGCTTTTGGGCGTGGAGGACGATCTTGACTGCCCGCTGCCCGAAGATCTCGACGGGATCGACAACGTGCGCGCGACCCGCCACGTGCCGCCGACAATGGCGCGCGCGCTCGAGGCTCTGGACGCAGATCACACGCTGAGAAATGCTGTGGGAACAGAGATTTGCGATGCGATCCTCTACCTGAAGCGGGATGAAGCGAAACGCCTCGACGGCAAAAGCGCGGCAGAGGTCCGGGACTATTATCTGCCGTTCGTGTAGGATGGGTTATTAACCCATCCTACGAGGGCGTCACGCGCACCGGCAGACGTTTGATCCCGCCCATGAAGTTGGAGCGAACATAGGCATGCTCGCCGGTCTGCTCGATGCGTGAAATTCGGTGCGCAAGCTCTTGGAACATCACCCGTATTTCCAGTTTCGCCAGCCACATGCCAAGGCACATATGCGGCCCGCCCTGTCCAAAGCTCAGATGGTTCGCCGACCGTCCGAGATCCACCCGGAACGGATCGTCGAAGGCCGTTTCATCCCGGTTCCCCGACACGAACCACAAAAGGACTTTATCACCCTCCCGTATCTCCTTGCCGTGGAACGTGAAATCCTCGGTGGCAGTCCGTCGAAAGTAGCTCGCCGGTGACGCCCACCTGATAATCTCGTCTGCGCCGGTCTCCCAGACGTCCCCGCGCATAAGCTCAAGGAGGCGCGGATCCGCGCACATCGCCTGGAGCCCCGCCGCGATCGAATAACGCGTCGTATCGTTGCCAGCAGCCACAAGGAGGCAGAAGAAGTTCTGGAACTCCCGCTCCGGCATCACATGGCCATCCTTGTCGGGCTCAAGGATCATGTGCAAGACACCGTCCTTGTCACCCGCTGCAGCCTTCCTGGCCATCAGGTCGCGGGCATAGGAATAGAGCTCTGCCCCGGCGGGAGAGTTGAACGGCATCATCCGGTAAGCATCCGTATCCAATTGATCTGCAACGAAATCTGTGAAATCGGGATCCGTATTCGCCATGAGCGCGTCTCCCTTTTCCACGAGCCAAGGAAGATCCTCTTCCGGCGTCCCGATCACGCGGCCCAGCATGCGCATGGGCAGTTCGCGCGCGATGAGCTTCGTCGCATCGAACTCCCTTTCTTCCAGCGCGCGGTCGAGGATCGTGCCGACGATCTCGCGGATCTGGCCCTCGAATTTCGCCACAGCGCTCCGCGAAAATGCCCGGCTGACCTTCTTCCGGGTGCGGGAATGCTCTGGCGGGTCGGTCTCCTGAAAGGTGCGGCGGGCGAGGTACTCCTCCTCCGTCTGGTCCTCCATGCGGATCCCCTGAGCTGAACTCAGCCTCTTAAACTGCAGATTTAACTCAAGAATGTCGGCGTGCCTCGTGACCGACCAGAAGTCCTGTCCGTCGGCATAGGGCGTCCAATGCATTGGGTCTTCGCGGCGCAGCCGGGCAAAGGTCTTGTGCGGGGCGCCCTGCGAAAACGCATCGTGGGAGCTGAGATCTGCGAAGCCGTCGTCCATGGTAAAAACTTGCCACGCTGTTGGCCGCACGCATAGTGCAATTCATGCGCATCGCGATCCTCATGGCCAACACCGACGAAAGCGCCTTCGCGGAACGCCATCCCCGCGATGATGAAAAGTTCACGTCGCTTATGACCCTGGTCCGTCCCGACTGGTCCTATCCGGTCTTCTCGGTCAAGGACGCGGAGTTTCCTAAGGCAGACCAGATGGACGGAGCGATCATCACCGGCTCGCCCGCCTCCGTCCACGACGAGGCGTGGTGGATGATCCGGCTCGGGGCCCTCGTGAAAGAGATGTATCACACCGGCATCCCGGTGTTCGGGGCGTGTTTCGGGCACCAGCTCATCGCCCGGGCGCTGGGCGGGCAGGTGGGCCCCAATCCCCAGGGGTGGGTGAAGGGCGTGGTCACGGTGGAGTATGCGGATCAGTCCATCGCTGCCTATGCGTCACACACCGAACAGGTGCTGGACGTCCCACCGGGCGCGGACGCCCATGCGCGCGCCGAGAGTTGCGAGATTGCGGGATTTCGCCTCGGTACACTCATTGAGACGACGCAGTATCATCCTGAAATGACAGAGGATTTCTTTTGTGCCCTGCTTGAGGAGTACGGCCCTGACCTCCCCGCGGACGTCGTGGCCCGTGCCCGTGCGTCGCTCTCGACCACCCCGTCCCGCGCCCTGTGGGCAGAGCACATCGCGCGCTTCTTCGAGGCTCACGCGAAATCGATGGCGACGGATCCGAAGGCCCCATAATCAGCTTTGATCTGCGCGCCCGGCGGGCATTCCACCGGGCGGATGAAGCTGCCGGACAGGATGATGTGCCCCGCCTCGATCCTTTGGCCGTACTGGTCCATCCGCCGTGCGAGCCAGACCACGCTTTCCACCGGATCGTTCAGGACACCTGCGCCAAGGCCTGTTTCTTCGACCACGCCATTTCGCATGAGGATCGCGCCGACCCAGCGCAGGTCTTCTGCTGTCTTGGGCGCACCAAGGACGAATCCCCCATTGGCAGCGTTGTCTGAGATCGTGTCGAAGACGCTCCGGCTGTGGCCGTCTGCATCCTGTCGCAGGATGCGCGTATCGAGGATCTCGAGCGCCGGACAGACGTAGTCGGTGGCGCGCAAGACGTCGTCGCGCGTTGCGTCGCCGCTAAGGGCCGACTTCATCACAAACGCGATCTCTGCTTCCACGCGTGGCTGAATGAACCGTCCCGCGGGCACCGTACCACCGGACGCAAAGCCCATGTCGTCAAAAAGAATTCCACTGTCGGGAATGTCGATGCCAAGGGCGTTCTGCATGGCTTTTGAGGTGAGCC
Source organism: Pseudomonadota bacterium (assembly GCA_038751055.1). Classification (GTDB taxonomy): domain Bacteria; phylum Pseudomonadota; class Alphaproteobacteria; order Rhodobacterales; family Rhodobacteraceae; genus Shimia_B. The sequence goes on along the minus strand of JBCDGS010000022.1, from coordinate 32,216 downwards.
CGATCTTCCACCCGACCACGTGCCGCCCCTGCTTCCTCTTGCCATCCAGGAGCCGCGACTGGATCGCGTAGGCATCGTCCATGTCCATAGCGTAGCGCCGAGACAGGAGCGGGATCTGCACCCCTGTCGCCTCGGCCTGCAATAGGTCCTCGGCGGCCTTCGCGTGCTCGTCAGGTGTCATTCGTCCGCGACCCCGTTCCGAAGGGTCCCGATCCCCTCCACGCTCACCTCGACACTGTCACCGGGTTTCAGGAATTGCGGCGGATCGAGCCGCGCGCCCGCGCCCGTGGGCGTCCCCGTCACGATGATGTCGCCTGCTGCTAGCGCCATGAAGGTGGAGATATAGGCGATCTGCTCACGGATCGGGAACATCATGTTCGATAGCGCGTCCTCCTGACGGAGCTCTCCGTTGACGCGGGTTGTGATGCGGGCTTCGTCGAGTTGCGCAGGGTCGTTGAAGGGAACGATCCACGGCCCCATGGCGCCAGAGCGGTCCCAGTTCTTGCCCTGCGTCACATTGAATTTTGCGTGCCGCACCCAGTCCCGGATCGTGCCCTCGTTGCACAGGGTGAGGGCGCAGATATGGTCATAGGCCGCCGCTGCCTTGATGCGCCGACCGGGCTTGCCGATGACCACAGCAACCTCGCCCTCGTAGTCGAGCTTATGGCTCTCAGGGGGGCGGATGAGGTCCTGATCGTGTCCGACGAACCCGCTGGCGAAGCGCGGGAAAAGGGACATGTGTTCGGGTTGATTGCTCCCGTCTTTGTACTCGGCGTTGCGGTCCGGGAAGTTCACACCGACGCAGAGGATCCGACGGGCATTGGGGATCGGGGGCAGGTATGTGAAGTCCCTGTGGCTCACGTGAAATCCGCTTGCAGCCTCTTCAAGCTCGGCAAATCCGCCGCGTTCGATAACGTTAAGGAGGGTGGGGCAGCGCTTGAAATGCGCTTTGAGGTTGATCGCTCCACCTTCGGTGATGGCGCCGTAGAACTCTTCTCCTCCGGCTGTGTAGGTGCCGAATTTCATGGCGTGAGCTCCGTGATGACATCGGCGGCCAGCAAGACGTCCGCGCGCGTGCAATCGAACTGTCCGACCTGAAAGCGGATGACCTTGCGCCCACGGAACGCGCCTTGCGTGAGGTAGATACGGCCATCATCGTTGATCGCGTCCACGAGCGCCTGCTGCGCCGCATCGTTGCCGGGCGCGCGGAAGGTAAAGAGCGATAGCTGCGGTTCTGTCACGATCTCGAAGCCCGCGTCGCGGAGGATGTCGCAAAGCTCACGCGCCCAAATCACGTGATTGCGGATGCGCGCGCGCAGGTTTTCAAGGCCATAGGCCCGGATGAGGAACCAGAGCTTGAGCGCGCGAAAGCGGCGGCCCAGCGGGATGGTCCATTCGCTGTAATTCGTCACCGCTTGCGACGTCTTGAGGTACTCGGGCTCGATCTTGAGCGTGTTCAGTTGTGCCGTGGGGTCGCGTAGGAACTGGACAGAGCAATCGAACTGGGCACCGAGCCATTTGTGCGGATTGAAGACGATGGAGTCGAACCGTTCGGCGCCCTTCCAGATGGGCTCCCGGAGGTCCGGGCAGATCATGGCAGAGCCCGCCCACGCCGCGTCGAGATGGGTGTAGAGGTCGTGGTGGGCGGCAATGTCGGCAATGTCATTCAACGCGTCTGAGGCGCCGATTCCGGTACCGCCTGTGATCGCGATGATGCCTGCGGGGATGTGCCCTGTCGCCGCGTCCGCGGTGATCGCCGCGTCGAGTGCCTCGGCATCCATCGCAAAGGTCGGGCCCTTCGTGGGCAGCTTGACGAGGTTTGCCTGCCCGATCCCTGCCACCCAGCAGGCGCGGTCGATGGAGCTGTGGCATTCCTCAGAGCAGTAGACGCGCAGCTGACCTTTTCCGCCGAGCCCGTCGCGGTTGCCGGTGAAGCCGGTGGCCCGCTCGCGCATCGTCAAGACTGCCGACAGCGTGGCAGAGGAGGCGCTGTCCTGAATGACGCCGTTCATACCCTCAAGGCCCAGCGCCTGCGCGAGCCAATGCACCATGCAGCCCTCGAGTTCGGTCGCGGCGGGGGACGTCTGCCAGAGCATGCATTGCGCGGCGATGGTGCTTACCAGAAACTCGGCGAGGATGGACGGCGGCGCGGCGTTTGCGGGAAAGTACGCAAAGAAGCGGGGGTGCTGCCAATGGGTGACCCCGGGCATGATGATGCGCTCGAAATCGGCGAGGATGGCGTCCATCCCTTCACCCGTCTCCGGCGGAGAGGGGGCGATTTGGGCGGCGATCTCTCCGGGCGTTGTTTGCGCCCGAACGGGGCGGTCGGACAACCCCCGGTAGTAGTCGGCGGCCCATGCGCTGATCTTCGCGCCCCACTCCTCAAACGCGTCCCACTCCATTATGGGGCCACGATCGGGGTTGCAGCCAAGGTCGCCTCACGCGCGCCGACACCGGTAAAGAGCGAGCCTTCCTCGAACCAGCTTCGCGGTGCTGGCGCGCCCCAGAGCGTTTGCCTTTGCGGGTCGGTAAGGTCCCACTTGATGGGCTCATGGTCGGGATCCACGGTCTGGTAGTCGGAGCAGTAGATTTCGATGCGATGTCCGTCGATGTCGCGAATGTATAAGAAGAACGCATTAGAGATGCCGTGTCGGCCGGGCCCACGTTCGATTTTGTCAACGTGTCCCGTCGTGGCCATGAGGTCGAGAAGGTCGATGATGTTGAGGGGTGTGGGCACCCAAAACGCCAGATGATGCAGCCGCGGGCCACGTCCGTTGGTGAAGGCGATATCATGGACACCGCCCTTGCGGTGCATCCACGCGGCCCAAAGACGGCCTGTCTCGTCATCCTCGGTGTACTCGGTCGTGCGAAAGCCCAAAGCGTTCCAGAAAGACACGCTTCGATCCACGTCCGGCGAGAAACAGTTGAAGTGGTCGATCCGTAGCGGTTTCACCCCACGGTAGAGGTCGTAGCGCTGATGGATGGGCGGAAGGCGATCCATGAGATGGTAGAACTCAATGGGAATTCCGATGTTGTCATGGGTCAGGAGGGTGCGCCCCTGAAAGGGCCGATCCACCCATGACACCTTGTGGCCCAGCTTGGCGAAGTACGCATGCGCGCGGTCAAGGTCGTCCTCGCTGAAGACCTTGAAGCCCAGAACATCGACGCCCCCCGACGGGCCTTTTTGCAGGGTCAGGCAGTGGTGGCCCCGTTCCTCCATCGCGCGCAACCAGACGTGGTCCGTGTCCTCATCGGTGACCTGCAAGCCCAACGTATCGGCGTAGAACGCCTTTGCCGCCGCGAGGTCTGCCACATTGAGCGTCACATGGCTCAGCCGGACCGTGTTGAAAGCGGGGTAAAGCTCTGGCGGTGGAACCGGCATCAGGAAACGCCAAGCTTGGTGATCTTGTGATGGCCGGTCGCAAAACCGATGTGCTTTTGTTCCATGTAGAACTCAAAGCTCCAGTCCCCGCCATCGCGTCCGATGCCAGAGGCTTTGACGCCGCCGAAGGGTGTCGGAAGGTGGCGCACGTTTTCCGAATTCACCCAGATCATCCCGGCCTCCAGCCGATCTGAGACACGCATGGCGCGCGTGAGGTCGTTCGTCCAAACATAGCCGGTGAGGCCATAGGCGGTGTCGTTGGCGATGCTGAGGGCCTCATCTTCGTCGCGGAACGGGATCGAGGTGAGGACGGGGCCGAAGATCTCTTCCTTGGCGATGGCCATGTCGTTCGTGGCCCCGGTGAAAAGGGTGGGCCGGACGTAGTAGCCCTGTCCTCCGGCTGTCCCGCCGACGGCAATGCGCGCACCCTCAGCCTCGGCTTTGGCGAAGTAGGATGTGACCTTGGCGAAATGCTCTTCCGAGATCAGCGGCCCGACTTCTGTCGCGGGATCGAGGGGGTGGCCCACGCGGATCTTGCGCACCCGCTCCACGAGCCGCGCCTCAAAGGTTTCTCGAATGCTCTCTTCGATCAGAAGGCGGGAGGAGGAGGTGCAGCGCTCACCGTTGATGGAATAGATCATGAAGATCACCGCATCGAGCGCCCGGTCGAGGTCGGCGTCCCCGAACACGATGACAGGGTTCTTCCCACCGAGCTCAAAATGCAGCCGCTTTAGGGTGTCAGCCCCCTGTTTCGCGATGAGGGAACCCGTGCGGCTTTCGCCTACAAACGCGATGGCGCGGATCAAGGGATGCTCTGTCAGGGCTTTGCCTGCCTCTTCGCCGAAACCGTTCACGACGTTGAGGACCCCCGGGGGAAGCCCGGCTTCCTCTGCGATCTCCACGAGGAGGCGCGCGGTCAGGGGAGAGGCTTCCGCCGGCTTGTGCACCACCGTGCAGCCTGCAGCGAGGGCCGGCGCGATCTTCCACGTCGAGAGCATGAAGGGCGTGTTCCACGGCGTGATGACGCCCACGGGGCCGATGGGGACGCGCGTGGTGATGTTCATCAAGGTGGGTGAGGGCAGGTGCTGCCCGTCGCGGGCGCCGGTGACCTGATCGGCGAAATAGCGAAAGTTCTCGGCCCCTCGAAGGGCAGCTTTCGCCATGAATCTGAGCGCTTGCCCCGTGTCATAGCACTCACACAGCGCGATTTCGTCTGCGCGGGCCTCAATCGCGTCAGCCACGCGCATCAGGATCGCGCGGCGGTCTTTCGCAGGCAGGTCGCGCCAGGCCGGGAAGGCCGAATGGGCGGCGCGGGCGGCGGCGTCAGTGTCGGCGGCGGTTCCGCGCGCGACATCGCAGATCCTGCTTCCATCGATGGGGGTGAGCGAGGCGAAGGTCGTCTCACCGGTGCGGTCCTCGCCGTTGATACGGTTCAAGACTCCGGTGTCTCGAAAGCGTGCGAGATGGACGTCCAGCGCGGCAAGATTCTCTTCAAGACTGGGCATCAGTGGTTTTCATATGGTCGCGGATCGTGCCGGTTTTCGGGGAGAAGTCGGGATCGATATCGCGAAGTTCGAGGGAAAGCGCCACGGACCGCGTCGCCATGACAGGGGCTAAAAACGCCTGCGCCCGCTCAAACAATGCGGTCGTCGCTGTGTGTTTCTCCGCGCTGCTTCGGCCTGCGCGGAGGCGGACAGAGATGTCTATGAACGCATGGGCCGGATCGCCGTCGGCGATTGCAAAGTGATCGACGCGCAACGCGCGAACGCGAATACCAGGTGTTGGAAAGGTCTTGAGGTCAGCCGCTGTGGCACGGATGGCCTCGCAGAAGGCGGCCATGTCAACGGCTGTGTCCAGGTTTCCGGAATAGTCGATTTGAATATGCGGCACCGTCTCCTCCGGTATCGACGGTAGCGGCGCAACCCACCGGGTGCAACGAAGCAAAGACGTTATGCGCGGGCAGGCGGCCCAAATCAGCGCCCCGGAAGCGTCATAACAAATTCGGAGTTCACCGGCCGAGATGGGTGCGTCCCAAAGATCCGAAACTTTTTTCCAATTCGCGGGAACGAAGCGGCGGAGAGCGGGTTCATCTAATAGTTGCTATGGCAACTGTGATCCCCCGCTACCCGTATTGGTAGCACTCTCTCCCACGCCGTAAGGCGTGTTCCCCAATACTGGCCCGTAGGTTTAACGCCGCGGGCCTTTTTCTTTAGTCGGGAGCCGTGGCTGGGCGCGCCGGGAAGCGAACGTCGAGGGTGTAGCTTTTGTCGGTCTGAATGACTTCCTTCCGACCGCCGAGCTGAGCCACGAACGCGGCCACGAGGCGCTTGCCCAGTCCATCGCCGGAGGCAAAATCCTCTGATGGGTGCGCATTCGGACCGACACTGTTCGTGATCGTCATGCGGATCTCGCCGTCGTCCTCTGCTTCCAGGCCGATGTCGACTGTGCTCGCACCGTTCTCATCGTGTCCGGAATGTTTGAACGCATTCGTCATCGCCTCCGCCAGCAGCATGGACAGAGGGACGGCCTGATCCGGATAAAGCGCGACGGTCTCAAGCTCTGTCGAAACCGTGACGTGGCTTTCATCTGCGAGCTGAGCAACATCTGCGACGACCATTTCGATCATGTCCTTGCCGTCCACGGTCAACATGTCCGGTGTCGTGTATAGTGTGCGGTGCAGCATCGCGAGACCCCGCACGCGCCGTTGGAGAGCGGCAAGCATGCTGCGCGTTTCCGGCGCCTTGGCGTCGCGGGCCTGCATGTTCATGATGGAGGCAATAAGCTGGAGATTGTTCTTCACGCGGTGATGAACCTCGCGCAAAAGAACCTCCTTGTCGGCCAGATCCTTGCCCTGCCGGGCCTCTGCCTCCCCGATGATCGCGGCCATACGGTTGAAGGATCGTTCGGCTTCCAGCAGTTCCTCGGGCGCATCATCAAGGGAGATCGGCGTGGTGTCCCGGTTTCCCAGCGCAAAACGCCGCATGCCCGACTGCAAGGACCGAATGTGGCGCACAACGAGCCGCTGGATGCCGAAATACGCGACACCGATGCCGACGATCCACATCGCAATGGGGAAGGCCAAGACGAAGGAGCCCGCCATCCCCGGAGAGACGGACGCGCTCCCCGAGGGCCAGCTACCGACGAGGACCAGTTCATTGTCGATCATGGGGGTGACAGCATAGTAACGCTCGCTCCCGTCGCCTGCCTCCCCCGAGAAGATTGTGCCAACGCGAGACATGAGCGCCTGATCTTCAAAATTCAGGGGCAGGACGTTCGGTGCGGCATCGATGGACTCCGATGCAGAGACCACAATGTTGTTCGCATTCACCGATGCCATGCGGAGGCTCTCATTGGCGCTTCCCTCGGGGGCGAGCAAGGGATTGGCCACCCAATGCGGGATCGAGAGGCTCACGATGCCGACTGGATCTTCGTCGCGAATGACAGGGTGCGAGACGATCACCACCGATTGTCCCGTGACTCGCCCGTTTTCATTCATGGTGATAACGGGCCCATCGCCGTTCATCGCAGCAACGAGCGCCTCCGTCCGGCCGAATTCCACGACGTCACCGCGCGACGAACAGCGCATGACACCGTCGGCCTCAATGAAGCCAGCAAAGATGAACGGCTCGTTTGTTTCGACGAAACTCTGCGTGAGGCCTTCGCATGTATCCTGGTCCTGCGCGATCGAGACTGACAGCGCGCGGGTGGCGCCCACTGCGTTCTGGATCAACTCGCGTTCCGCCGACGCCGCCGCGATCGTGCGCGCCATGAGGGCGGTGTTGGTAAGGGCCTGGGCCTCGGTCACGACCTCGCGCGTCTGAAAGATCGAAATCATGGCGAGTGGCAGCATGGCGAGCGTCATCAAGAAGATGATCCGCGCTGACAGGCCCTTGGTGAATTCTCTTATCTGCTGGGCCACACGAGACTCCGATGGGCCCTGGTCAGTCAGGCCACATTTTTTTGCGAGGAGACGATGCTGGACGTGACCGCATCTGTCATTTCGAGTGTCTCATTCTCTTCAAGGCCCATCAGTTCGGCGAGCCGTGCACGACCGCGGTTGACGCGGCTTTTGATCGTGCCGACGGCGACGCCACACATGTCGGCGGCGTCCTCGTAGGAAAACCCTTCCGCACCGACGAGCGTCAACGCCTCGCGCTGCTCGTCGTTGAGTTTGCCGAACGCCTCTTCAAAGTCCAAAAGCTGCAGGCGCCCATCGTGGTCGGGCTTCTGGGAGAGGGTTGAAGAGTAGGTGCCGTCTACATCAGGGACTTCGCGGCGCAGCTTGCGATGGTGCGAGTAATAGGTGTTCCGCAGGATCGTGAAGAGCCAGGCGCGCATGTTTGTGCCCTGTTCGAACGTGTCGAGGCGGGTCCATGCTTTGACAACGGCGTCTTGTACCATGTCATCGGCCAATGCTGGATTGCGCGTCAGGTTCAACGCAAAGGCCCGCATGGGACCCAAATGCTCAATCAACTCGTCTTTCGGATCGACCTTAGCGGCCATGAGCCCCTCCGCGATCCCCGGTGGAATTCGGTTCGCCGTTCTCGTTGTCCGTCGCTGACCCTTCGCCCGCGCGCAGCTTTTCTAGCAGCACGCGGAACCGCTGTGGTACTTCTTGGCTAATGACCTCATCATAGGCTCGCCGCAGGTTCGCGTCGATATCCGCTTGGGCTTTTGATGAATTTTGCTCGTCGCTCATACCGTCAAACATCTGCAGTCGTTGCACTATATATCCGGAACCAAACTCCACATCCCGCGTTTGGTTCCCGAATACTGTAAAAAAAGGACGTATCTTAATGCCCGCTGCGACTCATGATGACCTCTCGACCAAGGTCGCGGACACGATCCCCTATCTGCGCCGCTATGCCCGGGCGCTCACCGGATCTCAAGAGGGTGGGGATGCCTATGCGGTCGCAACCCTCGAAGCGATCCTTGCAAATCCTTCTTTGTTTCATACTGACCTCCAGCCGAAAGTGGCTGTCTTCAAGGTCTTTCACGGCATCTGGAGCTCGTCTGGCGGACAACTTAGCGGTGAAGAGGCGGGCATTCGTGCGAAGGCTCAGAAACACCTCTCCCGACTGACGACCGGCACGCGCGAAGCGCTCCTTCTTCGAACGATAGAAGAGCTCGAAACGGAGGCGGTCGCAGCTGTCATGTCCGTTTCAGTGGCCGAGGCTCAGTCCCTCATCGATATTGCCTACGACGAAATGGCGAAATCAATCAGCGGTTCTGTCATGATTATCGAGGATGAGGCGATCATCGCCCTCGATCTTGAGGCTATCGTTGCTGAGATGCGGCACAAGGCCACCGGGGTCGCTCGCACGGCCAGCGGCGCGCTAGAGCTTTATGAGCGCGAGCGGCCCGATCTCATCTTGTCAGACATTCACCTGGCCGACGGATCAAGCGGTATCGACGCGGTGCGGCAGATCCTGTCTGACGCAGGTGACATCCCGGTCATTTTCATCACCGCCTATCCAGAGCGGTTGCTGACAGGGCAGGGCCCAGAGCCCGCGTTCCTGATCACCAAGCCCTACACCGAGAGCCAGGTGCGGTCGGCCATATCACAGGCCATGTTCTTCTCGTCCACGGAAACGCTGCGCGCGTAGTCTGCGGCGCATGCGGGCCCCGGCCCCCGCGAACTTCTTTGAGATTGTCGGGGCAGTTCGGGGGCGGCCATGCCTTGCCGTTTCGGGCCGCTGCACTGCCGGTGGAGGTCAAGAGCAAGCAGTAAGGCCAGCGCCTAACCGCGCTGTCCGTTTCTTCCTTCAGGCTCTTCGGTTGATCGCAGATATCGGACGAACATGATGGCAAGGGTGGCGAGGAAGATGGCCGTAAACACCCCAAACACGGCAAGCGCCGAGCCAGCCGTGGCAGTCGCAAAATCACCAAAAGCGAACACGCCCGACAAAGCGGCGATGCAAAAGAAAATAGCGGCCCAAGACAGCATCTGATTTCTCCGAACTGGTACAGCGAAGGAACGCGCCTCTCTCGATTTCGTTCCGACAATCCCGCGGCATCTGCGCGAGCCGCCCAGCTGATGGAACCATGGCGCAGGTCAGGCGGTTAAATTGCCGTGTAGAGGACGGCTGCACGTGTCAGCCGAAGATGCAACGCTCCACTGCGGTCACATTGCGCAGTGTCCGAGAGAGGGCTGTGACGACGTCTTTTTCGAGAGATTCCTGGATAGCCCATCGCACCGCGTGTTTCGAAACCGGGCGCTTCTTTCGTACGCGCATCGGACAAGCGCCGGCATTTAAATTCCATGGGGATAAAGCACCGCAGGCCTCAAACAGCCCCACCCAACAAAAGCGTCCCTCGCAGGAAGACATCCCGCGGTCATGCCGTCACCGCAAAGACATTGAGCCAAGGGAGGCGCCAACATGAACCGAAGAGAGCATCCTTTCCCGAGCCTTCAACATCCCGCCAACGACCAAGTGGTTACGCCCGGAACGGTCTTCTTGCGAGAAGGCGAGCAGGCCACAGGCGTGTATCTTGTTCGCGCGGGCTTGGGTTTGCGCAGCAAGTCTCTGCTGTCGGGGCGGCGTCAGATCATAGGCTTTATGGTGCCGGGCGACTTTGTGGGCCTGCAGGGCCATCTCTCCGGTGCGATGGGCCATTCCGCCGAGGCAACGACCGAAATGCATCTGTCGCAAATCGTCCACACAGACGTATCGGCGCTCTTTGAGTCAGATCCTCGCGCGGCCCTGGAATTGGTGCGAACCAGCGCAGAAGAAGAAAAAGCCCTGGGTGAAGCCCTCACCGCATTGGGCCAACGGGAGGCAATATCTCGCGTCGCCTGGCTGTTGAGCTCTCTTTACGACCGGATGTGCGATGCCGGTATCGGAGCGGGTGACGCGGTTCCAATGCCCTTCCGGCAACAGGACCTTGCGGATGCCCTGGGGCTGTCCCTTGTCCACACGAACAAAACTCTCGCGCGGTTGCGCAGGGAAGGGATCGCGATCGTCAAGAACCGTCAGCTTGTTGTTCGCGACCTCGTGGCGCTGAAGGGCAGGATCGACCTGGATGACCTGAAAGCGGCTTAGGAACGTTCTAGCCCTGCGCGACCTGTGTGCGAAGTGAAGGCCGTGCGAAGTCTTCGATGAAGATCCGTGTGCACAGGATGTGGCGTATTGCGAACCCCCGTTGCGGGAAGTGGTCCCGAGTCTAGCCGGCGCAGGCTCTGTTGCCATAGGGGCGCGAGGGTCGCCTCGATGCATTAGCGGAATACGCGGACGTTCTTTCAGGCTGCGCCATTGGTTTATGCGGGCGTCGCTCGGATGAAAGCCGAAAATGCGTCTGCCGACGAACTTTGCGTCCTAGTGGACATACAGCTCGCCTTTTCGCGCAGCACGGGCGTCGGCGATCTGGCGCTTCTGAACCACAGGTTTAACGCGCAGATCGGGGAGGCGGCGGCCCAGCCCCACTATCACGAGGATCTTTCCTTCAACTCGGGCACCCTCGCCGCGACTGTGGAAGACCTTGCGGCGGTCGGGGTGCGCCGCATCATCGATGCTAGCCCCTGATTCCCCTGAACGACGACGACAAGCGCGAGCTGGCCGAAGAGGTCCGCACCTGGACCGTGCCATAGCCGCCATCGCGGGACCCTGACACGAGCGACCTTCTCCCCCGCGCAGGACGACGCCATGGGCCTCATCGTGCCGGAACCCGTCAGGGTCGTGGCGTGCATGCTGCCCCGAAGTTCCCGCTTCTCATTCACGCCTGTAAGATCGGACCGGCACTGGCGGCAGGCAAGTCCGTTCACGTGAAACGGGCAGGGCAAACGACCCTCGCGGCGTTCTGCGTGGCAGAACTGGTCATCGAGGCGGAGCGTTGCGCGACAGTCACCGGGTACTTCAGCGGATCGGCCATGACCGGCGCAAGGCCGATGGCCCCGATGTCCCGCTTACAATCTATGAAAATGTATGAGACGCTCCAAAGGCGCGGAAGGAGATCTTTGGCCCCGTGCTCAATCTGATCGCGGTTGCCTCTGACGGCGAAGCGATTGAGCTTGTAGGAGACACGATATACGGTCCGCAAGCCTCTGACGTTACGGCGAATACACGAATGTCCGTGCGGGATCCAAGATGTTCTGGATCGATCTGACCGATCCGAAAGACGGCGATGATATGGGCTAGGTGCCGTGGCGCTTAACGACGAGCTTCATCCCGCCCTTCACGCGCAGCGTCAGCATGAAGACGACTTGGGGCGACCAGTCCTTTGGCAGCGAGAACGCGTATTCGCGGACCAGCCGAGCCACGGCGACGGCTGCAAGTTGCGTGGCGAAAGCCGCACCGGGGCAGTAACGCTCGCCTCCGCCGAAGGCGAGGTACTGGTAGGCAATCTTGGAGCCTTTCGCGGCGAAACGTTCCGGCACAAAGTCGTTGGGTCGCTCCCACAGGCGTTCGTGACGGTGAACCACGTGAACGGGCACCAGCACAGCGTCGCCACGCCGGATCTGCAACGGCCCCAGCCGCGCTTTCTTGGCCGCCCGTCGCGGGATCGCTGCGAGCGGGGGATAAAGGCGCAAGGCTTCGTCGATGACGAGGCGCGCATAGTCAATGCTGCCCGCCTCCGCTTCTTCCCGGACACGGGTCTGTGCCGTCTGATCCACCGCCAGCAGGTAAAGCGCCCAGGCAATCGCGAGCGCCGTCGTCTTTCGCCCGGCATAATAGGACGTGAGCACCGCGCCGCGGATCTGCTCATCGTCGAAAAGCTCTTCCAGCTGCAAGAGCCGCGCCAGAGCGTCACCGCCATCACTGGCCCCGCGCCGATGGGCGATCAGCCCGTCCACTTCGTCCTTGAACCGCTGAACCGCAGGTCGTTGATTGATGCGCCAGCGCTTTGGCATCAGGGACGACAGCCGCAGCAGGTCGCGCGCCGATGTGATGTCGCTGAACGCCGCGATCGCGTCGTCCACGACGGCAGGCTCAAACGCCTCGGCGTCCGAGAATAAAAACTCCGTCATCGCGTGCTGCACAAGGTGGGAGAGCGCGCCCGAAATGGCCGGAACGTCTTCCATTGTCGCGATCTGGGTTGCCGTCCGAGCGGCCTCGGCCTCCATGGCAGGCGCAGCGTCCCGTACATGCTTGAGCGCGAAGGCGTTTAGCGTGAGCGCGTTCAGCCGGTCGCGATGGGCCTTGTTGGCAAAAAGGACGCTGTCGTCGGTGAGGGGCTCGAACACCTCCTTGATCGTGCGCGGGCGCTCATAGGTCTCGGTATCGCGAAGGATCTCACGAATGAGGTCTGGGTCCGCGATGAAGTGCGCCCGACCAAAGCCGAAGCGTCGCGTCACCGTGAACTCCTCGAAAAGCTCGGTCGGGATAAGCGGCAGCCAGTTGCGCGCCAACGCATTCAGGCGCTGACGCATGCTCAACCGGGGTTGAGAGCGCGGAAAGCGCAAAGGGTGGAGCGGGTGATCTGCCATGGCGTTCGCCAGATACAGCGCTGGCCCGTGCGCCGCAATCTGGGAGGTAAGGAATGAAGGTCATGACCGGTCGCAAAGGCCGATCCGCGCGAAGGACTGCGCGGGAGGCGCGGAACTTTAGCATGCTGTCAGCGCTCAAGCGTGGTTTGCCGCTGACCGAAGTCATGGACACCGAGCAGGTGGAGAAAGTGAACGCGGCCTGCACTTGCATCTGGCACATGGCGGGATGGAATGAGGCGGGGATGCCTTGCTCCGTGCAGGAGCTCTTCGACAGCAACTCTCTTGGGAAGTGGCAGGCAAAGGGGTCCGCAGAAGTGGATGAACATACATTAGCGCATACGCGCAGCTGCTGAAAGAACATAAAGAACCGTGGCTCGACGCCGGCACCGACAAGGCGCTGCGGGACGACATCGCGCGACAGGAGCGCGAAATCCCCGCAGTCGAAGCACTCAATCAGGATCATGAGTTCGGGCGGCCGGGAGCGGGAGCCTCCGGCGGCCCTCCCGGGGGGAGGTATTTCTAGAAAGATGAAGGGGAGCTTTCGCGCACGGCGTTTGCCAAGGGACCAGGGCCCAGCAGGGTAGGACGCGCTTTTGCCCGCGCGTGATCCCAGGGCGGCGCTCGAGGGTGACGAGGACGCCGACTGGATCGTCATCGGTGCCGGTTTTGCAGGGCAGCGCGCGGTTAGGCACCTGACAGTGCTTCATCCCACGGACCAGATTGGTCTCCTCGAGGCGTCGAGGGTGGGTGCGGGGCCCGCCAGGCGCAATTCCGGCTGTTTGATTGACCTGCCCCATGACCTGACCAGCGAGGCCTACGGTGGAGCGATAGATCGCGATCGCGCACAGATTGCCGCCAACCGGCACGCCATGGACCTCGCTCGGCGCATGGCCTCGGCACTGTGCGCGGTCTTTTCTCTGGCCTGGTGGCGGCAGAGGCTGCCTCTGGCAAACCCTCCGACATTGTAAGGCAGGTCTTGGCGGAGGCCCCTCCCAGGCTGCTGCCCCCAAAAGCGCCTTGGGACCCTGGGCGCACGCGCGGTGCTCCACTGGAATGAGTTTCGCGACGGTGCCGAGCTGTGACAACGCTCCCGCTGTGCCGGAGAGCCTATGGCGCGGGGGATCTTGGTCGCGCGCTGCGCTGCCGCTACTGTTGCGAGGGCTCGGTGCGCTCTGCGCCGGGCTCCGCGGGGAAAGGACATGCCATGAGCGTTGCGAAGAAGACCATCATCATCACAGGCGCAAGCCGCGGCATCGGAGAGGCGGCCGCGCGGCACCTTGCGGCAGAAGGCGCGCATGTGGTGTTGGCTGCGCGGTCAACGGGTGCGATCGAGAAGATCGCGGCGGAAATCAGACAGGTTGGCGGGCAGGCCATTGCGCAGTCCTGCGACGTCGCCGATGCCGGGGAGACCGAGGCGCTCATTGCCCGCGCTGTGGAGGCGTTTGGCGGCCTCGATGTCCTGGTGAACAACGCGGGTCTCATCGACCCGATCTCGCGCCTGGAAGAAAGCGACCCGGACGCATGGTCGAAGATCGTGGATGTGAACCTGAAAGGTGTTTACTACGGCATGCGCTTCGCCATTCCCGCAATGGCCGGGTCCGGGACAATCATAAACATCTCCTCGGGGGCTGCGACGGGGGCGCTGGAAGGTTGGTCGCATTACTGCGCTACCAAGGCGGCGGTACTGTCTTTGACGAAATGTGGGCATAAGGAGCACGGCGACCGTGGCATCACGGTGGTGGGCCTCTCTCCCGGGACGGTCGCAACGGAGATGCAGGTGCAGATCAAGGCCTCCGGCATCAACCCAGTGAGCCAGCTCGATCCGGGTGTCCACATCCCGCCGGAATGGGTTGCGAAGGCTATAGAGTATCTCTGTGGACCAGATGGTGCCACCCACGCAGGGGGCGATTTCTCTTTGAAGACACCGGAAGGGCGCGCGGCTCTCGGTTTGCCGGCGCCCGGCTGACGGCGCGGCTTCTGGGGCGCTTCGGATCGGACGAGGTTGGGCATGGCCTACCGCTGCGTTCGCACCGGGCTTGCTCCGGGCTCGGCTTGGGCTTGCCCGTGTCGCGACGTCGGGCCATGCTGCGGCTATGCACGATCACGCCCCCGACCACCATCACGACAACGAGCTCAGCGACGTTGAGGCGCGAACGCGCGCGCTAGAAAGCATCCTGGTTGAGAAAGGCCTCGTTGATCCCGCAGCCATTGATGCAATCATTGAGACCTACGCCGAGAAAGTGGGCCCCCGGAACGGAGCGCAGGTCGTTGCGCGGGCCTGGAGCGATCCCGCCTTTGCCGCAGCCCTGCGCAAGGACGCCACGGCGACCATTGCCGCGATGGGCTTTCATGGTCGGCAGGCAGAGCACATGGAGGTGCTCTGGAACGGGGAGGGGGTACATAACCTCGTCGTCTGCACGCTCTGCTCCTGCTATCCGTGGGCGGTTCTGGGGTTGCCTCCGGTCTGGTACAAATCACCTCCCTACCGCGCGCGGGCGGTGTCTGAACCGCGCACGGTCCTGCGCGAGTTTGGCGTGGCGTTGCCCGAGGATACCCGCGTTAAAGTGTGGGACTCGACGGCAGAGGTCCGCTACCTTGTGATCCCCGAACGCCCGGCCGGAACCGAGGACTGGGAGGAACACGCGCTCGCAGCCCTTGTCACGCGCGAGAGCATGATCGGCACGGGGCTCGCGTTGGAGCCGGGCGCGTGAACGGGCCCCACGACCTCGGCGGACGCGCGGGCTTTGGCCCTGTGGTCGTCGAGGCGGACGAGCCGGTTTTTCATGCGGATTGGGAGGGACGGGCCCTAGGCCTCACGCTCTGCGCGGGGGTCCTTGGACACTGGAACCTCGATGCGAGCCGGCACGCGCGGGAATGCTTGCCGCCAGCCTTTTATCTGAGCGCATCCTACTACGACATCTGGCTGACCGCCCTTGAGGGCCTTTTGGAGGCCCATGGCGAGGTGAGCCGTGAGGAGCGTGTGTCCGGCCAAGCCCAAACGCCCGGTTTGCGGCCTGACCGCAGGCTTGATGCTGGTGCGGTCTTCGCCGTCCTGTCCGCCGGTGGTCCGGTGGACCGCTCGGGCGCGGGCCCCGCGGCCTTCGCTGTTGGAGACCGTGTCAGGCTGCGCCGTGGCCTCGTGCGTGGTCACACCCGATTGCCGACATACGCCATGGGTCGGGAGGGTATCGTGACGGGGATCCGCGGCTTTCACGTCTTCCCGGACAGCAATGCCCGTTTTGTGGGCGAGGCCCCGTGCTGGCTCTATGGGGTGACGTTCACCGGCGAAGAGCTTTGGGGGGTCGGGGCCGAGCCCGGTACCGACGTCACGATCGACGCGTTCGAGCCCTATCTGAGGGCTGTCTAGGTGATGCGTAAACCGGAGCGGCCCTTCGAGGCGCCCTGGCAGGCGCAGCTTTTCGGGATGACTGTGGCGCTCAATGAAGCAGGGGCCTTTCATTGGTCAGACTGGGCCACGCGGTTTGGCGCAGAGCTCGCGTCGGTCACTGAGACTGGAAATGAGGCTTACTACCGGGCATGGCTGCGCGCGCTCGAGGCCTTCATGGTCGATATCGGCGCGGCAACGGTGGCGGACATGGCCGACATGACGACCGCCTGGCACGCCGCAGCCCGGGCCACGCCTCACGGGCAGCCGATTGTTCTGAGCCCGGCGCGCGGCTCTGTTTGACGCTGCAGGCGTCAAAGGCGCCCGCCCACCGACCCGTGTCGCGCTATAATCTCGGTTCGGTGAGCTTTTCGTAGAGGCCTTTGCGCAGGACTTTGCCCGTGAGACCCGGTGCTATCTGTCCCATGCGTGCCATGAACGTCGCCTTGCCGCCGGGTATGATGATCCGGCGCCGCGCGGCGAGGCCCTTAAGGATGATCCGGGCGGTGTCCTCTACGTTTTGGCGCGCGGCGACGGTCTTGTCCGTATTGTCAGGCGCGTAGCGGGCGGCGTGGTCGGTGGCCATGGGGCCCGGGAAGATGCACGCCGCGTGCTGACCCTTTGGAAGGGCTTTCGCGAGGCTCCTCGCAAAGCTCGCAAGGCCGTCTTTCGAGGCCGCGTAGGAGACGGCACCGGGATAGCCGGTGAAGGTGGACAGCGATCCCACGAAGGCATGGATGCCGTCAGGCGCCATGGCGTCCGCCGCGAGGAGGGCGCAGGTGATGCGCATCGGCGCTGTGAGGTTCAGGGCCAGGATACGCGCGTGGTGGTCGGCGGGGATCGCTTCGAACGGACCCGTGCCAGAGATGCCGGCCGAGTGAATGATGCAGGCAATCGGCGCGTGGGCGGCTAGTGCCGCGGGGGCGTCATCATGCGTCAGGTCAAGATGGAGCGTCTTGCAGGGCAGGCTGTCCAAGCCGCCCTCGTCGCGGTCGACGGCGAGGACGGTTGCCCCCTCGGCATGAAGGGCGAGTGCCAGTGCTCGGCCCAGACCCTGCGCAGCGCCGGTGATGATCGTTGTCATCGGCGCGCTCCGCGAAGCGCGTGCCGCAGCATGTAGCCCGGGCCAAGGCGTCTGTTCTTTCCGCGCGCGATGGCCCCCGCCAGCGTTTCGGCCACGATGTCTGGTGCCGTGAATAAGCGCCGCGCTGCGAGGTTCCCCAGGCCCGCCTTGTCATGCATGCCAGTCGCTGTGGGTCCGGGATGAAGCGTGAGGACCTGCACGCGGCCCTGCCATTCCAATGCAAGGCTCCGCGTTGCCCCTGCCAAAGCTGCTTTCGTCGCCGCATAGACCGAAAAGTCCCGATGCGCCCCCCGCGCGGCCGTCGATCCGATGAAGGCCATCGCGCCGCCCTCCATCCGCGGCATGAGCTTTTGAGCCAGAAGCAGCGGCGCTGTCACGTTGAGGGCGATCATCTGCGCGATGTCCTCGGCAGAATGTGCCTCTGGCGGCCCCACTTTCCCAAGCCCGGCATTCAGGATCGCCAGATCCAGCCGGGGCGGTAAAGCGTCTAGCACAGGTGCCATGTCTTCTGTCAGATCGCACGGCACGTAGGGGCACGTCATGGGGTTTTCCAGGGCTTCTCGCGGGCGGCGGCCAGTGGCGGTGATCGCCCAGCCTTGCTCAGCATAGACGTTCACGAGGGCTCTGCCGATGCCGTCAGACGCGCCGGTGATCAGGACGTGCGGCATGGGACGTCTCAGGCGGCTTTGGCCGCTTGCCGGGATTTCAGAAAGCTCGGGATCTTTTCCTTGAACTTGAAAAAGCCCTTCGTGGCATGGGGCCACGCTTCCGCATCGAAGGCGCGCATCTGACGCCTGAGCGCGATCCCGCGCTGGGAGAGACTGCGCTCGGCTTGGGCGAGTTCCGTTGCAATGGGGCCGACCGGGGCATGGGCCGTCACGATCTGCTCGATCCCCTTGCGCTCCGCCCAGGAGGCAAGGTCGGACGAAAGAATGCGTGGGGCATCGGAGGCCCCATAACGCTGGGCCGCGTCATCTGTGAGACCCTCGCGAAACGCCAATACACGCTCGGCGGGCTCGAGCGGGCTCCCATGGTCGAAGGGTTTGAGCACAACGACCTCCGCATGATCAGAGCGCATGAGGGCAGTAGGGCTCAGATCTTCCCAATGGATAAGGATCGCCGTGCTCTTGCCGGTGTCGGCGGGGTCTGTCAGCGGGACCGGGCCCGGCGGCCCGAACGGCGCGTCGTCGAGGGGCTGGGGATTTTTCTCGAGGCCCTCCGGTTTGAACCTGCCTTCGGTATAGCGGGAAATGTTGTCGGCCTTGGCGGCGTAGACCCGGCCACGGGTCTGGATGCCGGCCACCCAGCGCCAGCCCAGCGTATTCGATGCCGGATCCCCGTCGAGGAGGTGACGCAGGAAGAAGTCCGCCCCAAGCGTCCATGGCAAACCGAGGGTGAAAACCCAGATAGAGGCGAACCACATGCGCGCGTGATTGTGCAGATATCCCGTATCCGTCAGCTGGTTGGCCCAGTAGTCAAAGCAGTCGATCCCTGTTTCGCCATCGCACGCGTCTTGCCACGCGCGGCGCAGCGCACGGTCTTTGTCGAGGGCCGCGACGTCTTCTTCCAGGTCGTGCTGATAGCGGTCCCAAACCTCGGGGCGGAGCTCTAGCCAGCCCTTCCAGTACGTGCGCCAGTAAACTTCCTGGATGAACTTTTCAGCCGTGGATGGCGCGAAGCGGGCAAGGGTCGCGTCGAGGACCTCGGCTTCCGTCAGCGCGCGATGGCGGATGTAGGGCGACAGGGCCGAGACATGGGGATGCCCAGGAATGTCATAGTTGCGCTTGGCGGCATAGTCGCGTCCGGCCTTCGGTAGGAAGGCATTCAGGCGCTCGAGTGCGGCGGTGCGGGTCGGCGTGAACGTCATCATGGGCTGGAGCTAGTGCCCACTGGCAGAGCGCAAGACCTGCCCTCGACATTTTTGCCGGGCCGGGAGGCCGCCGGGGTCGCCCGTCCTCGACCAGTGGGACGTCAGGCCGTCACGGTTCCCTGTGCCGCGCGCGCGAAGAGGGTGCCGACAAGCACACCCCATCCGTCGTTGTACATGGTCCTAATGTCTGCACCGTTCTCATAGGCATCAAAGCCCGAATGGACGAGTTCGACCCGACAGCCATTGCCGATCGGTGTGAAAGTGACCTCAACCTCGGTGGGTAGGTCCGCCGTTCGTCCCGGCTGCCACGTCATGCGAAATGACCGCCCCGGAGTCCATTCGAGGATCCGGCCCCACAAGGCCTCTTCGCCCGTGGAAAGGATCTCGACGACCTTGCCGCCTTCATGGCCTTCAACGCGGATCTCCTTGGAGGCCGGAAGGCCGCGGCTGACGGAAACACCTTTGGTCTCCAGCGGCCACCAGGTGTCGATCTTTTTGGTGAACAATGTGAAGGCGTCGTCAGGCGACAACGGGACGTCCACAGATTTTCGGATGGGGTCTGTCATGGCAGTTTTCCTTTCGCCTGACGGTGGGCTTCCTGGGCAAAGGCGCCCAGCGCGTCGTCCCACATTCCGTCAAGCCAGCCGCGCAGCGCGGCGAGGCCTGTCGGGTCGATCCTGTAAAGACGGTTCGTTCCCTGCGCCTCTGACCGCACGAGCCCCGCGTCGCGAAGCACCTTGAGGTGCTGGGACACGGCCGGGCGCGACATGGGCAGGGGGTCGGCGAGGGATTTGACACTCACAGGGCCCTCACGGAGCGCATCGAGAAGCGCGCGACGCGTTGGATCTGAAAGGGCGGTGAAGATTGGTTCGTAAGTCACGCCTTACTGATAGCATGGCAGGTATCTGCTTGCAACACTACGTAAGTCATGGCTTACCTATTGGGCGATCGTCGGGCAGCCGCGCCCGCCATAGCAATTCCGGGCCGCCCCTTGTGGCCCCCCAGACCCGACACTAAGACTCTGTTGACATCCGCCCGCTAAGAGGGCCGCGCAAAATCGAGGCAGCCATGCAAGACCCCGTTGAAACCTACATGAACCTCGTCCCGATGGTCGTCGAACAGACGTCCCGTGGGGAACGAGCCTATGACATTTTCTCGCGCCTTCTGAAGGAGCGGATCGTTTTCGTGAACGGCCCGATCCACGACGGCATGAGCCAGCTCATCGTGGCGCAGCTGCTGCATCTCGAAGCGGAGAACCCGAAGAAAGAGATCTCGATGTACGTCAACAGCCCCGGCGGCGCTGTTCATTCGGGGATGAGCATCTATGACACCATGCAGTATATCCGCCCAAAGGTCTCCACGCTCATCTGCGGGATGGCAGCGTCCATGGGGTCTGTCATTGCCGTAGGCGGGGAGCCGGGGATGCGGTTCGCACTGCCGAATTCCGAGGTGATGGTGCACCAGCCTTCCGGCGGCGCGCAGGGTATGGCCTCTGACATCCTGATCCGCGCGAACCACATCGAACGCACGCGCGAGCAGATGTACAAGCTTTACGTGAAGCACACGGGTCAGTCCCAGGAAGAGGTTGAGAAGGCTCTCGACCGCGACAAATGGATGACGCCAGAGGAAGCCAAGGATTGGGGCCACGTCGACGAAATCGTCGAGAACCGCGCGAAAGGCGACGACGAGGAATAGGGGGCATCTTCCCCGTAGCCTGGCACGGTCAACACGCGACCGCCGGACGCGCCGGCGGCGACATTCGCAACCCTTGCATAGAGCGGGGTGCTTTGGGCAGAAGCGCGTCGTCCAATGCCCTGTCGTAAGTCCGGGACGTCATGAATACATGATGCTTTGCGGGCGTCGCGCTAAAGGCATTGCCGATTTCTAAGTCTTGTCGGGCCCATCGCGGGACGGCTACCGACGCTGAAGAGCGAATGGCCGAGGCTCACGCAGCTCGGGCCCGACGTGCATTTGGTGATTTAGGCTGGCCGCGAAGCAGCACGCCAACCGCGTCCCGGCCCGAGCGGGCGGGTCGGCACTTTCAATCCGATTTTACGTCCCTAGGTATGGGTCCCTGTTGGTTCGCAAGATCGCACGTCTGTGACGGAGGTCGACTTCTGGCGGGGCATTGGCGCGAATTTCCCGGATCTGGTTCGTCGGAGTTTTCCTGTGATGTTTGAAATTCGTTAAGCAATTGGTCACCAATACGGGATTATTTTCGCGTTGTGACCATCGGGCCCGTGCCCTAGTGTGGGCGGAACGGGTAGGCACAGTATCACGGCCCCGCTGTTTAGCGACACCCGGGCCAGAAGGTTGAGAGCGATGGCAAACAATTCAGGCGATGGCAAAAACACCCTCTATTGCAGCTTCTGCGGCAAGTCGCAGCATGAGGTGCGCAAGCTCATTGCGGGGCCCACGGTGTTCATCTGCGATGAATGCGTCGAGCTATGCATGGACATCATCCGTGAGGAGACGAAATCCTCCGGTCTCAAGAGCGCTGATGGCGTCCCGACGCCCAAGGAAATCTGCGAAGTCCTGGATGACTACGTCATCGGACAGGGCCACGCCAAGCGCGTGCTGTCGGTGGCCGTCCATAATCACTACAAGCGCCTGAACCACGCCCAGAAGGGCACTGACATTGAGCTGTCGAAATCCAACATCATGCTCGTCGGACCTACGGGCTGCGGCAAGACCCTGCTGGCGCAGACGCTGGCGCGCATCCTCGACGTGCCGTTCACCATGGCCGATGCCACCACGCTCACCGAAGCGGGCTACGTCGGCGAAGACGTGGAAAACATCATCTTGAAGCTTCTGCAGGCGTCCGAATACAATGTCGAACGCGCGCAGCGCGGCATTGTCTACATCGACGAAGTCGACAAGATCACACGCAAGTCCGACAATCCTTCGATCACCCGCGATGTCTCGGGCGAGGGCGTTCAGCAGGCGCTTTTGAAGATCATGGAAGGCACCGTCGCATCGGTGCCGCCACAAGGCGGCCGGAAGCATCCCCAGCAGGAATTCCTGCAAGTGGACACCACCAACATCCTCTTCATCGTTGGTGGGGCCTTCGCGGGCCTCGACCGGATCATCGCCCAGCGCGGCAAAGGCACATCCATCGGCTTTGGCGCTGACGTCAAAGACAATGATGAGCGCGGCACAGGCCAGCTCTTTAGCGAGCTGGAGCCGGAGGACCTTCTCAAGTTCGGTCTGATCCCGGAATTCGTCGGTCGCCTGCCGGTGATCGCGACGCTTGAAGACCTCGACGAAGACGCGCTGGTGACCATCCTCACGGAGCCGAAGAATGCCCTCGTGAAACAGTATCAGCGACTGTTTGAGCTGGAAGATACCACGCTCACCTTCACGGAAGATGCTCTGACGGCGATTGCCCGGAAGGCCATCGAACGCAAAACCGGGGCGCGCGGCCTGCGATCCATTCTTGAGGGGATCCTTCTTGACACCATGTTCGATCTTCCGGGGCTTGAGAGCGTCACCGAAGTGGTCGTGAACGAGGAGGCCGTGGCCTCCGAAGCGCAGCCGCTCATGATTCATGCCGACGCTGGCAAGGAACCGGCCGAAGCGGGGTGAGCCCTGCGGGCCACGCATTGGGCATCTTGTCGATTGCACAATGCGTGCCGCGCCCCTTCCTCGATAGAAGAACACCTCCGACCGGGCAGGAAGGCTGAAGGGGACGACCGATGCGCGAGAACTGGATTGAAGTCATCACCGGTGCCCTCGTCCTCGCAGTCGCTGCGGGCTTTGTTTTCTTTGCGACCAGCGGGGGGAGCTCTGCTGCGCGGGACGCCTATCCGCTTGTTGCGTCGTTTACCTCTGTTGAGGGCATTACCGTGGGGACGGATGTGCGCATGGCGGGCGTCAAAATCGGCTCTGTCACGGAAATGGAACTCAATCCCGCCAGTTTCCGCGCCGATGTCACCTTCACAGTGGCGCAGGATTTCGAATTGCCGGATGACAGTACGGCGCTCATCTCGTCCGAGGGGCTTCTCGGCGGGAATTTCGTTGAAATTCAACCCGGTGGATCGCCTTTCTCACTCGCCGCAGGGGATGAAATCGTGGACACCCAAAGTTCTGTCAGTCTGATCAATCTGCTGCTGCGATTTGTGGGCGGAAGCGAATGAGGGCGTTTCTGGCCGCGCTTCTCCTTGGGGTTCCTGCTGCCGCGCAGGAAGCCACAACCGCCCAGGGCGCAACGATCCGCCTGCTCGACAAGGTGACAGGCCAGCTTGAGGACGTGCAGATGTTCGTGGGCCAGACCGCGCGTCTGGGGCAGATCGACATTGCCCTCGCCGAATGCCGCTACCCGACGGGAAATCCCTCAGGTGACGCCTATGCCTTTCTCGAGATCGAGGACCGGAGCGCAGAAGCGCAAATCTTTTCCGGCTGGATGATTGCATCCTCGCCCGCGCTCAATGCCCTTGATCACCCGCGCTATGACGTCTGGGTCATCCGCTGCAGAACGTCCTGAGGCCGTAAGCTGCCGTAATCGCGCGTGAAATCAGCGTCGAGGCGCAGGGCCGCGGCAAGCATGTGGCGGTAATCCGAGCGCGTGATTTCAACCGCGCCAAGCGACGCCAGATGCTCGGTGATGAACTGCGTGTCAAAGAGCCCAAAGCCCGTCTCACGCAAACGGTCCACGAGGTAGACCATCGCAATTTTGGACCCGTTCGTCCGCGCGCTGAACATGCTTTCACCGAAAAAGGCGCCGCCGATGGCGACACCGAAGATTCCGCCGGCAAGGCGGTCTCCCTGCCAGATCTCGATGGAATGGGCGCGCCGCGTTGCGTGCAAGCTCTGGTAGAGCTGCTGCAGCTCGTCGTTGATCCAGGTTTCCGCCCTATTTGCGCAGCCTTCCAGCACGCCCGCAAAGTCAGTGTTGATACGGATGTCATAATCCGCCCGACGGATCGCCCGCCGCAGGGATCGCGAGATATGAAGATTGTCCAAGGGGATCACCCCGCGCCGTTCCGGATCGACCCAGAAAAGGGTCTCGGAATGGCGCGCTTCTGACATCGGGAAGATGCCAGCCTGGTAGGCCCTGAGCAAAAGCTCCGGCGTCAGAAGGACGTCGTCACGCATGGTGCTATGGATCGTTGCGAACGTGGAAACACTAGACCACTTTCGCGCAGAAAGCGACTAGGCCGTGTCGAGCGTTTCCAACCAGCTTTCCAGCCAATGGATCGTGTAGTCTCCAGCGTGGATGTCATCCTCTGCCAAGAGCGCGTGAAAGAGGGGGACCGTCGTTTCGACCCCGTCCACGATCAGCTCTCCCAAGGCGCGATTGAGGCGGGCCAGCGCCTCGGGCCGGTCGCGGCCATGCACGATGAGCTTGCCAATGAGCGAGTCATAGTGGGGTGGGATCGAGTACCCGGCATAGAGCGCGCTATCCATGCGCACGCCAAGCCCGCCGGGCGCATGGTACTGGGTGATCCGTCCGGGACGCGGGGCAAAGCCCGGGAAGGTCTCTGCGTTGATGCGCACCTCGATGGCGTGGCCATTGATCTTGAGATCGTCCTGGTTGAACGACAGCGGCTGCCCCTCGGCCACGCGGATTTGTTCGCGCACGAGATCGACGCCGAATATGGCCTCGGTGACAGGGTGTTCGACCTGAAGACGCGTGTTCATCTCGATGAAGTAGAACTGGCCCTTCTCGTAAAGGAACTCGATCGTGCCTGCGCCGATGTAGTTGATCTTGGCTACCGCGTCGGCGCATGTCTTGCCGATGGCGGCGCGTTCCTCGGGGCTGATGGCGGGGCCGGGGGCTTCCTCGAACACTTTCTGGTGGCGGCGCTGGAGCGAGCAATCCCGCTCTCCCAGGTGCACGGCATTGCCTTTGCCATCGCCGAAAACCTGAATTTCGATGTGTCGGGGCGTGGTCAGGTACTTTTCGATGTACACTTCGTCGTTGCCGAAGGCGTTCTTGGCCTCGGAGCGCGCGGTGCGGAACGCTGTTTCGAGATCTTCCGACGATTTCGCGACCTTCATGCCGCGCCCGCCGCCGCCAGCCGTGGCTTTCACAATGACCGGGTAGCCCGCCTCTTCACCAACCTTCAGCGCGGCTGCTACGTCCGGGACGCCGCCGTCAGAGCCGGGCACGCAGGGCACGCCCAGTTCCTTCATCGTATCCTTGGCCGTGATCTTGTCACCCATGACGCGGATATGTTCGGCCGTGGGGCCGATGAACGTGATGCCATGATCCTCCAGCGCCTGCGCGAACCCTTCGTTTTCACTCAGGAAGCCGTAGCCCGGGTGGATTGCGTCGGCGCCGGTGATCTCGGCCGCCGAGATGATCGCCGCCACATTCAGGTAGCTTGTCGGGCCGGGGGCGGGGCCGATACAGATCGCTTCATCGGCCATCCGCACATGCATCGCATCCGCGTCGGCAGTGGAATGCACCGCCACTGATGAAATGCCCATCTCCCGACAGGCTCGAATAACACGGAGCGCGATCTCACCCCGGTTCGCGATCAGGATCTTGCGAAACATCACTCGATGATCATCAAGACTGCGCCGTATTCCACGGGCGCGCCGTCATCCACAAGGATCCGTGTGACCGTGCCAGAGCGCGGCGCGGGGATCTGGTTCATGGTTTTCATGGCCTCGATGATGAGGATCGTTTCCCCCTCAGTTACCTGCTTGCCCTGGCTCACGAAGGCCGGAGCCCCGGGTTCAGATTGCATGTAAGCCGTCCCGACCATCGGGGACGTGACAGCCCCGGGATGGGCTGCAGGATCGTCAGATGGCGCAGGGGCCAGCGCTGCGGTGTCTGCTGCTGGGGCCGGCGCGGCCGCAGGGGCTGCCGAATATGCGACCGGAGCTGCGGCGGCCACAGGTGCAGCGGCCATGGCGCGGCTCACACGGACGTTGAGGCTATCATCTTCGCCGTACTCGCGATTGACCTCAAGTTCGGTCAGGTCGTTTTCCTTCAAGAGCTCCGCGAGCGCGCGAATAAAGGCGACGTCTCCGTCATGGTTCTTCTTAGTCATTTCCCCTCGCGGTACCTTGAATGCCTTAAGCTCAAATTGGCTGTCGCGGCGTCATAGAACAAGCGTGGCGCAAGGGAAAGGGGAGGCGCTTGAATCACGTGCGCTGCCCGAAAAATCGGACAGCGCCGCAATTTTGTTGGCCGTTTTCTAACGGTTCTGCCGGTTTTCGATCAGATCGTCGACGACAGCAGGGTCCGCCAGAGTAGACGTGTCCCCGAGGGATCCGAAGTCATTCTCGGCGATCTTGCGCAGGATACGGCGCATGATCTTGCCCGACCGCGTCTTCGGAAGCCCTGGGGCCCATTGGATCAGGTCAGGCTTGGCGATGGGTCCGATTTCCTTGCGCACCCAGGTCTGCAGCTCTGCGCGAAGCTCATCGCTCGGCTCCTCTCCGGCCATCAGCGTGACATAGCAGTAGATGCCCTGGCCCTTGATGTCGTGCGGGTAACCCACTGTGGCGGCCTCGCTCACCTTGGGATGCGCGACGAGGGCGGATTCGACCTCTGCCGTACCCATGCGGTGGCCGGAGACGTTGATGACGTCGTCCACGCGCCCGGTAATCCAGTAATCCCCATCTTCGTCGCGGCGGCATCCGTCACCGGCGAAGTAGTAGCCCTTGTAGTCGGAAAAGTAGGTTTTCACAAAGCGCTCATGGTCGCCATACACCGTCCGCATTTGACCGGGCCAGCTATCGGCGATGCAGAGCACGCCCTCTACGCCGTCACCTTCGATCACCTCACCCGTGGTGGGTTCGAGGACGACTGGCTTGACGCCGAAGAACGGCTTCATGGCAGAGCCGGGCTTGGTTGCATGGGCGCCGGGCAGGGGGGTCATCATGTGGCCGCCCGTTTCCGTTTGCCACCAGGTATCGACGATGGGGCACCGGCCCTTGCCGACGACGTGGTAGTACCACGTCCACGCTTCGGGATTGATCGGCTCACCCACAGTGCCGAGGAGCCGCAGCTCGCTCAGGTCATAGCCTTCGACAAAGCTGTCGCCCTGACCCATCAGCGCACGGATGGCTGTGGGCGCGGTGTAGAACTGGTTGACCTTGTGCTTCTCGCAGACCGCCCAGAAACGCCCGGCATCGGGGTAGGTCGGCACGCCTTCGAACATGAGCGTCGTCGCGCCATTCGCGAGCGGCCCGTAGACGATGTAGCTGTGCCCGGTGACCCAGCCCACATCGGCCGTGCACCAGAAGATGTCGCCGTCATGGTAATCGAACGTATATTCATGTGTCATCGCCGCGTAGACGAGGTAGCCGCCCGTGCAGTGCTGCACGCCCTTGGGCATACCCGTCGAGCCCGATGTGTAAAGAATGAACAGCGGGTCCTCGGCGGCCATTTCCTCGGCCGGGCAGTCGGGAGAAGCCGTTGCCATGAGGGCGCTGTAGGAGTGGTCGCGGCCGTCCTTCATTCCCGGGCCGCCGCCCGTCCGCTCCACCACGAGCATGGGCACGTCGCCGCAGGTCTCCATCGCCTTGTCGGCATTGGCCTTGAGAGGCGTGTTCTTCCCGCCGCGCGGGGCCTGATCCGCCGTGACAACGAGGGAGGCCTCGCAGCCCTGGATACGCGCGGCGAGCGCGTCGGGGGAGAACCCGCCGAAGACGATGGAATGGATCGCGCCGATGCGCGCGCAGGCGAGCATCGCGTAGGCCGCTTCCGGGATCATCGGCATGTAAAGGATCACCCGGTCGCCTTTGCCGACGCCAAGGGACTTGTAGACATTTGACAGCTTGCAAACCTGCTCATGCAGCTCTCGATAGGTGATGTGCTTGGATAGATTGGGGTCGTCGGCTTCCCAGATGATCGCTGTCTGGTCGCCGCGCGTCTCAAGGTGCCGGTCGATACAGTTCGCGGCGACATTGAGCGTCCCGTCTTCGAACCATTTGATGGAGACATCGGGATGCGCGTAGCTGGAGTTCTTCACCTTCGTGAAGGGTTTGATCCAATCGATCCGCTTGCCGTGCTCTGCCCAGAATGCGTCCGGGTCGGCGATAGAGGCGGCGTACATCTCGTCATAGGTGGCCTCATTTGCATGGGCCTTCGAGGCGAAATCGGGGGAGGGGGCGAAGGTCTTCTTGCTCTCATCCAGCATGGCGGCGGTCCTTTGATGTCGTGTCGCGAGGCCCGCCTGTGCGCGGGCCCCGACAAGGGTCAGATGGCCAGGTATTCGGCGCGGAGCTTTTCGTCGTCGAGCACCTCTTGGGCAGAGCCGTCATAGACGACTGTCCCGGTGTCGAGGATCACGGCCCGGTCCGCGAGCTTCAGGGCCGCGACGGCATTCTGCTCCACGATGACCGTGGTGATGCCCTGGTCGCGGATATGGCCCAGCGTCTTGGCGATTTCCTGCACGATGACGGGGGCGAGGCCCTCATAGGGTTCATCGAGCAGGAGCACCTTGATGTCCCGGCAGAGCGCGCGCGCGATGGACAGCATCTGCTGTTCGCCGCCCGACAGCGTCACCCCCTCTTGCTTCCGGCGCTCACCCAACCGGGGGAAAAGATCGTAGACCCGGTCGAGGCTCCAGCCCTTGGGTGGGGCGATCTGCGCGAGTTGCAGGTTCTCTTCCACCGTGAGGCCCGGAATGATGCGCCGATCTTCCGGCACGAGCCCGAGCCCCGCCTGCGACGCCTCATGCGAGGCCATCTCATGGAGCGGCTGGTGATCGAGCCAGATCTCCCCCTGCGTCACCATGGGGGAGCCGGTGCGGGCGATGGCGCGCAGCGTCGATGTCTTGCCGGCCCCGTTGCGCCCGAGGAGGGCGAGGATCTCGCCTTCGTGGATGTTAAAGCTCACGCCCTGCACGATGTAGCTCTCACCGTAATAGGCGTGCATGTCATAGACGCTGAAGTAGGCCGGTGCGGTGGCCGCGTGGTTGGCGTTTGGATTGAACGGTTGGTTCATGGTTTCCTCCGTTTGCCCGGGGCCCGAACTCTTTCAAAAAGTTCGGACCGAAATCCGTGACGGATTTCGGGGCGCCGCTGGTTAGACCTGCGCTTCGCCGAGATAGGCTTCGCGTACCTTGGGATGGCCTTTGATGTTGTCGGGTGTTTCCTCCACGAGGGGCGTCCCCTGGGCGAGGACGGTGATCCGCTCCGCAAGGGAGAACACCACGTGCATGTCGTGTTCGATGATACACATCGTGATGTTGCGTCGGTCCCTGATCGTCTTGAGAAGATCGATCGTGTTGTTGGTATCGGCGCGCGCCATCCCTGCGGTCGGCTCATCAAGGAGGAGGAGGCGGGGCTGCTGGCTCAGGCACATGGCCATCTCCAGGCGCCGCTTGTCCCCGCGGGAGAGGGAGGCTGCGTGCATGCTTTGCTTTTCCAGCATGTTGACATCCTCGAGGATGTGGCGCGCCGCGTCGCGGACATCGCCTTCGTCGCGCACCGCTGCAAAGGCGGAGAGCTTGTAGGCCCCGTCGCGCTTTGCAAAGCACGCGATCATCACATTCTCGAGCACCGTGAGGTCGCCGAAGATCTCGGGCGTTTGAAAGACCCGGCTGATCCCCATCTGGTTGATCTCGTGGGGCGTGCGTCCGAGCACCGAATTGCCGTCGAACATCACCGATCCGGTATCCGGGATCAGTTTGCCCACGAGACAGTTCAGCAGGGTAGACTTTCCCGCCCCGTTGGGCCCGATGATCGCGTGAACGGTGTTTTCCTTCACGCTGAGGTTCACTTCGCTCAGGGCCTGCAGGCCGCCGAAGCGCTTGCCGACATTTTTGACTTCAAGAATTCCCATGTTTTGCGCTCCTTACTCTGCCGGTTCGACCTGGCCGCTTTGGGCCTCTTTGCCGCGCTTGCCGCGCACCCAGCTGCCGATTTTCTTGCCACCTTCGACGAGACCGCCGGGCAGGAAGATGATCACGGCCATGAACATGAGGCCAAGCGTCAGGTGCCAGCCCTTGCCGATGAACGGGTAGACGATCGCGACGAGGAACCCTTCCAGCCAGTCCGGCGCAAAGGAGAACCAGACTTCCAGCGTGGCTTTGTTGATCTTCGAGAAGATGTTTTCGAAGTACTTGATCAGACCTGCGCCCAGCACCGGCCCGATGAGGGTGCCGACACCGCCGAGAATGGTCATGAGAACCACCTCACCGGAGGCTGTCCACTGCATCCGCTCCGCACCCACCTGGGGGTCCATTGCGGCCATGAGGCCACCGGCAAGACCGGCATACATGCCCGAGATCACGAAGCAGGCCAGCATGTACGGACGGGTATTGAGACCCGTGTAGCTGAGCCGGTTCTGGTTCGACTTGATCGCGCGGAGCATCAGGCCAAAAGGTGAGCGGAAGATACGGATGGCGATGTAGAAGGACACCAGCATCACAATCGCGCAGATCGCGTAGCCCCAGTTCAGGGTCCAGAGCCAGTTTCCAACGGCGATCTCCTGGCTCGAACTCATTTCGAGCCCGAAGAGAGACGGTTTCGGGATGTTGCCATCCGCCGTCACGGACCCGCCTCCGAGGAAGCCCGGCAGGACGCGCGGGTCGTTGAGCGCCGGCTGAAGGCCCGTCTCACCGCCCGTGATCGGTGTCAGAACAGACGCCGCGAGGACGAATGCCATCTGTGCAAAGGCCAGCGTCAGGATCGAGAAGTAGATGCCGGAGCGGCGCAGTGAAATCCATCCGATGGCCAGCGAGATGACGCCCGCAATCAGCGTGGAGAAAATGATTGCCGGGATGACGTTCATGCTCAACAGCTTCAGCATCCACATCCCCGCGTAGGAGCCCGCGCCCAGGAAGGCCGCGTGCCCGAAGGACAGGTAGCCCGTGAGACCGAAGAGGATGTTGAACCCGATCGCGAAGATCCCGAAGATCACGAACCGCTGCATCAGGTCAGGGTAGCCCGCGTTGAACTGCGCCATGGCCGACCCTTCCGGGAAAGGGTTCAGAAGCACCGGCGCAAAGACGACGAGGAGCGCCACGATGGACAGAAGGGTGAAGTCTTTCTTGTCGAGACCAAGCATGGATTAGTCCTCCATCACGCCCTTGCGACCCAGAAGGCCACGGGGACGGGTAAGCAGAATGATGATGGCGGCCAGGTAGATGACGACCTGGTTGATGCCGGGCAGGAACTCGATGACCTCGCGCATGGAGGCAAAGCTTTCCAGGATGCCGAGGACAAAGCCTGCAAGCACGGCCCCGGGCAGCGAGCCCATTCCGCCCACGACGACGACAACGAATGAGATCACGAGGAAGTCCATGCCCATGTGGTAGTTGGGCGAGACAATGGGCGTGTACATGACCCCCGCGAGGCCCGCGACGGCGGCCGCGATGCCGAACATGATTGTGAAGCGGCGGTCGATGTTGATGCCCAGAAGGCCCACCGTCTCCCGATCCGCCATGCCTGCGCGGACGACCATCCCGAAGGTGGTGAACTGAAGGAAGGCAAAGACCGCGGCGATGATAATCATCGAGAAGAGGAAGTACACGATGCGCCAGTAGGGGTAGATGATTGACCCTGGGTCCATCCCGATGGCCGCGCCGAAGTCGAACGAGCCGATAAAGGCGTCGGGCGCGGGCGCGGGGATCTGGTTGGCGCCGAAGTAGTACTTGATGATCTCCTGCAGCACGATGGCAAGACCGAACGTGACAAGGATCTGGTCCGCATGCTCGCGCTTGTAAAAGTGCTTGATCAGACCGCGCTCCATGGCCACCCCAATCGCGATCATGATCGGGATCGAGAAGATGATGGAGAGCGGAACCGCCCAATCGATGATGGTGGCGCCCGCCGATTCACCGAACCAGTCGTATATGTAGGGGACATCGACCTTCAGAGGGTTGCCGAGGAAGTCCGTCCGCGTCTCGTCCACCACCTCGTGGGAGAGGCTCAGCAAACGGCTGAGCGTGACAGTACAAAACGCACCGAGCATAAAGAGCGCCCCGTGGGCGAAATTCACCACGCCGAGCGTTCCGAAAATGAGCGTCAGGCCAAGGGCGATAAGCGCATATGCGCTGCCCTTGTCGAGCCCGTTCAGGATTTGAAGGATGATCTGGTCCATGGCTCTCCCCTTGGAGCAAGCGGGTGGTGCGCACGGCGCACCCTACGGATGGAGCGGCTAGG
>JBCDGS010000021.1:0-47676 GCA_038751055.1 Pseudomonadota bacterium | reverse complement strand
TGGCCTTGGCCGCAGCGGTCACGACAGGCCCGTAATCTACGTCTTCGCCGGACGTGTAGGGACCGACTTTCAGCGCTTCGATCCGGGGGACCAATTTTTCGATGAGGCGGTCGGCGGCGTCGTCCGTGACGGGAACCGCAACCGAAATCGCCATGCAACGTTCGCCTGCTGCGCCGTAGCCTGCGCCCACGAGCGCGTCAGCAGCCTGATCCATATCCGCATCCGGCATGATGATCATGTGGTTTTTGGCGCCGCCAAAGCACTGCACGCGTTTGCCGGCCTTGCAGCCCTCGGCGTAGATGTATTCGGCAATCGGGGTGGAGCCAACGAAGCCGACGGACTCGATCAGCGGGTGCTGAAGGATGGCGTCCACTGCGATCCGGTCGCCGTTGACGACTTGCAGGATGCCTTTGGGCAATCCCGCTTCCTCCATCAGCTCGGCGAGCATGAGGGGCACGGATGGGTCTCGTTCAGACGGTTTCAAGATGAAAGCGTTGCCGCACACGATGGCGGGCGCAAACATCCACATCGGGATCATCGCAGGGAAGTTGAACGGCGTGATGCCCGCCGTTACGCCCAGGGGCTGCTTCATCGAGTACATGTCGATGCCCGGGCCCGCGCTGTCAGTGTAATCGCCCTTGAGGAGGTGCGGCGCGCCGATGCAGAACTCCACCACTTCGAGGCCCCGCTGCACATCCCCCTTGGCGTCGGGCAGTGTCTTGCCATGCTCTCGGCTCAGCGCTTCGGCGAGTTTGTCCATATCGCGCTCCAGGAGCGCCACGAACTTCATCATCACACGCGCGCGGCGTTGCGGGTTGGTGGCGGCCCATGCCGGCTGTGCAGCGGCCGCGATATCCACGGCGCGGTTCACTTCCTCGACGCTGGCCAGTGGGACACGGGCCTGAACCTCGCCGGTGGCCGGGTTCATCACGTCGGCGCTTCGGCCCGATGTTCCGGCGACATGGGTGCCGTCGATGTAGTGCGTAAGATCGTGCATGGCGCTTTCTCCGAGTTTCCCTTTCTTCGCGCGGGCGGTAGGGGGCGTCAAGCGACGCCGCGTCTTTGCACGACAGGCCATTGACGTGGCAGGGCTTTTTGCGGTGAGTATCGGGAAGCCACGGGCGCAGCCAAAAGTAAGGAACCAGCCATGCGGATCGGTCTATATCCCGGAACCTTCGACCCGATTACCCTTGGCCACCTCGACATTGTGCGCCGGGCTGCGGCGTTGGTGGACCGTCTCGTCGTGGGTGTCGCGATCAATCGCGACAAAGGCCCACTTTTCTCTCTGGAGGAGCGGGTCGCCATGGTGGAGGCCGAGTTCGCCCCACTGAGCGATCAGACCGGCTGCGAGTTCGTTGTCCACCCGTTCGAAAATCTTCTGATCAACTGCGCGCGCGATGTCGGCGCGCAAGTCATCGTGCGCGGCCTCCGCGCCGTGGCGGATTTCGAATACGAATTTCAAATGGTGGGTATGAACCGTAAGCTCGACGACAGCGTGGAGACGGTTTTCCTAATGGCCGAGGCAGAGCACCAGGCCATTGCATCGAAACTCGTCAAGGAAATCGCGCGGCTTGGCGGGGATGTGTCAAAGTTCGTGACCCCCGCCGTTGATGTCGCGCTCAAGGCGCGCGTTTAGCGCCCGTAGACCGCGCGGGCTGCGATCTTTTCAGCGTCCCCGGCATAGATGTCGAGGTCGAGGGCCACGTCGATGGGCATAGACCGAAGCTCAGTCACGGTGCGGCTGTATGCGCGGCGTTGCGCGATGCGGGTTTTGAGATCTGCGAGAAGGGCCATCATGTCTGCCTCCGTTACTCGTGTTGCCGATACCGCTAACGTAGACACGCTGCGCTGCAGCAAAAGCGCATATTCGGAAAGGCCGCCTTGCACTGACTGCAAAGCTAGGCAGAGATTTTCCTGCAGTTGGAGAGCGAAAAAGTGCCAGACTCACGCAGTGCGGAGCAGTCTTTGCCCCGCAGCGCCGGGTTGCGCCGTGCGCTGCGGCTATTTCGTATCTAGGGCGAGGTGAAGCGCGATGCTGTCGCGCACAAAATCTGCCTCACGCACGCCTTGGATCGTGTGAACGCGCTGCCCGTCGCCGTCAAACAGCGCCAATGTCACGCGGGAGAGGCCCTGATTGCCAGAAAATCGGGACCCGTCTTCGGTGTTCAGATAGGCCACCCGATAGTTCAGCGCATCCGTGTCGAAACTCTTGAGCGCTTTGCGGGCCGAGCGCTGCAGCAGTGTACATTCCGGGCAGGTGGGATCGTGTATCTGGACAACCGCAGGCGTCCCATTGCCGATGACGCTGAGGTCCTGCTCATCAAGTTTGGCCATGAAATCAACGCCGAACGCGGTGCCGGCGCCGCCCGCCAGCACAAGAGCCGCGCCGCCATAGAGGAAGAGCGACCGTCGGGACGTCGCCGCCTTGGCTTGTGGCCGCGGCTCCGCCGATTTCTTTCGTTTCGTGGTCTTGCGCGCCATGGGAGCCTCCGATTTTGGACGGCAGGTTAGGGCAAGACGCGCAAAGGGGCGGCCCAAACCGCCCCCGTCCTCGTCACATTGGCGTGATCTCTCAGATCAGCTTTCCCATGGCCACGGCCGTGTCGCCCATGCGGTTAGAAAAGCCCCATTCGTTGTCATACCAAGTGAGAATACGGCACATCGTGCCCTCCATGACCTTGGTCTGATCCGTGGCAAAGATCGACGAATGCGGATCGTGATTGAAGTCCACGCTCACGAGCTTGTCGTCGGTCACGCCCAATATTCCCTTGAGCGGGCCTTTTGCTGCGGCGGCTTTCATAGCTGTGTTGATCTCTTCCACGCTTGTCTCGCGCGCGGCCTCGAAGGTCAGGTCAACCACGGACACATTGGGGGTTGGCACCCGGATCGCCACCCCATCGAACTTTCCGTTGAGTTCGGGCATCACCAGACCGACAGCTTTTGCCGCCCCGGTGGAGGTCGGGATCATAGACATCGCCGCCGCCCGGGCACGGTAGAGGTCCTTGTGCATGGTATCGAGCGTCGGCTGATCGCCGGTGTAGGAATGGATCGTCGTCATGAAACCCTTCACGATGCCGATCTCATCGTTCAGCACTTTTGCCACCGGCGTTAGACAGTTGGTCGTGCAGGACGCGTTTGAGACGACGATATCATCTTTCGTCAACGTGCCATCATTCACGCCGTAAACGATGGTCTTGTCGGCATCCTTGCCCGGGGCAGATATCAGAACCCGTGAGCATCCGTTATCAAGATGGGCCTGACAGGCGTCTTTCGAGGTGAAGATCCCGGTGCATTCGAGAACCACGTCCACGTTCGCCCACGGCAGGTCTGCCGGATTGCGGATGGCGGTCACGTCCATCGGGCCGCGACCAACGTCGATGGTCGTATCGGTGGTCGTTACGTCAGCCGGGAAGCGGCCATGGACACTGTCATAGCGCAAGAGATGGGCGTTCGTGTCCACCGGGCCGAGGTCGTTGATCGCGACCACATCGATATCCGTGCGACCGGACTCAATGATCGCGCGCAGCACGTTGCGTCCGATGCGTCCAAACCCGTTGATTGCAACCTTAACGGCCATGAGTGCCTCCGTCCTTGCAGCCTGAGCGCCTGTTTGCGCTAACAGCTTTGCTATTTCAGTCTTGCCCGGAAGGGTCAACCTCGCGGGCCGACATCCGAACACGCCGAAGGTAGCTCAGAGGGCGATCATCGCCAGAAGGCCAGCCATTCAATCAGGTCAAGAAGACGCTTTGACAGAAAGAGCGAGGCCACGCCGTCATTGAACACCTGATCGAGGATGACCGCGGTCACGATGATGAGGCCCAGAATGATGGCGAGGCGGTTCGTCATGGCGCCCTCCTAACCCGGACCCGCGCCGTTTGAAAAGCTTGGCGTGGTGCGCGGCGATGATAGGGTGGCGCTATTTGGAGGCATCATGGCATCCTACAAGGCATTAAAGGACATCACGCTGTACCCGCCGGGTCGGGAGAAACCGGGGCAGGCGGGCTGGGTGGCCGAACGCCTGTTGCGGCTGCGGCGTGCTCTGGATGCGGAGATCCGCACGAACAGGAGGGCGAATTCCCTCATCATCGGGTCCTGGAACATCCGACACTTTGACGGGGGACGGCCGCGTCTGCCGGAGAGCTTTCACTACATCGCGGAAATAATCGATCATTTCGACGTCTGCGCGCTACAGGAAGTAAAATCAAAGGCCTCGGTGGACTATCTCATGTCCCATCTGGGGCCGAACTGGGATTACTTCATCAATGACAGTTCCGGCGGCGGACGTGGGAACCATGAACGCATGGCCTTTCTTTACAACCGCAACCGGGTCACTTTCCGCAACCTGATCGGAGAGCTCGTCGTCTCAAAGGACGCGCTGCCCGGTGGCGAACAGGTCGGGCGCACACCGTTTTTTGCAGCCTTCCAGGCAGGCTGGTTTCGCTTCACCATGTGCGCCGCGCACATCGTCTTCAAAGAGGAGGTCGGCCGACCGCTGCGCAAGGACGAGATCGGCGTCATCGCACGGGAATTGGCCAAGCGGGCGAAGGATACCGGCGAGGTCCACGTCTTTATCGGAGACATGAACATCGAGGCCCGGGAGGATGATGCCTTTGAGGCAATGATCGGGGCAGGCTTCCATGCGCCGGATTTTGGCGGGACCTCCGTGACAGGAACCAAGCACTACGATCATATCGCGTTCCATTCGCTCCAGGCCAAGACGCAGGAGCTAAGTCGCGGGACCTTCCAGATGTTTGAGCACGTTTTTCGGGAAGACGAAGCTGACCATTATGAGGAGATCGCAGCTGCCATTCGCCGGGAGAAGCGGGCGAATGAGGGCTACTGGCAATTCCATCTCGAGACGAAGGCAGCGCTTAAGGCAGGCGAGGCCATCGGCAGCCCGTACACAAACTGGGCGCGGGAGTATTCATCCTGGCGGACCCATGAGATGTCGGATCATCTGCCCATCTGGATCGAGCTCGAGGTGGATTACTCGGACGAGTACCTGGAGGGCATTGCGGGCGGGTAGACCGCACACCCTCCGGGGGAAGTACAGGGCACAAAGAAGCGGGGGGCCGTGCGCTAATGCAGGAGGCGGCCCATCGCTGCGGCCACGTCGGCCATGCGGCACGAGAAGCCCCATTCATTGTCGTACCAGGCGAGCACCCGCACGGTCCGCCCACCCACGACCTTAGTCTGGTCAGGCGCGAAGATCGAGGAATGCGGCGTGTGGTTGAAGTCGACCGACACCTTGGGCTCCGCGTCATAGCTCAGCACGGCGCCCATATGGCCTGCGGCGGCTTCTGCCACTGC
This sequence comes from Pseudomonadota bacterium, assembly GCA_038751055.1. Lineage (GTDB taxonomy): Bacteria > Pseudomonadota > Alphaproteobacteria > Rhodobacterales > Rhodobacteraceae > Shimia_B. The sequence continues at coordinate 42,366 of JBCDGS010000021.1, read as the reverse complement.
AGCATTGACAGCTTCGACCGTCACATCGCGGCTGGCCTCGAAGGTCAGGTCCACAGCGCTCACATTCGGTGTCGGTACGCGCAGCGCGGTGCCGTCGAGCCGGCCTTCAAGCTCTGGCAGGACTTCTTTCAGCGCCTTGGCGGCGCCGGTGGAGGTAGGGATCATGGCCATGGCTGCGGCGCGCGCGCGATAAAGATCGCTGTGGCGGCGGTCGAGAGTGGGCTGGTCGCCGGTATAGGAATGGATCGTGGTCATGATACCGCGTTCGATGCCCACAGCCTCATGCAGCACCTTGGCAAGGGGGGCGAGGCAGTTCGTCGTGCATGAACCATTGGAGATCATGCGCTCTTCCGGGCGCATGTCGCGGTGATTGACGCCGTAGACCACAGTGCGGTCGACGTTCTTGGCGGGCGCCGAGATCAGGACTTTCTTCGCTCCCCGGCGCAGATGGACATCTGATTTGGTCCCGTCGTTGAACTTGCCCGTACATTCCAGGACGACGTCACAGCCCTCCCAGTCGAGCTCTTCGGGATCATAGGTCGACATCACCTCGATAGGTCCGCGGCCAAGGTCGAGGGCGTCGCCCTTTACCGAGACGTTGCCACCGAAGCGGCCGTGAACGCTATCGTAGCGCAGGAGGTGGGCGTTCGTTTCAATCGGGCCGGTGGCGTTCAGCTTGACGACCTGAATGTCGTTGCGCGCCGCCTCATGGATATGCGCCAGCGTGCAGCGCCCGATGCGGCCAAAGCCATTGATACCCACTGTAACGGTCATGCCAAACCCCTTCCTCGTACCCTTCGTTATCGCGGGCTTAGCGATGAGAAGTTAACGGAGAAAGGGCAAAGTATAAGCCATTACAGGATGTTAGCGAAAACATGGCATGGTTGCGCTAACGGCAGTGTGCAATGGCATACGGCCGCGCGCATTGTTCGCGTTTCGCGGACATGGAGGCCTCGCATGTTCGGGCTCGGGCGGTCAGAGCATCGCCTTGGCCGCTGCGACCGTCGCTTCTGCTGTGATCCCGAAATGCTCGAAGAGCGCGCCGCCCGGGGCGGAGGCACCAAAGCCCTCCATCCCGACGAAGGAGCCCTTGTCCCGTTTGCCGCGTTCGCCAAAGAGCCATGCATCCCAACCGAGACGGACACCCGCCTCAATCGCGACGCGGACCGGACCACCGGGCAAAACGCGGCGGCGATAGGCCTCATCCTGCGCTTCGAACAGCTCCCAGCAGGGCATGGAGACAACGCGCGTGCCGATGCCTTGGGTCTGGAGCATCTCACGTGCAGCCATGGCCACCGAGACTTCGGAACCGGTGGCCATCAGGATGACCTGCCGTTTCCCTTCCGCGTCGGCCAGCACATAGGCCCCCTTTGCGCTCAGGTTGGCGTTCTTGTGCTCTGTGCGCAGCGTGGGAAGGCTCTGGCGTGTCAGTGCCAGCACGGATGGTCCGCTATTGTCGGTAAGCGCCAGCTCCCAGGCCTCGGCGGTCTCGACTGTGTCGCAGGGGCGAAAAAGCTTGGTGTTCGGCGTGGCGCGGTGGATCGCGTAATGCTCAACCGGTTGATGGGTTGGTCCGTCCTCGCCGACGCCTATGGAGTCGTGGGTGTAGACATAGACAACCGGGATCCCCATGAGCGCAGACAGGCGCATGGCCGGGCGGGCGTAGTCGGTAAAGACCATGAAGGTGCCGCCATACGGACGCAGGCCACCATGGAGCTGCATCCCGTTCATCGCAGAGGCCATGCCATGTTCGCGGATGCCGTAGTGGATGTAGCGTCCAGTGCGGTTGTCTACGTCGTGGATGCCAAGATCAGGGGTTTTCGTGTTGTTTGACCCTGTAAGATCGGCTGAGCCGCCCACGGTCTCGGGCATGACCGGATTGATCACCTCGAGAACCATCTCGGAGCTTTTGCGCGTCGCCACTTTGGGCTGGCTTTCGGACACCTGCTTTTTAAGCGCTTTGACCGTCGCAGAGAGCTTCTTGGGAGCCTCGCCAGAGAAAGTGCGGTTGAATTCGGCCTGTTTGGCGTTCGACAGCTTGAGGAAGCGCTGAGCCCAATCGGCATGGGCCTCCTTGCCGCGGGCCGCGAAGCTTTCCCAGTCAGCCTTGACGTCATCCGGCACTACGAAGGGTCCGTGATCCCAGCCGTAGGCCGCCTTCGCGGCGAGGAGCTGGTCGGGGTCTGTCAGCGCGCCGTGACCCTTGGAGGTGTCCTGTGCGGCGTGGCCGAGGGCAATATGGGTCTTGCAGGCGATCATCGAGGGCAGATCAGAGCCTTTCGCGGCGGCAATTGCGACGTCGATGGCGTCGGGATCATGGCCGTCAATCTCCTGCACGTGCCAGCCGGAGGCGGCGAAACGCTCCATCTGGTTCGTACGGTCTGCCATGTCGACGGTGCCGTCGATGGTGATGTTGTTGTTGTCCCAGAAGACGATGAGGTGCGAGAGCTTCTGACGCCCGGCAAGCGCGATGGCTTCGTGGCTCACGCCTTCCATGAGGCAGCCGTCGCCTGCCATGACATAGGTGTAGTGATCCTGGATCTTGGTCCCCCACCGGGCGCGGAGGATCTCTTCTGCGAGGGCAAATCCCACGGAGTTTGCGATCCCCTGACCCAGCGGGCCGGTCGTCGTCTCCACACCCGTCGCATGGCCGAATTCCGGGTGCCCTGCTGTAATGGAGCCGAGCTGACGGAAGTTCTTGACCTCTTCTAGGGTCATATCCTCATAGCCGGTCAGGTAGAGGAGGGCGTAGATCAGCATTGAGCCATGGCCAGCCGACAGAATGAACCGGTCGCGGTCGGGCCAGTGTGGCGCGGCGGGATCAAAGTTCAGGTGGTTTTTGAAAAGCACGGTCGCGACGTCCGCCATGCCCATGGGCATCCCCGAATGGCCTGAATTCGCAGCGGCCACGGCGTCGAGCGTGAGCGCGCGGATCGCGCTGGCCTGACGCCAGTGGTCGGGATGGGCGGCGGCGAGGGCGGTGAGGTCCATGGAAGTCTCCGGACTGCGGATTGTTGCGGGTTTCAACGCGGTCTAACAAGGTGAGGGGGAAGTTCAAGCGGCGCCCCTCGATCTCGGCGACAGGGTGCAGCCCCGGGTCCCGTTTTCAGCTTGCCTCACCCATTTGCGCGCAGCCGCCCGTGTCGCCTAGGCTCCTATCTAGAGCAGATTGATTCGCGCCAAGGCTCTCAGGACAACGAGAGTGGCCGGGCGCGGGCCCATGAGGAGGGCGGGATGTCAGATACACCTGAGGAACTTGCCGGCTATGAAGCACGGCTCGGGGCCGCGCTTGGACGCATTGCAGCAGGGGTCGCCAAATGGCCCGACGTTGAGGCGACGGCTGTTTCAGAGCCCTTGCCAATCGAGGCGCCATCACCCGCCGTACCGGAGGCGGAAGAAGATGCCGACGCGCTTGCGGCGTTGAGAGCGGAGCTCGAGGAAGAGCGCACCGCAAATGCGCAGCTGAACCAACGCGTGAAGCAGATCCGTAAGCGGCACGAAGAACGCGTTGCAGACTTTCTGGCGCGCATCGCCGACGCGGAGGCACGCGCCGAGGCGGCTGAACGCACCGTCGCGAAGATGCGAAATGCCTCTGAGGATATGCGCCGCACGCTGTCTGATATCGACGCCGAAGGCACACCAGATGCCCACCTCGTCAATCGGGCCATGATGGCAGAGCTTGAGGCGCTGCGCGCAGAGCGGGCCGCCGACGCGACCGAGATCGCAGAGGTCATGAGCGCGCTCGCGCCGCTCGTACAGGAAGGAAACGCCAATGCCTGAGATCACTATCGCCATCGGCGGAAAGAGCTTTGACGTGGCCTGTCAGGCTGGAGAGGAACATTTCCTGCAGGCAGCCGCCGCGATGCTCGATAAAGAAGCGCAGGTCCTGGTGTCCCAGACAGGCCGGATCCCGGAAGGCCAGATGCTGCTTATGGCGGGGCTCATGCTCGCTGATCGCACGGCCTCGGTGGAGGATCGCTTGCGGGAGGCCGAAGACAAGCTGAGCCGCCGGGACGCGATGATTTCAGAGCTCCAGGACCGCCCCGCGCCCGAGCCGGAGCGCGTGGAGGTACCGGTTGTGCCGGCATCGGTGAAAGATGTTCTGGCTGAACTTACCGCACGGGCAGAGGCCATCGCCGGCGAGGTCGAAGAAAAGGCCGGGTGAGCGTCGAGGGAAAATAGCAAGTCCGTGTGGGCTTTGCGGGATCCAGTGGGGGCGGCTTCGCTCGAGCCCCGTCCCGGAGCCCTCACTCATCCGAAGATCGCGGCGCTGTCGCGCGTGCGATCCGGGGTCCTCTGGTCAGACGTCAGCCGTCTGCGTTCGCTTCGCGAATCTTGTCAGCGGCAGCTTTGTCGTAAGCAACACCGCTTTCGTCAAAGAGCGTATCTAGCTCCCCCGAGAGGGTCATGTCTGTGATGATATCGCAGCCCCCGACAAACTCTCCTTTGACGTAAAGCTGCGGGATCGTCGGCCAGTCGGAGAAGTCCTTGATACCCTGCCGCACGCTGTCATCGGCCAGCACGTTCACGTCGAGAAAATCCACTGCCATGTAGTTAAGCACGCCCGCCACGCGGGATGAGAACCCGCATTGCGGCATGGCTTTGGTGCCCTTCATGAAAAGCACCACGTCATTGGTGGTTATGGCGGATTTGATGGCGTCTTCTGCGGTCGTCATCTCGGTCATGTTTTGTCTTTCGCGGTCAGGGGCACGAACCGGCGGGCATAGGCCTGCGGGTCCTTGGGGATGTCATAGCTTGTCGAGTGGCCGGAAAAGCCAGAGCTGTACTCAGAATGTATTGTCGTATGGCCGTCACCAGGCAGCGTGCCACGCATGCGCTTGCCGTGCTCGCTGCGCACAACGCTGATCGCCTTCCACAGCAGGAGGCCCACAATTGCCGCAGAGACGAGGACGATGAAGCTCAGGCTGCTCATTCGGGGGCCTTTGTGGTGAGCGCCAGCGCATGAAGCGCGCCGTTCGGGCCATCCATGGCGCCCTTGAGCGCGGCGTAGACCATGCGCTGCTGCTGAACCCGGTTTTTGCCGCGAAAGCTCTCATCGACCACGGTGGCCGCGAAATGCGCCCCGTCATCTCCCTCAACCAAGATCTTAGCCTCGGGAAAGTCCTCGCGGATGAGCGCTTCGATATCGCTTGGGGTCATTTGTGGCATCCTGGCTACGCGTAGTCAGGAAGGTAGAGCCGCCAGGGGAGAGGCGCAAGGCTCGCTCAGAAAAGTGCGGCCTCAAAGCCGGTTTCAAAAAGGTGGGAGAGCTCAACAAGGGGCGCTGTGGCATGGCCGAAACGGATATCGGTTCCCGTGAAGCGACCGACAGCGCTCAGGGTGACGTCTGCTTCGGCGGCTGCAATCATCAGTGCCTCAGCCTTGTCGAACGAGCAGGCGATGAGGTAACGACCCTGGTCCTCCCCAAAGAGCGTCGGTGTGTCGATTGCGTCAAGATTGACCCCGACTTGCGCCGCGTAGGCCATCTCAAACGCGGCGAGCGCGAGCCCACCATCGGCCAGATCTGTGCAGGCGTTTATGAGGTCCGCATTGGCGCGGATGAAGTCACCGTTTGCCTTCTCGACGGCGAGGTCAACCGGCGGTGCGTCCCCCTCGAACCGGTTGAAGACTTCTGCCAGCAGGGCGGAACGTCCGAGATGCCCATGCGTGGCGCCGAGGAGGAGGGCGACATGCCCCTCACGGGCGGTCCCTGCGATCATGTCCTCGATATCGTCGATAAGGCCCACAGCGCCGATTGTGGGGGTAGGTAGGATCGCGGCCCCGTCGGTTTCGTTGTAAAGCGACACGTTGCCCGAGACGATGGGCATGTCGAGGGCTGCGACGGCCTCGCCAATCCCCTGAATGGCACCGACGAACTGGCCCATGATTGTGGGCTTTTCGGGGTTGCCGAAGTTCATGTTGTCCGTCGTCGCAAGCGGGCGTGCGCCCTTCGCTGAGAGATTGCGATAGGCCTCTGCCACGGCCTGCTTGCCACCTTCGACCGGGTTCGCCTGCACATAGCGAGGCGTCACGTCCGAGGTGAAAGCAAGTGCTTTGGCCGTGCCGTGGACGCGGACGATGCCCGCGCCAGCCCCCGGCGGGAGGAGGGTATCGGCCATGACCTGGCTGTCATACTGCTCATAAACCCAGGATCTACTTGCGTAGTTGGGGCTCGCTAAGAGCGCCTTGAGCCCGTCAATCGGATCAATGCCGGGCACGTCTGCGAGCGGCTCCGGGGAAGGCGTGGGCTCCCAGGGGCGGTCGTACTCCGGCGCTGTGGAGGACAGCTTCGACAGGGGCAGATCGGCCTTGACCTCACCGTGGTGCACGATGAGGAAGCGATCTTCCGCGATGGTTTCGCCAATGATCGCGAAATCGAGGTCCCATTTTTCGAAGACCGCACGGGCGTCTGCCTCCAGTTCTGGTTTGAGGACCATCAGCATGCGTTCTTGAGACTCGCTCAGCATCATCTCGTAGGCGGTCATGTTGGCCTCGCGCTGCGGCACCTTCTCCAGGTCGAGCCGGATGCCAAGCCCGCCCTTGTCTCCCATTTCCACCGCCGAACAGGTGAGCCCGGCAGCCCCCATATCCTGGATCGAAATCACCGCACCTGTTGCCATCAGCTCGAGCGTGGCCTCCATCAGGCGCTTTTCCGTGAAGGGATCTCCTACCTGTACGGTGGGTCGCTTCTCCTCGATCGTGTCGTCGAATTCGGCTGAGGCCATCGTGGCGCCGCCCACGCCGTCACGGCCGGTCTTGGCGCCCAGATAGACGACCGGCATCCCGACACCTGAAGCGGCCGAGTAAAATATAGCGTCCGTATCGACGATCCCCGCCGCGAACGCGTTCACGAGGCAGTTTCCATTGTAGGCCGGGTCGAAACGGACTTCGCCGCCGACCGTTGGGACGCCGAAACAGTTGCCGTAGCCTCCAATGCCGGCAACGACACCAGCGACGAGGCTTTTGGTTTTCGGATGAGACGGCGCGCCAAAACTCAGGGAGTTCATCGCGGCAACAGGCCGCGCGCCCATGGTAAAGACATCGCGCAGAATGCCTCCCACGCCAGTCGCCGCGCCTTGATAGGGCTCGATGTAGGAGGGATGGTTGTGGCTCTCCATCTTGAAGACCACTGCCTGGCCGTCGCCGATGTCGACGATGCCGGCATTCTCCCCCGGCCCGCAGATCACCTGTGGGCCCTCGGTGGGCAGCGTGCGCAGCCACTTCTTCGAGGACTTGTAGGAGCAATGCTCGTTCCACATCGCCGAGAAGATGCCGAGTTCGGTGAAATTCGGCGCGCGGTTCAGGATGCGCAGGACTTCGCTGTATTCCTCAGGTGTAAAGCCATGGGCGGCGATGACCTCATCAGTGATGGCTTGCTCTTGCATGTCTGTCCCCCGTTGGCGGGCCTTTTAGGGACGCGGGCTGGGGGGCTCAAGAGCGGGGATGGCCGCCTGCCACGAACTCGACAGTGTTGCCTTCGGGATCCTTAATGAAGATGCCGCGCCAGCCGATCCCGTCGAAGTGCTGCACACTGAAAGGGACGCCTTTGTCGTCGAGGAATCTGCAGAGGTCGTCCTGCCTGCCATAATCAAGGGTCAACGCGAGGTGATGAAGCGTGGAGGTCGTGCCGGCTTTTGGCGGCTCAGTTCCCTGATCGTGCACGTCGCGCTGGACGGCCCGGGCGTCAAAAAGCGCGAGGATGGTGGTATGTCTGCCGTAGCCTTCTGCGATGCGGAAAAACGTGATCTGCGAGTCTGTGTCGTCCGCGAGGAGGGGTAAGCCAACAATGTCGGCGTAAAACGCGCGCATGGCAGCGTGATCACCACAGCGGATGGCAATCTCGCCCAGGGCGCGGATAGGGGCGGGGTTTCTGGTGACGGTCATGGGCAGGATGCTGCCGACGCACGCGCAGACCGTCAATCATGGGCGGTATGTTGCGCAGCTTAGGGGTGAGTTTAGGCGCAAGCACGCCCGTTAAGGAAGAATTAACCAGTTTCTCTCAAGCAAGGGGGGAGATGGACGGAGACTAGCTTCAAACCCGAGGTGACGTCGCCATGGCAGAGCGCAAAGAGCCGAGTGTTGAGTTCCTCAGATACGTTGGTGCCGGTGGCATCGTCTGGTTTCACCTCTCCGGGCCCGTGGCCTGGATCGGATACGCTGCGCTCGCGATATTCATCGTGCTGTCGGTGGTGTTTGCGCTTCAGGGCGGCGTCGCGTGGTCGCGCAGGCGCGTGCTGCACCTATGGGTTTTCTGGTCGCTTGTTTACGGTGCATTGAAAGCACTGCAGGCGGTGATGACGTCACAGCCCCTCGCATCGGAGTTCGACTGGTGGATGCTTTTAACCGGTCCTTCCCTGCCGCTCTGGTTCTTGCCGTTCATTTTCGTGGCCTGCGGCCTTGCCGTGAGCTTTGATCGCCACGTAAAGCTGTCTCCTGCACTTGAAGGCACTTTCTGCGGTCTCGCTTCAGCGGCCTTCGTGGTGGCTGAGCCGATGATGCCAATCCCTTTGGCGCAATGGTGCATCGGGCTCGCGGCCGTCGCTGCGGCGATCCCGGTTTATCGCGCGACACAGGGATCTTGGATCGGATTGGTGCTCTGGAGCGTCCCGATCCTCGTGATCCAGGAAGAGCTCCTCTTGCTTGCGATCCCGGTTGTAACGCTCGCGCTCATGAGCCGAATTGAGACCTCGGCGTCGTGGCCCGCACTGCTGGGGCGACTTGCCCTCCCGGTTTACGTGCTGCACTCGGGCGTGTCGGCGATCACAGGCCTGGAAGAGACACCACTCGCAATCGTCACTGTGCTTCTGATCTCAACCCTGCTCGGCCTTGTGCTGATGCGGGTCCCTCTGGTGCGGCGCTACGTTTAGCGCGGGCAAAAAAAAGCCGGGCTGGCCAATGAAGACCGCAGCCCGGCATAAGTCCAACAGGGAGGTTGAAGGGCGGCGTAGCCGGCGCCTTCGTGGGCCGAAATAGAAATCCGGCTCTGTCCTCGCAAGACGTGTCCCCGCAAAGCCGCTATGCGGTTGGCGCATGGCTCCCAGGGCTACTCTGCCGCCTTTTGCTGGCGCCGCATGGCCAGAATTTCTTCCTGAACGAAGTCGCGAAACGCGCCGATTCGGCGGCTTTGGCGGAGTTCTTCAGGGTAGGCGAGGAAAACCGGCACCTCTGCGCTGTCAACTTCCGCCAGCACGGGCACAAGGGCGGGCTCATCAATGGCGAGGTAATCCGGCAGAATGCCAATACCGAGATTGTGGATCACACCCTGCAACACGCCGAAATAGTTGTTCACCGTCAGAAGCGACGGCACATCAAAGGTCATGAGGTGCTGGACGAGGCGCGCACCCGCCGCGACCTGTGGGGATTTCGTGCTCTGACAAATCAGCCGATGCCGCGCGATGTCAGAGATTTCCTGCGGTGTCCCGTGGGCGTCGAGATAGATTTGCGTCGCATAGAGCCTCATCCGGATGGACATGAGGCGCTTGCGAATGAGGTCAGCCTGTGAGGGCTCCTTCATGCGTATGGCTACATCGGCCTCGCGCATGGGCAGGTCGAGGACGCTTTCCTCAAGCATAAGGTCAATCTTCATCTCGGGGTACTTGGCGTAGAATTGCGGCAGTCGCGGGGCCAGCCAGAGGGTGCCGAACCCGATGGTCGTGGTCACCCGTAGCTCACCAAAGACGCCTTCCTCGCTATCGCGTATCCGCGCGGCTGCGGCATCAAGGCGCTTCGTCATGGCGCGGGTGGCGTCAAACAGCAATTCTCCCTGCTCCGTCAGGATCAGCCCGCGCGCATGGCGATGAAACAGCGTGGCGCCCAAAGCCTCTTCGAGGGCGCGAATCTGGCGCGAGACCGCCGATTGCGACAGGTGCAATGTGTCGCCTGCATGGGTCAGGCTGCCTGCGTCGGCGACGGCATGAAAAATGCGCAGCTTGTCCCAGTCCATGGGGATGTCCTTGTGGTCGGTAACTGTCTTCAGAGCGGAGTAGACGAAGTCGCTGCGCGCTGTCAGCCCTTTATTCGCGGCATTGCTCTCAGGGGGGCAGCCTCAACCACATGATTGCGCTTGGATGCGCGAGGTGCAGGCTGTATCTGCGTCGCAGAGTCCGAGTGCGAGAGACGGCGGAGGCCCAGATGCGCGCCATCAGAACAGACGGCAATCGCAAGAGCCGCCACGTCGTGCGCGACATTTCGTATTCCCATTCGGCTGAGACGAAGGGCGGGCGGGCCCTGATCCGCGCAATGGAAAACGCCACCGGTCGCCTGCGCCTCATTCGGCGCGCGAAGGGCTACGAGGCCGAAGTTGCCCAAGGTCGTGATTTCTGGGACGTCATGGTGAGCCGCTACGGCCTGAGCCTCGAGATCGTGCGTGGCACGCTGGACACCATCCCTAAAGATGGTCCGCTGATACTTATCGCGAACCATCCTTACGGCATCCTCGACGGCCTCGTGATGGGGCACATCCTGAGCAGCGTCCGGGGAGATTTCCGTATCCTTGCAAACAGCGTCTTTCGCCGCGCAGAAGAGCTGAACCGCGTTGTCCTCCCGGTGTCGTTCGAGGACAGCAAAGAAGCCGTGAAGATGAACCTCGAGACGCGCAAGACGACGCTCGACTACCTCGCGCAGGGCGGCGCGGTGGGCATCTTCCCCGGGGGCACGGTGTCGACGTCCGTAAAGCCGTTCGGACGGCCCATGGATCCGGGCTGGCGTAGCTTTACGGCCAAGATGGTGGCGAAGTCCGGCGCGACAGTTGTCCCGATTTTCTTTGATGGGCACAATTCGCGCCTATTCCAGATAGCCTCGCACCTGCACTACACGCTGCGGATGGCGCTTTTGATCAAAGAGTTCAAATCCCGCACGGATGAGCCGGTGCGCCTCGTCGTGGGCGAACCGCTCCCACAGGCGGACCTTGCGGCGCGGGCGACGGACGCCAAGGCGATGATGGAGTATCTGCGCGCCGCAACCTACGCCCTGAGCCCAGAGCCGTTGGATGTGTCTGCACGCGGGTTTGAATACGAGGCAAGGTGGCGCTGATGGCAATCGGGATTTTCGATAGCGGTCTGGGCGGCCTCACGGTCCTTGACGCGTGCATGGCGCGCCTGCCGGAGGTGCCATTCAAGTACTTTGCCGACAGCGCCCATGCGCCCTACGGGGTGCGCGATCCCGATGACATTTACGGCCTGACCACAGCCGCCGTTGGCCGGCTTTTCGAAGAGGGTTGCGACCTTGTCATTTTGGCCTGCAACACCGCGAGCGCTGCGGCTCTGCGACGGATGCAGGAGGGCTGGGTACCCCCTGACCGGCGCGTCTTGGGCGTGTTTGTTCCTCTTATCGAGGCGCTAACCGAACGTAACTGGGGCGATAACTCGCCGCCGCGCGAGGTGGCGGTCAAGAACGTGGCCCTCTTCGCCACGCCCGCAACGGTCGCAAGCCGCGCCTTCCAGCGAGAGCTCGCCTTTCGCGCGATCGGCGTCGATGTGGAAGCCCAGGCCTGCGGCGGCGTCGTGGACGCCATCGAGGACGGGGACATGATCCTCGCCGAGGCGCTCGTCAAAAGTCACGTGGATGCGCTCAAACGCAAGATGCCGGATCCCGGCGCCGCGATCCTGGGCTGCACGCACTACCCTCTGATGGAAACCCAATTCCAGGCCGCGCTGGGCGAGGGCGTGAAGGTCTATTCCCAGGCCAACCTTGTCGCAGAGAGCCTTGCTGACTACCTCGAGCGCCACCCGGACAAGGTGGGCCAGGGGCAGGCGACGGGTTACCTCACCACCGGCGATCCGGAACGCGTATCCGACCGCGCGACGCAATTCCTGCGACGACGGATCGAGTTCGCGGCCGCCTGAGGGCCAATCTCATCGATCAAGGGCGCGACAATGGCGGAATTGCCGTGCCGCGCAACTGACCTTACATGCCTGCCTTGAAAGGGCACCTTCATGTCGCACAAAGCCATCATCCTCGGCGCGTCGGGCTACACCGGCGCAGAGCTCGTTCGGCTCTTGGCCACCCACCCGTCGATTGAGATCGTCGCGATGTCGGCGGATCGAAAGGCGGGGTTGGAAATGGCAGAGGTCTTTCCACATCTGCGCCATCTTCCTCTGCCACGCCTGCAGAAGATCGAAGAGATCGACTTTAATCCTGCGCACATTGTCTTTTGCGCGCTGCCGCATGCCACAAGCCAGGCCGTGATCCGCACGCTGCCCGCCGACATCAAGATCGTGGATCTGAGCGCCGATTTCCGGCTGCGGGATCCAGAGGCTTACGCGCGGTGGTACGGCAAGCCGCATTCCGCGACGGACTTGCAGGAGGAGGCGGTCTATGGCCTCACGGAGTTCTACCGCGACGACATCGAGGCCGCCCGCCTGGTCGCTGGGACGGGTTGCAATGCGGCCACGGGCCAATACGCGCTGCGTCCGCTCATTGCGGCAGGGGTGATCGACCTCGACGAAATCATCATTGATCTCAAGGCCGCCGTGTCGGGGGCAGGTCGGTCGCTGAAGGAAATGCTGCTCCATGCCGAACTGTCAGAAAGCGTGGTGCCTTACTCAGCTGGGGGGAAGCACCGCCATCTGGGGGAGTTTGATCAGGAATTTAGTGCTTTGGCGGGGCGCGAGGTGACGGTGCAGTTCACGCCGCACCTTATCCCGGCGGATCGGGGCATCCTGGTTACCGCCTACGTGAAAGGCGATCCGGCCGAGATTCACCGGACTCTTGCGGATGCTTACGCTGAAGAGCCTTTCCTGCAGGTCCTGCCCATGGGCGGTCTGCCGCAGATGAAGCACGTTCGCGGCTCAAACTTCTGCCATCTGGGCGTGGCCGCGGACCGCTTGCCCGGCCGTGCTATTGTTGTGGCGGTGCTCGACAATCTCACCAAGGGTTCAAGCGGACAGGCGCTGCAAAATGCCAACCTCATGCTGGGCGAAGAAGAGACCGCCGGTCTCATGCTCGCGTCCGTTTTTCCGTAGATGCGGGGGCTGAAAAAAAAGCGCCGGATGCAAATCGTCGCGCTCGCGCTCTTGTCCTTGATCGGCGCGACAATGCTTATCGGCTATGCCTTTCAAGACGGAATCAACTTCTTCCGTTCCCCCAGTCAGGTCGTGGCAGAGCCGCCCGCACCCAGCGAGGTCTTCCGCATCGGCGGGCTTGTGGAAGAAGGCACCCTCGTGCGTGGACAGGGCGAAGCGATCACCTTCAACGTTACGGACGGCGGTGCCTCGGTTCCCGTCACTTATGTTGGCATCCTCCCCGACCTCTTCCGCGAAGGTGAGGGGATGGTGGGCACCGGTAGTTACATCAATGGCATCTTCCAAGCCTCTGAAATCCTTGCACGTCATGACGAGACCTACATGCCAAAGGAAGTGATAGACGCGCTGAAGGAACAGGGCGTCTATCAGGAGCCTGACGCCTGAAGGGCCGACGCCACGATCTCGTGAGCTGCGCTTGCTTCATCTTTCCTGAAATACCTCCCCCGGAGGGATCCCGGCCCCCCCACCGCGCGCCTGACTTAGCTGCCGTTAACCACGACGGCCGACCTTCCGCGCCGATTGAAGGAGGGCCGGATGCCAATCGTCAGACAGATTGCCGAGGAAATCGTCGCCCGCGAGGGTGGCTATGTGAACGACCCCGACGACCCCGGCGGGGCCACGAATTTCGGGGTGACGATCCACACCATGCGCCGCCTTGGGCTCGACCTCGACGGGGATGGTGCGGTCACGAGCGCCGATGTCCGGAGGCTGAGTCGGGCGCAAGCGGTGGACATCTTTCTCAAGCATTACTTCGAGGATCCACGCATTGGGGATCTACCAAGCATGCTGCAGGCCAGCGTCTTTGACATGCAGGTCAATGCGGGCTCGAACGCGATCAAGATCCTCCAGCGCCTGCTCGTGAAGATGGGCTTTGATGTGACGGTGGATGGCTCCCTGGGCCCCCAGACGCTGGCCGCAGCCGCGCGTGCGGCCGTGGCCGCGCCCGATCACATCGCCGATGCCTACGGGATCGAGCGTCGAAACTACTATTATGCCCTGGCCGATAGCCGCGCAAAGAGCCGCAAATACGCCCGCCGCCGGGACGGCGGGAAGGGCGGCTGGATCACTCGCGCCGAGGAATTCATGGCACCGAAGTACCGCTTCAAGGCGGCCGAACATAGCGCGAGGGTAGCAAAATGGGGTTGATCGAGACAGTGCTGGGCTTCGTCTTTGGTGGCAATCGCAACGTAGTGAAGGAGACCGCAGAAGTCTTCCGCGCCAATGCCGAGAATTCTGCCGAGCGGGGTCTGGCCCTTCGCGAGGCGGCGTTGGGGCAGTTCGCTGCGGAGTTCGCTCACCCCCGGCGGAGTGCGTTCGACGCGTTTATAGATGGGCTGAACCGGATACCGCGGCCAGCCATGGCGCTGGGGACGCTGGGCCTTTTCGTCGCGGCCATGGCGGATCCGGTCTGGTTTTCTACCCGGATGCAAGGGATCGCGCTGGTGCCAGAGCCGCTCTGGTGGCTCCTTGGGGCCATAGTGAGCTTCTATTTCGGCGCCCGTCACCAACTCAAAGGGCAGGAGTTCCAGAAGTCGCTGGCTGCCTCGCTCTCTCGCGTGCCGCTCATGGTGGAAAACACGAAGGCACTGCGTGACATTGAGGTCTTGGGCGCAACCGATGACGGGCACCTCCTTGAGGAGCCTCGTCCCACCGAAATGGCTGCCCCGCCAGAACTCAACGTGGCGACAGACTCGTTCGCCGAGAATGCGGCGCTTCGGGATTGGGTCAGGTCCCGCTGGTGAGGGCGGGATTGCCTTCGGCGAAGGTGTATTTGGAAAGATGAAGGGGGGCGTTGGCTCCCCTTTTCGTTATCGGGCAAGGCTGCGACATGGTGGTTGGGGGCGTGGTGACGAGTGGCCGAATGGGCTATGTTCTTACACATGATCGTAGAACTTGGGCATTTTGCGCTGATCCTAGCCTTTGGGCTAGCTGTCTTCCAGACGGTAGTGCCTCTCGCTGGCGCGTATAAAAGGGTGCCGGGCTGGATGGCTGCGGCGGAGCCTGCCGCGGTTTTGCAGTTCCTGCTCATTGCGTTTTCTTTTGCAGCGCTGACCTACGCGTTCGTGACATCGGACTTTTCTCTCAAGATCGTCGCTGACAATTCGCACACGGCAAAGCCGATGATTTACAAAGTGACCGGTGTGTGGGGGAACCACGAGGGCTCGCTCCTCCTTTGGTTGCTCATTCTCGCGCTCTTTGGCGCGATGGCAGCGTGGTTCGGAACTGGCCTGACTGACACTCTCCGTGCGCGCGTGCTTGGGGTGCAGGGCGCTGTTGGTGTGGCATTCCTGGCCTTTGTGATCTTCACCTCGAACCCGTTCCTGCGGCTGGCCAACCCGCCGCTCAATGGGACGGATCTCAATCCGCTCCTGCAGGATCCGGGCCTCGCATTTCATCCGCCGTTTCTCTACCTCGGTTACGTAGGTCTATCGCTGACCTTCTCCTTTGCGGTAGCGGCCTTGCTCGAGGGGCGCGTGGACGCCGCCTGGGCGCGGTGGGTGCGTCCTTGGGCCTTGGCCGCATGGGTTTTCCTGACAATCGGGATCGCGCTTGGATCTTGGTGGGCTTACTACGAGCTAGGCTGGGGTGGCTTCTGGTTCTGGGACCCGGTCGAGAACGCGTCGCTCATGCCGTGGCTGCTGGCGGTGGCACTGCTCCATTCTGCAGTTGTGGTCGAGAAGCGGGAGAGCCTGAAGGCCTGGACGATCCTTCTTGCGATCCTTGCCTTCGGTTTTTGCCTCATCGGTGCCTTCATCGTTCGCTCGGGTGTGCTGACGTCCGTCCATGCCTTCGCCAATGACCCGGATCGCGGTGTCTACCTCCTCGCCATCACGGGGCTCTTCACCGGGGGAGCGTTGACGCTCTTTGCCTGGCGCGCGCCAATTATGGCGGGGCGCGGCGTTTTCGGCGTTGTCAGCCGGGAGAGCGCGCTCGTGGCCAACAACATACTACTGGCGGTCTCTTGCCTCGTCGTGTTCGTGGGCACGATATGGCCGCTCGTGGCGGAACTTTTCTTTGATCGGAAGCTCTCCGTTGGCCCGCCCTTTTTCAACATTGCGTTCACCCCGTTCATGATTGCGCTTGCGCTGATCCTGCCCCTTGGATCGATCCTGCCCTGGAAGCGGGCCAAGCTTGCGCGCGTGGCGGGAAAGGTGACGTATCTTGCCATCCTCGCCGTGTCGCTGGGCGCTTTGGTCTGGGCGATGCAGACCGGGCGGAGCGCCGTGGGCCCGCTGGGCCTTGCGCTCGGCGTGTGGCTGGTGGCCGGGGCCATAAGGGAAATCTGGGAGCGCGGCGGCAAGCGTATCTCTGGCCTCGGTAAACTGCCGGGAGCCGATTGGGGGAAGGCTATCGCCCATGCTGGCCTCGGCGTCACAACGTTTGGTGTGGCAGCCCTTGTGGCCTGGCAGGTCGAAGACATCCGCGTTGCGCAGGTGGGCGAGACCTTCACAGTGGAGCGCTACGACATCACCCTGCTGGACGTCCGCGAGGTCGATGGCCCGAACTATATCGCGACGCAGGCTGCACTCCGCGTGACAACGAGGAACGGCCGCGATCTGGGGGTGCTACGACCCGAGCGGCGCATCTATCCCGTAGCCGGAATGCCCACCACAGAGGCCGCGATCCGCAACGGCTTTGCGCGCGACGTGTATCTGGTCATCGGCGAGCCGCAGGCCAATGGCGGCTGGGCGGTGCGCAGCTTTATCAAGCCCTTTGCTAACTGGATCTGGGCGGGTGCCATCATCATGGCCTTGGGCGGTTCAGTGTCACTCATGGACCGGCGTTTGCGGGTGGCAGCCGGTGCTGCCAAGTCACCACGACCCCAGCCCGCAGAATGAAACGGCTCGCCTTCCTTTTGACGGTCCTTGCCACGATGGCCGTGGCGATTGAGCCCGATGAAATCCTCGACGATCCGGGATTGGAGGCCCGCGCCCGCGAGATCAGCCGGGAGCTGCGGTGCCCCGTCTGCCAGAACGAAAGCATCGACGAGAGCCGGGTGCCGGTGGCCAAGGATCTGCGCCTCCTGGTGCGAGAAAGGCTGCTTGAAGGAGACAGTGACCCCGCGGTGGTCGACTACATCGTCGCCCGATACGGGGAATTCGTCTTGCTCAAACCCAATACCGGCGGGGCGAACCTGGCACTCTGGCTGCTAGGGCCCGTGGCTTTGATCCTGGCGGTCGGTGGCTACGCTTTGGCCCGGCGCGGAGGCCGGGGGGAGGCGCCCCTGACCGAGGATGAGAAAGCACGACTCGCGGCGCTTCTCGACGACTAAGGGACCTTTCGCCTCCACGGCCCCAAGCCTATGGTGGCGCAAAAGAGGCGGGGTTTCCCATGGATTACGAAAGCATCAAATACCGCGAGCGGGACGGCCTCGCGGTCATCACGCTCGACCGGCCGGATGTTATGAACGCGCTCAATGCGCAGATGCGGGCGGAGATAACGCATGCCGCCAAGGCTGCGGGCCGCTCTGCACGGGTGATCGTGCTGACCGGGGCCGGGCGGGCATTTTGCTCTGGCCAGGACCTCGGGACCGGTGGGAACGCGGCCAATCTCGATCTGGAGCGGACGCTGCGCGATGAGTATGTGCCGATGATCGAGGCCATCGTGAACGCGCAGGTTCCGACTATCGCTGCCGTGAACGGCGCGGCTGCCGGGGCAGGGGCCAACCTTGCGCTCGCCGCGGATGTGGTGATCGCTGCGGAAAGCGCTTTTTTCCTTCAGGCATTTACGCGGATAGGGCTGATCCCGGACGCCGGGGGCACATGGCTTTTGCCCCGCCAGATGGGCCTGGCAAAGGCCATGGGTGCGGCGCTGTTCGCCGACCGCATCAGCGCACGTCAGGCCAGCGATTGGGGCATGATCTGGGAAGCCGTGCCAGACGACGTGTTCGCGGAGCACTGGAAGGCCCGCGCCGCCCACCTCGCAGCAGGCCCGACACTTGCCTACCAGCACATCAAGACGGCCCTGCGATCTGCAGACGCCAACACACTGGAAGAGCAACTGACCCTCGAGGCGCGCCTGCAGGGCGAATGCGGCGATAGCCGGGACTTCAAGGAAGGGGTCACGGCCTTCACCCAGAAGCGGCCCGCCCAGTTCGAAGGACGGTGAGGACAGGCTAGGCGGCGCGCGTTCTGACAGCTACGCTCTGTGCATTGGCGAGGGAGGTGATTATGCGCGGAGTGCTTTCGACGATGTTGATCGGGACTTTGCTACCCGGTTTTGCCGCGTCTGCGCAGCAGATGTCGGATGAACAGATCCTTGCCATTTCAATCCAGCTAGAGCTCAACCGCCTTGGTTGCGACGCGGGCGAGCCAGACGGCATCTGGGGCCGCGGAAGCCAAGCAGCATTGGCGCGCTATGCGGAGAAGATCGGAGCCACGGATGTTGGAAGCGAACCCACTGATGACCTGCTTCAGCAGCTTCGGGGCGAGAATGGCCGCCTGTGCACTTTGCCGCCCGGCGTCATCGCGGCAGAAGATCGCGCCGAGACGGCACCGCTTGAGGCTGTGAACTACTCCTACACAATCTGGACGACGCTGCCCAAGGACGTCATCACCGCCGATACCGAGTATGGCCCGCTCCGCTGCGAAGTTGCGCGCGGCAGTATCCCTCGTGTCTGCACATGGCAGTGAGCGCTGGCGTTTCGCCTTTCATGACGGTGGGCCAGCCGGCGGCCGGAGCGGGTAAGGGACAACCAACCCACGCTGTCATTTAACAGCAGCGGAGGTCGGCTTGGTGCCCAAAACTCTTGGTGCTGCACTTTTGGCAAATGGCCGCTTCCCTGCGCATACGCCTTACCGGTCTTACTCTTTTGACCTAGTTTAAGCGCTTGGTCAGCTAAAGGATTAAGTGATCATCGACTCGATATTCGGCACCTGGATCGACAGGCGAGCCTTTGTAGGTAATCCCACGACTATCTGGTACATACCCCAGAGTTGCATACAAACTCTGCGCAGCGCCGTAGTCGGCATATAACCCGACTCCAATGCCAACCATGGATCGCCGAACCGCTTTGGCAAACCCTTCAAGTTGGCGGATAATTCTCGTGGCCACGCCGGAGCGGCGACAGCGTTTAGCAGTCACTAGGTCGTGGATTTCAGGAGTATCACTCTCAGCGAATGGAGTGTATCCCGACTGCCAAACCAAGCTACCGTAGCCGACCGCTCGACCATCTATCAATACGACCACGGTAGCTTGTTCATTCGCTTCAGTTTTGCGCAGCCGATCCGCCCAGATATCGGCATCATGCTTCCAACCGTTGCCGCCGTCGCTTTCGATAATGGCTTTGATGTTTGCGACGCTGAGTGGTTCAATATCCATCCCTTGGTGGTACCATCAAACCAACGGGACCGCGCAAGTCGACATCGATAAACGGACTGCCGCGGCAGTTCTGTCCAGCCCCCAAGCCGACAAAGTAGAAAACCCCGCGCGGTGGCGGAGTTCTCGGGTCGGGTTGGCGTAGGTGCGGAGGATCAGCGGTCTTCGATGTCCACGTAGTCGCGCATCGTCTCGCCAAGGTAGAGCTGACGCGGGCGACCGATCTTGTTCTGTGGGTCGGCGATCATCTCTTTCCACTGGGAAATCCAGCCCACCGTGCGAGAGACCGCAAAGATCGGGGTGAACATCGAGGTGGGGAAGCCCATGGCCTCCAGAATGATGCCGGAATAGAAGTCCACATTCGGGAAAAGCTTCTTTTCCGCGAAGTACGGATCGTCCAGCGCGGCCTTTTCCAGCGCCTTGGCCACCTGCAGCTTCGGATTGTCCTCAACGCCCAGAAGTTCAAGCACTTCATCGGCGGACTGCTTCATCACTTTCGCGCGCGGGTCGAAGTTCTTGTAGACGCGGTGGCCGAAGCCCATCAGGCGGAACGGGTCGTTTTTGTCCTTCGCGCGGGCGATGTATTCGGGGATGCGATCTACGGAGCCGATCTCCTCCAGCATCTCGAGGCAGGCTTGGTTCGCACCGCCATGCGCAGGGCCCCAGAGGCATGCGATTCCTGCCGCGATGCAGGCAAACGGGTTTGCACCCGAAGACGACGCAAGCCGCACGGTCGAGGTGGAGGCATTTTGCTCGTGATCGGCGTGGAGCGTGAAGATACGGTCCATTGCGCGCTCGAGAATGGGATCGAGCACGTAATCCTCTGCGGGCACCGCAAAGCACATCCGCAGGAAGTTCCCCGCATAAGAGCAATCGTTGCGCGGATACACGAAGGGTTGGCCGATATGGTACTTATAGGCCCAGGCTGCGATGGTCGGCATCTTCGCGATCAGGCGATGTGTCGCGATCTCTCGCTGGCGGGCATCCGCGATATCGGTGGAGTCGTGGTAAAACGCCGACATTGCGCCAACGACACCGACCATGATGGCCATGGGATGCGCGTCACGGCGGAACCCTCGGAAGAAATTCTGCATCTGTTCGTGCAGCATCGTGTGGCGCGTGATCGTGCTCTCGAACTCTTCGAGCTGCTCGGCGGAGGGCAGGTAGCCGTAGAGAAGGAGGTAGCAAACCTCCAGGAAATGCGATTTCTCGGCCAGCTGGTCGATCGGGTAGCCGCGGTGAAGGAGCTCGCCCTTGCCACCGTCAATATATGTGATCGTGCTGTCGCAGGACGCCGTGGACGTAAAGCCCGGATCGTAAGTGAAGACACCGCCGTCGGCATAGAGCCTGCGAATGTCGATCACGTCCGGCCCGACCGTGGGCGAGTGGATCGGCAAGTCGAGCGTCTTGTCTCCGATGGTCAGCTTGGCTGTTGTGATCCCGTCTTTCATGGCTTTCTCCGATTTCCCCAATCGAGTCGCGTGCAAACCTGAACGGATGGCAGCGTGGCTTAGCTGGCAGCGTCCGCGATCCGGGCCGAGGATTCCTCGCGCCCGAGCACTAGCAACATATCGTATACGCTCGGAGTGACGCTCCTCCCGGCAAGTGCGGCCCTCAGAGGACCGGCGAGTTTGCCGAATTTGGTGCCTTGCGCCGCGGCGAATTCCGCCATGAGCGCCTCCAAGCCTTCGCGGTCCCAGCTAACAGTTTGCAGGTGCGGCGTCAATTCTTGCAGTATACGACGGGATACATCATCAAGCGTCTTTGCAGCTTTGTCATCGGGCGTGATCGGGCGGTGCGCGAGGATATAATGAGCTTTTTCAATGAGTTCAGGGAATGTCTTGGCGCGCTCTTTCAGCGAGGCCATGCCCTGCGACATGAGGCGGGTCTGCGCCTGGGTCAGCGGAGCCGCCCCGCTGGTCGCAAGAAATGCCTCAAGTTCGCGCAGCAATGCAGCATCGTCCATGGATGCCACGTGCTGGCCGGAAAGGTTTTCAAGCTTTTTGAAGTCAAAGCGCGCAGGTGATTTGCCGATTCCGCCAAGATCGAACCAGTCCCGTGCCTGCGCGTCAGTGAAGAACTCGTCATCCCCGTGCGACCACCCCAGCCGGGCCAGATAATTGCGCATGGCTGCCGCGGGGTAACCCATATCGCGATACTCCTCGACGCCGAGCGCCCCATGGCGCTTCGACAGCTTCTTGCCGTCGGGGCCGTGGATCAGCGGGATATGCGCGTAGACGGGCAGGGGCCAGCCCATGGCCTCGTAAATCTTCGATTGCCGGGCTGCGTTATTGAGGTGGTCGTCACCCCGGATCACATGGGTGATGCCCATATCGTGGTCGTCCACCACAACCGCGAGCATGTAGACCGGGCTGCCGTCGGAGCGCAGCAACACCATGTCGTCGAGATTGGAGTTCGGGAAGCGCACGTCGCCCTGCACCTCGTCGGCAATCACGGTCTCTCCGTCGCGCGGCATCCGCAGGCGCACAACGAAGGAGGCATCGGGATAGGTCGCCGGATCGGCGTCGCGCCAGGGACTTTGAAAAAGGGTGGAGCGACCTTCCGCGCGGGCCTTCTCGCGGAAGGCCTCGATCTCCTCAGGTGTGGAAAAGCACTTATAGGCTGTGCCATTGGCCAGCAGTGCCTGTGCCACCTCTGCATGCCGGGAGGCCCTTTCGAACTGGCTCACCGCTGCGCCGTCATAGTCGAACCCCAGCCACGCCATACCGCGCAGGATTGCCTCGGTGGCTTCCGGCGTGGAGCGCGCGCGATCGGTATCTTCGATTCTCAGGAGGAATTTGCCTCCGCGCCCCCGCGCATAAAGCCAGTTAAAAAGCGCCGTGCGCGCTGTACCGATATGCATGTACCCTGTTGGAGAGGGCGCGATGCGGGTGACGATCTCACTCTTTGGTGCGGGCATGGCGGCTCCGTTCCGATCTCGTTCAGATTAACCTTTCGCTAACCACACCGCGCCTAGACTGACGCGAGCCTCAATAAGGGGATCCGTGGTGAGCATTCGCGCGGCATTTGGCATGGGCAGCGACGCACTGCAACGCCAGCGCGGGCATCTGATGACCTTCGCGTCTGTTTTCCTTGCTCTGGGCATTGGCGTTTACTTTTCCCTCGATGCTGAGCCGCGCTTTGCCGACTACGGCACCGCCGTTGCCATAGCGGTGAGCGCGATGGTGCTGGCACGCATCATGCGGCACGGCATTGGGCCTGTCTTTGCGGGCTGTGCGCTTGTGGCGATGGGTTTCCTTATCGCCGGATGGCGGGCGCATTCTGTGGGCGGGCCGCTCGTCGACTTTCGTTATTACGGTGCGATCGAAGGGCGCGTGGTGGCGATCGATCGCTCTGCCTCTGACCGCATCCGCCTGACATTGGACAAGGTGCGGCTGGAAAGGATCGCGCCGGTGGACACGCCGCGCCGGGTGCGCGTGGCCCTTCACGGGCAGGAGGGGGTGCCGCTGCCTCTTCCCGGCGCCCATGCGATGGTGACCGGGCACTTGTCCGCGCCGCCATCTCCTGCTGAACCGAACGGGTTCGATTTTCAGCGCCACGCCTGGTTCCAAGCTTTGGGTGCCGTGGGCTATTCCCGCAATCCTGCCGTGACGTTTGCCCCTCCCGATGACGGTCTGGCCCTCGTGCTTTTCCGCACCCGCATGGCGATGAGCGCTGCCATACAGAAGGCGATGCCAGGCCCCGCCGGTGCGGTCGCGGCGGCGGTGACAACCGGAGATCGATCCGCAATGGACGAGGAAGTTGTCGTCAGCCTGCGCCGGTCGAACCTCGCGCATCTGCTGGCGATCTCCGGTCTTCACATGGGGCTTTTGACTGGCTTCGTCTTTTCGCTGGCCCGGCTTGCCCTCGTCCTGCATCCAGTCAGCGCTCTGACATGGCCCACACGGAAAATCGCGGCGGCTGTCGCCTTGATAGCGGGGGCCGCCTACCTGGCGCTCTCGGGCGGGGCAGTGGCGACGGAACGGGCCTTCATCATGGCCGCTGTGGTCTTTGGCGCTGTTATCCTTGGCCGACGTGCGCTGACGCTTCGCGCGGTCGCCGTGGCCGCGCTCATTGTTCTTACCCTGCAACCAGAGGCGTTGCTGGGTCCGGGCTTTCAGATGTCATTTGCCGCAACGACAGCGCTGGTTGTGACGTTCCGGTGGCTCTCCGCGCGTGAGATGTTCGGGCTGCCGAGATGGCTTCATCCACTTGCGTCTGTCATCATTTCATCAGCCGTGGCCGGGGCAGCGACGGCTCCATTCGCGGCGGCGCACTTCAACATCGTGAGCCATTACGGCCTCGTCGCAAACCTTCTGTCTGTTCCCGTCATGGGCGCGGTGGTCATGCCTGCGGCTGTCCTCGCCGCACTTCTTGCACCGCTCGGACTGGCGGGTCCGGCGCTCTGGGTGATGGAGAAAGGCCTCGACTGGATCCTTCTGGTGGCGCGTGAGGTGTCGACGCTTGAAGGTGCTGTGGGGCGAGTGCCTGCGCCGGGCAGCGATGTGTTGCCGCTCCTGACGCTCGGCGCGCTTCTCGTGATCCTCTGGCAAGGCCGCCTGCGTTGGGCGGGCCTGGCCCCCATGGCACTAGCAGCAGGTCTATGGCTGAGCGCGGATCGCCCTGCTTTGCTTATCTCGCCCACAGGTGGCCTCATTGGGCTCATGGCCGAGGAGGGTCGCGCCCTGTCCAAGGAGCGCGGCGATGGCTTTGTCGCGCGAAGCTGGCTTGAGAACGACGCCGACGGTGCTGACCAGCGACAGGCCTTTGCGCGGGGCCCGGGCCGCAGAATGATGCTTGGCCAGCACGAGTTCCTGCATCTGACCGGAAAAAGTGCGCGCGAGGCCGATTGCGCAGGCCCCGCGATCCTTGTTCTCAACGACGAGCCTGAACGCGCACTGTCCTGCGAGGCCATCACCCCCGCTGCGCTAAGGGATACAGGCGCAATTGCATACTCGCTGAAGGACGCCGCGCTGACGAAGGTCACCGCGCGGGAGATCGTGGGGCGGCGGCTTTGGAACGACGCCGCGACACGCGAAGATTTCTTTCAGTAAGAGCGGATGAGGCCCACAAGCCGACCCTGCACCTTCACCTGATCCTCAGAGAACATGCGGGTCTCGTAGGCTGGGTTCGCAGCTTCGAGCGCGATCGTCGACCCCTTGCGGCGGTAACGCTTCAGCGTCGCTTCATGACCTTCCACGAGTGCCACGACGATGTCGCCGTTGTCGGCCGAAGAGGTCTCGCGGATCACCACGATGTCGCCATCGTTGATGCCCACGTCGATCATCGAATCCCCTTTAACCTCGAGAGCGTAATGCTCCCCCTGACCGGACAGCATGTTTCCGGGCACGGCGACGTGGCTCGACACATGGGAAATTGCCTCGATGGGCACACCAGCAGCGATCTTACCCATGACGGGAAGTTCGACCGCGCCCGCGCTTTCCACGTTCAGGGCCGAGGCAGGCGTGCTGTCCGGGCGATCACCGTCGATCACCCGAGGCGTGAAGCCGCCGCTGCGGTCTGCCGCCTTAGACCCGGACGGTTGTGGCATCCCGTCGGGCAAGCGGACGATTTCGATCGCGCGGGCCCGGTGCGCCATCCGGCGAATGAAGCCCCGTTCTTCGAGCGCTGTAATCAAGCGGTGAATTCCTGATTTCGACCTGAGATCAAGCGCTTCCTTCATTTCATCGAAGGACGGCGGCACCCCGTCGCGCTGCAGCCGCTTATGGATGAAAAGGAGCAGGTCTCGTTGTTTTTGCGTCAGCATATGCTCTAGCCTCCGTCATGGGCGTTTTGCATATGTTCTACGGCTGTTCCCTTTTTGTGTCAAGTCAGCCCAACGGAAGGTAGGCGAGGCGCTCGCCCGCAGCGCGGGGGGGATCGTGGGGCGGGCGCACTGCAAGTGCATCGGCGCTCGATAGCAGCCCGAGGAGGGAGCTGTCCTGACGCTCAAACACACCAAGCGCGCCGTCCTCATTGAATCGCGCCCGCATGTAGTGTTCCCGCGGGCCGTTCTTCCCAAGGTCATGGGCGAGAGGTGCAGTGCGCCGGGAGGCAAGTTGCGCAGGCAAACCGAGCATCGCGCGCAGGACGGGAACAAGGAACACGTGGCCACAGACAAGCGCGCTTACCGGGTTGCCGGGAAGGCCGATGATCGGAACGTCTGCGAGACGCCCTGCCATGAGGGGCTTTCCGGGCCGCATGGCCACCTTGTAAAAACTCTGCATCAGTCCTTGCGTTCCAGCAACGCTCCGCACGAGGTCGTGGTCGCCATCGGAGGCACCACCAATGGTGACGATAAGGTCAGCGCCGCGGGCAAAGCGAAACGCGCTTTCGAGGCTCTCGGGCGTGTCGCGGGCAATGGGAAGAACGCGCGGATCTGCGCCTTCGGCAGCAAGCAAGGCTTCAAGGCCCAAGGTGTTCGACGCGATGATCTGGTCGGGGCCGGGGGTTTCGCCCGGCATGACGAGTTCGTCCCCAGTAGAGATAAGCGCAACGATCGGCCTGCGCGCGACAGTGACGCGGTCCACGTTCATGGACGCCAGAAGCGCGATGTCCGCCGGTGAAAGGCGGCGCGGTGCGCGCAAGGTATCGCCCGCACGGAAGTCGCCGCCGAGGGGGCGCACATTAGCTGGAGATTTTTCCGGGCTCTCCAGTCGGATGTGATCGCCGGTGCGGGTGACGTTCTCCTGGATTTCGACGTGATCTGCGCCGGTCGGAAGCGGCGCGCCGGTGAAGATGCGGACGGCCTGCCCGGGGGACACCATTCCCTCAAAGCTATGGCCGGCAGCGGCCTCCCCGATCACGGTGAGTTCTGCGCCTTCAAGCGCATCGGCGCCGCGCAGGGCGTAGCCGTCCATGGATGAGCTGGAGAAGGGCGGCTGATCGCGCGTGGCCACGGCCTCTCGGGCCAGTACCCGGCCCGACGCCTTGCGCAGCCGGACATCCTCAGGATCGGGCGGCGAGACGAGGGCAAAAAGCGCGTCCAGGGCCTCATTGACGGAGATCATGTCGCCTCGTAACGCCCTGACTTACCGCCTTCTTTCAGGATCACGCGGAGGCCGTCCACCTGCATGCCGCGATCAACAGCTTTGAGCATGTCGTAGATCGTCAGCGCAGTCACGGACGCAGCGGTCAGAGCCTCCATCTCGACACCCGTCTGACCTGTGGTCTTGACTGTTGCCTCCACCCGCACGCGCTGCCGTGACGGATCCGGCATGAGATCTATCGCCACCTTCGAGATCGGTAACGGATGGCAAAGCGGGATCAGCGCGGCGGTCTGCTTGGCAGCCATGATCCCAGCGAGGCGCGCCGTGCCCAGGACGTCGCCCTTCTTAGCTGTCCCGCCAAGGACATGCTCCATCGTTTCAGGCGCCATGTGTACGAAGCATTCGGCCCGGGCTACGCGGTCAGTCACATCCTTGTCCGAGACGTCCACCATATGTGCCTGACCGGAGGCATCGAAATGGCTGAGCCCACTCATAGAGGGCCGGCAGTCAGCGGAGCGGCGAGAATGGCGCGGGTGGCGGCGGTAACGTCGTCGGCACGCATCAGGCTTTCGCCGATCAGGAATGTGCGGGCGCCGTAGCGCGCGAGCTCGGCCAGGTCCTCCGGCGCGAAGAGCCCGGACTCGGCCACGAGAAGGCGCTCCGGCTCGGCCAGTCGGGCGAGTCGCTTCGTTGTTTCAAGCGTTACCTCGAACGTGTTCAGGTCCCGGTTGTTGACACCCAGGAGAGGCGAGGCAAGCGCTGCGGCACGTTCGAGTTCCTCCTCGTTGTGCACCTCAATGAGCGCGTCCATGCCCCAGCCTGTGGCCGCGGCCTCGAGCTCGGCAGCCTGCGCGTCCGAAACCGACGCCATGATGATCAGGATGCAATCGGCCCCCCAGGCCCGCGCTTCCGCGACTTGGTAAGGGTCATACATGAAATCCTTGCGCAGGGCGGGGAGGGTGCATGCCTCGCGCGCGGCGGTCAGGTAGTCAGGGGCGCCCTGAAAACTCGGCGTGTCTGTGAGGACCGAAAGACAGGTGGCCCCGCCGACCTCGTAGGCGGCTGCGAGGCTGGCAGGGTCGAAATCCTCGCGGATGAGACCCTTGGAGGGGCTCGCCTTCTTGATCTCCGCGATGAGGCCGTATCCTTCCCGGGAAGCGTCGCGCAGTGCCTGCGCGAAGGCCCGCACCGGGGCGGCATCACGTGCGGCCGCCTCGACCTCTTCGATCGGGCGCTCTGCCTTCGCGGCGGCGATTTCCTCCAGCTTGTAGGCTTTGATCTTATCCAGGATGGTCGGCGTGCTCATGGGCCCTCGCTCGTGATCTGCGCAAGGCCCTCGACTTTGGCTTTGGCTGCCCCGCTATCGATGCTTTCGCGCGCCTTTTCAACGCCTTCAGTCAGGGTTCTCACCTTCTCGGCGACCATCAAAGCGGCAGCCGCATTAAGCAGCACGGCGTCACGGTAGGCGCTGGCGTGGCCCTCGAGCAGGGCCTTGAAGGCCGCACCGTTTTCCTCGGGCGTGCCGCCAAGGATCGCGCTGAATGGATGCACTGGCAGGCCGGCATCTTCCGGATGGACCTCGCGCGCTGTAATCTTTCCGTGCTTGAGCTCCGCGACTGCGGTCGCCCCGGAGATCGAGATTTCGTCCGTGCCGTCACTGCCATGGACGAGCCACGCGGCGTCCGATCCCAGGGCCTGAAGGGTCTCGGCCATAGGAAAGATCAGATCGGGCGCGAAGGCACCGGTCAGTTGGCGCTTCACTCCGGCCGGGTTCGTGAGTGGC
Source organism: Pseudomonadota bacterium (assembly GCA_038751055.1). GTDB lineage: Bacteria > Pseudomonadota > Alphaproteobacteria > Rhodobacterales > Rhodobacteraceae > Shimia_B. The sequence continues at coordinate 14,254 of JBCDGS010000021.1, read as the reverse complement.
CCCAAGATGTTGAAGATCGTCTTGGTTCCCAGTTCCTGCCGGACTGGCATGACGTGCTTGATGGCGGGATGATGCATGGGGGCCATCATGAAACCGATACCGACCTCCGCGAGGGCGCGTTCCACGACCGGGGCTTCGACCATGACGTCAATGCCCATCTGACTGAGCGCATCGGCGGCCCCGCTCTTTGAGCTCAGGTTGCGGTTTCCGTGCTTGGCAACGGGCACGCCTGCCCCGGCGACCACAAAGGCCGTGGCCGTGGAGATATTGAGCGTGCCCTTGCCGTCGCCGCCAGTTCCAACGATGTCCATGGATCCTGCCGGGGCGATGACCTGGACGCATTTCGCGCGCATGACGGCCGCGGCGGCAGCGTACTCGGCCACACTCTCGCCTCGCGCGCGCAGAGCCATCAGAAGGCCGCCCATCTGCGCCGGTGTCGCTGTGCCTTCGAACAGCTCCTCGAAGGCGGCCTCTGCCTGCGCGCGCGACAGCGGCCCCTCGGAGGCCGCGAAGATCAGCGGTTTCATCGTGTCGCTCATGCCGGGACCTGCATCTCGTTCAAGAAGTTCTGGAGGAGGTCGTGCCCATGCTCGGATGCGATGCTCTCCGGGTGGAACTGCACGCCGTGGATCGGCAAGTCGCGGTGCCGGAGCCCCATGATCGTGCCGTCCTCAAGCTCTGCGGTGACTTCAAGGACATCCGGCAGTGTCGCCCGGTTCACCACCAGCGAATGGTAGCGCGTGGCCTCAAGCGGGGAGGGCAGGCCCGCGAATAGGCCGGTTCCCCCGTGATGCATGGTGCCCATCTTGCCGTGAACGATCTCCGAATGTCGCTCGACCGTGCCGCCAAAGGCTTGCCCGATGGCCTGGTGACCCAGGCACACTCCCATGAGCGGCAGGCGCGTTTCCGCCGCCGCCGCGACCATGGCAAGGCATATTCCCGCCTGATCGGGATCACAGGGGCCGGGGCTCAAGAGGACGCCCGCGGGCTTCATGCCCATGGCCTCCTGCACATCGAGGGCGTCGTTGCGACGAACGACCACCTCAGCGCCAAGTTCGCCGAGGTAGTGGACGAGGTTGTAGGTGAAACTGTCGTAGTTATCGATCAGAAGCAGCATTGCATTGGGGCTCTTGAGGTAGATTGGGGCTATCCGCGGGCCCCTCGAACGCGATATAGATGCCGGTGAGCAGCAAGGGGCGTCAAGGCGAAAGACCTTAGCCACGGTTGGGTGGCGATCCTTCTCGCGAGGATCGGTTCCGGCAGCCGCTGTGCAGGGCAAGGCGAGCGGGATACATGCGTCGGGGAATTTTTTTCGGAGCCATCTGGGGCTTTCTGATCGGGGGTCTCGTGCTCGCGGTTGCATCTCTCTTGGGCGATGTGCCGGGTCAGGGGTCACCGGATGCCGCGGTGGTTGAGGTTCCGGCCGGGTCAGCCTTTGACCAGGCGGGAGAGGATCGGCCCGTTGAAGTCTCTCAGGTGCCGCCGTCCTCTGAGCCTGTGACCGACGCGCCATTGGTGACTGCGCCAGAGGCACCTGAAGCTCCGACGCTGGCAGGGGCGGTCACGACCTCCGCAGCCGTGCCCCAAACGGGCGGAGTGGACACGCTCGCTCCGCCACCGGCGGGAGCGTCGGACAGCGGCGTCGACGTCCGCGTCGAGGCACCCGCTGCGCAGGACAGCGGCAGCGCCATGGAGGCCCCGTCCGGCGATGCGCCGCAGAGCCCCGAAGTCGCAACCGAAGCTGCCGCCGCGCCAACCATTGAGGAAGAGGCGGCTACGGCGTCACCGTCAGGACAAGAGGCGGAGGGTATCACCGAAGCTGAGGATGCGGCATCAGGCACGGATCAAACTGCCGAAGAAGTCGCAGCCGTAGCAGACGAACCGGTGGTGGCAGAAAACGGAGCGGTCACCGAAGCGACGGGCGCGGAGGCATCCGCCGAGCCGAACGCAGTTACATCCGCCGAGACACCGACAGAGAATGAGGCGACGGCAGAGGACATCGACACCGCCGGTGCCGCGACTAGCGCTACAGACGAGCCCGCGGAAGCAGCATCCGAGGACACCGGAGATACCGAGCGCCCGGAAGCGACCGCAGGGGGATTTGGCAACCTCGCCACCGGTATCACTGTGAACCGCGCCTCGGATAACGAGGTTCAGGCTGCGGACACCGAGCCTGCCGAGGCGGATGCTGGCTCGCCGGAAGCGAACGCGGACCCCCGCGCCCTGGTACGCAATGCAGAGACAAGCACGTGGTCCGGCCCGGATGACCGACCGCTCTTTTCCATCGTTCTCATCGATGAAGCGGGAGACGCGGCGCTCCTTGGCGCATTGGCGAGCTTTGAGGGCCCTCTGACCTTCGCGCTGCCTGCTGGCGCCCCGGAAATGGCGCGGCGCACCTACCGAGACGCGGGCTATGAAGTGGCTGTCATTGCCGACATCCCGGAAGGCGCCCAGCCCGCCGATGTTGAAGTCAGCGTGCAGGCCACCCTCAACTCCGTGCCTGAAGCCATGGCCGTCCTCGATGGATCGCTCAGCGGTTTCCGCGGGGACCGGGGCGTGTCGGCCCAGGTGGTCGACATCCTCGCGCAGAGCGGGCACGGCCTCATCACTGTTGAACAGGGCCTTGGCACCGCTTTGCAGGAGGCGCGTCGCGCGGGCGTGCCCACCGCCACGATCTTCCGGGACCTGGACCAGAATGGCCTTGGAAACAGCGTCATCCGGCGCTTCCTCGATCAGGCGGCCTTCCGCGCCGGGCAGGACGGCGGCGTCGTGCTTCTTGCAAGAATGCGCCCTGAAACGATCTCTGCGCTGTTGATTTGGCACAAGCAGGACCGCGCCTCCCGCGTGAACCTCGCACCGCTCTCGGCTAAGCTCCTGGGCGGCGGGCAGGGGTAAAACCCCGGCATCGTCCCAACAGCGCCGCGCTTCCGCCCCAATCTGGTGGTCTTCTACCCCGGAATGATCACTGGCTGACGGTGGGGACCCATGGCCGCAACACTGACACCGCGCACCCTCTGGGGAGAGCTCTGGCGCTACGGCGTAACGGGGCTGGCAAACACAGCCCTCGGCTGTGCGCTTATCTTCACTTGTGTGTACCTCTTGGGCTTTTCTGTCGTCTGGGCCAACGTCGTGGGCTACAGCGCCGGGCTCTGCCTGAGCTACGTCCTCAATAGCCGCTGGACGTTCCGGTATGACGGACGTGCAGTCTTTGCCTTCGCGATCGTGGTCGCTGTGGCTTTTGGCGCAAACCTGTCCGTCACACTTGGCCTGACCGAAGCTGGCCTGGCCTACCCCCCGGCGCAATTGCTGGGTGCCGCCGCCTATAGCGGGCTCATGTTCGCGGGCCTCAAATGGATGGTCTTCACCCATGACTAGAGCCGCCCCGACACTGTCTTTCGTGATCCCTTGCTACAACGAGGAAGCCGCTCTTCCAGCGCTCCTTGACGCGCTCCAGGGCCTGTCCGACCACCTCGTTGGCACCGGGCGGATCGCCGCCCCGGCAGAGCTTTTGCTGGTCGATGATGGCTCGCGCGACCGCACCTGGACGATGATCGAAGCCGCGCGCAAAACCCATGGCGTCACCGGCCTCAGGCTAAGCCGCAATCAGGGCCACCAGGCCGCCTTGCTCGCAGGGCTGCTCAACGCGGACGCAGATGTTGCCATCTCAATGGATGCCGACCTGCAGGATGATCCCACCGTGGTCGAGGAGATGCTGGACCGATACCGCGAGGGCGCGGAGATCGTCTTTGGCGTCCGCGCTGCGCGGGACACCGACACGGTCTTCAAGCGCGTTACAGCGCGCGGCTACTATCGCCTTCTGACGGCCATGGGCGTCGACATCATTCCCGACCATGCCGATTTCCGCCTGATGAGCGCCAAGACAATCCGTGCGCTCGACAGCTTTAAGGAACGCAACCTCTTCCTGCGCGGTCTCGTGCGTCAGATCGGGTTTGAGACGGCCATCGTGACTTACGACCGCGCAGAGCGGGTGGCGGGCGACAGCAAATACCCCATCGGCAAGATGCTTGCGCTGGCCGTCGAGGGGATCACATCCTTTTCGATCAAGCCGCTGCGCATCATCACCGGCCTCGGATTCGTCGTGGCGGGGCTCTCGATGTGCTATGCGATTTATTCGCTCATCGTCTGGTCGCTGGGCGCTGTCGTGCCCGGCTGGACATCCATCGTGTTGCCCATCTACATCCTCGGCGGGGTCCACATGATCGCCCTCGGCGTCATCGGCGAATACATCGGCAAGATCTATCTGGAGACGAAGGGGCGTCCGCGCTTCATCGTGGATGAGGTCACGCGTCCGGCTCAGAAAGCGGGTGAGACGCCTCTTCGGATCGCAGCCGAATGACGAACGAACTTCCGCGCGGCTACGTCGGAGCAGCGGCACTGCTGGTCGCGGCGTTGATTCTCTGGCCGTTTACCCAAGCGCTGTACCTCCCGCTGACGGACCTGCCGAACCACATTGCGCGGCATACGATCATGGCCGCGGGGCCCGATTCTGCGCTTGCGACCTACTACACAAGTCACTTCACACTCGTGCCGAATTCGGCGGTGGATCTGATCTGGCAGGCCTTCGGGTCGCCGGGCGACGCCATCACATTCAGCCACCGCATCATGGCCATCGCGGCGCTCAACTTGTTTGCCTCCGGGATGGTGCTGGCGCGTGTGGTCCACGGGCACTGGACCTGGTTTTCGCTGGCCTCTGGCCTCTTGGCATTCAACGCGACGTTCCTCTACGGCTTCCAGAATTACGCGTTCTCGGTGCCCTTTGGTCTCTACGCCTTCGCGCTCTACTACGCCTTAGAGAACCACCCCACCTGGCGTCGCTTCGTGCTCTTCGCTGCGCTCACGCCGGTTCTCTTCCTCATGCATTTTTTCGCCTTCGCCGTCCTTGGCGCCATGGCCTTCGGCAGGGAGATGCAGAAGTTGATTGAAGCCCATTTCGCGCGTGACGTCCTCAGACGCGGGGCCGTCATGGCTGTGCCGTTTCTGATCCCCGTGGCGTGGCTGCTCTACGGGATGGCTGCAGGGCCAGAGAACCCGGCAGGCACGCACACTGATTTCGGAATGCTGTCCGAGCGACTCTATCGCCTGACGACACCGCTTTATACCTGGGCCACCGACCTGACGGCGGTGTTCAACCTCACCGGGTTCGCCATTCTGATCGGCCTCTACGCGCTTTTCGCGACAGCCCTCTTCAAGGTCCGCTGGGGGCTCAGCGTGGCAGGGCCCATGCGCGGCCCGGTGCTCGTCTTGCTTGTGGTGGTCTTTCTTGCGCCTGACTGGCTCGCGGGGGTCGCCCTCATTGATCTCCGGTTCCCGTTTGTATTTGTTCTCGTGATGATCGCTGCGTCCCGGTTCGACGTTTCGAGCCGGTCGCAAGCGGGCGTCATCGCGCTTTGCCTTCTGGCGGCCATTGGCCTCCGGAGCGCGCAGATTGCGGAATGGTGGCGCATCCACGATGCCGAGATGCGCGACGTCGCGCAGCTCCTCGAGATGGGTGTGGAGCCCGGCGACCGCGTGGTTCCGGTACGCGCGGAAGGCGCATTTGGCATGGCGCGGCACTGGCACGTGCAGGCCTATGCGACGGCGCATAGGGAGGCGTTTATCCCCACGCTTTTTCAAGGGGTTCACGCCGTCCAACTCCGGGACGCATGGACGGATCACGCGACCGCGCTCATGCACGCTAACCCGGCCTGCGCCCTCTTCGAAGGGGCCCGGGACGAAGTGATGCTGAACGAGCCCTACTGCCGCGTTGAAGATTACATCGCTGACTGGCCTGAAAAGTTCACGCACGTCCTGGCAATGGAGCCCTTGTCCGAGGGGGCTTTGAACAATGCCCCGGTGGAACGGATCGGGAGCGAAGGCCGGTTTGAGCTTTATCGTGTGATTGCGCCTGCCGCGGCAACGGCGCCCCCCGCCACCGGATCCTGACGCTCAGGAATTGCCGCCGGTGAAACGGAGCGCGTCGCGCGCTGCCGACCAGATCGCCTTTGCCTTGTTCACGGTCTCCTGAAACTCTGCCTCCGGGTCGCTGTCATAGACGACCCCACCGCCTGCCTGGCTGTAGAGCTTGCCTTCCTTCAGCACGGCCGTCCGCAGCGCGATGCAGATATCCATGTCGCCCCCGGCGCTGAAGTACCCGCAGCCTCCGCCATAGACACCCCGCTTTTCGGGTTCGAGTTCGTCGATGATCTCCATCGCGCGCACCTTAGGCGCACCAGACAGCGTTCCCGCCGGAAGACCCGCCAGGAGAGCCGACAGCGCGTCCTCACCCTCCGCCAGTTCGCCCACCACGTTCGAGGTGATGTGCATGACGTGGCTGTAGCGTTCGATCACGAATTTCTCGGTCGGGGTCACCGTGCCGATGCGTGCCACGCGACCCACATCATTGCGACCCAGATCGAGGAGCATCAGGTGCTCTGCCAGTTCTTTTGGATCGGCAAGGAGATCCGCCTCGAGCGCATCGTCTTCTGCCGGGGTTGCGCCACGCGGTCGGGTCCCTGCGATAGGGCGGATCGTGACCTGCTGATCTTTTAGCTGCACGAGGATCTCGGGCGAGGCTCCGATGATCTGAAACCCCCCGAAATTGAAAAAGAACATGTAGGGTGACGGGTTCGTCCGCCGAAGCGCACGGTAGAAGGCAAACGGCGGGGCAGGGAAGTCCTGCACCCAGCGCTGCGCTGGCACCACCTGAAAGATATCGCCTGCCTTGATGTAATCCTTCGCCTTCTCGACGGCTGCCAGGTACCCGTCCTTCGTGAAGTTGGAAATCGGCTCGGAAGGTTCGGCAGTTATCGGGACGCTCGCAGGCACAGGACGCTCGAGCGCGCGCACGGCGTCCATGACACGCTCAGCCGCTTGCGCGTAGGCGGCCTTGGGCGACAGGCCCGATCCGGCCCAGGCCGGAGCCACGATGATCACGTCACCCTTGACCCCGTCGAGGACCGCAATGACCGACGGCCGTGTCATCCGCGCATCAGGCAGGCCGAGGGGGTCGGGGTTGATGTCGGGCAGATGCTCAACGAGGCGGATCATGTCATAGCCCAGAAACCCGAAAAGCCCTGCGGCCGCCGCGGGCAGGCCGTGGGGCAGCTCGATCCGACTTTCCGAGATGAGCGCGCGCAGAGAGGCGAGGGGATCGCCCGGCACCGCTTCAAACGCGTCCGGGTCGAAGCGCGCATCGCGGTTGATGCGCGCCCTCTCTCCGTGACACTCCCAGATGATGTCCGGTCGCATCCCGATGATGGAATACCGCCCCCGGACTTCGCCGCCGGTCACGGATTCGAGGACAAAGCTGTCCGTCTCTGCCCCGGTGAGTTTGAGCATCACCGAAACCGCCGTGTCGAGGTCAGCAGGCAGGCGCGCGTAGACAACCTGGTTTTGACCGGCCTCAAAGGCGTCGGCGAAGGCCGCGTATTCAGGGACGAGCGTGGCCATGGCTCCTACTGCATCTGGGCGTGAATGCCGTTGATCTGGCTTTGATCAAGGCTGATCTCCGTCTGATCGAGGATGCCTTGCGCATAGGCACCGTAAAGGTCCTGCGCGTAGGATTGTGCGATCTGAGCCTCGAAGAGCGCGATCATGTCGGCGGTGTTCTCATCCGTCGGATCGGCCGGGAAGACCCCGTCGAGGCGCACGAGCGCCACGGATCCGCTCCCTTCGATCACACGAACCTCGCCTGCCTCCATCTCAAAGACCGCGCTCAGGAAACCTTCCGGCGCGCCGGGGATGAAGGCCCCGCGCGTGACCTCCTCTTCGACCGAAGCGGTGAGGCCGAGCGTCGCCATATCCGTGCCCGCCGCGATCTGGGGCGACAGGGTTTCGGCCAGGGCTGTCAACTCCCGCGTGGTGGCCCCCGCTTCCCATGCGGTTTCCACGGCGTCACGGACGTCCTCAAACGGTTGGAGCCTCGGCGCGATGACCTCATCGAGGCGCATGGCGAAGAGCCCACCATCATCGAGTTCCGCCATCTCTGGAAAGTCGTCGACCCCCACGGCTCGAGCGGCATCCTGGAATGCCCCATAGGCCGCAGGGCCGTCATCCACGCCGGGGAACCAGTCGAGCGTGCCCAGGGTAAGATCGGAAACATCGGCGAGCTCTTCGAGCGTCGCGCCCCCAGCCAGTTCATTTTCCAGAAAGTCGATCTGATCCGCAATCGTGCGCGCCGCGCGGTCGATTGCGATTTCGTCGCGCAGCCCTTCCCGCGCGTCCTCAAAGGAAATCTCGGATGCAGGCAGGATCGCGTTGATGCGGAAAAGTGCCGGGCCAAGGGATGTGTCGCCCTGGACGACGATCAGATCGTCAGGCGCAAAGACGGCCTCCGCCGCGTCGCCGAGATCCGCTGGCAGTACGTCACCCATGTCCACATCAGCGAGGCGCAAACCGCGATCTTCAACTTCAGTTTCGAAGGAGCCACCCTCGTTGATACGCGCAAGGGCGGCGGCGGCGTCATCCGCATTCCCGAAGATCAGCCGCTCTACGATGCGGCGCTCGGGTTGGTTGAACTCTGCGGCACGCTCATCATAGCGCGCGCGGAGGTCGTCTTCGTCCACCTGAACGGTGTCGAGGATCATGGTGGGCGTCACCCAGGCGTAGGTAATCTGCTTCGTTTCGGGGAGGGTGTAGTCCTCGGGGTTCGCCTCATACTCGGTAAGAAGGTCCTCATCGGTGGGCACCGGCAGGCTGGTGATCAGGTCGGCCTCGTTCATCAGGGCCCATGAAAACGCGCGCTCTTCGGCGGCATAGGCCAAAAGCGTGTTTGTGAAGGTCGCGGGTGTCTCGATCCCGCTGACGACGGCGGCTTGCAGGAGCCTGCGCGAGATTTCTTCCCGGATCTGGGTCTCGTAGGCGCCTTCCGTCAGGCCGTTCCGGCGCAGCGTATCGGCATAAAGGGTGCGGTCAAATTCACCGTCGAGACCCACGAACCCGCTCGACAGGAGGCGTTCGCGCACCTGGGCATCCCCGACCGAAAGCCCGAGAACCGCCGCTTCATTGTCGAGCGCGCGCTGGCTCACCACCGACTGGAGTGCCTGCCCCTGAAGGCCGAGCGCCTGTGCCTCGGGGAAGCTCACTGAGCGGCCTGTCTGTTGCTCAAAGCCGCGGATCGTCTGCTGAAGCTGCGAAAAGTAGGTCTGGGCCGAGATACGCTTGTCACCAACCGTCCCGATCGCCTGACCGCCGCCACCGAAAGAGCCCGCTGAAAAGCCGATCAGGCCAAGAAAAAGGAGGCCCATGATGATCCACGTGCCGAACCCGCGTGCCTTGTTGCCCGATTTGGCCATACCGCTCTGCCTCCCTCTTTGGCTGTGGCGTTTAGCGCCCTGCCTGCGGGGCGACAAGCCGAAGGGTGCGCATTGCGCTTCTTTGCCTAGGGTTGAAAGGTCTCAAGCCGGTCAAAGAGCTCATCAATGCCCGCTTTGTCGATATTGGCGAAGGCGATGCGCAGGTCGCGTTCGCCAGAGCCCGGCACGTCAAACATGGTCCCCGGTAGACACAGGATGCCCGCGTCCCGCACGAGCTTCTGCGCGAAGACATCGGAGCGCACGGCATGGGGGAAGCGGACATAGGCAAAGTAGGCACCGGCGCCCAAAAGCTGCCAACCCTGTGCGGCGAGGCGCGGAAACTCCGTCTCGATGGCTGCGCGCCGGGCGAGGATTTCCTCGCGTTCTCCGGCAAGCCATTGGCCGAGGTTCTGCATGCCCCAAAGCGCGGCCCGCTGGCCGAGTTGCGAGGGGCAGACCGACACCGTATCGAGGAACTTCTCGACTTCCGCCATGCGGGTCTGAGAGGTGATGATCGCCCCCGTGCGGTGCCCGGTCAGGCGGTAGGCCTTCGAGAACGAATAAAGGTGGATGAACGTCTCTGCCCAGTCGTCATCTGCAAAGAGGCCGTGCGGCGCGCCCGGTGCAGAATGAAAATCGCGGTAAGTTTCGTCGAGGATCAACGCGATGCCGCGCGCCTGGCAAAGATCATAGAATTCTTTGAGAGTCTCGCCCGGATACTCCGCGCCTGTGGGGTTGTTCGGGCTGACAAGTGCAATGGCGCGGGTACGCTCTGTGATAAGGGCCGCCGCGTCACGGGCAACGGGCACAAGGCCCGGGCCACAGGGCAAAGGCACCGTGCGCGCGCCCGCCATGTCGAGCCACATGCGATGGTTAAAGTAGTAGGGGACGGGGAGGATAACCTCGTCGCCCTCACCACACAGCGTCGAAATCGCCGCGGAGAACGCCTGATTGCAGCCCGAGGTTATGGCGACATTGTCAGCCGCGATCGTCCCGCCATAGGAGGCCGACCACTGCGCTGCGAGCTCCGCCCGCAGGCCGGGCAAGCCAAGGACGGGGCCGTAAAGATGCGTCGCTGTATCTTCGAGCGCGGCCGCCATGGCCCGGCGGAGATCAGGGTGGGGCGGCTCCACCGGAGCGGCCTGACTGACATTGAGCAAGGGGCGTTCCGCGAAATCGAGCCCGTCGAGCCAACGTCGCGCCTCCATCACCGGGGGCGCGAAGGTCTGCGCGGTGCGGCTCATCTCAATCGCGCCCGCGATAGGGCTCGACATATTGCAGTGCCATGTCCCACGGGAAGAAGATCCAGGTGTCCTGACTGACGCCGGTGATGAACGTGTCGACCATGGGCTCGCCCGCGGGCTTGGCATAGACCGTCGCGTAATGCGCTTTGGGATAGTACTTGCGGCACAATTCCAGCGTTTTCCCGCTGTCGACCAGGTCGTCGATGATGAGGACGCCGTGGCCGTCCTCGCCCATGATGTCGCGCGACGGGGCCTTGAGGACCTGCGCGTCCGATTGCTCCTGATTGTCATAGCTTTTGACGCTGATCGTATCGACAACCCTCACGCCGAGCTCGCGCGCGATGATCATGGCCGGCGCCATCCCGCCGCGCGTTATGGCGACAATGGCCGTCCAGCCTGTGGCCTCAGGGCCGCGGCCGTCGAGGCGCCAGGCCAAAGCGCGGCTGTCGCGGTGGATCTGGTCCCAGCTCACGTGGAAGCCTTTTTCGTGCGGCAGACGGTCGTTCATCTCATCCCTCCTTCTCGAGCGGCTTCATGCCCACGATGTGAAAGCCTGCATCGACGTGTAAGACCTCGCCCGTGACCGCGCTGCCGAGGTCGGACAGGAGATAGAGCGCCGAGCGGCCCACCTCGTCTTGCGTGACCGTGCGGCGGAGCGGTGCGCTCGTTTCGTTGTAGTTCATGATCGCGCGGAAATCGCCAATACCCGAGGCTGCGAGGGTCTTGATCGTGCCGGCACTGATCGCGTTGACGCGCACGCCTTTGGGCCCGAGATCGGCAGCCAGGTACATGACCGACGCCTCCAGTGCAGCTTTCGCTACGCCCATCACATTGTAATTCGGCATCCACTTCTCGGCCCCGTAATAGCTAAGCGTGAGCGCCGACGCACCGTCCTTCAACAAAGGCTCAGCGGCCTGCATGACCGCTGTGAAGGAATAGACGCTGACATCCATCGTCATGGAAAAGTTGTCGCGTGTCGTGTCGAGGTAGCGACCACGAAGCTCGGATTTATCAGAAAAACCAATGGCATGAACGATGAAGTCGATGTTTCCCCAGAGGTTCGATATTTGGTCCATGGCCGCATCAATCGACGCGCGGTCGCCTACGTCACACTCCATGACCAAGGGGGAGGCGAGCTTCTCGGCCAACGGTTTGACGCGCTTTTCCATGGCCGCGCCGTGATAGCTGAGCGCGATCTCCGCGCCCGCCTCCTTCAGCGCCTGTGCGATGCCCCATGCGATAGACTTGTCGTTGGCCAGCCCCATGATGAGCCCGCGTTTGCCCGCCATGATGTCCATTGACTTTCTCCATTCTGCGCACAGCTTTGCGCTCGTTTAAGAGAAAGCCGGGAGCGCGACAAGAACATGGACAGGAGCGGTATTTTCGAAGGCGATGACCCGTTTGAGATCACGCGGCGCTGGTTGGCGGAAGCAAGCCAGTCCGAGCTCAACGATCCCAACGCCATGCAGCTCGCCACCGTTGACGCGGAGGGGCGACCCAACGTGCGCACAGTGCTCCTCAAGGACATCGAGAGCGATGCGTTTGTGTTCTACACCAACTATGAGAGCGCGAAGGGGCAGGAGATCGCCGCCACGGGGTACGCGGCGTTCGTGCTCCACTGGAAAAGCCTTGGACGCCAGGTGCGCGTCCGTGGGCAGGTCGAGCGCGAGGACGGCGCTGTTGCCGATGCGTATTACAGGTCGCGGGGGCTGGGCTCGCGGATCGGCGCCCACGCATCCGATCAATCCCGGCCGCTTGCGTCGCGCGACCTCCTTGAAAGTCGGGTGAAACAACTACAGGTTGAACTTGGCGCGGACCCTCAAAGACCTACGTTCTGGGGAGGTTTGAGGGTTCGTCCGTTCGAAATGGAGTTCTGGGCCGATGGGGAGCACCGTCTGCATGATCGGTTCAGGTGGCTGCACAATAATGAGGCAAATACTTGGGATGTTCGTCGCTTGTTCCCGTGAACTTCACGTGACGCGAAAAGCGGACTGACTAAACGGCAGGTATTTACTTCTTGATCTAAGTTAACGCGAGGTGGCATATGTTGAGAAGACAACGCAAAAGTACCGCGCGGGTCGGGTGAGACATGTTGATGCGACAACCACGAGAAGACGAAAACGCACCGCGCTTTGTGAGCGGTGTTGTGAAGTGGTTCGACCCCAGCAAAGGCTTTGGTTTTATAGTCGGGGAGGAGGGTGGTCGGGATATCCTCCTTCACGCGAATGTGCTGCGCAACTATGGGCAGAGTTCGGTTGCTGACGGCGTGAAAATCGACGTGAATGTCCAAGACACCGCGCGAGGAGTGCAGGCTGTCGAGGTCCTGTCGATCGAGCGGCCGGCCGTGGGAAGCACGCCAATGCTGGAAGATATCAGCGAACTTTCGCCGAACGACATTGCCGCGCTGCCCACTCAACCTGCGCGTGTGAAGTGGTTCGACAAAAGCAAGGGCTTCGGGTTCGCCAACGTGTTCGGCAGCGACGAGGACGTGTTTATTCACATCGAGGTGCTGCGGAACTCCGGGCTCGCGGATCTGCAGCCGGGAGAGGCGATATGTCTGCGCGCGCTCGACGGGAAACGGGGCCTCATGGCCGCCGCCATTCAAAGTTGGGAATCTGTGCTGCTGTCCTAATCAGCGCGGGTCCCAGCGCGGTCTCCGCGTGTTCTTCCGACACAGTGACGGTATTTGCTGGCGCCACGAAGGCGCGCTTTTCTGTTGCCGTGGCAGACACGCCCGAAGAACGCAACCGAGGTCTGATGTTTGTGGAAGAGATGTCTCCAGGCAGCGGGATGCTCTTCGTTTATGAAAGTCCGCGCTTTGCCTCCTTTTGGATGCGCAACACGCTGATTCCGTTGGATATGCTGTTCGCGGGGCCCGATGGGACGGTAGAGCGCATCCACGCCAACGCCGTCCCCCTGGACGAAACCCCCATACCGGGCGGGGAAAACATCCAGTTCGTGCTCGAAATCAATGGGGGCCTAGCTGCGCGGCTGGGAATATCTGAAGGGGCGGTGCTGCAGCATCCCGCCATTCCGCAAGAGAGTGCCGCACGCCCCTGCGGTTAGGTGCGAATGGGCTTTCCAAAGGCCAGACAAATGCCTAAGACGCGCGAACGGTCGGGGTGTGGCGCAGCCTGGTAGCGCACCTGTTTTGGGTACAGGGGGTCGTGAGTTCGAATCTCGCCGCCCCGACCAACGCTTCCTAAAAGGATCTGCCGCCCGCAGAGGCGAAGACCCGGCGCACGGTTTCCTCGATCTGGGGCTGCCGGAAGCGCACGACGGCGACCTCGCCAGAGCGTTGTGGCACGCGGTAAAAGTACTCGGTGGTTACCAGAACGCCCTCTGCGCGGTCCTGAGCGGTCAGCGTGGTGATGAATGTCGGCAGCATCTCTATATCCCCATTGAACTGGAGGATCAGCGCTGCGGCCGCTTGAGGGGAGGGAAGGGATTCGCAGACGAGTTCGGTGGGCGAGGGGCGTAGCAAGGTGTCGGACTTTCCCTGGCAGCCCTGACCCACTGCGTCGAAAAGGGGCTCTGGGAATGCGCTGAACAGTGCGGATTGTCGTCCCGGCGCATCGATAGACGATGGACCCAGAGCCGGCGCACAGGCCGCAGCGAGACCTAAAATCCACACTGCGCCAAGGGCGCGATACATGCTGGGGCGTGGCCTATTCATCCACAACGTCATGGCTGTCTCGGTGGGTAAAAGCAAGAAAT
>JBCDGS010000020.1:0-50928 GCA_038751055.1 Pseudomonadota bacterium | reverse complement strand
TCTACAAGGGCAAGGTCGTCAAGATCGTGGACTTCGGCGCCTTCGTGAACTTCTTCGGCAAGCGCGACGGCCTCGTCCACGTCAGCCAAATCGAGAACCGCCGCCTGAACCACCCCTCCGACGTCCTCAAGGAAGGTCAGGAGGTCTGGGTCAAGCTTCTGGGCTTTGACGACCGCGGCAAGGTGCGCCTGTCGATGAAGGTCGTGGACCAGGAGACCGGCGAGGAAGCCAAGAAGGAAGAAGACGCGGAGTAATCTGCCCACTCACCGAACAAGAAAGGCCCGGTCGTTGCAGACCGGGCCTTTTTTGTGGGTGCATCCCCCGGGTCGGTGGGCGGGCGCCTTTGACGCCGTTCAGGCGTCAAACAGAGCGCCCAGCGGCACCTATGCAGGCAGCTTGGCCGTGCGCAGGTAAGGCAGCTTCGTTTCGATGGCGCCATACTTCGCGATCGCATCTGCGTCTGACACAGCCACGGGAACCACGATATCGTCACCAACTGACCAGTTGGCAGGCGTGGCAACATTCTCTTTGCCCGAGGTCTGCAGCGCGTCCAGTGCGCGCAGGATCTCGGAGAAGTTCCGCCCCACGGTCATCGGATACGTCATGTTGAGCTTCAGCTTCTTGTCCGGCCCGACAATGAATACGGACCGCACGGTGGCAGAATCAGCCGGAGTCCGACCATCGGGCATGATTGCTTCGGCGGGAAGCATGTCGAAGGCTTTCGCCATCTCGAGACCATCATCGGCAACGATCGCGAATTCCGGCTTTGCGCCTTCCAACGACTCGATGTCGGCCTTCCATTTCACGTGATCTTCAACGCCGTCCACGGACACGCCCAGAACTTTGGTGTTGCGCGACGCCCACTCCCCGGCGAGCTTTGCAACCGCAGAGAATTCAGTCGTGCAGACTGGCGTGAAATCTTTGGGGTGCGAGAAGATGATCGCCCAGCTATCCCCCACCCAATCATGGAGAGAGATTTTGCCCTTGTCCGTTGTGACGGTCAGGTCGGGGATCGTGTCGTTGATGCGAAGTGACATGTGCAGCATCCTTTGTCTGGTTCGTCGCTAACCTAAGTCCCTACATCGTGAATGTTGAGGGGCCGCGCTTCAATAGGGACACCATCCCGCTTGGCCGCCAAAGGACAGAACGCCCGGCCTTGACGTCGCCGGAGCGTCGGGACAAGGCTGCCCCACATGCCTGAATCGGAGACCGATCCATGATCGAGAAACGCCAGTTCTACATCGACGGTGGTTGGGTAGATCCCGCCTCACCTCGCGACTTCAACGTCGTTGATCCCTCGACCGAGGAAACCTGCGCCGTCATCTCTCTCGGTGACCAGCCCGACACGGACGCTGCCGTCGCTGCAGCCCGCCGCGCATGGGAAAGCTGGTCCCTGACGTCTCCTTCAGAGCGCAAGGATCTCATCGAGAGCATCTACGACGTCTACAAAAAGCGCGCCGAGGACATGTCGCAGGCCATAAGCATGGAAATGGGCGCGCCCATCGACATGGCGCGCAATTCCCAGACGACCTCCGGCACCTGGCACATCAAGGGGTTCCTCGAGGCCTTCGACCAGATCGAGTGGGAGACGATCCGCGATCCCAAGTCAGGCGAACGCATCCATCGCGAACCGATCGGCGTTGTCGGCATGATCACGCCGTGGAACTGGCCGATGAACCAGGTGACGCTCAAGGTCATCCCCGCGCTCGCCGCGGGCTGCACGATGATTCTCAAGCCCTCCGAGGTCGCGCCGCTTTCCTCAATCGTCTTCAGCGAGATCATGCACGAGGCCGGGGCGCCCGCTGGTATCTATAACATGGTCAATGGCGACGGACCGGGCGTCGGCACGCAGCTTTCCGAGCATATGGACGTCGATATGATCTCCTTCACCGGCTCGACCCGGGCCGGTCGCCTGATCACGGCGGCGAGCGTATCAAACCTCAAGCGCGTCAGCCTCGAGCTTGGCGGCAAGGGCGCCAACATCATCTTTGCTGACGCCGATGAAAAGGCCGTCATCCGCGGTGCTCGCCATTGCTTCAACAATACCGGCCAGTCCTGCAACGCGCCCACGCGCATGCTCGTGGAGCGTGCGCGCTATGACGAGGCCGTCGAACAGGCTGCCGAAACCGCCGAGAAAACGCAGGTCAATCGTGCCTCCGAAGAAGGTCGCCACATCGGGCCCGTGGTCTCAGAAGTTCAATTCGACAAGATCCAGGACCTCATCCAGAAGGGTGTCGACGAAGGCGCACGCCTCGTTGCGGGCGGCACCGGTCGTCCGGACGGCCTCAACCGCGGCTATTTCATCCGTCCCACCGTCTTCGCCGATGTCAGCAACGACATGACCATCGCGCGTGAAGAGATCTTCGGCCCGGTCCTGTCCATCATTCCTTTCGACAGCGAAGAAGAGGCCGTGACCATCGCCAATGACACGGCCTACGGTCTCACGAATTACGTCCAGACCACCGATGACGACCGCCGTCTCCGCCTAGCCCGACGCCTCCGTGCCGGCATGATCGAAACGAACGGAAAGGGTTTCGGGCGCGGATCTCCGTTCGGCGGCATGAAGCAGTCCGGAAACGGGCGCGAAGGCGGTATCTTCGGCATCGAGGAATTCCAGGAAGTGAAGGCAATCAGCGGCTGCTAGGGGCCTTCACGAGTCTTCATGCAGGCGGGATGGCATTCCGTAGCTCAGCGCGTGCGTGAAAATCGGCGCATCGTCGATGACGTAGATGCTTTCCTTTATGCGCCACGCTCGGCCGTCCCGCTCAAGCCGTGAGTAGACTGCGTAAGGGGCCTGGGCGAGGTTTTGACCGGAAAGCACGCGACATTCGTGCGTTGTTCGGATCGCTTCGGCCCCGTCGAACTCGGCCGCGATGACCCGGCGCACCAAGTCCGTCATGGCGAGCCCGTGGTAGTGCGCGCAAACGCCATCAAAGGCAGTTCGAAGGTCCTCTTCCGTGCCGAGAGTGCGACGTCCTTCGAAGGTCTCCACCATCGTCGGAACAGAGAAACACGCGCGAAACGCGTCGAAGTCTCGCGCAAGTAATGCACTTCCGGTTAAATCCAGCACCTGTTCTGCAATACGAACAGCGTCTTCAGACGAACCGGGAACAGCCCGGACTTCAACCTCAGCCATGAGAACCCTCGCTTACCTTTGCGTAACCTTCTTTTCGTTGTTTCCGAAGGATTTTTTTTGAGCTCTGGGCATAATCCTGCCGGATGTCAGAACGGCAGCTTCGCGCGAAAATGCATCCATTCGCCGCCATCGGGATGCCGAACCGACAGCTTCCAAGCATGGAGCATGAGGCGATCCGCAGCACTGAGCGCGTCGGGAGGCGCGTAAAACGGGTCGCCAAGGATCGGATGGCCGAGCTCTGCCATGTGCACGCGAAGCTGATGAGACCGTCCCGTTTGCGGCCGCAGCTCAACGCGCGATGTCGCCCCGCTGCGCTTTGCCCGCCACTCAGTAATCGCCGCGCGGCCCGTGTCATGGTCCACCTTTTGACGCGGGCGATTGGGCCAGTCCACGATCAGAGGCAGATCTACGCTGCCGCTCCCCTCCAGGCGGCCCCACACCTCTGCCAGGTAGACTTTCTTGGCCACCCGCTTTTCAAACTGCAGCCCGAGATGGCGTTGCGCGTGGGGACTCAATGCGAAAATCATGACCCCGGAGGTGTCCCTGTCCAGCCGATGCACCAGAAGGGCATTCGGCACCTCCGCCTGCAGCCTCGCCAAGAGACAATCCGCCAGGTCCGGGCCCTTACCCGGCACGCTCAAGAGGCCTGCAGGCTTATCGACGGCCAGAAGCTCATGATCCTGATGCAGGATCGTCAGCGGGCCGGTCGGCGGGACGTAAGCCGCGTCAGGCCTGCTCACGGCACGCCGTCCAAAAGGTTAGGCCCGACCGGAAGCCAACATCCTGCGAAATCACCGGAAACACATTGATGGGGCCACTACACCTTCACCCGCTCAGACTTCGGGTCATAGAACGGTTTCAGCGATGCTTCCGCCTTTACTCGCGTCCCCATCACGTCGATCTCGTAGCTCGAGGCAAGAACGTCTTCGGCGCTCTCTCCTTTGCAGGGAACATAGCCCATGCCCATCGCCGCTCCGATGGAATGGCCATAGGCGCCGGAGCTCAGGTATCCGACGATCTCGCCGTCTCGCACGACGGGTTCATTGTGGTACAGAAGCGGCTCGGGATCGGTCAGCTTGAACTGAAGCAGGCGGTTTGCGAGCCCCTCTTCGCGCTTCCTGAGGACTGCATCCCGGCCGATGAAGTCAGGCTTGTCGCGCTTGACCGCAAAGCCAAGCCCGGCTTCCAGTACGTGGTCTTCGGCGGTGATGTCGTGGCCAAAGTGCCGGAAACCCTTTTCGATCCGGCAGGTATCCATCATGTGCATGCCGCACAGCTTCATCCCAAGGCCCTCGCCCGCTTCTGCGAGGGTCTCGAACACATGGCCCGCCATGTCTGAGGACACGTAAACCTCCCAGCCAAGCTCGCCGACATAGGTGACGCGGTGCACGCGGGCGAGGCCCATGCCGATCTCGATCTCCTGGGCGGTGCCGAACGGGTTCACATCGTTGGAGAAATCGTTGGGCGACACGGCCTGCAAAAGCGCCCTCGACTTCGGCCCCATGACCGCCAACACGCCTTCACCGGCCGTCACATCCGTGATTGTGACGAGGAAATCACCGCGGTTGCGCTCTAGCCACGTCTGGTCCGCAAGCCGCGTGGCAGCCGGTGTCACGACGATAAAGGCGGTCTCGGTGAGACGTGTGATCGTCACATCCGCCTCGATCCCGCCCCGCGCGTTGAGGAACTGGGAATAGACGATCTTGCCCACCGGCACATCGTACTGCCCGCCCGCCACATAGTTCAGGAAGGCCACCACATCGGGGCCCTCTACGCAGATCTTCCCGAAGGAGGACATATCGTACATACCCACGCCGTCGCGGATGGCCATGTGCTCTTCCCGGACATTCTCAAAGAAGTTCTGCCGCTTCCAGGAATACTGATACTCGGCTTCCTGAGAGCCGCGCGCAAACCAATTCGCACGTTCCCACCCTGCGAGCTCTCCGAAAACGGCGCCGCGCTCTGCGAGTTGCGCATGGAAAGGCGTGCGCCTTACGCCCCGCGCCGTGCGCTTCTGGAGGTACGGGAAATGGTCAGCATAAAGCAGGCCGAGCGTCTCCTTGGAGCGCTCGTAAAGGTAGGTCTTGTTGCCCTGGAATGGCTGCATCCGGGTGATGTCCACGTCGCCCAGGTCAAAGGGCTTCGCCTTGTCTTCCATCCACTGGGCGAGCGCCATGCCCGCGCCCCCGGCGGACTGGATCCCGATGGAGTTGAACCCCGCCGCGACCCACACATTGTCCATCTCCGGGCAAAGACCCAGATGGTAGGCGTCATCGGGCGTAAAGCTCTCGGGGCCATTGAAGAACGTATGAATGCCAGCCTCTGCGAGCATCGGCATGCGGTTCACGGCGTCTTCGAGGATCGGCTCGAAATGATCGAAATCCTCTGGAAGCTGGTCGAACTCAAAATCCGCCGGGATGCCGTCCATCGCCCAGGGCTTTGACTCCGGCTCAAAAGCGCCAAGGAGCATCTTGCCCGCGTCTTCCTTGTAATAGGCGCATTCATCCGGGACGCGCAGCACAGGCATCTGGGTGAGCCCCTCGATCGCTTCTGAGACGATGTAGAAATGCTCACAGGCATGGAGCGGGACGTTGGTGTTCAGCATCTGGCCCACTTCGCGGCCCCACATCCCGCCGCAATTGACGACATGCTCGCACGCGATCTGGCCGCTCTCGCCCTTCTCATTTTGCCACTCTACCCCGGTGATCCGGCGGCCTTGCCGAGTCACGCCCGTGGCTTTCGTTCGCTCGATGACCTTCGCGCCGCGCTGCTTGGCGCCCTTGGCAAGGGCAAGCGCGATGTTAGCCGGGTCGCCTTGCCCGTCCAGTGGCAGCCAGACGCCGCCCGTGACACCGTCGATGTTGAGGTGCTCATACTTCGCCTTGACCTCGGCGGGGGAAATTTCCTCGACCTCTACGCCAAAGGCCCGTGCCATGGCGGCCTGCCGGTTGATTTCCTCCCGCCGCTCGTCGGTGAGCGCGACCGTGATCGACCCGCAGCGCTTAAAGCCAGTGGCAACGCCCGTCTCTTTTTCGAGGGCGCCGTAGAGCTCCTGACTGTATTTCGCGAGTTTCGTCATGTTCGCCGTCGCCCGAAGCTGCGCAATGAGGCCCGCCGCATGCCATGTGGTACCAGAGGTCAGCGCCTTGCGTTCCAGAAGGACCACGTCGTCCCATCCCAGCTTGGTGAGGTGGTAGGCCACCGAGCAGCCAATCACACCGCCGCCGATAATGACGACTCGCGCGTGGGAGGGAACGGTCATGGTCAGTCTCCTTTGAAATGCGCGGCGAGCGCCGCGATGTGCTCAGGGCCCACTTCGCAGCACCCGCCGATGATATGAGCGCCCAGCGCGTGCCAGTCTTTGGCATGTTCCAGATACGCCGCCGGGCCGAGGTCGGTCCGCGCGGTCAGCATGTCGACGGTTGCGTCGTCATTGTCGAAATCGTCGACGATGCCGGTAAACCCGTTCGCATAGGCGCCGATCTTTGCCTTGGCATCCTTGATCTCGCCCAGCGCGACGGTCACGGCCTCGGGCCGCGCGCAATTGATCAGGAGAGCATCAGGCCCGAATTCGTCGACCAGTGGCAGGATGTCCGCGACCGGCTCACCAGAACGCAGCTTCGATCCGTCCTGATCCGACGTACTCACCGCGAGCCAGACCCGCTTGCCGTGATCCATGCATCCTTGCAGCGCGCCGCGCGCCTCATCGATGCCGCCCATCGTCTCAAGGATGTAGCCATCGACATAGGGCTTCTGGATCTCGCACATCTCCGAGAAGACACCTGCCGCGATCTCGACCGGCGGTGCCTGCTCGGGCCGGTAGGAATAGCCGAGCGGTGACATCCCCCCGAGGACGATCCCGCCGCCATGGGCGTCCCGCGCCTCGACAGCGAGGCGGCAGGCGAGGTGCTGGAGCTCTTCAAAGCGGTGGCCGATGCCATGATGCTTCATCCGGTCCGGCCGCACCGAATAGGTGTTCGTGGTCGCGACTTCGGCCCCTGCTGCGAAGAACGCGTCATGGACCTGACGCACCAGCTCCGGCTGATCGATGAGCGCCTGAACCGACCAAAGCGACGTCGCCTGCCCGGCCCGCTTGATCAGCTCCTGCCCCATCCCACCGTCGAGGATGAGCACGCTCATTGATACATCTCCGCGAATTTCGCCTTGTACGTTGCCACCATGTCGTCCTCCGTCGCGCCATCATCATAGGGTGGCGTGCGGTAGGTGCTAACTGCGGCCACGTCAATGAGAACGAAGGCGCGCATGCGGTGGGCGAGGTCGGGCCAAATGGCGGACCATCTCGGCAACAGCTCGGAAAAGGCCGCGTCGCCTGACGCTATGATGCGTGCGTTCCCCGCGACCCGCGCGCCCACGCGCTTAAGGATGTCGATAAAATTCACCTCGCAAGCCGGATTGGCCCGCAAGTTGCGCATCGTGCCGGGGGAGCGGATTTCGGCAAAGCCCAGCGTCGCGTCGTCGAGCACCAGAAAGGTGCCCTTCGGCGCAACCGCGGGCATCCCCTCGGGCGTCACGGTGGCAGTGAAACCCAGGGGGAAGGCCGCGACAAGGGCTTTGACGTCCGCGTCGATCATGCGCGGATGCGCGCGTTCTCGGGATCCCAGAGAGGCCCGTCAGGTTGCACCGTGGCGCGGACCTTCTGGCCGAAGATATCGACCTCAAGCTCCGTGCCTTCCGTTGCCAGATCGCTGCGCAACATGCCCAGCGCGACGGAGTGCCCGACGCGGTAGCCCCAGGCACCTGACGTCGTCTCCCCCACGATCTCACCGCCGTTCCAGAGTGTCGCCATATAGGGCGCGTCGTGCCCGTTGGCCTCGACCTTCAGCATGACGAACTGCTTCTTCGACCCCTGCTGCTTTTCATTGAGCAAAGCCGCCTTCCCGGGGAAGTCTTGCGGCTTGTCGAACTTGATGAAGCGGCTCAGACCCCCTTCGAGGAGGCTGTAATCAGAAGACAGATCCCCTTTCCACGCGCGGTAGCCCTTCTCGATCCGGAGCGAGTTCAGCGCATACATTCCAAAAGGCGTCGCTCCGGCGGCGAGCACGGCCTCATAGATCGCCGGGATATCCGCGTTCTTCGCATGGACTTCCCAGCCGAGCTCGCCCGCGAAGGACACTCGCAGCAGGGAGCAGGGCTTGCCGACGGCCGTGGCCCTCTGATGTGTGAGCCATCCCATCTCCAGGTCCGCTTCGATCCCGATCTCTTGCAGGAGCGCGCGGGATTTCGGGCCCGTGACGACCAGAGTGGAATAGTCTGCCGTGAGGTCTGACAGCGTGAGGCTGTCTGGCAGGTTCTTCTGAAGAACTTCCCGATCATGCCACTGCGCGCCCGCGGCGGTGATGAGGTAGAAGTAGTCCTCCTCCATGCGGATGATCGACATCTCCGTGAGGATCCGACCACGCGAGTCCGGGAAGTAGCCCAGGTTCATGCGCCCGACCTTCGGAAGCGCGCCCGAAATCAGCCCGCGAAGGTACTCCGCCGCGCCGTCTCCATGGAGGCAGAACCGCGAGAAGCCCGGCAGGTCGAGGACGCCAACGCCGTCGCGCACGGCCTCGCATTCCTCTTTGATCCGCTGCTCCCAGGGCCCGTGGCGCGACCATGTCTCCGTTGCCTCGAGGGACGTGTCGTCGCCGTCCTTGGCGAACCAGTTCGCTCGCTCCCAGCCGTTGTAAGCGCCCATGACGCCCCCCAGCTCCCGCACCTTGGCGTCGACCGGCGACAGCTTGCGGTCACGTCCCGCCGGCCACTCCTTGTACGGGAAGTGCATCCCGTATTCATGGCCGTACACCTCCATCGCCTTGTCGATGCAGTATTGCTCGTCGGTGTAGTCGGTGTAGCGCCGCGGATCGACTGCCCACATGTCCCACTCGGTCTCGCCCTCGACGATCCATTCGGCGAGGACCTTGCCCGCGCCACCGCCCTGCGTGATCCCGAAGGTGAACACACAGGCCTCGAACGCGTTCTTGACGCCGGGCATCGGCCCGACGAGGGGCAAGCCATCGGGTGCATAGGGAATCGGGCCGTTGATATTGCGGCCCACGCCGCCCTCGCCCAGGATCGGAACGCGAGCCATGGCATCCTCAATGTACCATTCCAGCCGCTCCAGATCGTCCGGGTAAAGCTGGAAGGAGAAATCGTCGGGCATCGGGTCATCCGGCGTGATCCAGTGCGCCTTGCAGTTCCTCTCATAGGGGCCCAAGTTCAGGCCGTTCTTGTCCTGCCGCAGGTAGTAGGAGCTGTCGACGTCCCGCAGGAGCGGGATCTTGCGGCCGTTGGCCTGTGACCATTCCTTCAGCGCCGGGATTTCCTCGGTCAGGAAGTACTGGTGGCTCATCACCGCCATGGGCACGGTCCGCCCGCCATAGGGCTTGAACCATTCGCCCACGCGCTGCGCGTAATAGCCCGCTGCGTTCACCACGTATTCGCAGCGGATGTCGCCCTTGTCGGTGTGGACGATCCACTCGTCCCCCTCGCGGCTCACACCCGTTGCCGGGCAGAAGCGCATGATCTTCGCGCCCATTTCGCGCGCGCCCTTCGCCAGCGCCTGGGTGAGCTGCGCGGGATCGATGTCGCCATCGTCCGGGTCCCACATGCCGCCCGCCAGGTCGTGGGTTTCCATGAACGGATAGGCGTCCTTCATGTCGGCTGTCGACATCATCTCGAGGTCCATGCCCTGGTAGCGGCCCATGCCCACGGCGCGCTCGAATTCCTGCATACGCTCCTTTGAATGCGCCAGCCGGATGGAGCCGGTGACGTGGTAGTTCATCGGATAGTCGACCTCTTCGGCGAGGCCGGCATAGAGCGACAGCGAATAGCGCTGCATGTTCATGACTGCCCAGCTCGTGGAGAACGACGGGCAGTTCCCCGCCGCGTGCCACGTGGACCCCGCCGTCAGCTCGTTCTTTTCGAGGAGGACGCAGTCAGTCCATCCCATCTTCGCGAGATGATAGAGCCCGGAAACGCCCACGGCGCCCCCTCCGATGATGACCACGCGTGCGGTGCTTGGTAGATCAGCCATGACGGGTTCCTCCTGAGATTTTACGGCCATCGGGCAGCGGGCGCATGCGCCCCTGCGCCCCATGACAGATTTTGGTGTGTGGCCAGGCGTTCACCCGTGCAGTATCGCGTTGGGTGAAACGGGCGGTGGTGGCTCGGAAGCTGCGCATTCTCACGCCTCCTCCATGTGTGGCGCATCCTGCGCGATATCGTAGTAGTCCCCCTTGAACGCCGTAAAGATGTGGCGCCCAACGGTGAAGTTCGTGGGGGCGTCGAACGCCCCGGCAGAGATGCCGATCCCGGTCTCATCGTTCATCCGGAAAAAGAGGCTCGATCCGCAATAGCTGCAAAATCCGCGGTTCGCGTGGTTCGAGGACGCGTACCAGCGCAGCCCATCCGCCTTGAGAAAGGTCAGGGCATTGTACTCCGCCCGGACTGCGGCCCAGAGGTGGCCCGATGTCCGGCGGCACTGGGAACAGTGGCACACCGTGACTTCGGTGCGCGACAGCGTCACCTCGAATTCGACGGATCCGCATTCGCAGCGGCCCCGGTGCAGGGTCGTCATGCGGACCTCCCCTGCCAGGCAGCCGCGCCAAGGGCGGTTCTGTAGGCCACAAAGCAAGCCGCCAGGACGCGCCTGATCCACGCATTGAAGACCGTGCCCAGTGCCGCCCGCCCAAGGCCCGCGCCGAGCGCCGTGAACCCGCAATAGGACAGTGCGGTCAGCGTCAGGGCGGTCGGGACGATGACGACCATCTGCGGCCAGATCGGCCCGGGCGCCACAAAGAGGGAAAACGCGGCGATGTATCCTGCGAGGCTCTTTGCGTTGATCGTGGCGATCAGGAACGCCCGGCCGTAAATTGATCCGGCCTGCGCCGGCAGCGCCACTGGCGTTCCGGCCCGCATCCACCCGCGAACGCCGAGCCAGATCAAAAGCAGGGCACCGCCAAACTGCACCCAGAGGAAAACCTCAGGTGCAGCCGCAATGAGAGCGCCAACCCCGGCCGCCGACAGCAGGAGGAAAAGCGTGGCTTGCGTCAGGATCCCGGCCACACCCCACAGAGCGCGACGGAACCCAAAGGCCATCCCGTTCTGGATGCAATTCGCGGCATTGGGCCCCGGCGTCGTGACGAAGACGATCCAGAACCCCGCAAAAATGAGCCACGCCTCCTGCGTCACACGCTGTGCTCCTAATAGATCGGCGGCGCGATCACCCAGATCGCGACACAGGGTTCGGAATAGGGATTGGCCCAGCGAAACGCTTCGCCACGGACGCGGAAGCTGTCACCGGTCTGAAGCTTGTGGAGCCCGGAGCCGATCCAGAGGTCGAGCTTGCCTTGCGCAATGTAGCCCACCTCCTGCGTCGGCCGGCTCACCGGGATGGCGAGCGCCGCGCCGGGCTCGAACACCGACCGCACCATCTCGAAATCGTCGGTCAGATCGGGTGACAGAAGCTCTTCGACGAGGCCCGCAGCCCGGGATCCGATTGGGCGACGCGCGCTGGCACGCACGACATAGCCTGCCTCCTCGGCCGCTGCGGCATCTGCACGAAAGAGGGAGGACACGGACACATCCAGGGCTTGCGCCAGTTGCCTGAGGTCAGAGACCGATGGCTCGGAAAGCTCCCTCTCGACCTGACTGAGCCATCCGACAGAGCGCCCGAGGCGGCCCGCGAGACCCTGGAGCGTCAATCCACGGGCCTTTCGCAACGCCCTGAGGTCAGCCCCGAGCGTGGGAACTTGCACAGTCTGGCTCTTCACAGGCGACTCCTTCCGCGGTTAGCCACTATCCAACGCGCCGTGATGAAATTTTCAAGCATTTTTTCACGGAGGATCGCGAGAACGCCCGATTTTGGCGTCCGGGACGGCGTCTAGCTCAAGGATCGGGCAAAGGTGTCATCAAGGATCGCCTGCAATCCATCGGCGTCCGCCTGGGAGAACGCGTCCGGTCGATCGCTGTCGATGTCAAAGACCGCGATCAGACGCCGCAAACCGTCGAAGACGGGCAGAACGATTTCCGATTTCGTCGATGATGCACAGGCGATGTGACCGGGAAACGCATCCACGTCCGGGACGATTTGCACCGCTTCTTCGCGCGCAGCAGCGCCGCAGACCCCGCGCGAAAACGGAATGACAAGGCATCCGTGGCCGCCCTGATAGGGCCCGATCTTCAGCAGACCTGGCGCGACGACGCGGTAAAATCCCGTCCAGTCAAAGCGCGCGTCCGACTGATGGACCTCGCACGCAATCGTCGCCATGAGTGCGACGCTATCGGTCTCGCCTTCCGTCAACGAGGCGATACGCGCTGCGAGCTCGGAGTAATTCATGGGCTTCCTCGCCGCTTTGCGAAGCAGTCATCAGACTCTTCAAGACGCCGCCTGCCGAGAAACCTGCAAATCAGACCAGTTCCAGCGCCAGTGCCGTGCCCTCGCCGCCGCCGATGCAGATCGCAGCAACGCCCCTCTTCAGCCCCCGCGCTTCCAGCGCGTTCATGAGCGTGACGATGATCCGCGCGCCAGACGCACCAATAGGGTGTCCCAGCGCGCAGGCCCCGCCGTTCACGTTGACGATGTCACGAGACAGGCCCATTTCACGCATGAAGGCCATGGGCACGACCGCGAAGGCCTCATTGACCTCCCAGAGATCGACATCCCCGACCTCCCAGCCGACCCGCTTCAGCAGGGTCTGCGCCGCAGGAACCGGGGCCGTGGTGAACCAGCCCGGGGCCTGCGCATGGGAGGCGTGGCCGAGGATGCGCGCGCGGGCGCCCTCGCGCTCTGAGGACAGGACAAGCGCCGCCGCCCCGTCCGAGATCGAGGACGCGTTTGCCGGTGTCACTGTTCCGTCTTGCCGGAAAGCTGGCTTCAACTGCGGGATCTTGTCGGGGCGCGCGGCCTTGGGCTGCTCATCCTCGGCGATCACTGTCTCGCCCTTGCGGGTCTTGACCGTAACCGGGGCAATCTCGGCCACAAAGCTGCCGCCTCCCTGCGCCTCCAGGGCGCGCGACAGGGACCCGAGCGCGTACTCGTCCTGGGCTTCGCGCGTGAACTGGAAGTGTTCCGCGCAATCTTCGGCGAAGGTGCCCATGAGGCGGCCCTTGTCGAAGGCGTCTTCCAAGCCGTCCAAAAACATCGAATCCACGGCCGCCCCGTGGCCGAGACGGGCACCGCTCCGCATCCCGGGCAGGAGGTACGGCGCCTGGGACATGCTCTCCATGCCGCCGGCAACGACCGTGCGCTGCGCGCCGAGGGCCACGCTGTCGAACGCCAACATCGCCGCTTTCATCCCCGATCCGCACATCTTGTTGACCGTGGTCGCGGGAACGTCCTCTCCCAGCCCAGCCGCGAAGGCCGCCTGGCGCGCCGGGGCCTGACCCTGACCGGCGGGCAGAACACAGCCCATGATCGTCTCATCGACATGGGGCCGCCCCGCGTGATCCAGGGCCGCTGCAATGGCCACCCCGCCAAGCTCCGCTGCCCGGACGCCGCTCAGACTACCTTGCAGACCCCCCATGGGGGTGCGCGCCGCTCCGGTGATAAAGACGTCGTTCACGGCAAATCCTTTCGCATCCACACGCTTTGGTAACGCTTGTTGCGTAGCGTCTTCGCGAACGGACAGGAAGGGCCATTTCATGGAGTTGAGTAGTAGCGACGTCGCCGACACGCGCGTGGTCAAAGTCATCGATACCCGAATCGACGCCGCTGTCGCCATTCAGTTCAAGGACGCCATGCGCGCAGAGACCGAAGGCGGCCCGGAGCGCGTGGTCCTGGACCTGTCCGAGGTCAGCTTCATCGACTCTTCGGGTCTCGGTGCGGTCGTCGCGGCCAAGAAGCTGCTCAACGGATCCCATGTCCTCGAACTCGCGGGGCTCACCCCCGTCGTCGACAAGGTCTTCAAACTCACCCGGATGGACAGCGTCTTTGCGATCCATGCGGATGTGAACGCAGCGGTCCCTGCACTGGCGTCCTGAGCGGAGGAAGGAAACGAGATGATCGAAGTCGAAGCCGGCGCTACCGCCATTTCCGTCCACTTCATGTCCGACACGTTCGAGGTCCGGTCGTCCCTCCAGGCGCTCATGGACGATATGGAAGGCCGCGACTACCTCCCCGAAGAACGCGGGACCGTCGAACTCGTGCTCGCGGAAGTCCTCAACAACGTGGCCGAACACGCCTACGAGGAACGCGGGGACGGCAAGATCGAACTGGATATGAGCTACGTCGCGGACGGCATCGCGATATCCTTGCAGGATTTCGGCAAACCGATGCCCGGGGGGCAAACTCCGCTCGGGATGCCCGCAAACCTCGATGTGGAGGTCGATGACCTGCCGGAAGGGGGCTTTGGCTGGTTCCTGATCGGAGAGCTTGCCAAGGATCTCGTCTATGAACGACGCGGGGACGCCAACCATCTCACGTTCAGGATGACGCTGGGCGCGAGCTAGAAAGCGTCTTTCGCAGGTCCGGACCCTCGACCCTTGAGAGGCGCGACGCAAAGACGTTCGCGCAGTCCCCCTACGCGTTGGGGCGCCACATCAAGTGGAGCGCAAACCGCTGCCCCGGCGATGATGGGGCTTGGGCTGAGCCTACGCGACCTCGAGGCCTGCGTTCTTGCGCCAGATCCACCAGTTGAGCGCCCCTGCATAGCTCACCCAAACGAGGTAGGGCGCCATCAGCAGGCCAGCGACCCCGTCGACCCGGAAGAACGTCACCATCGTCGCGGCCACAGCAAGCCACAGAAAGCCAAGAACGACCATCGCGGCCCCAAGGCGCTTCAACCCGAAGAAGACCGGCGTCCAGAGTGTATTGAGCGCGATCTGCACCGCCCAAAAGGCCGAAGCAACAGCCACCGGCAAAGCCCCATCCGCCGATGATGCCACCCGCGCGGCTGCAACTGCGGAGGCGATGTAGAGCAGGCTCCAGGCCAGTGGAAAGAGCCAAGGCGGCGGCGTCCAGCCCGGCTTGCGGAGGTCCTCAAAGTACCACTTGTCCGGCGGGAACAGGCTACCCGTCGCGGCAGCGGCGCAGCAGGCCGCAAGGTAAACAAGGAATACCGTCAGATCCATTCTTGGCTCCCGCGTCCGAAATCCGTTCTACGAGAGCTAGCGCGTCACTCTCCCGGAGCCAGCCGCGACATCTCCCGCGCCCGCAACTCCGCCACGACATCGAGCACCGCAGAGGTTCTGCCCTGCACCGTCTGTCGCGTCGCTGCCGCGTCCACAAGGAACGCGACCTCGGGCAGCGGGCGCGCATAAAGCGTCGCGGGCTGCGGCATCACCGCACCCAAGGCCGACCGCATCACAGCCATGGCGACCCAACCTGCCTTCTGGCGCTTCGTCGTCACAGCGCGCCGCGAAATGGAATCAAAGCCGTTGGCGCGCACCTGCGCTCCGATCCCGGCATAGACGAGGCGCGCGGACATTATTCCCGGACGCGCCGACACGGGCAGGCTGGGCATTCCTGCCTCTGCGCGAAGATAGAGACGGTCAGCCTCTGCCAGCAGACGCCGCACCATCCGCCGGACCTCGGGCGTCGGCAGCGGTTCGGCGAGGAACGCGTCGACATCAACGCCATGTTCCGCAAACCAGTCGCGCGGCAGGTAGATCCGGCCCATCCGCGCATCCTCCCCGACATCGCGGGCAATGTTGGTGAGCTGCATCGCCACGCCGAGATCGCAGGCCCGCGCCAGGGCATCGCCGTCCCGAACGCCCATGAGCACGGTCATCATCGCGCCCACCGCCGCCGCGACACGCGCGGAGTAGGCAAAGACGCCGCTCAGCGTCTGGTACTCCTTGCCCAACGCATCCCAGGCCAACCCTTCGAGAAGGGCCTCGGGCAGGGCACGGGGCATCTCGTTATCTTCGACCATCGCGGCGAAAGCCCGGTCATAGGGCGTGTTCTTCGGGCGCCCCTCATAGGCCAGGTTCAGCCTTTCCTGCAGGGACAGAACCGCAGCCGTCTCATCGTCGCCGAGATCCACGGCGTCATCGGCCAGCCGGCAAAACGCGTAAAGCGCCAGGGCAGGGTCCCGAACCCGCGCGGGAAGGAGCTTTGAGGCGGTGTGAAAGGACAGGGACCCGTGCTGTATCGCAGCGCGGCAGGCGTCCATATCTTTGGGATCAATCATTCTGCAGCCATTTTCAGGGGGATCGACACGGGATGCGGCGCGGCGGGGATAAGATCTTCAAGGACCTCGGCGCTTGACACGACGCCCGGCACGCCGGCGCCCGGATGCGTGCCCGCACCCGTGAGGAAGAGCCCGCGCAGCGGCGTGACGTTGTGGGGCCGGAACCAGGCCGATTGCAGGATCCGCGGTTCAAGCGAAAAGCCCGCCCCATGGGGGGACAGATACCGATCGCGGAACGTCTCGGGCGTGAAGACAACCTCGGTCGTCAGGTGATCCTGAAAGCCCGGCAGCGTGTCGTTCAGGACCCTGGCGACCTTGCGCTTATAGATCGCCTCTTCCTCCGACCAATCGACCGAGCCGTGGCCCAGATGCGGCACCGGCGACAGCGCATAGAACGTGTCTCCGCCCGCCGGGGCGACCGTCGGGTCCGTAACGGAAGGTCGGTGCAGGTAAAGGGACATGTCGTCGGCGAGGCGACCGCGCATGAAGATATCGCGCAAAAGCCCCTCGTAGCGCGGGCCACTCAGGATGGTGTGATGCCCCACATCCTCCCACATCCCGCGCGTCCCGGAAGTTCCAAAGTACCAGACGAAAAGCGACATCGACCAGCGCCGCCCCTGCCCGGCGCGTGACCAGCCCGGCACGTTCTGATTGCGCAGAAGCCGCGCGTAGGTGTGCCCGGCATCGGCATTTGAAATCACCACCGGGGCGCGCATCTCGCGGCCGTCCGCGCGGACGCCCGTGACGCGCCCGGACGCGGCGGTGATCTCATCCACATCCACGCCAAGGCGCACCTCGCCACCCTGATCCTCGATCACCCGGCGCATCGCATCCGCGATGGCCTGCACGCCACCCATGGCATAGTGAACGCCGAATTCCTTCTCCAGATAGCTGACGAGGGCGTATATCGACGTGACGTTCATCGGATCCCCACCGATGAAGAGTGGATGAAATGACAGCGCCATGCGCAGCCGCTCATCCTTCACACGACGCCGCGCGAGGGCGAAGATGCTGCGGTCCGCGCGTAAAAGCGCGAACTGGTGCAGGACGCTCAAGGTCTCCCTAAGCCGGTGCATCGGCTTGGTGATCATCCCTTCGAACCCCAGAACGTACCGCTTGCGCGAGTCCTCCAGAAAGCGCCGATAGCCCGGCACATCCGCCGCATTGAGGCGCGCAACCTCCGCTTCCATGGTTGCGGTATCGCCTGTCGCGAAAAAGTTCGACCCGTCAGTCCAGCGGATCTCGTAGAATGGATCGAGCGGTTTCAGCGTGACGTCTGCATGAAAATCGCGCCCACAGGCGGCCCAGAGCTTTTCGTAGACTTGCGGCACGGTAACGATGGTCGGGCCGAGGTCAAAGCGGTGGCCATCCTGCGCAATCGAGGATCCGCGTCCGCCGACCCGGTCGAGCCGATCGAGGACTGTCACCGCATAACCCTTTGCCCCCAGCCGCATCGCCGCCGCGAGCCCGCCCAACCCCGCGCCGATGACGATGGCCCTCGTCGGTCCGTCTTGCTCTGCGATCATGGCGATTCCAAACTGTCAGCTTTGATTTACATATATTGCCCCGATCTGCCGCCATTGTCTTCCCATATTTGCAGATATGTGTCAGGATAAGCTGACATTTTCGGGAATCCGCATGACCCAGACCGTCTCCCTCTCGTTTTTCCGCTTCGCCGGAGCGGGCCCCAAATTGTGGGCCTTCACCATGATGGGCGTGTCCCGATTGCTTTTGCCGAAGGTGCCGGATGTGGGGTTCTGGAAGCTCTGCGGGTCCGGCACGGGCGAAGGGTTCACACCGATCCCGAACACGGCGGTCTATGCCGTGCTCTGCACCTGGCCCGACGCCGACACGGCAAAGGCGCGTGTCGAAAGCGCGCCGTTCTTTGCCCGCTACCGCAAGCGCGCCATGGAAAGCTGGACGGTGTACCTCACCCCCACGCAGTCGCGCGGCAACTGGTCGGGACAGGAGCCCTTCGAGGCGAGCAATGACGCACCGGAGGGGCCGCTGGCCGCGCTCACCCGCGCGACGATCAAACCCCGGGTTTTGCTCAAATTCTGGGGGCGCGTCCCCGATATCTCGTCGCGGATCGGCCTGGATGAGAATGTCGCCTTCAAGAT
The DNA here is from genome assembly GCA_038751055.1 of Pseudomonadota bacterium. Taxonomy (GTDB): domain Bacteria; phylum Pseudomonadota; class Alphaproteobacteria; order Rhodobacterales; family Rhodobacteraceae; genus Shimia_B. Next base: position 32,539 of record JBCDGS010000020.1, on the reverse strand, counting down.
CGGCATCGGCGAGGTGCCCCTGCTGCACCAAGTGACGTTCTCGATCTGGCCCTCGGCCCGCGCCATGGCCGAATTCGCGCGCAAGGACGGGCCCCACGCCCGCGCGATCCGCGCCGTTCGCGAGGGGGGCTGGTTCCGGGAAGAACTCTATGCCCGCTTCGCCGTCACCGGCGAGCATGGCGCCTGGGCCGGGCAAAGCCCGCTTGCCAAACTCAAGGAAGAACCATGACCGCTTTCCCCTTCTCCGCCATCGTCGGCCAGGACGAGATGAAGCGCGCGATGATCCTGACGGCAATCGAGCCCGCCATTGGCGGCGTCCTCGTCTTCGGGGACCGCGGCACCGGGAAATCCACCGCCGTGCGCGGACTTGCGGCGCTTCTGCCGCCGATTTCGGCCGTGCCTGGCTGCCCGATCAACGCCGCCAGCCACGCCGATTGCCCGGACTGGGCAGACGTCCCCGAGGCGGATCCGCAAGACATCCCTACCCCGGTCATCGACCTGCCCCTTGGCGCGACAGAGGATCGCGTGACCGGCGCACTCGACATTGAAAAGGCACTGACGCAGGGCACCAAGGCCTTTCAGGCCGGGCTGCTCGCGCGGGCTAACCGGGGGTACCTCTATATCGACGAGGTGAACCTCCTGGAGGATCACATCGTCGATCTCCTTCTCGACGTGGCGCAATCCGGCGAAAACGTGGTGGAACGGGAGGGCCTCTCCATCCGCCACCCCGCGCGCTTCGTGCTCGTGGGCTCCGGCAACCCGGAGGAGGGTGAACTGAGGCCCCAACTCCTTGATCGGTTCGGGCTTTCGGTCGATGTGGCCTCGCCCAAGGACATCCCCACCCGTATCGAGGTCATCAGCCGCCGCGACGCCTATGAGAGGGACCGCGCGACCTTCCTTCAGGAATGGCAGAAACGCGACGCTCAGGTACGCGCCCGCATTCTGGACGCCCGCGCACTCTTGCCGTCCGTCGTGACGCCGCCTGCCGTGCTTGAACGCTGTGCCGCGCTCTGTGTGGCGCTTGGCTCTGACGGTCTGAGGGGGGAATTGACGCTGCTCAAGGCCGGGCGCGCCCTCGCGGCCTGGGAGGGCAAGAAGAAGATGACCGAGGCCCACGTGGCCGCCGTCGCGCCCTCTGCCCTGCGCCACCGCCTGCGCCGTGATCCCCTGGACGAAGCCGGATCTGGCATCCGCGTCACGCGCATGGTGGACGAGGTTCTGAGCGCGTGATGGAGCCCGCCCAGCGCTGGACGATGGCGCTCCTGGCGTTGCGGCTCGTTGCGCTTGATCCTCGCCTCGGCGGCATCGTCGTCACCGCGCGCGCGGGCCCTGTTCGCGACCGCTGGCTCGACGCGCTCGGGCGCCTCAGTCTGCCCCTGCGCAAGGTGCCGCTGACGATCACGGACGAACAGCTCTTTGGTGGTCTCGACCTCGCCGCGACGCTTGCGGCGGGCCGTGAAGTCCGCGCCGAAGGCCTCCTCGCGCAGCCCGGTGCGCTGCTTGTGCCCATGGCCGAACGGATGGAGCCCGGGCTTGCGGCCCGTCTCGGTCAAGCGCTCGACAGCGCGGAGCACGTGCTGATCGCGCTCGATGAAAGCGCTGATGAGGGCGAGGGGATCCCCGCAAGCCTGCGCGACCGACTGGCTTTCCACATTGACCTCGACGGGATCGCGTGCAGCGACGCGCTGACCGGGTTCGGCACCCTCCCCGAGACGACCGACACATGTACGACGGTCAAGGACATCGCCGCCATTGCAGAGCTCTGCGAGAGCTTTGGCGTCGCCTCGCCTCGCGCGGCGATCCACTGTCTGCGTGCGGCAGGCGCCCATGCGATGCTCCACCGCCGCCGCGCCGTCGCGCCCGAGGATATCGAAGCCGCCGCGATCCTGACCCTTGCGCCCCGCGCCACGCGTCTGCCGGAGGCCGGCGACAGCGCTCCCCCGCCGCCACCGCAGCAGGATGCACCCGACGCGACCGCCGATGGCGACGGGCTTGAGATCCCGCAGGAGATGCTCCTCGATGCGGTGCGCGCCAATCTCCCCACGGACATCCTGGCGCAGGTCGCCGCCAAGCGGCGGCGCGGGGCGAAGGGAGCGGGCGCGGGCTCCAAACGCACCGGCAACCGACGCGGCAGACCGCTGCCGCCGCGCGCAGGTCGCCCCGATGGCCGCGCGCGGATCGATCTTGTCGCCACGCTGCGCGCTGCGGCGCCCTGGCAGACGCTGCGCAAGGCGCAGTCGATCCATGACCGCCCGGTGGAGATCCGGGCCGGGGACATCCGCCTCAAGCGGTTCGAGGAAAAGTCGGACCGGCTCCTGATCTTCGCCGTGGACGCGTCTGGCTCTGCGGCCTTCGCCCGCCTCGGCGAGGCAAAAGGGGCCGTAGAACTTCTCCTGGCCGAGGCCTACGCCCGGCGCGACCACGTTGCCCTCGTGGGCTTTCGCGGGGCGCAAGCCGACGTCCTCCTACCGCCGACGCGCTCTCTTGTTCAGACGAAACGCCGTCTGGCAGAGCTTCCGGGCGGCGGCGGTACACCGCTCGCCGCTGGCCTCAAGACCGCGACCGAAATCGCCGTGCACGCGAAGTCGCGCGGCATGACACCGACGCTGGTCCTTCTCACGGATGGTCGCGCCAATGTCGCCCTCGACGGAGAGGCCGACCGCACGCGCGCTGCCGCCGACGCGGGCAAGATGGCGCAGGCGGCCCTCCTGCAGGGCGTCGAGGCGCTGGTGATCGACATGGGCAAACGCCCTGAACGCGCGCTCCGCACGCTCGCGGAAACGCTCGACGCCGCCTACGTCCCCCTGCCCCGCGCCAATGCGCGATCGCTCAGCGACGCCGTCACGGGCGCGTTGAGCTGAGCGATGGAGTGGCGGCGTCACCGGGATTATTGGCCCCATGCGGATCACAGTCGTTTCGTCCCCACCGGGGGCCTCGGCGGCCTGTGGCACGTCCAAGAGATGGGTACGGGACCTGAGCTCCTCCTGCTCCACGGGGCGGGCGGCGCGACGCAAAGCTGGCGCACGCTCATGCCCCTTCTCGCCGAACACTATAGATGCATCGCCGTGGACTTGCCCGGGCAGGGCTTTTCGAAACCGCGAGTGTCCGGGCGCTACGGCCTCGACGCGATGGCGCGTGACATCGCCTCCCTCGCATGGGGGGAGGGTTGGCGCCCGCGCGCGATCATCGGTCATTCTGCGGGCGGCGCTCTGGCGCTCCGCATGGCCGAAGAGGGCGTCGCCGATACGGTGATCGGGATCAATGCCGCCCTGGGCCGCTTTGACGGGGTGGCAGGCTGGGCCTTCCCCCTCGCTGCAAAGCTCATGGCGCTGAATCCCCTCACCGCGACGTTCTTTTCCACGACCTCCTCGTCGCCGGGCGCAGTCAGGCGGCTTCTGGACAGCACGGGTAGCAAGATCGACCCGGAGGGCCAGCGCCTCTACCGCGCCCTCGTTGGATCTTCGAGCCACGTGGACGGGACGCTTCGCATGATGGCCTCCTGGAGCCTCGACGGGCTCCTTGCCCGGATGCCGCAGAACATGACGCGAACGGTTCTCATAGCGGCCGAGAATGACAAAACGGTGCCCCCCTCGGTGTCAGAAAAAGCAGCCGCACGCATGTCCGATGCGCGCGTGATCAGGATGCCGGGCCTTGGACATCTGGCCCATGAGGAAGCGCCGGAGGCCGTCGCCGCTCAGGTCATGGCCGCGCTGGCCCTCGAGAGCCTGAACGCGCAATAGGCCGCCACAAAGCCAATTACAGACACAGCCAGCATCGTGAAGAGGAGCGTCGCCGCCGGCGGCCCCGCTTCGAGAAGCCGCGCCGACAGCGCCGTGAAGACCGCCCCAAAGGCAAGGATCAGCGCGCCCGACAATCCCGCAGCGCTCCCGGCGAGGGCGGGGTTCACGGACATCAACCCGGCATGGGCGGACGGATTCGCGATCCCGTTGCCAAAGCCCACCACCGCCATGAGACCGAAGAAGCTGAGCGGCTCAAAGATCCCAAGCGCCAGAAGCATGAGGTTCACCAAAATCGCCGCCACCTGAAGCGCGCGCCCGGTCAGAACCATGGGTCCGAGGCCTGCGCGCCGCGACACACGTCCGGACACGCCGTTGCCCACGAAGTAACCCATGGTGATAACGCCGATGGCGAGGCCAAGCTCAGCCGGGCTGATGTCCAAAATCCTGTCGGCGACGAGGGGCGCGCCGGAGATGAAGATGTAAAAGCAGCCAACTCCGCAGACCGCAACGCCCGAAAACGCCCAGAACGCGCCAGAGGACAGAAGGGTCGGATAGGCACCGAACTGGGCCGCGAAACTTGCCGATCGGTCAAAATGCGTCTCGCCCCAGTCGCGCAGCGCAAGGAGGGTGACGATGGCACCGCCCGCGCTGAGCGCCCAGAAGATTGACCGCCACCCGAAGGACGCATCGAGTATGCCGCCAAGGGCTGGCGCCACCATCGGGCCAGCAGCCATGCCCATGGCCACCCACGATATCTTTTGCGCGGCCACGTCGGCCTCTGACGTGTCGCGCACCGACGCCAGCGCCATCGTCGAGCCCGCGATGACGACCCCTTGCAGCATCCGCGCCGTGAGGAAGACCGCGTAGCTTTCCGCCAGGGCGCACACACCCGACAGAAGTGTGAACGCCGCAAAGCACGCGATGACCACGGGCCGCCGGCCAATCCGGTCTGACACCGGGCCGGCAATGAGCTGCAGCACCGCCGTCAACGCCAGGTAGCCCGACACCGCCCAGGAGACCGTCGCAAAGCTCACCCCGAAATCCCGCGCGATCTGCGGGAGCGACGGCAGGAACATATTGAGCGACAGCACCGACAGGCCGGACGCCACCATGAGCGTGGCAAGATGCGGAGGTTTCGGCATGGCTCGGCCCTAGCACGGGCCAAAGGCGTGCACCATGGTCCGTGCACCTGTGCAGGGGATCCGCGCGCTCATCGGGGTGTGCGTGCACTCCGGCGCGGCTTACGTCTCGTTGCAGCTTAAGGAGGCGCAATCATGGGACTGCTCGTCAACGGTACTTGGGTTGATCAATGGTACGACACGAAAAGCACTGGCGGTGCGTTCAAACGATCCGAGGCGAAGTTCCGCAACTGGATCACCGCCGACGGGAGCGCAGGCCCCTCGGGCGAAGGTGGCTTCAAGGCCGAGGCCGGGCGCTACCACCTCTATGTGTCCTACGCCTGTCCCTGGGCCCACCGGACGCTGATTTTTCGCGCCTTGAAAGGCCTCGAGGGGCTGATCTCCGTAGACGCCGTTCACCCGGACATGCTGGGCGACGGCTGGACCTTCGAGACGGACGAGGACGGCGCCACCGGCGACAGCCTCTTTGGCTGCGCCTTCGCGCGCGACATCTACCTGCGTGCAGAGCCCGAGATGACGGGCCGCGTCACAGTCCCGATCCTCTGGGACAAGATGCAGGGCAAGATCGTCTCGAACGAAAGCTCAGAGATCATCCGAATGTTCAATTCCGCCTTCGACGGCCTCACCGGCAACACGCTGGACTTCTGGCCCGAGGAGCTGCGCGAGGAGATCGCGCCCGTGAATGCCCGCATCTACGACACGCTCAACAACGGCGTCTACAAATCGGGTTTCGCGACGACGCAGGCGGCCTATGACGCCGCCGTGCATCCGCTCTTTGACACCATGGACTGGCTGGACGAGCGGCTCAGCGCCCATCGCTACCTTTTGGGCGACCGCCTCACCGAGGCTGATTGGCGCCTCTTTACCACCCTCGTCCGCTTCGACGCCGTCTACCACCTGCACTTCAAGTGCAACAAGCGGCGGCTCATCGATTACCCCGCGCTCTGGGCCTACACGCGCGAGCTCTATCAGTGGCCCGGCGTGGCAAATACAGTGAACATGACCCACATCGTGCGGCACTATCACTACAGCCACGAGAGCATTAATCCCCACCGCATCATCCCGGTGAACCCCGATATCGACTGGTGGGAGCCCCACGGCCGCGGGGTCTTGCGCGCCGCCTGATCCTGTGGCCCTGTCCGCCCAATGGCAGGACAGGACCACGGAGGCGGCATTGATGCCGCAAGGGCGCGCTACGGCGGGGACCGGGCCGACTGGCTCGACCTGTCGACGGGCATCAACCCGAACCCCTATCCCCTGCGCGACGTCCCAGAGGCGGCGTGGTGTCAGCTTCCCGACAGCGCAGCCCGGGACCGCCTGATAAAGGCCGCGCGCCGCTTCTGGGCCGTGCCCGAGGGGGCAGAGGTCATCCCCGCGCCGGGCGCATCTGCGCTCATCGCTCAGATGCCTGTCATTGCCGGCGGAAAGACAGTCCTGATCCCCGGGCCGACCTACAACGAACACGCCGCAGCGTTCCGAGCATGGCGCTACCACGTCGTCGAGACGGACGCGGACAAGGACGCCGATACCTGCGTCTTCGTGCACCCGAACAATCCCACAGGGGGCCTCACCGGCCCCGGCCATCCTTACGAGACAACCATAATCGATGAGAGCTTCTGCGATGTCATGCCCGGGGCGTCCCATATCGGGCGCGCAACCGAGCCCGGCGTTGTCATCCTCAAGAGCTTTGGCAAGTTCTGGGGTCTCGCGGGGATGCGGCTCGGCTTTGCCATCGGCGATCCCGGGCTTTTGTCGCCAGATGACGGGCCGACGCTCACGCAGCTTCTTGGGCCCTGGGCCCTGTCTGGCCCCGCGCTCGAGATCGGCGCGCAGGCGCTCGAAGATGACGACTGGGCGGCGGCAACGCGGGCACAGCTCGCTAAAGACGCAAACAGGCTCGATCGTCTGATGGAGGCCCAGGGCGCGCGCTGCGTGGGCGGTACGACGCTCTTTCGTCTCTACGATGTCGCGGACGCAAAGCGCGCCTTCGAGGCCTTCGCCACGCACCACATCCTCACCCGCATCTTCCCCTACTCGGACAGCTGGATACGCCTCGGCCTCCCCCCGGAGAACCAATGGGAAAGGTTGGAGACGGCCCTGGGGACGGTGAGCGGGGCGATCCGGGAGCGCAGCGATACCGGGAGCGCCGTCCCGCCGTCCCGATGATCGTCCTCGCCCTCATCCTCGACGCCCTCCTTGGGGAGCCGAAATGGCTCTGGGACCGCCTGCCGCACCCTGCTGTCCTCATGGGCCGCGCCATAGGCTGGGCGGACAAGACGCTCAACACGGGTAGCAATCGCAAGGCCAAGGGCGCCTTTCTCGTGGCAGCGCTTCTGACCGCGAGCCATCTCTTGGGACAGGGTCTCCTGCTTCTCCCCTGGCCGCTTCAGGCCGTCATCGCCGCCGTGCTCCTCGCCCAGCGCTCCCTCGTCGATCACGTCCAGCGCGTGGCCGACGCCCTCCGGCTCAGTGACGGCGAGGCCCGCAAAGCTGTCGCCATGATCGTGGGCCGCGACACGCGCGACATGGACCGTCCTGCGATCGCCCGCGCCGCCATCGAATCCGCCGCAGAGAACCTGAGCGACGGCGTCACCGCCCCGCTCTTCTGGCTCGCCATCGGCGGCCTCCCCGCCATGATCGCCTACAAGGCCATCAACACGGCCGATTCCATGATCGGCTACCGCACACCGCGTCACGCGGCGTTCGGATGGGCGGCCGCGCGGCTGGACGATATTCTGAACTGGATCCCTGCGCGCGGCACGGCGCTCCTCCTCCTCGCCACCCAGGGCGCGCTCGGAGAGTGGGCCGCCGTCACGGAAGAAGCCCCCAAGCACCGCTCCCCCAATGCCGGATGGCCGGAATCAGCCCTGGCACGGGCGCAGAGCATCGCGCTTTCGGGACCGCGCACCTATGACGGCACGCTCCGCGACTTTCCCTTCGTCAACCCGCCCGGCCGCCGCGACCTCGGCGCCACCGACATTGAGACGGCCATTTCCGCCCTCTGGCGGGTCTGGGCCGCCTGCATCGGGCTCGCGCTTCTCGCCGCCCTGTTGGGCTAACCGGCCTGCCCCCGCTCGGCGATGCGTACCGGAAACCTGACCCCCGCCGCATCAATCAGCACGAGCCGTCCGCCATTGCGAACATAGGTGTCACACCGCTCGAACCCGTGGGTAAAGAACGTGCAAACGATCCCACCCGTCCGCAATTCGTAGCGACCGTAAGCCACGGCGCCATCGGGATACGTGTAGGAATAGCTGTCCGTGACCGAGAAGAACGATTGCCCCCCGTCAAAGAAGGTGTGCGTCGACCCACGCACCTCAAGACGCATCTCGGCATCGCCCAGAACAGCATCCCCCTCGCGGAGCCCCTGCGCAGACGCCACCGACGGCGCCCCCGATGACACCATGAGGAGAAAAATCAGATATCGCATGAAGACCAACCTAGCCCGCCCGACCCCGAAGACGATCTCACTATAGAGAGATGGCCACAGGGACGGTGGGCGGGGCGACTTGCACGCGCAGCGCTGCAAGAGCGTCGTCCCGCCGTCTCACGCCACCAGGCGCTCCGCCCCGTGCAGATCAACGCTCACAAGCTGGCTGACGCCCTGTTCCTGCATGGTCACGCCAAAGAGGCGGTCCATCCGGCTCATCGTCACGGCATGGTGCGTGATAATGAGGAACCGCGTCTCCGCGCGCCGCGTCATCTCATCGAGGAGGTCGCAAAAGCGCGTCACATTGGCGTCGTCCAAGGGCGCATCCACCTCGTCAAGAACGCAGATCGGTGCCGGGTTCGCCAGGAACACCGCAAAGATCAAGGCAAGCGCCGTCAGCGTCTGCTCGCCCCCGCTCAAGAGCGACAGCGTGCTCAGCTTCTTGCCCGGCGGCTGACACATGATCTCGAGCCCCGCCTCCAGCGGATCCGCGCTTTCCACGAGGACGAGGTTCGCCTCCCCACCCCCGAAGAGATGCGTGAACAGCATCGAAAAGTTGCGGTTCACCTCATCAAAGGCCGCCAGCAACCGTTCCCGCCCCTCCTTGTTCAGCGACGCGATCCCGGATCGCAGCGTCGCAATGGCCGCCTCCAGATCCTCTTTCTCGGCGGCGAGGGCGTCCCGCTCCCCCTGCACCTCGCGCGCATCTTCCTCGGCGCGCAGGTTCACTGCGCCAAGGGCATCGCGCTGACGCCGCAACCGCGCCACGTCTGCCTCTATCCGCTCGGCATCCGGCATCGTTTCTGGATCGCGGTCCAGTGACGCCAGCAGGGCGTCAGGCGTCACATCCTGCGCCTCCCGGATCGCGTCGACCCGCTCATCGAGGGTCCCCTTGGCAGCTTCGAACCGCTCTTCAGACCGCGCGCGCGCCTCCCGCGCAGCGCCGGCCTGCCGTTCGGCCTCCCGCTCTGCGGTCACCGCATCGCGCAGGGCCGTCTCGGCCTCCGCCAACGCGTCCGAGGCCGTGCGCCGCCGCGCTTCGGCGGCCTCGATCTTGTCTGAGAGGGCCTCACGCCGCTCTGCGACCTGACCGGGAACATCGCGCGCCGCGACAAGCTCGGCCTCGCTGGCCTCCAGCCGCTCGGACAGCTCTCTCGAGCGCGCCGCAGCAGTGCCGAGGCGCCGCTCCCAGCCGTCAAGTTCTGCGGTCACTTTCTCGGCACGGGCCTGCCGCGCTTCGCCGGTGCGCCACAACTCGTCATGGGCGGCGCGATGGGCCAGCATGGTCACCCGCGCTGCCTCCACGGTCAGCTTTACATCCTCAAGATCCGCCCGCGCGCTTTCGAGATCCGGCAGCGCGACAAGGGCCTTCTCGGCCTCCGAGAGCTGCTCGCGCAGCGCGGCCTCTTCGTCCCGCAACCGCCCGACAGAGAGCGCGAGCGCGTCCACCTTGCCCTCCGCCATGCTCTGCTCGGCCTCTGCGCTCGACAGCTCACGGGCTGCCTGCGCCATCTTCTGATCCGCCGCCCGACGGGCCTGGCGCGCGGCCAGATCGGCGGCTTTCAGATCCGCCAACCGCGCCGTCAGCGCCTCATGGCGTTCGCGCGCCGTGCCGGCACGGGCCTGCGCGTCGGCCTCTTCGGCCTGGAGCGCCTTCAAGCGGTTCACCTGCTCCAGCCGCAGGGCCGCCGCAGATGGCGCATCCGCCGCAGCGGCCATGTATCCATCCCAGCGCCACAGATCGCCGTCCAACGACACGAGCCGCTGACCGGGCAACAGGTCGGCCTGCAACCGCGCGCCGTCCTCCGCCGTCACGACACCGACTTGCGCCATCCGCCGCGTCAGCACATCCGGCAGCGTCACGCGGTCGGCAAGCGCCGCAATCCCCTCGGGGAGGGGCTGCGCCGACGGATATTCCGGCAAGAGGCGCCAACCGCTCGCAACGTCCGCTCCGATCCTCGGTGCCTTAAGGTCATCGGCGAGCGCTGCGCCCAGCGCCTTCTCAAAGCCGGGTGTCACCGACAGTTCATCCAAAAGCTGCGGCCCGCCCCCGCTGTCGCGCGCGACGAGCCGGGCCAACGCCTGCACTTCGGCGCGCAAGGCACCTGCCTCGCCCTCGGCCTCGGAGCGCGCGGCATGGGCCTCAGCTTCTTCCCCCTGCACCGCCGCCTGCGCAGCCTCAGCCTCTGCCAGCGTCTCCTCGGCGGATGTCACAAGCGCGCGCGCCACGGCCTGGCCCCGGTCCGCCGCACCATAGGCTGCTGCCGATGCAGTCACCTGCGCCCGCGCGGCCTCCATCGCCTCGGCAGCCTCCGCGCTCCGCGCCTCAAGGCGGGCCAGGGCCGCCGCGCTGTCCTCACGAAAGCGCCCCGCCGATTGATGCCGCGCGGCGAGGCGCGCAGTTTCTTCATTGGCCACCGAGAGCTGGGCCTCGCGGTCTTGCAAAATCGCCGCAGATCCCTGCGCCGTCTCGGCCGCCGCCTCCACGGCGGCCTCGTGGCCGTCCGCCGCCTGAGCAAGCTCATCGCGCTCCGCAATCAGACGCGCAATGGTTTCATCCGCATCGCGCCCGAGGCCGCTTTCGCGCTCGATATCGTGGCTCAGCTGCGCGATGCGCTTTTCAAGCGCCACCACCGCGTCCCGGGCCGCCGCTTCCTCCGCGCTCAGCGTGTCGCGCTCCACCTGAAGGCGCTGCAGGATCGCCCCGGCAATGGCTTCTTCCTCGCGACAGGGCGGCACCGCTGCATCCGCGCCCGTGCGCGCCTTGGCACAGGCAAGCGCCGCCGCTTCGGCCTGGGCCGCGGCCGTGACATCCTTGCGCAGGATCGCCTCCGCGTCGGCGCAGGCGGCATCAGCTTCCTTCCAGCGGCGATAAAGGAGCATGCCTTCCGACACGCGCAGCTCCCCCCCGATCTCGCGGTAGCGGGCGGCCTGGCGCGCCTGCCTGGCCAGCGATGCAAGCTGCGCCGTCAGCTGCTCAAGCACATCATCGACGCGCGCCAGATTTGTCTCCGCCCCCTTGAGCTTCAGCTCCGCCTCGTGGCGCCGCTGATAGAGCCCGCTGATCCCCGCCGCTTCCTCGAGAACCCGACGCCGCGCGCGCGGCTTGGCGTTGATCAGTTCCGCAATCTGACCCTGCCGGACGAGGGACGGCGAATGCGATCCGGTCGAGGCGTCGGCAAACAGCATCTGCACGTCCCGGGCCCGACGATCCTTGCCATTGGCCTTGTAGGCCGACCCGATGTCACGCGTGATCCGCCGCGTCACCTCGAGCTGGTCCTCATCGTTGAACCCGGCCGGGGCGAGACGGTCGCTGTTGTCGATCGTGACGGCCACCTCTGCGAAGTTGCGGGCAGGCCGCGTGGCCGCGCCGGCAAAGATGACGTCCTCCATCCCGCCGCCGCGCATGGCAGTGGGCCGGTTCTCACCCATGACCCAGCGCAGCGCCTCCAGAAGATTGGACTTTCCGCAGCCGTTCGGGCCCACAACCCCGGTGAGCCCGTCCGCAATCACGAGGTCCGTGGGATCCACGAAAGACTTGAAGCCATTGAGCCTGAGCTTTGAAAACCGCACGCGGTGCCTCCGATTCCGACAGCTCAGCCATGGTGGCGGTCACGACGCGGGCCTGTCAACATCATCTATGCACCCAGCGCGCTTTATCCCCAAGATATAGACGCCACAGAGCAACCGAGCCCCCTTGACCCGCCCAGCCCCGACCGCCAAACATCGCCTGTCGGGCCTGCCATCCGCCCCACTGAACCAGCATGTCGCATAAGGCCGACCAGGCCTTATTCCGTTTCCAAAGAGGCTCGCCCATGCCGCAGAAGATACCCGCCACCATCGTCACCGGCTTCCTCGGTGCGGGCAAGACCACCCTCATCCGCCACATGCTCGAAAATGCGGAAGGAAAGCGCATCGCCCTCATCATCTATGCGTTCGGCGATCTCGGTGTGGATGGCGATATCCTCAAGGGATGCGGGGACGAGACCTGCTCGGACGATGACATCATGGAGCTCTCCAACGGCTGCATTTGCTGCACGGTCGCCGATGATTTCATCCCGACGATGGAAACCCTCCTCGCCCGCGAAAACGCCCCGGATCACATCGTCATCGAGACCTCCGGCCTCGCCCTCCCACAACCCCTCGTGCGCGCCTTCAACTGGCCGGGGATCTCGACCAAGGTGACTGTGGACGGCGTCGTCACCGTCGTCGATGGCAAAGCCGTGACGGAAGGCCGCTTTGCTCACAATGTCGCCGCCGTGGACGCCCAACGCGCCGCCGATGAGGGCCTAGACCACGACACGCCGCTCTCCGAGCTCTTCGAAGATCAGGTTGCCTGCGCGGACATGATCGTGGTCAACAAATCCGACCTTCTCACCGCCGGCGAGGCCACCAGCCTCACCCAAAAGCTCAAGACCGACTCGCGGGATGGCGTCCAGGTCATCCCCGCAACCAAGGGGGCGCTGCCGGTCGACGTCCTGCTGGGCCAGGGTATCGGCGCAGAATCCGACCTGGAGGCGCGACACGAAGTCCATCATCATCACGGCGACCACGGGCACGATGATGGGCACCATCACGACCATGCCCACGGGCACGACCACCATCATGACCACGACCACGGGCACCATCACGGGCACGACCATGCGCACGGCCATGATGAATTCGAGAGTTTCACCGTAGAGCTGGGCGAGATCCCCGACCCCGGCGCCTACGCGGATCAGGTCGCCCATGTCATCCGCAGCCATGACATCCTGCGCCTCAAGGGCTTCCTCGCCGTCGCGGGCAAGCCCATGCGCCTCACGCTTCAGGCCGTCGGTCCGCGCATCGAAACCTATTTCGACCAACCCCTCGCCGATCGCCGGTCCCGTCTCGTCGTCATCGGTCAGGCGGGGCTTGACCGAGCCGCCATCGAAACCGCCCTCCAGTGCTCATAATCGAAGAGGTAGATCCGTCTGCCGCCGGCCCGCGCGCCCTCCTCGAGGCGTCCCATGCGCTCATGGCAGAGCTCTTCCCGGCGGAGGACAATCACGTCCTCTCCCTCGCTGAGCTCAAGGGCCCCAACATCCACTTCTTTCATGCCCGGGACGGGGCGACCACGCTCGGCACCGGCGCCCTCGCGGAAAAGGACGGGTACGGCGAGGTCAAATCCATGTTCACGGCGCCGGAAGCGCGCTGCAGGGGCGTCGCAGCCGCGATCCTTCGCCAGATCGAGGATTGCGCCCGCGCACTCGGCCTCGCGGCCCTCAAGCTTGAGACAGGCAACAGCCTCCACTCGGCCCATACGCTCTACGAACGCCACGGATTCCGCGCCTGCGGCCCCTTCGGCACCTACAAGGCCAACACCACGTCCGTCTTCTTCGAGAAATCGCTGTGATTTACCGCCGAAACAGCCAATGCACAGCGCGACTGACCCAACCGGGCGCAAGCCCGTTCACCGGTACGGTCCGATCCTCCGGATGGCCCCGCATGGATTTGGGCATTTCGTCATCGACAATCCGGTCGGCGGGTTTGGCGGGCTCGTCCTTGATATGCGGTGATCGGGTCATGACCCCGAAACGCAGCAATCCGGCCAGGGTTCCCGCCTGATGCACCTTCTTGCGGCAACGCCAGGTCAGGTCGCGGACGGGACGGAGCCCGTGGACCTTGGCCAGAGCCCGGCGGACATCGTCGTCATTTCCGCTGCCGACACCGAACTCGCGGCGCTCTCCCTGGCCTGCGCAGAGAGGGCCGCGGGGCCGTCGCTGCGCCTCGCCAACCTCACCCATCTGAGCCACCCTCTGAGCGTCGACATGCACCTCGACAGCTGCGCGACGCAGTCAAGGCTCGTCATCGCGCGCCTTCTGGGCGGGGCCGGATACTGGCGCTACGGGTTCGAGCAATATGCCGCGCGCCTGCGCGAGGCGGGCGTCGCCGTGGCCTTCCTGCCCGGCGACGACAAACCGGACGAAGAGCTCAGGACGTTCTCCACCATCCCGGATGACGATTACGACGCGCTCTGGGCCTATCTCGTCGAAGGCGGGCCGGAGAACGCCGCAGGCTTTCTCGGCTACGCGGCTGCGATGCTTTCTGGTGCGGACAGGCCGCCCGCCGCCAAGCCCTTGCTCAAGGCCGGGATCTATTGGCCCGGCAGCGGTCAGGCCGACCTCGCGACGCTCCGGCGGACATGGACGCCCGGCGCGCCCACGGTCCCGATCATCTTTTACCGCGCGCTCGTTCAGGGCGCGGGCCTCGACCCGATCAACCATCTGACCCGCGCACTTGCACAGCGCGGGCTCAATCCACTGCCGGTCTTTGTGGCGTCCCTGAAGGACCCCGTGTCCGCCGCCACCCTCGAGACGCTGTTCCTCGAGACCGCGCCAAGCGTCATTCTCAACTGCACCGCCTTTGCCACCGGCACGCCAGAAGCCCAGGGGGCAAACCCGCTGGCGACCGAGGCTGCGCAGAAGGCGCCGGTCTTTCAGGTCGTCCTCTCCACATCCTCGGAAGGGACCTGGAGGGACGGCCTCACCGGCCTCTCGGCGCGCGATATCGCCATGAACGTCGCCCTGCCAGAAGTTGACGGCCGCATCCTGTCCCGCGCGGTGTCCTTCAAGGACGAGGATTACTTCGACAAACGCACCGAATGCGCCATCGCCACCTATCGGGCCGAAACAGGCCGCGTCGCGTTCGTCGCGGACCTCGCCGCCAACTGGGCCCGGCTGCGCGCGACGCCTGCCGCCGACAGACAGGTCGCCCTCGTCCTCGCCAACTATCCCAACAAGGATGGCCGGCTCGCCAATGGCGTCGGCCTCGATACGCCGGCGGCCACCGTGAACGCGCTCAAGTCTCTCGCCGCTGCCGGCTACGCGACCCAAGGCCCGGTCACGTCCGAGGCGCTCATGGCCCAAATCCTCGCAGGACCGACAAACTGGCTCACGGATCGCGCGCAGACCGAGGGCGGGGTCACCCTCCCCCTCGACACGTATATGCGCCACTACGAAACGCTCCCACCCGAGCTCCGCCAAGAGATCGAAGACCGCTGGGGCGCACCGCAGGATGACCCTTTCTTTCGTTCTCAAATACTCAACGGCACAGGTGGGGGCTTCAAGCTCTCCATCCTGCAATTCGGGCACGTGACGGTCGGCATCCAGCCTGCGCGGGGCTACAACATCGACCCGGAGGAGACCTACCACGCCCCCGACCTTGCGCCGCCCCACAACTACCTCGCCTTCTACGTCTGGCTGCGCCACGTGCAGGGCGTCCACGCGATCGTGCACATGGGCAAACACGGCAATCTGGAATGGCTTCCCGGCAAGGCCCTCGCCCTCAGCGCGAGCTGCACGCCCGAAGCGGTCCTGGGCCCGGTGCCGCATATCTACCCCTTCATCGTCAACGACCCGGGTGAGGGGACGCAGGCCAAGCGCCGCGCGCAGGCGGTGATCCTCGACCACCTGACCCCGCCGCTCACCCGGGCGGAAACCTACGGCCCGCTGCGCGATCTCGAGGCGCTGGTGGATGAATACTACGAGGCCGCTGGCGTCGATCCGCGCCGCGTTGCACATCTGCGAAAGGACATCCTCAGCCTCGCGGCCGCCACGGGCCTTGACCGCGATATCGGCATGAGCGGGGTGGCATCAGGGGATGTCGACACCGACCTGGCCAAGCTCGATGCCTATCTCTGCGAGCTCAAAGAGGCGCAGATCCGCGACGGCCTCCACATCTTCGGCACCTCGCCTGACGGCGATCTCGAGAGGGATCTGACCATCGCGCTGGCCCGGCTGCCGCGCGGGGACGGCACGGGCGGCAACGCCTCCCTCATCCGGGCCCTCGCACAGGATTGCGGCGTGACCATCGACCCCCTCGATTGCGACATGGCCGCGGCCTATGACGGCCCCCGCCACAAGTTCCTCCACACCACCGGCACGGGCCTCGGCACGTGGCGCAGCAACGGTGACACCGTTGAGCGCTTGGAGGAGCTCGCCAAACTCGCCCTCAAATGGCCGGAAACGCCGACGCATTTCACGGCCACCGCGCCCGTCCTCGAGGACATCCATGCCCGCATCCTGCCTGCCGTGCGCGCCTGCGGGCCGAGCGAGGCGCAAAGCCTGCTGTCAGCGCTGAACGGCGACGCCATCCCTGCGGGCCCCTCGGGCGCGCCGACGCGCGGACGTCTCGACGTGCTGCCCACGGGGCGCAATTTCTTTTCCGTCGACAGCCGCGCCGTGCCCACACAGACCGCCTGGGCGCTGGGCTGGAAGTCGGCGAACCTGCTCATCGAAAAGCACCTGCAGGACCATGGCGACTGGCCGCGCTCCCTCTTGCTCACGGCCTGGGGGACGGCCAACATGCGCACCGGCGGCGACGACATCGCGCAATGCCTCGCGCTCATGGGCGCGAAACCGACCTGGGACGCCGCAGGCCGCCGCGTGACCGGCTTCGAGGTTCTTCCCCAGAGCGTGCTGGGCCGCCCCCGCGTGGACGTCACTTTGCGCGTCTCGGGCTTTTTCCGCGACGCATTCCCCGGCCTCATCGACCTCGTGGACTCGGCGGCCCGCGCCATCCAGGCCCTGGATGAGGCCGAGGCCGATAACCCCGCCAAGGGGAACCCCGGCCCCCGCGTCTATGGCTCCAAACCCGGCGCCTACGGGGCGGGACTGCAAGCCATGATAGACGAACGCCTCTGGAAGACGCGCGCCGATCTGGGCGAGGCCTACCTCGAATGGTCGTCCTATGCCTATGGCCGCGAGGCGGGCGCCCGCGACCGCGCCGGGTTCGAGGCGCGGCTGCGCAGGGCAGAGGCCATCGTGCAAAATCAGGACAACCGCGAGCACGACATCCTCGACAGCGACGATTACTACCAGTTCGAGGGCGGCGCGTCGGCGGCGATCTCCAGCCTCAAGGGCGACGACGTCCCGATCTACCACAACGACCACTCTCGGCCGGAAACGCCCCGGATCCGCACCCTGGACGACGAGATCGCCCGCGTCGTCCGCTCCCGCGCGGCGAACCCCAAATGGATCGCGGGGGTCATGCGCCACGGCTACAAGGGCGCTTTCGAAATGGCTGCGACGACGGACTACCTCTTTGCCTTTGCGGCTACGACCGGGGCGGTCAAGACACACCATTTCGACCTCATCCTCGAGGCGTATCTCGAGGATGAAGAGGTCCGGGAGTTCATCGCAGAGCACAACGCGCCTGCCCTGCGCGAGATGGCCCAGCGCTTTCAGGAGGCCATCGACCGGGGGCTCTGGCAGCCGCGGTCAAACTCCGCCCGGGCGCTCCTCGCGGATCTCACGGCGTAGGCTCGCCACCCCTCAGAGGGCGTAGCAATACAGCCGCCCGTGCTCTCCATAGGTGTCACACTGGATGTCCACGATTGCCTCCGCGGGCCAGGGCCGCGCGCCCGATCCGCAATCGACCCGCGCATTGGCCAGAACGACGTCGCCTTTGAGCTTGCCCACCACGGTGCATCCGGTCGCGATCTGGATGGCGTGGGTGATCTTTTCCTCCGCGCGCAGGTTTGGCCGCAGCTCCGCGTTGGTGCGGATGATCTGCGCGCGATCCTCAGCGCGGAAGACCTTGTAGGTCGACCCCTCCACATTCACAGTCACAGGCGCAACACCGTAGAATTGCGGCGTCGGCGTATTGCACGCAGCGAGCGCGAGGATCACAAAGAAAGCGATAGTCCGCATCCCCTCATCCTGCGGGCCCTTGGTTAAGGAGGCATTAACATGAGCAGCGAAGACGCAGAGCGCCACGCCACCAAAATGGCCAAGAAGAAGGCCGCCCGCGACAAGATCATGGCCACCAAGACCGAAGAGAAGGGCCTGGTGATCGTGCATACGGGCAAAGGCAAAGGCAAAAGCTCTGCCGCGTTCGGCATGATCTTTCGCCACATCGCCCATGGCCGCAAATGCGCGGTGGTGCAGTTCATCAAGGGCGGCATGTCCACCGGCGAGCGGGACCTGATCCTTGCCCGGTTCTCTGACCTCTGCGCGTTTCACACGATGGGGGAGGGCTTCACATGGGAGACCCAGGACCGCGACCGCGACACGGAAATGGCGCAGGCGGCCTGGGAAAAGGCCAAGGAGCTGATCCGCGACCCGTCAAACCACATGGTCCTCCTCGATGAGATCAACATCGCACTGCGCTACGACTACATCGACCTCGCTGAGGTCGTGCAGTTCCTCACCGACGAAAAGCCGGACATGACCCACGTCGTCCTCACCGGGCGCAACGCCAAGGACGACCTCATAGAGATCGCCGACCTCGTCACCGAGATGGAGCTTATCAAGCACCCGTTCCGTCAGGGCATCAAGGCGCAGATCGGGGTGGAGTTCTGATCCCACCTGCGATTCTTGATCGGGGCGCGGCTTTGGGGCAATGTCCCCGCAAAACAAAACAAGAGGCAGTCATGGCACGGGATATCAGCGTCAAAGGGCGCTCCTTCAGCGTTCTGGAAAACACAAACGACAACTTCTGGGCCCGCGTGAACAACGGCTCCTGGGAGCCGGAGACCTTCGACATCTTCGACCGGTTCGTGGACAAGGACACCCTCGTCATCGACTTCGGGGCATGGATCGGGCCGACTGTGCTCTATGGCGCCCAGAAGGCCGGCCTGACCCTGGCATTCGAGCCCGATCAGGCCGCGTTCGCCTTGCTCGAGCAGAACCTGACGCTGAATGCGGACGCGGACTGGGCAGAGCGCATCCGCATCTTTGACGACGGGATCCACCCCTCGGGCGCCCCGATCACCATCGGCAGCCCCGGGCGACAGGGCGCGTCCACGACGGGCTCCCTCTTCGCGGAGGGCAAAACGAGCTGGACGATCGAAACGCACCGCCTGCAGGACGTCATCGCCGCCTACCGCGGCAGTCACAGCAAGATCTTCATCAAGATGGACATCGAAGGCGGCGAATACGAGCTCCTGCCCGAGATCACGGATGTCCTCAACGATCCGTCCTGCGCGTTCTTCATCTCCTTTCATCACGACATCCTGCGCACGTCCCTCGCGGCGCGTTCTGAGACGCCAGAGGCCGACTATGAAGCCACTTTGCGCGAGGTCTATGACTGCCTGCCGTGGGATCGCTCTGTCGAGATGACGAATGAAAGGCCCTTCACCCGCGCCATGGTGCGCCGCCGGATGAAAAGCGGAAAGCGCCTGCCGTCCGAACTGGTGATCAGCTGATGGCCCCCCTCCTGATCGAGTTCGGCATGGGCACCTCGCTTCGCCGTCAGGACTACACCGAGGCCGCGCTGCGGGGCCTCAAGGACGCGCTGTGGCACAACTCCATCAACCTCGCGGAGCTCTTCGGGAAGGACAAAACCGACATGCGCCTCTGCTGCGTGATCGGGGTGCAGCAGCCCGACAAGGTGGATGTGTCCAAGCTCGCCGACGTCTTCCCGTACGGCCAGCCTACGTTCCATGTCGAAAAGGGCGGTCTCGACATCCCCCGCCCGGACTATGAGGGCGGGGGACGACCGACCGTCATCGCCAATGTCGCCATCAAGGTCTCGCTCGAGGGCGTCTCATGAGCGACGCACCTGAGCGACGCTTCATCATCGAGATGGGCATGGGCAACGACCTTTATGGCGGCGACCAGACGAAGGCGGCCGCCCGGGCCATCGAGGACGCGCTGCGGCATTCGTCGATCCCTCTCTTTGAGGTGCGCGGCCTCCCCCACGACGCCATGCGCGTGGCGGTCACAGTGGCCGTCCCGAATCCCGAGAGCGTTGATACCGAGGCGCTGAAATCCGCCCTGCCGCGCGGGCGCGTGACGGTGCGGGCCGTGGAAGGCGGGCTTCTCGTGCGCAGCCCTGCGTCGCCAGACGGGATCATTATGGCCAGTGCCAGCGTTGAGGCGTATCTGCCTGCACAATACTGACCAGAAGGAAGACCCATGCCTGCCTACCACCTCCTCGGCATCTCCGGCTCGCTCCGAGCGGCCTCCACGAACACCAAGCTCGTCCATGCGGCCAGCGCGATCTTTGACCCGGCGGAGTTCACGATGGGCTCCATCGACCTTCCGCTCTATTCCGGCGATGTCGAGGCAGAGGGGATCCCGGCCTCCGTGCAGACCCTCGCGGACCAGATCGAGGCCGCAGACGCCGTCATCATCTCGACGCCCGAATACAACAAGCTTCTCTCCGGCGCGCTCAAGAACGCGCTCGATTGGGTGAGCCGGGTGGACGGGGCACCCTGGAAGGGAAAACCCGTCGCCATCATGTCAGCGGCCGCCGGACGCGCCGGCGGGGAGCGCGGCCAGTGGACGCTGCGCCTCGCGCTCAATCCGTTTTCACCGCGCGTGATCCCGGGGCCGGAGTTTCACCTCGCCGCCTCCCACAAGGGCTTTAACGAGGACGGGACGCTCGCGGACCCTGACGGGGCGAAATTCCTCGGCACGCTGATGGACAACCTCAAGGCCGAGATCGCGTGACCACCCGCCGCCTGACCTGCGCGATTGACCCCGCGCGGGCGGCGGCACTTTACGCCACGCTGGGGCAGGAGCGCGACGTGAACCCGGGCGACGCGCTGCCCCCCTTCTTTCACCACATCTATTTCTGGAAGCCGAAACCGCCCGGCGCCCTCGGGCCGGACGGGCATCCCGCGCTGGGGGGCTTCTTGCCCGATATGGGCTTTCCCCGGCGGATGTGGGCGGGCGGGCGCCTGACCTTTCACCAGCCCCTGCTGGCCGGGCGTCCGGCAACGCTCACGTCCCGGATCAGCGTGGCAGACCGCAAGGACAGCCGCGCCGGGCCCTTGGCCCTCGTCACCATGGCCCATGATCTTGAGCAGGACGGCGACCCCGTGCTGAGGGAGGAGCAGGACCTCGTCTACCTTCCCGCGGACTTTGCGCGCCCTGCGCCGCGCCCGGCGCCAGAGCCCTGCGCGCCCGACAGGCTGCGCTTTTCCACGACGACGCTCTTTCGCTACTCTGCACTGACGTTCAACGGGCACCGCATCCACTATGACCGCGACTACGCGACGGGGGACGAGGGCTATGGCGGCCTCGTCGTCCACGGCCCCCTCCTCGCCCAGCACCTGATGCTGAAGGCAGAGAGGGACCTTGGCACCCTGCGCGCCTTTTCCTTCCGGGCAACCGCGCCGCTCATGGATTTCGAGGAGGCTGAGGCTTGCCGCGACGGGCGGACCCTCTGGATCGCGGGGCCGGACGGGCGGCTCTGCATGACGGCGCAGGCTGAAACGGCCTAGATATTGTCCGCGACGCGGAAGCCCTCCGGGATCCGGTCCACGCCATCGAGCAGAAGATCAGCCATCACCTCGCCCACCTTGGGCGCCATCCCGAACCCGATCTTGAAGCCGCCATTGGCGATAAAATGCCCCGCGCGGGCGGGCCAAGGGCCCAGCATCGGCGCGCGGCTCTTGGCCCGGGGCCTGAGCCCCGCCCAACGCTGGATCACCTCGGCGTCGCGCAGGGCGGGAACGGCGCGCCGCGCCCTTTCGATCACGTCATCGAGCAGCCCGTCAGGATCCTCATGGGCAAACTCCCGCTCTGACGTCGAGCCCACCGCAAGCGTCCCATCGAGATGCGGCATCACATGGAGCGCGTCGGCAAAGAGCTGCGGCGCCCCGCCCCGGTCGAGTTTCAAGAGCGCCGCCTGCCCCTTCACGGCGGTCCCCGCCCCGAGCGCCGCAAGCCCCGCGACCCCGGTGGCCCAGACGACAGGCCCGACATCGTCGCCCTCGGCCACGATATGCCCACCGCGCAAAGACACCGCCCGCGCGAGCGCGCGCGTTGCAAGCCCCGGGTTCAGATGCGCGCTCAGGTCATCGAAGATCAGCTTGCCCGTCGGGCTCTCAGGCTCCCAGCCCCCTTGCGCCTCGCGCAGCTCCCATGTGGCCTCTCCCCGCCAGAGATGCCGCGCGCCCTCGGCCCTGGCCTCCGCCAGCGCCAGCGCGCGATCATCGGCCACGGGCTGGAGCCGCCCGGTGCGCGCGTAGCCCGTGGGCTGCCCCGTCAGGGCCTCCACCTCGGGCCAAAGCGTGCGCGCCATCAGGAGGCTCTCGAACTGAAAGGCCTTCTTGGGGTTCCAGTTCTCCGGCGTATGGGGGGCCAGCGCGCCGACGATGCCCCCGGACGCACCCGCTGCCACGCCGCCGGGATCGATCACCTGCACCCTCGCACCGCGCTGGGCACAGGCCCACGCCACCGAGAGGCCGAAAATGCCCGCACCCCGAACCGTCAGATCGTACCTTGCCAAAGCTGCGTCGTCCTCATTAGCTCGCGCCACGATGGCGCAGATAGATCACCAGACCGCAGACGTCACCTGGCAGCAGAGCGGCGTGCCGGTCTCGACCCGTTTTGACGACCCGTATTATTCGCTCGAGAACGGTCTGGCGGAGACGGATCACACGTTCCTCAGCGGCAACGACCTCCCCGCGCGGTTCGCGGATGGGTTTCACGTTGCAGAGCTCGGCTTTGGCACGGGGCTGAACCTTATTGCGACGCTCAGGGCGTGGCGTGGCGCGGGTGTCCGGGGCCGACTGCACTACACAAGCTTCGAGGCCTATCCGCTGACGCAGGAGGCGGCGCTGAAAGCGCTCGCGGCCTTTCCCGACCTCACAGCCCTCACAGCCGAACTCGCGCCTTTGTGGAAAAGCGCTGAGGGGACGCTGGACCTCCCCGACCTCTGCGTCCGCATTGTCCTCGGTGACGCGCGCGAAACGCTGCCCCAATGGGGCGGCACAGCCGATGCGTGGTTCCTCGATGGTTTTTCCCCCGCCAAGAACCCAGAGCTGTGGGACGCCGCCCTCCTGCGGAGGGTCGGGCAACACACCAGGCCCGGGGGCACCTGCGCGACCTACACGGCCGCCGGAGCCGTGCGCCGGGCGCTCGCTGCGGCGGGTTTTGAGGTGGAGCGTGTGCCAGGTTATGGCCGCAAACGGCACATGACCCGGGGGCGTCTCGTGGAACAGACAGCGTGACACAGGTCGTCAACAACCGCCTGGGCATCGCGCTCATGATCGCGACGACGTTCGTCTTTGCAATGCAGGACGGGATCAGCCGGCACCTCGCGGACGAATACAATGTCATCATGGTCGTCATGGTCCGCTACTGGTTCTTCGCGGCCTTTGTCATGGCCATCGCGCGCCGCCGCGCGGGCGGGATCCGCGCCGCAGCGCAGACAAGCCAGCCCGCACTCCAGATCGGGCGCGGCGTGCTTCTGGCCGTCGAAATCTGCGTGATGGTCCTCGCCTTCACCCTGCTCGGCCTTGTCGAGAGCCTCGCGATCTTCACCTGCTACCCGCTCATCGTCGCGGCGCTTTCCGGGCCCATCCTGGGGGAGAAGGTCGGCCCCTACCGCTGGGCGGCCATCGGCATCGGGTTCGTGGGCGTCCTCATCATCCTCCAGCCGGGCTTCGGCGTCTTCTCTCCCTACGCTCTCATCGCGGTGGCAAGCTCGCTCCTCTTCGCGCTCTATGGCCTTCTGACGCGCTATGCAGCGCGCAAGGACAGCGCGGAGACGTCATTCTTCTGGACCGGCACGGCGGGCGCAGTGGCCATGACCATCGTGGGGGTCTGGTTCTGGGAGAACATGACCGCCCCGGACTGGGCGTGGATGGCGGTCCTGTGTGTGACCGGGGCCACGGGTCACTACCTCCTGATCCGCGTCTACGAAGTGGCCGAGGCCGCGGCCGTGCAGCC
The DNA here is from genome assembly GCA_038751055.1 of Pseudomonadota bacterium. GTDB lineage: Bacteria > Pseudomonadota > Alphaproteobacteria > Rhodobacterales > Rhodobacteraceae > Shimia_B. The sequence continues at coordinate 8,583 of JBCDGS010000020.1, read as the reverse complement.
GTTCTCGTTCCTGCAGCTCGTATTCGGGTCCGCCATTGGCGTGACCGTGTTCGGCGAGGTCATCCGCTGGAACGTGGCCCTTGGCGCGGCCATCGTCGTGGCAGCGGGCGTCTTTACTCTGTTGCGGGAACGGCGGGTCGCGGCACGGGCCTGAGGCTCTGCTCCGGGGCCCAGTCTGGCGGCGGCGGGCCGGGCACGACGCCCGTGGGGTAGGCCCCGCGCAAGAGCGCCCCGAACGCCAAAGGCTGCGTCTCGCCCTTGATGCGCGCCCGGTAGACCGGAAGCGATTCGGTGACCCGCATCACGTAGTTGCGCGTCTCCCGGAAGGGGATGTGCTCGATCCAGTCCACCAGATCCACGTTGCCCGCCCGCGGGTCACCGCGATCCGCCATCCAGCGATCCGCGCGCGATGGCCCGGCATTGTAGGCGACCGAAATCAGCACAGGCGACAGCCCGAAGCGCGTCTGAAGCTCTGCCAGATAGGTGAGGCCGAGCCGGGCGTTGTAATCCGGGTCATCGATCAGGCGACGCTCGATGAACGGCAGCCCGAGGTCTCCCGCCATCTCCCGCGCGGTGGGCACCATGAGCTGCATGAGCCCCCGCGCGCCCACGGGCGAGGAGACGCGCGGATCAAACTCGCTTTCACGCCGCGCGATGGCCAGCGCGAGCTCTGGCGGGACATCGCCCGTCTCGATCGCCAGCGGATGCAGCGGAAAATAGGCCCCCTCGATCACGTGGCCGTATTGCACGGCGCGTTTGGCGATCATCACTTCGAGATGGGCTTCGCCGATCTCCTCGCGGACCATCTCCACCATCTGCCCGATCTCGTCGCGGGTGAGGCTTTCGGCGAGGTGCGTCAGGAACCGCTCCCCCAGCGACAGGTCTCCCGCCTCAATGAGAAGGCGCGCGGCGGCGTAGACACTGCTCTGCGTCCAGGCCGCGTCGCGCCACCCCGGAAAGCCTTCGCGCCCGGTGAGCGCGGGGTCCATCGGCGCGCCGATCTCCTCGGCGGCGAGGAGGCCGTAGAAGGCCGTCTGATGCCGGGCGGCGCGCGCGTAATCTTCCCGCGCCCCCCCGGTCACCCCGACAGAGGCATGGGCGCGGCCCTGCCAGTACTGCGCCCGTGCGAGCGAAATGGGCGTATCCACCGCCGCCTCCACGCGCTCGAAATGAATGAGCGCTCGGTCGGCATCCCTGAGCTTGCGCAGCGCGATATAGCCGGCCAGCCACTCCAGATCGGCATAGTGCCGGCCCTCGCGCAGCCCGTGGCGGGACGCGAGGTCATAGGCCCGGCGATCCTCGCCTGCGCGCATCAGCTGGCGCGCGTAGCGGCGGCGCAGATTGCCCCAGCGCTCGGGCTCGCCAAGCTCTCGCTGCGCTTCAAGCAGGGTGATGGCGGCGTCCGTGCGCCCCCGGTTCACACGCCAGATGAACCGCTCATAGGCAAGGCCGGGGTCGCCCGCGAGCGTCGCGGGGACGGCCTCGATGAGGGCATCGATCCCGTCGCGGTTCTCCCGCAGGGCGACCTTCGCCAGCGTCAGCGCGGCCTCCGCATCGGGCAGGAGGGGCACCAGACGCTCCGCCTGCTCGGAGAGCCCGCGCCACATCAGCATGTCCGCCCGCGCGGGGTGATGCGGGGCAAGGACGGCGCTGTGGGCGGCGAGAAACGCCACCTCGTCCTCTGCGTCCATGGAATGGGTCGTCCAGCCCCTGATAAGCTCAAGCCGCGCGGCATCGGGCTGGCCCAGCGCTTGCAGCGCTTCCGCCAGTCGCAGCGATCCGTACCCGGTGCGCGGTAGCTGCGGGGCAAAGAAACGGATTACCTGCTCGGGCGAGCCGCCCGCAGGGATGTCATGCTCCGATTGCTGGCGCAGATAGGGCAGACCCGGCCAGTCCGGGCGTCTTTCTAGGAACGCGAGGGCCTCCGGGAAGGTCCCCTCCTCGAACCGCAAGAGGTGCCACTTAACGATGTCCTGCCCCAGTGGCCCGGCACCACGCGCGGCACTGCGCGCCCGATCCCAGTCGCCCCGCTCAATCGCCTGCAACGCGATCCTGAGCGCCTCTGCCTCGCGGGCAAAGCTTGGCCCCGCAATCATTATTGCGGTCACCAGAAGGAGTATGATCGGGCGCATTTACACCCCCAAGGCTGCTCGTTGCCCCTGAAATGGGCGTAAGCGCCCCTTGTGGCAACTGACAATCTTGGCATAGCAGGGGGCCGCGCGGTTTCGCCAAGAGGAGGTCCCCCATGTTCAAAGGCTCGATGGTCGCCCTGATTACACCCTTCGCCGGGGATAAGGTGGATCACGACGCCCTGAAACGGCTGGTGGATTGGCACATCGCGGAAGGCACCGATGGCCTCGTCCCCGTGGGCACGACGGGGGAAAGCCCGACGCTGAGCCATGCCGAACACGACGCCGTCGTCGCGACCGTGGTGGATCAGGCCGCAGGGCGGGTGCCCGTCCTCGCAGGCGCGGGATCGAACAATACGGCCGAGGCCGTGCGCCTCACGCAAGCCGCGAAAGACGCCGGTGCCGACGGCGCCCTCGTCGTGACGCCCTACTACAACAAGCCCACCCAGCGCGGGCTGGTCGCGCATTACGAGGCCTGCGCGGCGGTGGGCTTGCCGATCATCATCTACAACATCCCGCCCCGCTCAGTGATCGACATGAGCGATGCGACCATGGCTGAACTCGCCAAACTGCCCGAAATCGTCGGGGTCAAAGACGCCACCGCGGACCTCGCCCGGGTGCCAGCGACGCGGCTGAGCTGCGGCGCGGACTTCATCCAGGTGTCGGGGGAAGACGCCACCGCCGTGGGCTACAACGCCATGGGCGGGGTGGGCTGCATTTCCGTGACCGCCAATGTCGCACCAAAGCTCTGCGCCCAGATGCAGGCCGCCTGCCTCGCCGGTGACTACGGCAAAGCGGTGGAGATCCAGGACGTCCTCATGCCCCTCCATCAGGCCGTCTTCACCGAGCCGGGCCTTTGCGGTGCAAAGTACGGCGCGGCAAAGCTGGGGCTCTGCTCTGATGCGGTGCGCCCTCCCCTCGTCACGCTCAGCGATGCGACGAAGGCCAGGATGGACGCCGCCATGGCGCGCGCAGGCCTTCTTTAAGAGACGCTCAGGCCGCAAGGGCCGCCTGCGTGAAGCAGGCACGCAGGTGATCGGCGGCCGCTTCGACGGCTGCGGGCGGGTCTGGCCGCACCACCATGCACAGCTCGAAATGCGGCAAGGGCGGCAGACCAAGGGAAGCGGGCACCTCGATGATATCCCCGCCGAGCGCGCTCTTGGGAATGGGCGCGATGGCCAGATCCGCCTTCACGGCCGCCTTCTGCCCGGACAGATGCCCGGACTCGAGGGCGATGCGGTAAGGCCGCCGCGCCTTTTCCAACCCGCCGAGCCCGGCCATCCGCCAGGCACAGCTTTCCTCCCAGACAGATACCGGGAGCGGCTCCTGCTCTGCAGCGATCCCGCCCCGGCATCCCGCCCAGACGAGGGGTTCGCTCCCCAGTAGCTCACCGGGCCGCTGGTCGCGCTGGAAGGGCAGACGCGTGATAAGCCCCAGATCCAAACGGCGCTCCGCGATCCCCTGCAGGGTGGGATGCGTATTCATCACCATCGCGTTCACCGTCACCGACGGATGGGTCCGCGCAAAGCGCCGCAGCATGTCCGGCAGATGCCCCTCTGCCACGTCATCAGGCACCGCGAGGCGTACTGTCCCCTCCATGTGCTGCTGGTGAAAATCGGCCATCAGACCCTGGTTGAGCGCGAGCATCCGCCGCCCGTGCGCCAGTACCTTCTCGCCATCCTCGGTCAGCGTCACCGACCTGCTATCGCGCACGAAAAGCGGGCGCCCGGCGATGTCCTCCATCTTCTTGACCTGCATGGAGACCGCAGAGGGTGTCCGAAAGACGCTCTGCGCGGCGGCAGAGAAATTGCCCGTCTCGGCAATGGCCACGAACGTGCGCAGGAGGTCGAGATCGAAGAGCGGGAGGGCCATGGCGATACCTTTCAGAAAATCTGATAGCAAGGTACATATCTTCGCGTTTCTCTTATATCAAGCCCTCGCCTACCTTTCGATCATCAACCGAAAGGAAATAGCCATGATCTATCTACCCGCGCCCAATGCCCCGAAAAGCACGATCTCCCTGCAGAAAGGCCGCAACGTTCTGGGCCGCCTCACGGGATGGCTCCACGCGATGGCCCTCAACGCCGAAGCCCGGCGCGAGATCGCGAAACTCACCCCGCGCATGCGCCGCGATGTCGGCCTTCCGGAGGCGCCCGCGCAGCGGCCGCGCTGAGCGCCCCCTTTCTTTCGTTCAAAAATACTCCGGCGCCCCGCCCGAAGACAGGACCGCATTGCGGGCGGGGCGCCCCTTGCAGAGGCCGGCCCGCCCCGCCTATATTCCGTCGATGGCCAAGAAGGACGACAACCCCAATTACAAGGTGATCGCCGAGAACCGGCGTGCGCGCTATGACTACGCGATCGAAGACGATCTCGAAGTGGGCATCATCCTCGAAGGCTCGGAGGTCAAAAGCCTCCGCCAGGGCGGCTCCAACATCGCCGAATCCTACGCGGAAGTTGAGGACGGGGAGCTCTGGCTCACCAACAGCTACATCGCCCCCTACGAGCAAGCAAAGATGTTCCGCCATGAAGAGCGCCGCAAGCGCAAGCTCCTTTGCTCCCGCAAGGAACTGTCGAACCTCTGGAACGCCACCCAGCGCAAGGGCATGACCATCGTGCCCCTGGTGATGTACTTCAACCATCGCGGTCTCGTAAAACTCAAAGTCGGCATCGCGAAGGGCAAAAAGAATGTCGACAAGCGCGCAACCGAGGCCAAGTGCGACTGGCAGCGTCAGAAAGCTCGCCTTCTGAGGGAACACTGAGCGGGGAAAACTCCCCCTGCGTTTCCCTTATCCCATGAGATGTCCGTGGATAGTGTTACGGCGCTGTGCCTGACCGGGGGTTATGGGACGGCATGCACCGTAACCTGAACCCCCTAGGATGTATGACTATGGAACTTCTTATTGGCCTCATTTCCGGGGCGGTTGGGGGCAACGTCGCAGGCGGCGTCCTCAAGAATCTCAATCAGGGCACCTTGATCAACTCGATCTCCGGCATCGTCGGCGGCGGCCTCGGCGGCACCATCCTCGGTGCGCTCGGCGCAGGCGGGGCGGCGGCAGGCGTTGATGCAGGCGGCCTCGATATCGGTTCCATCATCGGCCAGGTGGCTGGCGGCGGCGTCGGCGGCGGCGTTGTTCTTGCGATTGTCGGCGTTGTCCGCAATATGGTCGCCAAGTAAGGCGATTGCGAAACGTCTTTCTTGAACATGGACGGGCAGAGCAGGTCGGGCTCTGCCCGTTTTTGTGTCCGGGTTCGTGCGCGGGTTTCTGTCCGGGCTGCGGCCCCCGGCATCACAGGACCTGGGCGCCCCGGCTTTGAGAGGCCCCCCGTCGCACGCTCCGAAAGGCGTCTTGTCCGAACATCCCAACGGGCGTATGCCACGCAGGATTGGAGCGAGACCCATGGCCGACGACCCGCGAGACGATGCAAGACAACTGGTCTCTACGACCTGGCTCGAGACGCATCTGAAGGATCCGGATCTGCGTATCCTCGACGCGTCCTGGCACATGCCCTCGTCCGACCGCGATGCCCGCACCGAATACGAGGCGGCCCACATTCCCGGCGCTCGTTTCTTTGATATCGACGATATCTCTGATGCCAGATCAGACCTGCCCCACATGGTGCCGCCGGTGGAAAAGTTCATGTCCCGCATGCGCGCGCTTGGCGTGGGCGACGGGCATCAGGTGGTGATCTATGACAGCGCGGGCCTCTTTTCGGCGCCGCGGGTCTGGTGGCTGTTCCGGCTCATGGGCAAACGCGACGTGGCCGTCCTGGACGGGGGCCTGCCGAAATGGCTTTCCGAGGGGCGGGAGGTCGAGGATATGCCCCCCATCATTCGCGACCGGCACATGACGGTCTCGCGGCAAAACCAGATGGTGAAGGATGTCACCCAGGTCGCCATGGCCGCCAAGCTGGGCGATTGGGAAATCGTGGACGCGAGATCCGCAGAGAGATTCCGCGGCGACACGCCCGAACCCCGGGAGGGGATGCGGTCGGGCCATATCCCGGGCTCGCGCAATGTGCCCTACACGGCGCTTCTGAACGACGACCAGACCCTCAAGGACGCGGACGCCATCCGCGCCGTCTTTGAAGGGGCCGGCGTCGATCTGGGCAAACCCGTCATCACCAGCTGCGGATCCGGCGTCACGGCCGCGATCCTCAGCCTCGCGCTGGAGCGCATCGGCAAGACCGACCACGCGCTTTACGATGGAAGCTGGTCCGAATGGGGCCGCTTTCCCACCCTCACCGTCGCAACCGGAGACGCCTGATGTTCGACGCCCTCACCCCGCAACCTGCTGACAAGATCCTCGCGCTCATGGCCGAATACAAAGCCGACCCGCGTGAGAGCAAGATTGACCTCGGCGTGGGCGTCTACAAGAACGCAGAGGGCGTCACCCCGGTCATGCGCGCCGTGAAGGCCGCCGAGCAGCGCATCTGGGAGGCCCAGTCGTCGAAGGCCTATACGGGCCTCGCGGGCGATCCGGCCTTCGCGGATGCGATGGTCGATCTCGTGCTCGGGGATGCTGTGCCGCGCGAGGCGGTCGCCGCCGTCGCAACACCCGGCGGGACCGGAGCGATCCGGCAGGCATTTGAGCTTATCAAGATGGCTGCGCCCGGCGCCACGGTCTGGGTCTCGGCCCCGACATGGCCCAACCACAATTCGATCCTCAAGTTCATGGGGATGCCCTTCCGCGAATACCGCTATTTCGATGAAGAGACCTGCGCGGTGGATTTCGCAGGGATGCGCGCCGATCTTGACCAGATCGCCGAGGGGGACATCGTCCTTCTCCATGGGTGCTGCCACAACCCCACGGGCGCCAACCTCAATGCGGTCCAGTGGGACGAGGTCATAGAGACGCTGAACGCCAAGAAGGCGCTGCCCATGATCGACATCGCCTATCAGGGCTTTGGCGATGGGCTCGCGGCCGATGGCGACGCCGTGCGCAAGGTCGCGGCGTCCTGTGAGCAGACCCTCATCGCGGCCTCATGCTCCAAGAACTTCGGCATCTACCGCGAGCGTACGGGGATCCTCATCGCGACCGGTGGCGCGGATACGGCGCTGACGCAGGCGACGCTGAGCTTTCTGAACCGGCAGAACTATTCCTTCCCGCCCGATCACGGCGCGCGGATCGTCACCGAGATCCTGACCGATGACGGCCTGCGGGCCGACTGGGAGGCCGAGCTCGAGGAGGTGCGCGAGGGGATGCTCAAGCTTCGCCGTGACCTCGCGGATGCGCTGCAGGCGGAGACGGGATCGAACCGGTTCGGCTTTGTCGCAGAGCATCGCGGGATGTTCTCGCGGCTGGGCCTCACGCCCGCGCAGGTGGCCAAGCTGCGCGAGGACCATGCCGTCTACATGGTGGGCGACAGCCGCATCAATGTCGCGGGCCTCAATGCAAAGACGGTTCCGGTCCTGGCAAAGGCCATCGCGTCCGTTCTCTGAGAGCGGGAAACCTCGCGGGGCGCCGGGACAGCACGCCGAAGCCCACGGCACTTGGTGCGCGGCGCAGCCCCTCCGGGCGCATCGCGTTGGACAGATCTCTTGCTGGGATAGGAAATGCGGGCCCGCATCGGGCGACCGTGTGATCCTTCGTCGGGGCCCCGGCTGCTCTGCACCTTCATCAGGTGGTCTCTGAGCCGGATCGGTATGGTCTTCTACGGGGATGCCACCCCCGGCGCGCGGGACGGGTTTTCGCCCTCCGCCCTTAAGAAAGTGCAACACGACCGCGCGCCGATGATGCGTCCGTCCCCGCATTCTTTAAAGGAGTGCGCGCGCACAAAAAAGCCCCGGCACATTTCTGCGCCGGGGCCGCTCCGTCGAAGGAGGATCGGAAGGGGTGATCAGCCCTTCGAGAAGTCCGGGTAGGCTTCCATACCCATCTCAGTGGTATCGAGGCCCGCAAGTTCGGCTTCTTCGCTCACCCGGATGCCCATGATGGCCTTGAGGATGAACCAGACGACGAGGCTCACGACGAAGGTGAAGACACCGTACGCCACGATCCCGATGACCTGGGTCGCAAAGGACGCGTCGCCGTTCGACAGCACGACCGCGATCGTGCCCCAGATACCGGCGAAGAGGTGCACCGGAACGGCGCCGACCACGTCGTCGATCTTGAGCTTGTCGAGCATTGGAACTGTCAGCACAACGATTATACCGCCCACTGCACCGATCCACAGAGCACCAAAGAGTGTAGGTGCCAGAGGTTCAGCCGTGATGGACACCAAACCGGCCAGAGCGCCATTCAGCACCATTGTGAGGTCAGGCTTTTTGAACATGATCTGTGTCATGATCAGAGCTGTCACCGAACCCGCAGCTGCTGCCATGTTCGTGTTGGCAAAGATGCGAGACACGTCAGAAACGTCGCCTACTGTACCCATTGCCAGCTGAGAGCCGCCATTGAAGCCGAACCAGCCGAGCCACAGGATGAACGTACCCAGAGTAGCAAGCGCCAAGTTG
>JBCDGS010000019.1:0-53356 GCA_038751055.1 Pseudomonadota bacterium | reverse complement strand
TCACGTTCGAGAGGTCGTATTCCACCTCAAGATAGTGATCGACAAACGTCGAGTTCTGCTCGGGATCGAGCACCTCGAGCATGGCCGACGCAGGGTCGCCACGGAAATCCTGCCCCATCTTGTCGATTTCATCGAGCAGGATGAGGGGGTTCGTCGTCTTGGCCTTTTTCAGCGCCTGAATGATCTTGCCCGGCATGGAGCCGATATACGTCCGGCGGTGGCCGCGGATTTCGGACTCATCGCGCACGCCACCCAGTGAGATGCGAATGAACTCGCGCCCCGTAGCCTTGGCGACCGATTTTCCGAGCGACGTCTTCCCGACCCCCGGAGGCCCCACGAGGCACATGATCGGCCCCTTCAGTTTCTTCGAGCGCTGCTGAACAGCGAGATATTCAACGATCCGTTCCTTCACTTTCTCGAGGCCATAATGATCGTCGTCGAGCACCTTCTGCGCGCGCGGCAGATCTTTCTTCACGCGGGATTTCGTGCCCCACGGGATCGACAGCATCCAGTCAAGGTAATTGCGCACGACTGTAGCTTCCGCAGACATCGGCGACATGTTCTTGAGCTTCTTGAGCTCGGCCTCAGCCTTCTCGGCGGCTTCTTTGGAGAGCTTCGTCGCGGCGATCCGCTCTTCGAGCTCTGCCACTTCGCCCGCGCCGTCCTCGCCGTCGCCCAGCTCCTTCTGAATAGCCTTCATCTGCTCATTCAGATAGTATTCACGCTGAGTGCGCTCCATTTGCGACTTCACGCGCGTCTTGATCTTCTTCTCGACCTGCATGACGGACATTTCGCCCTGCATCAGGCCAAACACCTTCTCCAGGCGCTCGCTCACGCTCAGCGTTTCCAGAAGCTCCTGCTTCTGATGGACTTCAATCCCCAGATGCCCGGATACGAGATCCGCCAACTTGGCCGGCTCGCGCGTGTCTGCGACTGCCGTGAGGGCTTCCTCGGGGATATTCTTTTTCACCTTGGCGTAGCGCTCGAACTCCTTGGCCACAGAGCGCACGAGGGCGCCCGTTGCCTCTTCGTCGCCCGGCATCTCGGTGAGATATTCCGCTCCAGCCTCGAAGTAAGCGTCGTTGGGGATGTAGTCAGTGATCCGCACCCGCGCCCGACCCTCAACGAGGACTTTGACCGTGCCGTCTGGCAACTTCAGGAGCTGCAAAACATTGGCGAGAACGCCTGCCTTATAAATGCCTGTGGCTTCGGGCTCGTCCTCACCGGGATCAACCTGGCTCGACAACAGGATCTGCTTGTCGTCGCGCATCACCGCCTCAAGCGCCCGCACCGATTTCTCGCGGCCCACAAACAGGGGCACGATCATGTGCGGAAAGACGACGATGTCTCGGAGTGGCAGAACGGGGTAGGAGGCGGCCAGAGGCTCTCTCATAGGTTCGTGCATGTCGGGTTCCTTATCCTTGGCAAGAGATCATGGCCCCCGTTTTGGGCAACCGACGCCTCTTCCGGCTTTGGTTAGTGGGAGCTAATGCGCCCCTGCCCCGCTTTCAAGCGCGGCTACTGCTGGCGATAGCTTGCCTTCTGTGCGCCGCTCCCGCAAGGGCATTCCCCCATTTGCTCTGATATTGAATAACAGGGCGTAAACGTGAACGTGCCTTTTGATACCTACGTGCCTGCGATCCTAGAGCCTACCATTGGCGCCGCCATGGCTCGCGCTTACGTAAGCAGTAGCTGCCGAAAGGAAATCCCCATGCGATGCTTGCCCCTTATTGGTTGTGTTGTCCTTGCAGGGTGCGTGGCCACAGCCCCGATCACTCAACCGCCCGTCTCCATGTCCTTTCAAAGCCCCTCCCGCGCAGCCGCGGCAACGGGCCTTGAACCGGCCACCGTGCGCGCGCGCCTGGCCACGAATGATCAAACCGCAGAGATCGCGGCAGTGCCCTGTCAATTAAATGGCCCGGGCTATTCCGCGCGCTTTGTGACGCCTGCCGTCCTCGATCTGCCCATCTTCGGCAGTACCGCGCCGCAGGTCTCTCTCTCATGTACCTTTGAAGGCGAGACTCGCACGCGGGCGCTGAGGGCGACGAATGTTTCAGAACTCGAACGCCGCAAGGCGCGCGAAAGAGCCCTGGATGAGCTCCGCGAAGAGGGCCGCAGCGGCGCAAGCGTATTGCTGACGATCGGGCTCGGCCAACGCGGTCCCCGCGGTTTCGACGAATTTGACTACCCCGACACCGCGTTCGTCTTCCGCCGCTAGATTGGGGCCGCCTGCGGCCTAGATCGCTGATGGAGATGGGAGATCTTCATGCAGGACGCAGCCCTCATAGCCACCGCTATCCTACTCGGCGGTATGACCTTCTTCAGCTTCGGCTTCGCCCCGGTGCTCTTCAAACTCCTGCCATCACAGGATGTGCGTCCCATCCTGCGCGGAACGTTTCCTTACTACTACCTGACCGTTATCGCCCTCAGCATCGTCTGCGCGATCCTTGCCGGGCTGCACAATCCAACGCCCGCGCTCATCCTCGGAGCTATTGCCGCAAGCACGATTTACGCGCGGCAGATGCTGATGCCCCAGATTAATGCGGCCTCGGATCGGGACGACAAGCGCGCCTTCGGAAGGCTCCACGGCGCGTCTGTTGTAATCCAGCTGATCCAACTCGGCCTCGCCGTCTGGGCCCTTCTCTTGCTGTGAGTTGGGATGCCTCCGGCGGAGGTATTTTCGGAAAGATGAATAAGGACTCGGGCGGGCGGGTGCGAATTTGCGCAGCAAAGAGCGTCCGTCCCGACCGATCATAGACGCTCAATGTCCCCGTCTGCGCGCTGCGCATGAAACTGCGCTTCCCACTGATCGAAGGTCCCTTCTGAAATGGCGGTGCGCATCCCGGACATGATTTGCTGGAAATAATGCAGATTGTGCCAGGTGAGGAGCATTCCCGCGATCATCTCGTTCGAGCGGAACACATGGTGAAGATAAGCCCGACTGTAGTTGCGGCAGGCCGGACAGGTGCAGTCTTCATCCAGAGGTCGTGGATCGTCGGCGTGGCGCGCGTTCTTGATGTTCACTACTCCGCGCCGTGTGAAGGCCTGCCCGGTGCGGCCTGACCTCGATGGAAGAACGCAGTCCATCATGTCTATGCCGCGCTTCACGGCACCGACGATATCATTGGGCTTGCCTACGCCCATCAGGTAGCGCGGCTTGTCGGCGGGAAGCTGTTCAGGGGCGAAATCAAGACAGGCAAACATGGCCTCTTGACCCTCCCCCACCGCGAGGCCGCCGACCGCGTAGCCATCAAAGCCTATGGACTGCAGTGCATCCGCCGAGCGGGCCCGGAGGTCTTCTTCGAGGCCTCCTTGTTGGATCCCAAAAAGGGCATGCCCCGGACGCTCCCCGAACGCCTCCCTTGAACGCGCAGCCCAACGCATGGATAGCTCCATGCTGTCCTCTAGCCGTCCACGGTCAGCAGGCAGCGCCGGGCATTCGTCAAAGCACATCACGATGTCCGAGCCGAGAAGGCGCTGAATTTCCATTGACCGCTCGGGGCTCAGGCTGTGCTTGGATCCATCGATGTGGCTTTTGAACTCCACCCCCTCTTCGCTCAGCTTTCTGAGGCCTGCGAGGCTCATCACCTGAAAGCCGCCACTATCCGTGAGGATTGGACCCTCCCAGTTCATGAAGCGATGAAGCCCGCCAAGGCGCTCAATCCGTTCTGCCGTGGGTCGCAGCATCAGGTGATAAGTGTTTCCGAGCAGGATATCGGCTCCGGTCGCGGCCACCGACTCAGGCATCATTGCCTTGACCGTCGCTGCAGTGCCAACTGGCATGAAGGCTGGCGTCCGCACCGTCCCTCGGGCCGTCGTCATCACCCCGGTGCGCGCCCGCCCGTCTGTGGCCTTGAGCTCAAAGCCAAAGCGCTGTTTCATTGAAACAATCTCCCGCACTGCTCGTTAAGGTGGGGGCTAAGCTATCACGCGGGCAATGCCAAGAATCGGGATAACACAATGACAGATGACACGATCAGCCTGGGTTGGGAGGAATGGTTGGCCCTTCCCGACCTCGGCCTCCCAGCGATCAAGGCCAAGATCGATACAGGCGCAAAGACGTCCGCACTCCATGCCTTTGACATCGAGCAGTTTGGACCGGCAACGAGGCCGAAGGTGCGCTTTGCGATCCATCCGATCCCCGGCAACCGGGAGCTCACGATCCCCTGTTCGGCCACCGTCGTGGACCGGCGCGAGGTCACGTCCTCGAATGGCGAGACAGAGTTGCGATACGTCATCGAAACCAATGTGAAGTTCGGCGACCGGAGTTGGCCCATCGACGTCACCCTGACGGACCGCGCGGGCATGGCGTACAGGATGCTGCTCGGCCGCCAGGCGTTTACGGAAGATACCCTCGTCAACCCCACTGAAGCCTGCCTCCAGCCCGAATTGAACTACGACGCCTACACAGCCACCCAACTCAAGAAAGCGATCAAGAGCCGCGCGCTCCGCGTCTGCGTCTTGAGCCGGGAGCCCAACAATTACTCCACGAAGCGGCTCGTCCTTGAAGGGGAAAAGCGCGGTCATACCGTGGAGGTGATCGATACCACTCGCTGCTACATGGCAATAAACGCCAAGGCGCCGGAAGTCTATTACGACGGCAACCGCCTGCCCCGCTTTGACGCGGTCATCCCCCGTATTGGTGCGTCAATCACGCCCTACGGCACGGCAATCATCCGGCAATTCGAGACGCTCGGGACCTATTGCGTGAACGGCTCAGAAGGCATTACGGCGAGCCGCGACAAGTTGCACGCCCACCAGGTGTTGGCCCGGCACGGGATTGGGATGCCGGTTACGGCCTTTGCGAACTCGCCCCAGGATACCGAAAACCTCATGAGCCTCGTTGGCACAGCACCTCTCATCGTGAAGTTGCTCGAATCGACGCAGGGCAAGGGCGTCGTACTGGCGGAGACGAAGAAGGCCGCACAATCGGTCATCGATGCCTTCCGCGGCCTCAAAGCCAACTTCCTGGTTCAGGATTTCGTCAAAGAAGCCGCGGGCGAGGATATCCGCTGCCTCGTGATCGCGGGCAAGGTCGTGGCCGCCATGAAACGCACGAGCGCAGGCGATGACTTTCGCTCAAACCTGCATCGCGGGGGGACAGCGTCCGTCACAAAACTTTCCAAGGAAGAGCGCGAGGCCGCCATGAAGGCTGCCAAAGCGTTCAAGCTTGGCATCGCTGGTGTGGATCTTTTGCGCGGGGCAGAAGGGCCGAAGCTCTTGGAGGTGAACTCCTCCCCCGGCCTCGAAGGAATCGAAAAGAGCACGGGCAAGAACATCGCCGGCCTCCTTTTTGACGAAATCGAAACCCGCGTCCGCCCGGCCCCGCTCCGAAAGACGCGCTCAAAGGGGTGAGGTCCGGCAGTGCCTGCGGCCCAGCAAATGTAGCGGGCGCGGCTGGAAGACCTGCGCCGGTCACGGTGCTCGCTGTCCCGCTCAGTGGTTGGGGTACACTTCGAAAAGCCTGCTGAACGCAGGTCCCATTCGACAACCCCTGCGCGCCATGGACTGTCCCGAGAGGCATGGAACCATCAACATCTCAGAGATGTCGCGGCAGGATTTCAGTGCCTACCATGCAGGTCGACAGCGCTTTCAACCCAGCCTCCAACAGCCCGATGGCGCGTAGTGACACGGCACGTGCAAGCTAAATAAATATAGTACCGACACTCGCCGACTTCGCTTTCGCGGGATGAGCAACGACCGGTCAACCTACCACAAACTCGTTGCAGGCGTCTGCGAGATGCAGCGTCTAGGCCGCACAACCCGACGGATGCACGCCATCCCAGACATTCGCCGCGTCTTTGGCAATGAGCCGTCGCTGCAGCTCGTCGAGCGCCTCGAGCGCTTGAGTGGGATCACCGGTGTTTTCGAGAGCCCTTTCGTACGCCGTCCTCACGGTGGCCGCGCGCCAGGGCAGCATGGCACTCGCCACCCAGCGCCGGAGCTCCGGCGGGAGGCTGTCAAAATCGCGCATGGGATTGCGCGCCGAGCGTCTGCATTTCAGACTGGTCCTGCCACGGTTACTTGCCATGGTCTGCTTACCCCTTTTCGCGTTACGTTATAGTATAACATCCCAACAAAGGCCCGCAACAGCCCATGCCAGAGACCCGCATCCCCCTCACCATCCTCACTGGTTTCCTGGGTGCTGGAAAAACGACGCTGCTCGATCGCGTTCTGTCGAACAAATCGACAGGCCGCGTGGCGGTGATCGTGAACGAATTCGGGGAAGCAGGCCTTGATCAGGATTTGATCCAAGCGGTGGAAGACGACGTGGTTCTCATGAGTTCCGGGTGCCTGTGCTGCTCGGTACGGGGTGAGCTGCCAAAGGCGATCCTCGGTCTTCTTGAAAAACGCGAGGCGGGCCGCTTTGGCTTTGAGCGGATCGTGATCGAAACCACGGGCCTCGCGGATCCCGGACCCATCTTTCAAACCATAGCGGCCGACCCCTCCCTGTCCCGCACTGTGCGGCTCGACGGGATTGCCACGGTCGTGGACGCGGCACACGGAGCAGCGACGCTCGACGCGCAGTTCGAGGCCGTATCGCAAGTGTCCATGGCCGACCTTTTGATCCTGTCCAAGACGGACCTCGTGCCCCCCGCCGCCAGCGCGGAACTTGAGATCCGCCTGAAGTCCCTGAACCCGACGGCAACGATTGTGCCCGTGGTGAAAGGCGACATCGACCCGGCGGCGCTCTGGAACCTTGCTGGAACGCGCGAGGATGCGCCGCTATCGGACGCCATCGCCTGGACAACAGCACGGAGCGAGGAGCCCAAGCTGGAGCCTCTCGCAAACCTGTCCGGTCTTGGCGCAACCAAAGACCCAAACTCTGCATTCACCGCGCACAGCCCTCATGACAGCCGCATCGGCACCGCCTCGATCATCGTCGAGGAAGAGATTACCGATGCGGGGTTTGAATACTGGCTCACGACACTCACGGCGCTCAAGGGCCGTGATCTTTTGCGGGTCAAAGGCATCATCTTCCTCGAAGGGATTGAGCTTCCTTTCGTCGTCCACGGCGTCCAGAACATCTTTGAACGCCCACTGCCCCTGCGCACATGGACGGACACTAACCGCCATTCGCGCATAGTCGTCATCGCGCGCGACATGACCCGGCCGGAACTGCAACGCTCCCTTCATATGCTACGCACCCATCCCCGCGGCCCCAGGCACACCGCACCGGCGACGACCTGACGGAAACTGTTTACGCATCGGCACCGCCTAACTATATGCCGCTCCAAGGAGATGCCCATGGACCAGACATACCCTGCCGAAGGCGACATGGTGATCCGCCCGTCCACGACCGATCACGCGCTCTACGACCAGATCGTGGAGGCGATCCGTACGGTCTATGATCCGGAAATTCCCGTGAACATCTTTGACCTCGGGCTGGTCTATACGATCACCGTCGCCGACGATAACGCCGTCCTCGTTATCATGACGCTCACCGCCCCCGGCTGCCCCGTGGCCGAGGACATGCCCGGCTGGGTCGCCGATGCCATCGAGCCTCTGCCGGGGGTCAAGCAGGTGGACGTGGAAATCACCTGGGATCCGCCCTGGGGCATGGACATGATGAGCGAAGAGGCCCGTCTCGAGCTCGGCTTTATGTGATGGCCGTCACCGATGAGGACATCGCTTTTATCCGCGATGTCTTCTCGGCCCTTCCGGACCTCAGCCATCGCAAGATGATGGGCGGCCTCAGCCTCTACTCCGAGACAAGAATTTTCGCGATCATGGGCGCGGACGGACGCGTTTACGTCAAAGCCGTGGGGCCCCTCGCCCAAGACCTGGAAGAAGCCGGATCGGAGATCTTTAAGATGACCCGCAAAGACGGCTCTGTCGCGTCCATGGGCTACTGGACGCTGCCGGAAAGCGCCCTGGACGACCCGGAGGAAGCGGCGATGTGGGGCCGCCGGGCCCTCGCTGAAAACACCTGACCTCGCTCTTTCGCGATGACGCCCTTATCATCATCGCCATGACCGAGATGGATAAGATGATCGCCGGAGAGCTCTACCACCCGGGAGATCCGGAGCTAGTCGCCGCCCGTGCCCGCGCGCAGGAGCTCATGGCGGCCTATAACGCGACGACCGTCGCCGACGGTGTCAAACGCGGTCCGATACTCGACGCGCTTCTCGGAGGCCGTGGGCGCGACTGCGCCGTTCGCGCGCCATTCTACGTCGACTACGGCACCAACATCTTCCTCGGCGACGACGTGTTCTTGAACTACGGCTGCACCATCCTCGATATCTGCCCGGTGCGGATCGGAGACCGCACGCAAATCGGCCCTATGAGCCAGATCCTTGCCGCCGACCACCCGCGCGATGCCGAGAGCCGCGCGGCCTTTCTCGAACTTGGCGCGCCGATCACCATCGGTCGGGATGTCTGGATCGGGGGCGGCGCCCTGATCCTGCCCGGGGTCACGATAGGCGATGATGCAATCGTCGGTGCGGGGGCCGTCGTGACCCGCGACATCGCGCCGGGCCAAACTGTCGCCGGCAACCCGGCACGACCTCTACGCTAGACGGAAGCGCCGCCGCAGACGGTCCCAAAAGATCGTTCGGCGACGCTTTCGGTCCCTGACTACCATTTCTGCAAACATCTTCTTTTCCTTCTGTGCCTCGCTGGGCTCCTGAAGAGGGTGATCATACCAAGAAATGAACCAGCTAAACATGGCATATTCTCCTGTTTGGGATGCCATGATTATGATAGCCTCGCGCACGATTGCATCGCACCATGTTGGCAAGCATATTTGCAAATATGAAAACGTCTTGGGATACCCTCTCACTTTTCTCGACTGTCGCGCGCCATGGTGCCCTTGCAGGGGCGGCGCGCGAAACGGGTGTCAGCGCGGCAACGCTGTCGCGTCGTATGACCGCGCTTGAAGCCCGTCTCGGGCGCCGCCTCTTTCACCACGGTGCGCAAGGTTACACGCCAACGGCTGAGGGACGTGCACTTCTTGAGCGCACGGAACGGATGGAGGCTGCAGCCGCGGACATCGCGGCCTGGCAAGCTGCCCACTCAGGCCCGGTCCGCGTCCGCATTTCTGCGGGGACGTGGACGGCCCATCACCTTGCCGTCAGCATCCAGCACTTCTGGCAGCCCAACGCCGCCTGGGTGCCCGAGTTCGTCCATGCGAACCTCGACATGGACATCGCCCGTCGCGAGATCGATATCGGCATCCGGAACAGGCGGCCGGAACAACCATGGCTCGCAGGGCGCGCCTTGGGCCATGTGCAGTTCGCCGCGTACGGACGCCCCGGCGTTGACGGCTGGATCGGCGCATCATTTGACGCCGCTGCCACCGCCTCTGCCAAATGGGTTTTTGACAACCACGGCGCTGGCATCGTCACCACAGCCAATGATCCACAACTCGCACTTGCCATGGCCGAAGCCGGGATCGGTCGCGTCGTTGTGCCGGTTTTCGTCGGGGATGCGCGGCCTGCCCTCACCCGCCAGAGCGGGATCATCGAAGAGCTGACGCATCAGCGCTGGCTCGTCAGTCACCATGAAGGCCGCCATGAACCAGCCATTCGGTCGGCGCTCGATGCACTGGGCGCATTTTTTGAAGCGAGGCCCTAGGCCTGTTTCAATGTTCTCGCCAAAAACGCTTGGGTTGCGGCCTCTCGCGGCGCGCCGAGAAGCTGCGCCGGGGGCCCCTGTTCCACAACGCGACCATCTTTGAGAAAACACACCTTATCAGCGGCTTCACGGGCGAAATTCATCTCATGGGTGGCGAGGATCATTGTCATCCCGTCACGTTTCAGAACGCGCAGGACATCAAGCACCTCACCCACGAGCTGCGGGTCAAGCGCGCTGGTGATTTCGTCAAAGAGCATCACCTCGGGCTTCATCGCCAACGCGCGGATGATGGCCACCCTCTGCTGCTGTCCACCGCTCAGCTGATCGGGGTAATGACCCATCCGGTCGGCCAAGCCAAATCTACTAAAAAGTCCTGAGACTTCAGTCTGTAGCGCGTCACTGCCCATCCCGCGCACCCGACGGGGCGCAAGCATAACGTTCTCGGCGGCGGTCATGTGCGGAAAAAGGTTGTAGCTTTGAAACACCATCCCAATGCGTCGCCGAACAGGCGCGGGATCCAGGCCGGGCTCGGAGATATCCTCGCCGTCCAGGTAAATCGCCCCGTCTTCAATAGGTTCAAGAAGGTTTATACAGCGCAAAAGCGTCGACTTGCCTGCGCCAGAGGCGCCGATCAGGCAGACCATCTGCCCCTCAGCCACATCGAGCGATATGCCATCGCACACGCGGTTGGGTCCGAACTCTTTCACGACGTCGCGCAGCGATAGTTTCACGACCGCTCCCGCGCCTGACGGCTCATGAGGTAGTCCGCGTACCGCGTCGCCGGGATCGTCACGATCAGAAAGATCAGCGCCGCGCCCACATAGGGGGTGAAGTTCGCCAGGAGCGACTTGAAGACACCTGCCTGTCGAAAGATCTCCACCGGCCCGATGAAGCTCAACAGCGCCACGTCCTTTTGCAGGGCAATGAGCATGTTCATCTGCGCCGGGATCACCCGCCGGATGGCCTGTGGCAAAATCACATAACGCATCGTGTCCCGGTCGCTGAGGCCAAGCGACTGTGCTGCCGCCCTTTGGGAGCCATGCACACTCTCAATGCCGCCGCGAAAGATCTCAGCGACGTAGGCGCTGTAGGTCAGGACGAGCGCGACAGTCCCCCAGATGTAAGGCGAGTTCCAGGGGCGCGGCAGCCCCAGCCCCGGGATGCCGAAGCCGATTAAGTAAACCGTGAGGATGACAGGCAGCCCGCGAAAGATATCCGTATAGGCGGCCCCAAAGATCCGTAGCGGAAAAAGCACGGGGGACCGTGCATCCCGCATGAGCGCAACCCCGAGACCCAGAACCGCAATGAGCGGCGCTGACCACGCGAAAATCATCACGTTCTGGAGAAACGCCTCCACGAGGCCCGGGAATGTGCGCTGGAAGACATCGCCGTTGAAGAACGAGCGGGCAACCTTGTCCCACCCCGGTGCCAAGGGCACGAGGAGGATAACGGCGCCGAAAACGACGATGGTGGACGCCCCGGCAATGAGAAGGGACCGCCGCCGCAGCCCGTCCTCATAGACCTGTCGGCGCGTGCGGGCCTCGCTCATTCAGCGATCAGCGGCACGCCGGTTGTATCCTGAAGCCACTGCGCTTCGATGTCGGCGAGGGTGCCGTTTTCAACGAGTGCAGCCAGCGCGGTATCGATGCATTCCTTCAGCGGATTTCCGTCCTCCATGAGCATTCCAAACTGATCAGGCCGTTCCGTCCGGTCGGCGGGGAACTGACCGATGATCGTCGCGCCCTCAATGACCACGGCAGACAGGAAGAGCGCGGTCGGTAGATCGAAAAGGGCCGCGTCAATCTGACCGGCCTGCATGGCCGCCGTCACGTCCGCATTGTCACCATAGAGCAGGACCTGGCTTGTGGGCTGGATCGTTTGAATGAGCTTGGGCAGCGCCGTTGTGGAGCCCACGGCCCCCCATTTCAGATCCTTGAGGGCGCCGATTACTGCAGGGACCCGTTTTGCGTCACCTACACCAAGAACGGCCATGGCGGCTGTGTAGTAAGGCGCGGAAAAATCGACCATCTCGTCGCGTTCCGGCGTGATCGAATACTGCTGCATGTTGACGTCGAAGTTCTTCGCCCCAGGCTGAATGGCTTCGTCAAAAGACGTCCGCACCCAGATCACGTCCTCGGCAGCAAGGCCCATTTCTTCCGCGACGGCATAGGCCACGGCAGCCTCGAACCCCATGCCGGAGGCGGGGTTGTCGTCCATCACCCAAGGGTAATAGGCCGGATTGCCGGTCGCGACGGTCAGCTTTCCTTCCGTGAGTGTTTTGCCTTCGTAGCACAGATGTCCGCCCGCAAGCGTGGCCGTGGCCGTCAGCGCGAGAGCGGTTCCAAGGATCAGGGTTTTCATGGCAGCCTCCTTAACCAATTTGCCCCACTATGCGTCAGGGTCAGCGCGAGTCCAGCCCGCGTAGGTGCGGTAGACGCTCTGGACCTTGAGCCTGCCCCTGCTTGCGCCTATCTTTGCAGCATTGCCCTAGGAGCCTCCACATGTTCGGCATTCCCGGCCAAGCCCCGGTCACCATGACACCCTCAGCCGTCAAGCAGATCGCCAAACTCATGGCGAAGGGCGACAAGTTCGGCCTCAAGATCGGCGTCAAGAAGGGTGGCTGTGCGGGCATGGAGTACACGATGGACTATGTGGACGCCGCCGAGCCGGCCGACGAGGTCGTGGAGCAGGATGGCGCCCGCGTCCTCATTGCGCCGATGGCGCAAATGTTCCTCTTTGGGACCGAGATCGACTTCGAGACATCGCTCCTGTCGTCCACGTTCACCTTCAACAATCCAAACGTCGTAGACGCGTGCGGCTGCGGGGAGTCGATCAAGTTCGGCGAGCCGGAAGCGGCCCCTGCAGCGACTGATATCCCCAAGCTGACTTGACCCCCGCGGCCGCTCTTCGCAGAACGGACTGAGAGAGACCGCGTCGAAGGGCGCACCCTGAACCGCAGGAGGATACGATGCGCAAACTCGCCGCCGGGAACTGGAAGATGAACGGGATGACGGCCGCAATTGCGGAGGCACGTGCCGTCTCCATTGCCCACCCCTCTCCGAACGTTGATATCCTTCTGTGCCCACCGGCGACACTCCTGAGCCGTATGGCCGAGAGCCTCGCGAACTCGTCCGTGGCGCTCGGCGCTCAGGACTGCCACGGCGCGGTGAGCGGTGCCCATACCGGTGATATCGCGGCGCCCATGCTGGCCGAGGCCGGGGCCTCCGCGGTTATCGTAGGCCATTCAGAGCGACGCGCCGATCACGGTGAGACAAGCCCGGATGTGAAGGCCAAGGCCGAAGCTGCCATCACCGCGGGCCTCGTGGCCATCGTGTGCATCGGCGAAACCTTGGCGGAGCGTGAAGCTGGTCAAACCCTCGAAGTTTGCCGCGCACAGCTTACGGGCTCCCTGCCCGACGGGGCCAGTGCCGCCAATACGGTCATCGCATACGAGCCCGTCTGGGCCATCGGCACCGGAAAGGTCGCAACGCCTGAGCAGATCGCCGAGGTCCACGCAGACATGCGCGCCACACTTTCCAGTCTTGTGGGCGACGCCGCTGACATGCGCCTCCTCTATGGTGGTTCCGTCAAAGCCGCCAATGCCGCAGAGATCTTTGGCATCGCCAACGTGGACGGGGCACTCGTCGGAGGGGCTTCCCTCAAAGCAGAGGACTTCAATCCGATCATCGACGCCCTAGAAGCGGCGCCATGACCCCCACGACACCGCGGGTCCTTCGAGGCACCGCCTTTGGCTTTGCGGCGCTTTGCCTACTGCCGCTTCTGGCCGTTGTTTTGGCGGCGCTACTCGGGGATATCGCGACCGTCCGTCAACTCGCCCGGACAGTCCTCTTGCAATATGCGGGCACGACCCTCGCCCTCGTGGCGCTCGTGGGCGCTGGCACGGCCCTCATCGGCACGGCCTGCGCGTGGCTTGTGACGATGACGCAGTTCCGCGGGCGTCGATGGCTCGAGATCGCGCTTGCCCTGCCCTTTGCGTTCCCGGCCTATGTCATGGCCTACGCCTATACGGACATCCTTGACCATCCCGGCATCGTGCAGACCACGCTGCGCGACATCACAGGCTGGGGGCCACGCGACTACTGGTTTCCAGAGATCCGATCGCTGGGCGGCGCGGCCCTCATGTTGACGCTTGTTCTTTACCCCTACGTCTACCTCCTCGCGCGGGCGGCCTTCCTTCAGCAAAGCGCCACGGCCTACCTCGCGGCGCGGTCCCTGGGCCAGACGGCCTGGGGCGCGTTTCGGACGACGTCGTTGCCGCTCGCACGCCCGGCCATCGTCGGCGGGATGCTCCTCGCGATCATGGAGACCATAGCCGATTACGGCACGGTGGCCTTCTTCGGGGTGCAAACGTTCTCGAACGGGATCTACCGGGCCTGGGTGGGGATGTTCGACCGTGGCGCGGCCGCTCAGCTTGCGCTTTGCCTACTCGCGTTTGCGCTCTTCCTCGCGCTCCTCGAACGAGCGCAGCGCGGCAGGGCCCGTCACTACAATACTGGCAATCGGCAAGAAATGCTGACCCGGATCCCCCTGAGCGGGTGGCGCGGGCGCATGGCCACCCTGGCCTGTCTGCTGCCGGTCATTCTGGGCTTTGTCCTTCCCGTCATCATCCTCGGCCTCATGGCCACCCGATCCGAACAAGACCTCTTGTCGCCGCGATACCTGCTGTTCCTCCAGAACTCCCTCAAGCTCGCTTCCACGGCTGCGATCGTCACCGTTCTGGGAGCGATCGTCATCGCCATTGCGTTCCGCATGGCACCCTCCCGCGCGACAGCTGGGGCGGGCCACATCGCGCGGATTGGCTATGCGGTGCCAGGTGGCGTCATCGCCGTGGGGCTGATGGTGCCCTTTGCCAACCTCGACAATCGTATCGACGCGGTCATGGAAGGCAATTTCGGCATCGACACGGGGCTTCTTTTTACGGGGTCCATCTGGGTGCTTGTGATGGCCTATGTGATCCGCTTCCTCGCGGCGGCACTCAACACATACGAGGCGGGTCTGACGCAGTTGCCTCCGAACCTTGACGCCGCCGCGCGGACGTTGGGATCGCGCCCCACATCGCTGCTTTGGCGCCTCTACTTGCCCGCCCTCTGGCCCTCAGTGGCCACAGCGCTTCTGATCGTGTTCGTGGACGTGATGAAGGAGCTTCCGGCAACGCTGATCATGCGGCCCTTCAATATGGACACACTCGCGATCCAGGCGCACCGCCTGGCCTCTGACGAGCGTCTGGAGGGCGCTGCGGTGCCGTCGCTCGTTCTCGTCGCTGTGGGGCTTGTTCCGGTAATCCTGCTTTGCCGTTCACTCGGACGGCGGACATAAAAAAAGCGCCCCCGGTCTCCCGAGGGGCGCTTTGATCTTAGGGGCGGGATTACTCCCAGCCGGCGTTCGTCAGGATCTCGTTCGCGGCATCGATGTTATCAGCGATGTCTGCGAGGTCGATGGCGTCGGGGCGGAAGAAGCCCAGCGATGCCACGGACGGCGAGATCGCAACACCCGGGACGCCCGGGTATTCATCGTTGCCCGCCGAGAAGTACTGCTGCGCCTGATCAGAGGCGAGGTACTCGAGAAACTTGATCGCGTTCTCCTTGTTCGGTGCATTCGCCGCGAGGCCACCGCCAGAGATGTTCACGTGTGCGCCGATGGAGTCCTGGTTCGGGAACACCCAGCCGATGCCAGCGCGCGCTTGTTCGTCGAGGCCAGACACCTCTTTGCGCACGGCACGGGCGAAGTAGTAAGTGTTTGACATTGCGATGTCGCACTCCCCCGAGGCGATGCCGCGGAGCTGATCGGTGTCACCACCCTGCGGTGCGCGGGCAAAGTTCCCCACAACGGCCGTGGCCCAGTCCTGGATGGCTTCCTGACCCAGATGCGCCGTGAGAGCAGCCGTGATGTTCTGGGTATAGACGTTGGAGGACGACCGGATGCAGATCATGCCCTCGTATTGCGGATCAGCAAGCGCCTCGTAGGTCTGCGGCGGGTTGGCGACGTCGTCCTTGTCGTAAAACAGGATGCGCGCGCGCTGGGAGAAGCCAAACCAGAAGTTTTCGTCGTCCTGAAGGTTCGCGGGGATACGTGCCTCGAGGACCTCACTCTCGACCGGCTGGAGGAGACCCATCTCCTTTGCCATCGTCAGGCGCACGGTATCGACGGTCATAAAGATGTCGGCCGGGGAGTTTTCGCCTTCGGACTGCATGCGCGCGATCAGGTCGCTTGCGCCAGCCTCGATGCGGTTGATCGTGATGCCGGTCATTTCCGTGAAGTCGGAGTACAGACGTTCATCGGTGTCGTAATGCCGTGAGGAATAGAGGTTCAGTTCACCCTCGGCAAAGGCCGGAACGGCCGTGGCGCAGATGATCGCAGAGCCCAGCAGGCGGGCACGGAAAGAGGTCATGGTTTGCTCCCTTTTATAAACATGACAGAAATTGTCTGGCACTTCGGCGGGAGATATCGTGTGCACCAGCAGCGTCAACCAGAAACCCAAGCAAAACACTCCGCCTTTAGGCGATTGCAGCCAAAATCGGCGCTTTGCCTTGCTTAGGGAAGGTTGCGAGGGAAACATGTGTGCCTGGTACCCAAGGCCGGACTCGAACCGGCACGGTGTCACCACCGGCGGATTTTGAATCCGCTGCGTCTACCATTCCGCCACTTGGGCACGGATGTCCCGGTAGCGCTAAGCGAGGTGCGTGGTCAAGCAATCATCATTGAGATCCCGCGGGCTGTCGTCGTCACAGAGGTGTGACATGGCGGAGATACGTCAGTGCCAAAACAGGCAAGGCGGGCAAGCAATGAAGCGGATTACGTCTCTCTACCACATCACCATGCAACTTCTGACCGGATCGCCGGAGGCTCTGTGCTCCCGCGCGTGGCGCAGGAGGGACAGGGCAACCTCTCGTCTCCTCATTGCCTACGTCGGCTCGGCGCATTGCCAGAAAAGCCACGCCTATTGGCTAAGTCGCGCGCCCCTCACCCCGGAAACATCACCCCCACGAGCCAGAGCGTGATAGCCGGGAAGCTCACGAGGATCACAACGCGCACGAGGTCGGAGGCCACAAAGGGCGTCACCCCCGCATAGGTACGGACCATGGGGATGTCCTTGGCCATTGAGTTGATGATGAAAAGGTTCATGCCCACGGGCGGCGTGATGAGGCCGACCTCCACGACGATAAGCGCGAGGATGCCGAACCAGATTGCCGTCTCCTCCGGCGTCATCCCGAAGTCTAGGACGGAGATGATGGGAAAGAAGATCGGGATCGTGAGCAGGATCATGGAGAGCGAATCCATGACGCACCCGAAGACGAGGTAAGCCAAAAGCATCGCCATGAGCACAGTGTAAGGTCCGAACCCTTGCGTGCTGACCCATTCGGCGAGGCTTTGCGGGGCCTGAGTGATTGCCAGGAATGAGTTGAAGAGTGCGGCGCCAAAGACGATGAAGAAGATCATCGCGGTGGCCTGCGCGGTCGCGAGGATGGCATCCTTGATGCCCTGCCAGTCCAGCTCGCGCGTGTAGAGGCCGTAGATCATCGTCAGGACCGCGCCAACGGCCGCGCCCTCGGTCGGGGTAAAGAGCGCATCAGGTCCGGGGTTCGACCAATCCCAGTCGCCCGCGATGCCATACATGACGATCACGAAGATGAAGATCACCGGGAAGGTCGAGATGAAGCTGCGCGCGCGGTCCGCGTAGGGCACCCGCTCTGCCACATTGCCTGCGCCGGGCCGCACACGGACGTAAATCGCAACGGTCAGCATGTATCCGAGCGCCGCAAGAAGACCGGGCAAGAGCGCGGCGACGAACATCTTGACGATGTTCTGCTCTGCCAAGATCGCGTAGATAACGAGAATGATGGAGGGCGGGATCAGGATCCCCAGCGTGCCACCTGCGGCCAGAACGCCCGTGCTGAGGCTGTCAGAATAGCCGCGCTTGCGCATCTCTGGCAGAGCCACCTGCCCCATGGTCGACGCGGTCGCGAGCGACGAGCCACAGACCGCGCCGAAGCCCGCGCAGGCCCCGACAGCTGCCATAGCAACCCCGCCCTTGCGATGTCCAAGCCAGTCCTGCGCCGCTTTGAACAGCGCGCTCGACATGCCCGACTTCGTCGCAAACTGACCCATAAGCAGAAAGAGCGGCACAATGGAGAGCGAGTAGCTCGAAAACGTGTCGAATGTCAGCGTCTTCATCTGGGCAAGCGGCGCGGTGGGCGATCCCCGTACGATCCACACCCCGATGAACCCCGTCAGCGCCATGGCCACGGCGATCGGCACACGCGCAAAGATCGCCAGCAGCATGAGCGCAAAGCCAGCAAGCGCGAGTTCGATACCGGTCACTGCGCCTCTCCCCGGGCGAAGCGGTTCCAGCTCCGCCAGACGGTGTAGAGCGCCACCAGAAAGAACGCGACCGCCCCGATCAGCGCAAGGCCGTAGGGTATCCAGACCGGGATCTCGAGTTCATAGGTCGTCTCCGGGAAGAAAGGCTTGAACCCCATGGACAGGCGATCCCGCCACGCATCTGAGAAAAAGGGGAACTTCTCCCCGAAGCCGAGATAGAACCGCCACATGATGACGTAGGCGAGGATGGCGATGAGAATGTCCCCCACGAGCGCGGTGAACGCGCGCCCCCGCGCGGGGAGGCCATTGGTAAAGATGTCCACTGTCACGTGCCCGCGGTTGAGCTGGCACCAGGGAAGAAACGCAAACACCGCGATGCCTACGCCCGCCTCCACGAGCTCGTAGTCACCTGCAATGGACCGCACCCAGCCTGTGTTGATCCACCGTCCAACGATCGACACCACGGTCATCAGCGCCAGCCCCACGAGGATCGCGCCACCCAGATAGGCCAGCAGCCGGGCCAGCGCAGCCGCGCCAGCGCCTGCGCGCTCCTGTGCTTTGACGGCGATCTGCACCCTACCTCCCCAGGATCGGTTGGGCTGCGTTTAGCGCGGCGATCTCCATGCCTGCAACGGCTTTGTAACCGTCCGCAAAGGACTGGCGTTCATGGATCGGCATGACTGTCTCGATGTCCTCGAAGCCCTCTGGTGCCCGCTCTGCAACGATATCTAGGATCCTGTCAGGCCCATCTCCGCGATTGGCCAGCACAAGTGCATTCATCTTATCCCGCCGCTCATCCTCATAGGCCAGGAGTGCCGCCTCGGTCGCTCCATGCCCCCGGATCGTCCGCGCAAGGTGCCGCGCGTCGAGGATGCACTGCGAGGCTCCGTTTGATCCGATGGGATACATCGCATGCGCTGCGTCCCCCATCAGAGCCACTGGCCCCCGGCACCAACTCCCGAGGGGCTCACGATCTACCATGGGATATTCGTAGATCATCTCGGCAGAGCGGATGACGGCGGGGATATCGAGCCAGTCAAAGGACCAGTCCTCGAAGGCGGGCAGAAACTCTGCCAGCACGCCGGCGCGATTCCAGTCCTGCTGTCGCCACGCATAGTCGGCTGGCATGGCGAGGTCCGCGATCCAGTTCAGGACGCTGCCCTTTCCGTCATCTGCGATGGGATAGCACACGAATTTCGCGTCCTTCCGACCTGCCATCGCGACGCTGCGCCCGGTGCGAAAGCGCGGACCGCGTGTCAGCCCGCGCCACATCATGGTCCCACCCCAACTCGCCGGGCCTTCCGTGGGGTACATTTGTTTGCGCAGCACAGAGTTAATTCCGTCGCAGGCCACGAGGATATCGCCCGCCGCGGTGCCAAGATCTTGGCCTGTCTTTCTGTCAGCGAGGTGCGCGGCGACCCCGCCGCGTTGGGCTGTCCAGCCCGTCACCGCGGCCCCTGTCTTGATGACCTGCGACCCTGCCCGCTCGGTGAGCGCCTCATAGAGGCTCATCTGGAGCTTCCCACGGTTCAGCGAGTACTGGGGCCAGCCATAGCCCGCCGCCTGCCCGCGCGGCTCTGCCCAAATGAGCTGACCCTGGGCGGAGAAATAGGCGACTTCCTCGGTTCGGAGCCCAATCCGATCAAGCTCGGGCTCGAGCCCGAGTTCAAACAATTCGCGCGCGGCATGGGGCTGAAGGTTGATCCCAACGCCCAGCGGTCTGATTTCGCGCACCGCCTCAAAAATCTGAAACGGCACGCCGATTTGGTGCAAAGACAAGCCAAGCGATAATCCGGCGATCCCGCCGCCCGCAATCAAAACGGTCATGGCTGCCTCCGGTGAACAAGCGGCGCGGAAAGCGTGCCCGCGCCGCCATGTTCAGTGAATCAGGTCACATCGCATCAGTGTAGCGCGCGATCGCTTCTCGGGCGAAATCGACCATCTCCTGACCTGCGAGGCCCTTTGAGCTCACTTCTTCGATCCACGCCTCGGTCTGGGCGGCGCCGATCTCCTTCAGGCGGGCAAGGTCGGCATCACCCAGCGTCGCGATCGCATTGTCGCCCGAGCTGATGAGGTCAAAGGCAATGACGTCGCCCTTGTCCATCGCAGCGCCCGCTGCCGCCGACGTCTCAATCCCTGAATTGGCGTCGATCACCGCCTTGAGGTCGTCGGGCAGGTTGTTGTAGGCCTCAAGGTTCATGCCCCAGATGAAGAACGTGTTGTAAAGCGCTCTGTCGCCACCGATTTGCGTGTGACTGTCGGCGAGTTCATGGACCTTGAGCCCAGGCACGACCTCGTAGGGAATGACCCCACCGTCAACAACCCCTTTGGACAGCGCTTCCGGGAAGGCCGGGACCGGCATGCCCACGGGTGTGGCGCCGAGGGTCTCGAGAAGCTTGTTGGCCTGCCGCGACGGGCCGCGCAGCTTGAGCCCATCGAAGTCCGCGAGGCTCTCGATCGCGGGGCCCTTCTTGTGGACGACGCCGGGACCGTGGACGTGGACCGCAAGGACCTTGATGTCGCCCAAGCGCTCCATCAGATACTGTTCTGTGAAGTCCCAGGCCGCCTTCGATGTCGCCTCTGCGCTCATGGACGACATGAAGGGAAGCTCGAACACCTCGGTCTCCGGGAAGCGGCCCGGCGTGTAGGCCGGGAGCGCCCAGCCACCATCGATCACTCCATCGCGGATCTGGTCATAAAGCGCGGGCGGAGCGCCGCCGAGCTGCATCGCCGGATAAAGCTCGACCTTGATGCGGCCGTTTGAGTCCGCCTCAACCTTTTCGGCCCATGGGGCCATGAAGAAGGCTGGTACGGAGCCCTGCGGCGGCAGAAAATGCTGGAAGCGAAGCGTGACCTCCTGCGCGAAACTCGCCGTGGCCATAAGCCCTGCGGCCAACGTCCCCGCAAGGCTCGCCTTCAGAAACTGTTTCATATCGTCCTCCCTTTTTTTGGGTTCTACACCCTCTCGACGGAGTAGAGCGTGGCAGGCTCAGGCTCGCAAGAGGAAAGCGTGGCGCGGGTGCTGAGGGAGGTAGGCCACATCGTCCCCTTGTGGTGAGCGACGTTGCGGGGGCCATGGGCGGACCCTCCGGGGGAAGTACAGGGGCACAAAGAAGACGGGATCGGTTTTTCATCCCGGCCGCGGCGCATGTTTCCGGCGACTTTAGCGGCGGCGCGGGCATTTGAGGTAAGCTGCTTTCATGCCTCGGCTTGACGCCATGGACGCGCCGTGGCCAAACGCGGCATGGGCAGTGCTGCGCAGGATATGTCAATCTCGACCCGCCTAGACCGTCTCGCCGTCGATGCCGGCGATAGGGCGGTGTCGTTGGGGTGGGTTCTCGAGGAGTTGCAGGAGCGAGCCTTCGGCCTCTTTCTCCTCATTCTCGCGCTGCCCTGCTGCATCCCGTTTCTTTACGGCGTGCCGCAGGTGGTGGCGCTGCCGCTCATGTTCGTCTCGGGCCATCTCGTGTTCGGTTATCGGACGCCCTGGCTGCCCGCGCGCCTTGCGGCGCGGCAGATCGACGGGGGGAGCCTTGAGGCGCTGGCGACCCGCGCGGGCCCCTGGCTGCGGCGCCTCGAGGCCCTGAGCAAACCACGCCTCACGGCCCTGACGCGGGCGCCCGCAGACCGCGTCGTCGGCATAGCCCTCGTGATCTTTTGCGCTTCGATCCTAGTTCCCCTGCCGCTAACCAACACGGTCCCAAGCTTTGCGGTGGTGGCGATCGCCATGGGTCTCTTGCAGCGCGACGGCGTGCTTGTGATCCTCGGCACGCTCCTGGGCACGGCATGGATCGCCTCGCTCGTCTTCGCGGGGGCGAGCCTTGTCAGCCTCATCCGCGGCTGGATTGGAGGCTAGGCTCATGACACGCCTTGTTCTTCTGGCGGCGGCAGGCTCCGTCTTGCTCCTTGCAGGGGCGTTTGCGTTTCAGGCGCTTGGCTACGCGCCTTGCAAAATGTGCATCTGGCAGCGGTACCCGCATGCGGTGGCCGCAGCCCTCGGCGCGCTTTTCCTGGTTTTCCCGGCCCGCATCATCGCCTGGGGCGGTGCCGCTGCAGTGACCGTCACAGCTGGGATCGGGGCGTTCCACTCAGGGGTAGAACAAAAGTGGTGGGACGGACCGGCGAGCTGTTCAGGCGCTGGCGCGGGCCTTGGTGGGCTGTCGGGGAGCGACCTGCTGAGCACCGATACGGTTGCTCGCGTCGTCATGTGTGATGAGATCAGCTGGGCGTTTGCAGGCCTCTCTATGCCCACCTGGAACGCTGTTCTCAGTCTTGCACTCGCGCTTCTATGGGTTCGGGCGGCCACGCACAGGGCCTAGCCGCCCGCCCGTCTTCACTTGGCTCCGATCCGCACGAGGTTGCCGTCAAACGTCGGCACGGACAGCACGAACTCGTCGGTCGGATAGCAGAGCGCCTGCTCCTCCAGCATGCCGATAGCGATCTTCTCGCCCATGCGCAGGCTATCATAGTAGTCGGAGAAGTAATGCACACCGGCCATGTTACGCCCGATGGAGATATTGGCGGCGAGCTTGTTGAGCTCCCCCTCCAGCGTCAGCGGACAGGCTGGCACCTTGTCCTTGATCTCCTTGCCGTGGTTCATGGACTCGTAGCAGATCGGCGCAGAGATATCGTGGAAGAAGCCGATCTTGCCCTGCGAGCAGGGATCGCCGTCGCCCGGCTCCTCGCCTAGGACCGGAGTTTGCGTCTCCTTTATCCCTAGCACGGCGCCGCAGTCGAAGAAGGCTTTCACGATTGTCGTGCAGGCGCCTGCAACGGTTGCGTGCCCTGCTCCGTAGGTCGGGTGCATGGGGGATCCTTCCGCAAAGGCCATGGGCAACAGCTCCGTCTCGACTTCGCAGGACTCGAGGTTGTGGGCACGGACATCCGCAAGCGTCGCCTTCAAGGCGTGATGCATGTCGGTGAAAGCCCCGCAGGTGGTAGGCATATGCTCTGACAGCACGTCATGCTTTTCCATCCGCGCGGCAAGGGCTTCCGGACGCAAGCGCAAGTGCGTGTTGAACTTCTGGAAGCGCACGGCCTTCAGGGCCCGCGTTGCCACTTCGGTGACGAGTGTCAGGATGTGCGGCCCTCCATAAAGGGCGAACCCACCAGCATTCTGCGCCACGCGGGAACCTTCCACCGGGTTGAACATGTCCCGCATGCCCGAAAGCTTCGCAAAGCCCTGGTCAAACGGGGTGCCCTGTCCGAGCAGGATCAGCGTGGCGTTCAGATACGCCTGGTAGAGCGCATCGTAGTGCACGTAGGTGGCCAGATCGCGCGGCGTGAAGATGAAGCGCGGCTTGTGGTCCTTGTCGAAGTTCTGACCCGGGCTGCAGTCAGGATTGTTCTTGCCCTTGCCCAGCGCATTGACGTCGTAGCCCTGCTGAACGGCAAGCCAGTCTTCCCATGTCTGCATGTGGTCCTGGCACTTGATCGCCGCGGGAACGCGCTGATCAATCCGCTGGGCGCCATAGGCAACAAAGCCGTCCTTGACCTTGTCTCCGGCCAGCGTGTCGTTGCCGATGAGGAGGAACTGCGAAAGGTAAGGCCCAACATCGACCCCCGGCGAGGATCCGCGGAACGCCTGCTGAAGCTTGACCTCCTTGCCATCGGCCTTCCGGCTGCGCCCCGGGTAGCCCACCTGCGCATAGGCCATGGCGTTCAGGTTATCAAGCGACTGCGTGATCCGACCCGATTCCGGCCCGCCATTGGCATCAAAGTTGTGAAACGGGATGTCGCGGAGAAGCGCGAGTTCATAGACCTCGGCCATCTCATAGGCAAGCTCGTCAGAGCCCAGCGCCGGAGCGGGCGGCATCGTCACGGCCTGCGCATCCGGCCCCTCAAGATCAAAGACAACCCCCGCCGTGGGTGCCTCCCATTTGCGGCGCGGATGCTCGTTCGGCACCGGCACGCGGGATGTGAACGGTTCAGCGTAACCTTCGTCAATGCAGTTGCGGAAAGCCTCGAAGGCAGCGGGATCCTTTACGAGGCCGGTCTTTTCGTCGTGGTCGAGACCCTTTGTGAACGACATCGGGTAGTGCGCGGACGCATAGCGCACTTCGTCAGGGTTGGCTTCGTGGTCTGGATGGTGACGGTTTCTCGCCTGGGCGGCCGCTTCCACGCGGACACGGTAGGCGGATTCGATCCGATCATCGGGCATAATGCGCTCCAATCAAATGGTTTTTTGTCAATAAGTCTAACTGCGGCGGAATAATTGCCGCAGCTCACCCTATTCGTCGCAGGGTTGTGCGCATAGTCTGGAATTCCGGATAAGCTGAACTCCGCCGGAATCAGCCCATCAATTGATCAATGCGGGCCCCGGCGATGGACCACCCGCCATCCGCGCCAATGATGGAGCCGGACACGTAGCGCCCAGCGTCCGATCCAAGGAACAGGCACACCTCTGCCACGTCATTGGGCGTACCCATGCGCTGCATCGGGACTGATTTGACCACCGCGCCCCGCATTTTCTCTGTCGGGGCGAGGCGCTCCATGCCTTCGGTGCCGTCAATTGGGCCGGGGATCACAGAATTCACGCGCAGGCCTTCTGCGCCCCATTCAATCGCGAGGCACTTGGTGATCATATCAACGCCTGCCTTGGCAGCACAGACGTGGATCTGGAAGGGCATTGCTTGCACGGCCTGCGGGGCGGAAATGTTGATGATCGCACCGGGGCGCGCCATGTGCTTGTGGGCCGCGCGCATCACGTGGAATGTCCCGATGAGGTCGATATCCACGACCGACTTAAAGCCGTTCGGGCTCAGCCCCACGGCGGGGGCAGGAAAGTTCCCGGCAGCGCCAGAGACCAGCACATCGATCTTGCCCGCGGCCGCCTCGAAAGCCTCAAAGCCTGCGGCCACATCGTCGTAATTGCGCACGTCATAGGCAAAACCGAGGGCACCCTCGCCTAGTTTCGCGACCGCTGCATCAACCTTGTCCTGCTTGCGCGAGGCCACGCCCATCCGCGCACCCGCGGCGGCGAACGCTTCGGCGATGCCCAGGTTGATCCCGGACGTGCCGCCCACCACGAAAACATTCTTTCCGGTGAAATCGAAAGTGGATGTTCCGGCCATCATACGCTCCCTCAAATGACTTGACCGTCACCTAACCCGGGCCGTCAAACCACGCCAGCGCGTCGTCGCGTCAGATACTGCCGGCCTCAACGAAGAAATTCGACGCCGTGCATGCGCTGGCGGCATCCGACGCGAGGAAGAGGACCATCTGCGCCACCTCTTCGGGCAGGATTGGATCCGGCGTACACTGATTGGCAAGATGGGCCTGCAGCGCCTCGTCGGTCACCCAAAGCTCCTTCTGGCGGTCGGTCATGATCCAGCCGGGCACCACGGTGTTCACGCGGATCCGGTGTGGCCCGAGGTCACGTGCGAAACTGCGTGTCATCCCGTGCACGGCGGCCTTCGAAGTCGTGTAGACGGGCATCCCGCCAGACTTCTCCCACCAGCTGTTGGAGCCCATGTTGACGATGGACCCTCCGCGCCCGGCGGCGATCATGGACGGCGCGCAGGCCTGGGTGGCAAAGAACATGTGGCGCAGATTGGTGGCGATGCGTTCGTCATAATAGTCTTCCGTGACCGTTTCCCACCCATGCCGGTCATCGCGGGCCGCGTTGTTCACCAGAACCTTTGGCGATCCAAGATTTGCGATGAGGTTCGCGAAAGCGGTCTTGAGGGCACTGATGTCGCGCAGGTCCGCGATCTCGTAGCTGGCGCCCGTCTCATCGGCCAAGGCTGCTGACCCGTCAGCATCAAAATCCACAAAGCCTATTCGCGCCTCCTGCTGCACAAATCCGCGAATGATCTCGGCACCGATGCCTGACGCTCCACCGGTAATGAGAACGGTTTGTCCCGCGAGACTGGGATAACTGGCTTGCTCTTTCATGTGACCTCCGACGCCTATGGGCGCAGAGCTATCTGATCGCGCCGCCGTGGCAAGCGGATAGCTCAGAAGCCAAGCATGTCCTGAACACCAACGGTCGGGACCCGAGGTCTTCGCCGCGGATCCCTGCCCCTTGCCCGGCATTTACGAAACGCAAACCTCAGGCGCGGTGTCGTCTCACTCGGTCGGGCGCACCGCGGCCATATGGTCGGGCTCACCCGTCACTTGAAACGTTGAGCTGTCACCGCGCTTGATATTGTCGAGCACGTCGAGGCCGTCCGTCACGCGACCTACGACCGTGTAATTGCCGTTGAGGAACGGGCCGTCGGCGAACATGATGAAAAACTGGCTGTTGGCGCTGTCGGGGCTCTGGCTGCGGGCCATGCCCACGATGCCCCGTTCAAACGGAAGCTCCGAAAACTCGGCATCGATGTTACCAAGCTCGGACCCGCCGGTCCCATAGCTTCGCGGAGCGCCGCTTTCCAGAGCGGCACGCCACTCTTCGACTTTGGTGGCGTTCTCGCCGTCCCCGGTTTGAGCCATGAAGCCGTCGATGACGCGGTGGAAGTAGACCCCGTCGTAAAAGCCGTCTGCGGCCAGCGCCGTGATCTGGGCGACATGGGCCGGCGCGACATCTTCCAAAAGGTCAATGACGATGGTCCCTTCGGTGTGGGCGCCAGCCACGTCGATTTCAAGCCCGGCACCGAAGGCCCGCCCCGCCACGAGGGCGGCCGCGACAAACGCACTACGCATCTGCAGCAACCTTGACAGAGATCATCCGGTCCGGGTTCATCGGCGGCTCACCGCGCTGAATGGCATCGACGTGCTCCATGCCGGAGACCACCTGCCCGTAAACAGTGTACTGCCCGTTCAGGAAGTCGTTGTCCTTGAAATTGATGAAGAATTGCGAATTTGCAGAATTGGGGTTCTGCGAGCGCGCCGCGCCGAGGGATCCACGGGCATGGGGTATTTTGGAAAACTCAGCGGGCAGATCCGGTTTGTCAGACCCACCGGTCCCCGCAAGCCGGATGTTGAAGTCCTTTTCCATGTTGCCGTTGGCCACGTCGCCCGTCTGCGCCATGAACCCGTCGATCACCCGATGAAAGGCCACGTTGTCGTAGGCCCCGGCCCGGGCCAGGTCCTTCATCCGTGCGCAATGCTCTGGGGCCACATCTGGCAAAAGCTCGATGGTAACGGTGCCGCCTTTCAGTTCCATCAGAATGGTGTTTTCGGGGTCTTTGATCTCAGCCATAAGGCTCTCCTCGTAAATTTTGGCGGACCCTAGGGCCGGGACCCGAGAAGGGAAAGGCCCCTTGATAAATTCGTGCTGATCCGGCGTAAGGCAGCAGACGAAGGAGGACCAAATGGCCTGGACACCGCTCACCGATATCGACATTTCCGGCAAGATCGTGCTGACGCGCGTGGACATCAACGTGCCCATGGCGGACGGGAAGGTGACCGACGCCACGCGGATCGAGCGGATCGTTCCCACGATACGCCACATCCTTTCGAAAGGCGCGACGCCAGTTTTGCTGGCCCATTTCGGGCGGCCCAAGGGCCAGCCCGATCCAGCGCTGTCACTGCGTCAGCTCGTGCCCGCGCTCAGGGAACATATCGGCCATGACGTTACATTCGTGGAGCGTCCATCGCGCGAGTTCATCGAAGAGAACCTCGGCGATGTGATCCTGATCGAAAACACGCGCTTTACATCCATGGAAGAAGCCAACGACGCGCGCATGGCCCGTTTTCTGGCCTCGCTAGGGGATGTGTATTGCAATGATGCGTTCTCGGCCGCGCACCGCGCGCACGCCTCGACGGAGGGCGTGGCCCATCTCTTGCCGTCCTGCGCCGGGCTTTTAATGGCTGCAGAGCTCAAGGCGCTTGAAGGCGCTCTGGGCGCGCCCAAGCGTCCGGTGACGGCGGTCGTGGGCGGGGCGAAGGTATCGACGAAACTCGACCTTCTCGGCAATCTGGTAGGCAAGGTCGACCATCTCGTGATCGGTGGCGGGATGGCGAACACCTTCCTCGCCGCCCAGGGGCATGACGTTGGCAAGAGCCTTGCCGAACACGACATGGCAGACACCGCGCGCGAGATCCTTGAAAAGGCCAAGGCCGCCGGATGCAAGATCCACCTGCCTGTCGACGTTGTAGTCGCACGCGAGTTCAAGGCAGGCGCGGCCCATGAAACAGTTCCCGCCCATGCCTGCCCCGACGACGCAATGATCCTAGATGCAGGCCCTGAAAGCGTGGCCGCCATCGGCGAGGTCTTCGCATCTTCATCGACACTTATCTGGAACGGCCCGCTCGGCGCTTTTGAAATCGAGCCCTTTGATGCCGCGACAAACGCCGCCGCCGAGGCCGCGGCGACCCTCTCGGCCATGGGCAAGCTGACCTCCGTTGCCGGCGGCGGTGATACGGTGAGCGCCCTCAACAAGGCCGGCGCAGCAGAGCGGTTTTCGTACATTTCCACCGCTGGCGGTGCCTTCCTCGAATGGATGGAGGGAAAAACGCTCCCCGGTGTTGCGGCGCTTGGAGGCTAACGACCCGGGTGCTAGCGTTGGGTCATTACTGCTCTGGAGGTATTGATGCGCCCGTTTTTCACCGTTGCTGCCCTGTCCACCCTGCCCCTCGCCGTATCCGCGCAGCCCGCGCCGCCTGCATGGGCTGAGCTTATCGCGCTGGACAGCGTGCTGACCTGGGCGGTGCAGACCGGGATCACGGCCGCGCGCAGCCAAGCCGATGTTGTCTATGAACATCTCGACGTGGCGGGTGGTGGCCAGATCATCACCCTCTCGGGGCTTGTGATCTATCCAATCCTCGACACCGATGAGGACTGCGAGATTGTCGTCGATCGCCTGACGCTCACCAGCTCTGCCTGGGGCGAGCTGAACGATCTATCCGTCCGAATCGACACGATCGGCACTGCTTTCGACGTGGGCTGCCTGCCGCCTGAAGCCCGCCAGGGGCTGGCCGTGCTGGGCCAGGACCGTCTGACGCTCGATCATGCGGTACTGTCGATGGCGTATCACGTGCCCTCAGCCGGGGCCGACCTGAGATTTACGGCGACGTCCGCCGAGAATGTCGAAATCGCGATCACTGCGACCGCAGACTACCTCGCTTTCGAAGATGCAGGCAGCGAGCCGCTTCCGGTGATCTTTCTCGAGGATGCGACCGTCAGCCTGACGAATTTGGGGCTTTGGGAAAAGCTCTCACCCTTGGTGCCGCCAGAGATGCTGGATCCGGCGGTCCTCGGCCCGCTGATCACCCAGCAAGTCCTGAACCTCTTGCAGGATGGCGGAAGCGTTGTCGTACCCACGGCGACAGAACAGGCGTTCGTAGCCTCTTTGGGAGAGGCAGCTTCCGCTTTCGTTGCCGATCCGCGGCGGCTCGTGCTCGAGATGCGGCCGGACGGGCCGACTTACATGGATTTTTATGCCTATGAGGATGATGGCCTTCGCCCGTTGATCGAGGATACCCGTCCGCTCATGCGGACGTCCCCTTCCAGCGAAGCTTTGCAGATCGAGCCCGCGATCCTACGTGCCGCTTTGGCGGGAGACGCGCCCCGGGACGAGATGCTGCGTGTGGGCCGGGCCTTGCTGACGGGCGACGGCGCCCCCAAGAACCCTGCCCGGGCGCTCGAGATACTGGGCCCGATGGCAGAGACCCTCGACGGAACCACGTTGGCGGCGCTCTCGCAGGCAGCGCCCGACCCGCTCGATGCATATGGCCTTGCCCTGCGCGCCGCTGCGGCCGGAGGAACAGGCACCGATGCCGCCTTGGCGGAGGCCGAAGATGCGCTCGGGCTGGAGGACATCCTCGCCACTCAGACTGCCGTCAGCCCTGCCGTGGCCGGGCCATCGGGCAACGAAACGGCCTTGCGTAGTGCTGCTCTGACTTACCTCACCGGCACGGACGGGACGCTTCGAAACTACACGGCGGCGGCGCTCTACGCGTCCCTTGCCGCAGCGGGCGGAGACGCTGCCGCAGGCGCCATCCTCGACGAGCTTGACGCGCGTTTCGGGCATGATCCTGCCTGGCGGGCCGCTTCGGCAGAGATCGCGCAACAAGCCACTGACATCTGGGCGTCAGACAGCTTTCATAGCGAGTGAGCCGACTGTTAGCGCACACGTTGTTGCGTCAAGCCGACGGGCTCTCTAGGGCTGTGCGCGAAGAAAATGAGGAGACAGCCCATGTCGAAGCAAGCGCAAGCTGATCAAATTCGTGCGGGGAAGGGGTTTATCGCTGCACTCGACCAGTCGGGCGGCTCCACACCCAAGGCACTGCGGCTCTATGGTGTCGAAGAAGATGCCTATTCGAGTGAAGACGAGATGTTTGACCTGATGCACGCCATGCGCACACGGATCGTCGACGCGCCGAGCTTCACCGGAGAAAAGATCGTCGGCGCAATCCTCTTTGAAATGACGATGGATCGCGAGATGGGCGGCAAGGCGTCAGCGGCTTATCTTTGGGAAGACCAGGGCGTGGTGCCGTTCCTCAAGGTCGACAAGGGCCTCGAGGCCGAGGCGCAGGGCGTTCAGCTTATGAAGCCGATCCCGGATCTCGACGACGTGTGCGCCCGCGCAGTGGGTCACGGCGTTTTCGGCACCAAAATGCGGTCCGTGATTTCTGCTGCGGATGCAGGAGGGATCGCGGCCATCGTGGATCAGCAATTTGCCTTCGGCGCGCAGATTGCGGCCCATGGCCTCGTCCCGATCCTTGAGCCGGAAGTGACGATCTCGATCCCTGACAAGGCTGAGGCCGAGGACATGCTGCGTGACGCCATTGCCGCGCGTCTGGAGACGCTTGATCACGACATCATGCTCAAGCTCACGCTGCCGGAAACCGCGAACCACTACGCGCCGCTCATCGCGCATCCGCGTGTCATGAGCGTTGTCGCGCTGTCTGGCGGCTACAGCCGCGCCGAAGCGAACCAGAGGCTGTCGCAAAACACGGCCATGATCGCGAGCTTTTCGCGCGCCCTCACCGAGGGTCTGAGCGCGCAGCAAAGCGATGCGGAGTTCAACGACACCATCGCCGCAACCATCGACAGCATCTATGAGGCGTCCGTCGCCGGATAGAAGGCGCCGGTCAAGAATTGGGGGATTCACAGCGCGAATCGCCTGTGTCATACTACGTCCATGGCCCGCTCAAGAGGCCGGACGAGGCACGTATGGTATCCCCCGCCACCCGCCCTGCCCTGGGCGCACTCGCATATCTGACGATTTGTATGGCGCTCGGCGTCTACTTTACCTTCGCCGCTGTGCAAGGGGATTTCGGGCTCTTCAAACGGGCGGAGATCGACGCCGAACTGACCCAGCTTTCCGAGGACCTCGCGGAACTTTCCAACGAAATCGCGGTTCTTGAGAATAAGACGAAACGCCTGTCGGATGACTTCCTTGACCTTGATCTCCTCGATCAGCAAGCCCGCGATGTACTCGGGCTCATCCGCTCCGACGAAGTCGTCGTTCAGTAATCTCATCGATTTGTGCCATGCACGGGACGCATTGCGGCCCTCGCGACGACGTGGGTTAACGTTGCGTCGTAAATCGGTTAAGAGATAGTTTAACGTTAAACCATCTTGGAGGAACCGATGGCCGCGAAGAAGTCCGCGACAGCGAACGTCTCGAAAGACGAGCTACTGCATCATTACCGCGAGATGCTTCTGATCCGCCGGTTTGAAGAAAAGGCCGGTCAGCTTTACGGGATGGGTCTGATCGGAGGGTTTTGTCACCTCTACATCGGCCAGGAAGCGGTCGTTGTCGGCCTCGAAGCTGCGGCCGAAGACGGCGACAAGCGCGTAACCTCCTACCGCGACCATGGCCACATGCTCGCCTGCGGCATGGATCCCAAGGGCATCATGGCAGAACTTACCGGCCGCGAAGGAGGATTTTCCAAGGGCAAAGGCGGGAGCATGCACATGTTCTCGAAGGAGAAGGACTTCTACGGTGGCCACGGCATCGTCGCAGCCCAGGTGCCTATCGGCGCTGGCCTCGCATTTGCGGACAAATACCTCGGCAACGACCGCGTGACCTTCGCCTATTTCGGCGACGGCGCGGCAAACCAGGGCCAGGTTTACGAGACCTACAATATGGCCGAGCTTTGGGACCTGCCTGTCATCTTCGTCATTGAGAACAACCAGTACGCGATGGGCACGAGCGTCAAACGCTCGACCAAATCGCCATCGCTCTGGGAACGTGGCGCAGCCTATGGCATCCCGGGCGAAGAAGTGGACGGGATGGACGTCCTCAAGGTCAAGGAAGCTGGCGAAAAGGCCATCGCGCACTGTCGCGCAGGCAAGGGCCCCTACATCCTCGAGGTAATGACCTACCGCTACCGCGGCCATTCCATGTCCGACCCGGCAAAGTACCGGACCCGCGACGAAGTGCAAAAGATGCGCGATGAACGCGACCCGATCGAAAGCGTCCGTCAGATGCTTCTCACCGGCAAGCACGCCTCCGAGGACGATCTCAAATCCATTGACAAGGAGATCAAGGCCATCGTGAACGACGCCGCCGATTTCGCCAAAGAAAGCCCGGAGCCTGCCCTAGAAGAACTCTGGACCGATATTTACGCTCAAGACGTTCCGCAGGAGATGGCATAATGGCGATTGAAATTCTGATGCCAGCCCTCTCCCCGACCATGGAAGAAGGCACGCTGGCCAAATGGCTAGTGAAGGAAGGCGACACCATCGAATCCGGCATGATCCTTGCGGAAATCGAAACGGACAAAGCAACGATGGAATTCGAAGCCGTTGATGAAGGCGTGATGGGCAAGATCATCGTCGCCGAAGGCAGCGAAGGCGTAAAGGTCAATGCCCCCATCGCCATGTTGCTGGAAGATGGGGAAGACGCCTCGTCCGCACCGGAGCCCACGGCAGACACCGCGCCGGCACCGGCGGTCCTGAACGGCGAAGAAGGCAAGGTCGCTGCCAGCACGCCTGCGGTCCCTGTCCAGTCGAAGGCCGTTGAACCCGATGTCCCCGAGGGCACCGAGTTCAAACAGCAAACGGTGCGCGAGGCCTTGCGCGACGCGATGGCCGAAGAGATGCGCCGGGATGAGGCAGTCTACCTGATGGGCGAGGAAGTCGCCGAGTATCAGGGGGCCTATAAAGTCTCCCAGGGCCTTCTTGATGAATTCGGCGCCAAGCGCGTGATCGACACACCGATCACCGAGCACGGTTTCGCAGGCATCGCAGTTGGTGCGGCCTTCGGCGGCCTGCGCCCGATCGTTGAATTCATGACCTTTAACTTCGCCATGCAGGCAATCGACCAGATTATCAACTCGGCGGCTAAGACGCTGTACATGTCCGGCGGGCAGATGGGCGCGCCGATGGTTTTCCGGGGTCCAAACGGCGCGGCCGCCCGCGTGGGCGCGCAGCATTCTCAGGACTACGCAGCGTGGTACTCGTCGATCCCGGGCCTGAAAGTCGTCCAACCGTACTCGGCCATGGATGCCAAAGGACTTCTGAAGACTGCGATCCGCGACCCAAACCCGGTGATCTTCCTGGAAAACGAAATCCTCTACGGCCAATCCTTTGACGTGCCCGTCATTGACGATTTCACGATACCGTTCGGCAAGGCGCGGATCTGGCGCGAAGGCTCGGACGTGACGCTGATCAGCTTCGGCATCGGGATGAAGTACGCCCTCGAAGCAGCTGACAAGCTTGCCGAAGACGGCATCAGCGCTGAGGTTCTGGATCTTCGCTCGCTTCGGCCCATCGATTACGGCGCGATTATCGCGAGCGTGCAGAAAACGAACCGCGTCGTCACCATCGAGGAGGGTTTCCCGGTGGCATCCATGGGCAATCACCTGAGCGCCTACATCATGACCCACGCGTTCGACTATCTCGACGCGCCGGTTCTGAACTGCACGGGCAAGGACGTGCCCATGCCCTACGCCGCAAACCTCGAGAAGCACGCGCTCACCAGCACGGCAGAGGTCATCGATGCGGTCAAGCAGGTCACCTACCGATGAGCGATGAAGGAGAACGAGATCTCGATGATTTCGGAGAGCCCATTGTGAGCGTCTTCCTGCATCCCGAGACAGGCGAGATTGCTACCGGTCTTGATCCATCGCGACTGCCATCGACCGACGGCATGTCCTACGTGGTTGCACAGACCATGGCGATCATCTCCATGGCGCTGGCCTCTGACGAAGAGACCGACCCACGCGGCGTCCTTTCCGAGATGCGCGAGACGCTCGATACCATCCTCACCGAAGAGCTGGACGCCCTGCTTCCACCCCTGCCCATTAACTAACGGGGACGAATACGATGCCCACGGAAATACTCATGCCAGCCCTCAGCCCGACCATGGAAGAGGGCACGCTGGCCAAGTGGTTGGTGAAGGAAGGGGACGAGGTGTCCTCTGGTGATCTTCTGGCCGAGATCGAGACCGACAAGGCGACCATGGAGTTCGAGGCCGTCGATGAGGGCGTCATTGGAAAGATTCTGGTGGCAGAGGGCAGCGAAGGCGTGA
Source organism: Pseudomonadota bacterium (assembly GCA_038751055.1). Lineage (GTDB taxonomy): Bacteria > Pseudomonadota > Alphaproteobacteria > Rhodobacterales > Rhodobacteraceae > Shimia_B. The sequence continues at coordinate 19,070 of JBCDGS010000019.1, read as the reverse complement.
AGGTTAATTCCCCTATCGCTGTCCTTCTCGGAGACGGCGAAACCGCCGATGACGTCGCCAGCGCCGCCGCTCCCCAGAAGCCTGAAGCCCCTGCCGCCCCGGAACCAGCTCCTGAGGACGCTCCTGTCGCGGCAGCACCGGCACCCTCACCGGTTGCGGCATCCGGTGACCGGGTGTTCGCATCGCCCCTCGCCCGCCGGATCGCCAAAGACAAGGGTCTCGACCTGAGTGCGATCAAGGGCTCCGGCCCGCATGGTCGCATCGTCAAAGCAGATGTTGAAAAGGCTGAGGCTGCGCCCGCTTCTGCAGAGCAGCCTGCGGCAACGGCTGATGTTCAACAGGCCGTGGCACAGAAAGGTCCCGCGCCGGGCGCGATCGAAAAGATGTATGAGGACCGCGGCTACGAGGCCAAGCCTCTCGATGGAATGCGCAAAACCATCGCGGCGCGCCTTACCGAAGCCAAGCAGACCATTCCGCACTTCTACCTGCGGCGGGATATTAAGCTCGACGCGCTAATGAAGTTTCGTAGCCAGCTCAACCAGCAGCTTGAGAGCCGCGGTGTAAAACTGTCGGTCAACGACTTTATCATCAAGGCCTCTGCACACGCGCTTCAACAGGTCCCAGCCGCAAATGCCGTCTGGGCAGGCGACAAAGTGCTTGAGCTAAAGCCCTCGGATGTGGCCGTCGCGGTTGCCATCGAAGGGGGGCTCTTCACCCCGGTACTCAAGGACGCGCACATGAAGAGCTTGTCTGCATTGAGCGCCGAAATGAAGGACCTTGCAGGCCGAGCACGCGACCGCAAGCTCGCGCCGCATGAGTATCAGGGGGGCAGCTTTGCTATCTCGAACCTCGGGATGTTCGGGGTCGATAACTTCGACGCTGTCATCAACCCTCCCCACGGGTCAATCCTGGCCGTCGGCGCAGGCAAGAAAAAGCCTGTGGTGTCTGAAGACGGCAGCGTCGGCGTGGCTACCGTCATGTCCGTGACACTCTCAGTGGATCACAGGGTCATCGATGGCGCTTTGGGTGCCGAATTCCTGCAGGCCATCGTCGAGAACCTCGAGAACCCTCTGGCCATGCTAGCCTGAACCAGTGCGGCAAAGGACCCGGCCGGCCCGTAGCATGTGCGCGGTCTCTGGCTGGGTCTGAGCGCTTCCTCCTCAGGGCGCAGCCGTGTCCTCGGGGACCCAGAACCCAGCACCTGGAAGAGAGGCGCCCACCCTCACGAGGCGAAGCTATTTCCTCAGCGCTATAGCCTCGAGTGTTTGGTCCGTAACGCCCAGACCCGGCGGCTTGCTCAGAGCTCTGGCCCCGCGGAGCGCAAAACCTGATCCATCAGAACGGACGGCTGATCACAGCCAGCCTCTCCCACAATCTTGGCAGGCACTCCCGCAACGGTTTTGCAAGGCGGGACGTCACGCAAAACGACAGACCCCGCCGCGATACGGCTGCAATGGCCCACCCGGATGTTGCCCAGAACATGCGCGCCTGCACCAATCAGCACGCCATCCCCGATCTTTGGGTGGCGGTCGTCATCTTCCTTGCCCGTGCCGCCCAGCGTCACAGAGTGCAGCATGGACACATTATCGCCGACGACAGCTGTCTCTCCAATCACGATGGAATGGGCGTGATCGATCATGATGCCCTTTCCAATCCGGGCGGCGGGATGGATATCCACGCCAAACACTTCCGAGACCCGCGCTTGCAGAAAATGTGCAAGATCGCGACGGCCCTGCACCCAAAGCCAATGGGCAACGCGATGGGACTGAACCGCTTGAAAGCCCTTGAAGTAAAGCATCGGCTGCATCAACCGCAGGCACGCCGGATCCCGTTCGTAGACCGCCACGAGGTCTGCGCGCGCAGCTTCCGCCAGAGCGGGCTCCGCTGCGTAAGCCTCATCCGCGATCTCACGCAGGATTTGCTCAGACATTTCCCCGGCAGCCAGCTTGAGAGAGATCCGGTAAGCAAGCGCCTGCTCCATCGTCCGATGATGCAAAATGCTGGAATGGATCAAGCCGCCAAGAATCGGCTCGTCGCGCACGGTCTCTTCGCCCTCAGCGCAGATGCGGCTCCAGACGGGATCAATCTGTGTCAGCTTTTGGTCGGTGACGGCCATGGCACCCTCTCTTGCTTGAGGCGTTCCCAATACAAGATAGGGTCCAGGCATCAAACAATAAACTGCCCTGCCCGGCCCGGGGCGCGATTAGAGCACCGTCAAGTTAGCAACGGCTCCTGGGCCGTACTTCTCCGACAACTGCGCCACGCGGAGGTCATATCCTCCGGACGCTCCGTCGCTCGCAATTTGGCTGGCGGAGTAGGTCCACTGCGGCTCGTCCACCTCAACTTGACGGGCGAGAGATCCGCCCACGTAGACGCCGACGCGATAGAGTTCACGCGCCTCGCCTAAAGGCACATCACCGTCACCCCAGATATCTCCGTCAATGCGCGTACGCCGGATCCACGACACTGCGTGCCCACCTGCGTCATCTTCCACGCGAAGGTGGACCGGGGAGAGCGGTCGCAGCCCAACGCCCTCAAAGGCCAGCGTCTGTTCGTCATAGGACGGATCGTCGAAGGGTCGCCCACTGGTGCCTATCCGGTAAACTTGGGAGACACCGCGCGTCGAAGATGCCAGATCCAGCTGCCCAACGGCGCCGTCCAACAGTACGAAGGTGCTCCCCGCTGGCCAGATGGCGGGCATCCAAGCGTCACTTCCCGCCTGCCCCCGCAAGAGCACAGACAGATCATAGGTGTTCTCACCGACCAGTTCAGCGCTCTCAAACTGGATCACTTCCCAGTTTGCCGCGCTTCCGTCTCCAATCGCCGCCAGGTTGCCGCCCGCCAGCAGCGCGTCCGGCGTAATGCTCGATACGGCCCCACGCGTCAGGCGCACCCGAATGACGGCCATTGTGTCACGCACACCGCATGGGCCGGCTGGCACGTCCTCAAGGACCTCCCCCAAGGTCGCCGGCGTAGACACGACTGTCTTCAAGGCAAAGTCCGCGCCCGTTGCGGACGCGTAGACCGCCGCAGCGCCGGGCCACTGATCTGCCGTGACGGCAAGATGGGGCGCATGGGGCACCTCGTCGCCGCTAAGGAGCGGAAGGTCCAAAAACTGCGCGAAAACTGGCAAAGGCGGCACAAACTCGTTGATGACGATCTCATCTTCAAGATCGGCGGGACGCTCATAGCTCCCGGGCTCGACCCGAACGGCCTCCACCAGGCGGGCTTCGGTATCCTCGACGCGGTCAATCCGGTAGTGAGCCTCGCCACCCTCTTCGGGCAACGAGACGACATCACCTGCGCCAAGATAGGTCTTCGACGGAGGCAGCACAAACTCCGCCGTATCGCGCGCAAGCCGTGTCTCCGACAACCAACGCTCGGCAATGGCCCGGGCCTCACTCCGCGTGAGTGCAAGCGGCATCTCAGAGACGGTAAGGGTCGCGGCATCGTCGCCAGGGTAAAGCGCATCAATGGCGGCGACCTCAAAATCTCCGTCCGCATCAACGAACGTGACCTGCACGCGGCCTGTGACCTCTGCATAGGCTGCCCGTTCAAGCGTCAGAACGGCGTCATCGCCGCCGCGGTACACCAAACCTTGCTCTTCCAGGGTCGCGGTCGAAAGCCCATCGCGGTTGAAGAAAATGAGAACGCCATTGCGCTCAACGACGTCGAACCCAAAGGCAAGCATTAGCGGCTGCAGCGCGGAACGGGCATCTGCCACGTCCTCGACGACGTATCCCCGCACAAAGCCGAACAGGCGGCTCACATCAATTTCCGTGACACCTGACCGCGCACAGATTTCGGTCACCACATCCGCCAGAGTGCGCCCCGTGGCACGCCCGGTCAGCCAATGCCCCCGGGCGTGATTTTCCCCGTCCGACCATACGTCGAGCCTGGCCGGAAACGCCGGATAGGGCCGCGCGTCCCACGCCCAGACGTGGGCGCGCGCCATGTCCACCATGGGCGCGTTGTATTCCTCAGAGACGGGATTGTGTGCAGCGTCACTCCAGTAGGCAGACATGGCGCGCAGGTATTGAAGCTGGATCAACGGATCCCGCAAGCCGTTAGAATAGCGCGGCAAGCTCGATTCCGAGGACTTCGGGTCCAGAAACTTGTTGGGCTGGTTCGTGGCCTTGTCGATGGCCGCACAACCGAGTTCGGTGAAGCGCACTGGCTTCAGTCCCGGCTGCCATTCGGTCGGAAACTGAGCGCGCACGCCCGACGTCCGGTCATGATGGTGGTTTTCCCACCAGCTCCGGATGTCCTTGTAGCGGAACACCCACGGCTCCCCATAGGCGCCATCAGTGATCGGTGTCCGGATTTGAGCGTCCCGCGCGGCGTCCGACGCGTAGTACCAGTCGTACCCCTCGCCCCCCGCAACGTTCGCGCAAAGGTACTCCAGCGCGTAGATTGACCCTGCTGCCGCATCCGCATGATCCCGGCCATCGCGCCAGTCTGACAAGGGCATGTAATTGTCGATTCCGATGAAATCGATCACGGGATCTGCCCAAAGCGGGTCGAGGTGATAGTAGACATCACCCGACCCGTCCTGCGGTTGGTAGCCGAAGTACTCCGACCAGTCCGCAGCATAGGAGACATCGCATGCGTCACCCAGAATCGCCCGGCACTCCGCCGCCAGTGCACGCAGGGCATCGACGGCCGGAAAGCTGTCACCGGCACCCCGGATCTGGGTGAACCCTCGCATCTCAGACCCGATGCAGAACGCGTCGACACCGCCAGCCGCGGCGCAAAGATGCGCGTAATGCAGGATGAAGCGCCGGTAGCCGGTATCCGGGGGGCCCACGTAGCGCACGTTCACGCCATCAATCTCAAAATCACCGGGCTGAGCGGAGCCCATGAACGCGGCCACCTCGGCCTCCGCGCCGGCACTCCGATCCGACGTGCCCGCGCGCCCGGGCGCAACATCAAGGGTGATCCGTCCGCGCCACGGAAAAACGGCCTGTCCCGGTCTGTCACCGTACGGATCAGGCAGGTCATTTCCCGCGAGCTGGGTCATCAGGATAAAGGGATAAAACATCACCTCCTGCCCTGCATCGTGCAAGGCACCTATGGCCTCCACAACGGACTGATCCGTAGGCGTCCCGCCATAAAGCGGGCGGCCGTCCCCATCTACGGGCACGACCTCGGCCGCTGCGCGCTCAATCCCGGTCACGCTCCAGTCCATGGAGGCTCCATCCGCCGTGCTCCGCTCCACACGCGGAGTTAGCGTGCAGTGCCCACAGCGCAGGTCATCCCCGAACCAGGACACGATGAGGGACGTCGATCCACAATTGGGCAACTGCTCGGACAACGTTTCGAGCGATACGGCAAAGTCGGTCTTTGAAGAGGCAGTGTTGACGTTCGCGGATGCCACACGCCCAAACCCGGCATCGTAAGTCACAGGGGTCGTGGCGAGCGCATACTCGCCCGTCCCCGGCATCATCGCCACAGCTTGTACGGCATCTCCACAGTCCTGCGGGGCCTCGGGCGTTCCGCTCTGGGCTGGGCGCGAAACCTCAAAGGAAAACTGCGGCACCCGCGCTCCAAAGGGTGTGAGGTCGAGGTCCTCCATGACCACATAGGCCGTGCCACGGAACGCAGGCGTGTTCTCGAGGCCCTGCACGGCCGCGATCTTTGGATCGGGCTGCTGTGACTGGGACCCGGGATAAACCCGCATGTTCAGCGTCTCCGCAGCAACCTCCTGCCCGTCCGCCCAAACACGCCCGACCCCGGAAATCTCGCCCTCGCAGAGCGCGATCGCCAGCGAAATCGTGTAAGAGTATTCCGTCGTTTCAGGTTGCGCGGGCGCGCCCTTGCCGCCGCCCGTCGTCGCCGTGTGTTCCTGGAATTCCGTCGCCCAGATCACCTGCCCGCCGATACGCATCCGTCCGTAAAGCTGCGTGATCGGGGCCCCCTCGCTCGCTCCGGTCAGCCGAAAGCGGTCGACCTTGCCGGTCTCAACGGCCTGACTGCCCGAGCCGAGGAGCTTTTGATCGATGACGCGACCGAAGGTTGCACCGATGGCGCGTCCAAGGGCGACCGAAGACACCCCAAGAAGGGAGCCACCAACCGTCCCGCCGAGCGCCGCTCCCGCGGCTGAAAGTAAAAGCGTCGCCATGACAGGGGCCTCGCACGTTTAGGGAAATTCGAAAAAGGACACAGCCCGCCGGAGCCAGGGGGCGCTCAGCGGGCTCTCGATGACGCCGTGGCGCTGGTAGGCGTGGATGAACCGTGGCGAGGGGCCCAAGGACGACACGATCCCAAGATGCTTTGCGACCATTCCGGCCCGCATCCGAAACAGGATCACGTCGCCAACTTCAGGCGCGCGCGCAACTTCACGAAGGTACTGACGTGCGGCGCGCCACAGTCGTTCGTCCCGCTCCGCCTCGGCCCAGTCAGAAGTGTAGGCCGGTGGGGTGACAGGCTCTTGCCCGCACACCTCCCGCCACACGCCCCGCACGAGGCCCAGGCAATCCGCTCCCGCCCCCCGGCACGACGCCTGGTGCCGATAAGGCGTCCCGATCCAGCGCCGCGCCTCCGACACGACGGCAACCGCACTCATTTCAGCGCCCCGCCGTTGTTTGACCCGCCAGTGACGGGAACCGCTGAAAGCCAGTCCTCACCCGGAATGAACGGAAAGCCGGTAAAGTTGACGGCGTTGTCGAACTTGCGCTGGCAGGTCGCCAGGGTGCCGTCCGATCCTGCCTCAAGCCGCACCGTATCGCCGGGGCGGAGATCACCACGGATCGGCATCCAAAGCTCGATCTCGCGGCCGGCGCTCGTCTGGCGATCCCACTTGATGGCCGCCCAAAGGCCGCTCGCCACGCCGCTCAGCACATCAAGGCGCCCACGTTCGAACCAGTCAGGGTCGAAACCCGGCAATTCGGCAAACCGCAAAAGGCGACGACCCTCCACTTCTTCCACCGCGACCTCGGCCCGGTATCCGGGTGCAGACAGATCAACGCGCGCCGTGCCGAGCTCCGAACAGCTCCGCAGATAGGTCCGCCCCTGCGGCTCGTTCAGTGCTTCGGTGAGGCCGCGCAGCTCAGCGGTGAAAGCGCCGTCACCGCGCCGCACCTGGCCTACAAAGCCGCGAAACAGGATCTTTCGCGCGGCGACGTCAGCCCAATTGACCAGCCAGCAGACAACTTCCGCCCCATCGTACAGACCGGCATTGATGTCGGCCTCCGTGATGCGCGCATCGCTCAGCGCGCCCAGCGCTTCGGTGTTGTCGACCGCAAGACCCGACGTCTGCATCAAAGCCGCAGCCGTCATGCCGCCATTGGCGTCGTAGGTCAGGCCATCGAACTCCAGCGGCATGTCATGGTCCGTAAACCCGAAGACGACCCCGTCCCCTCGCGTAAGCCGCCACGCCCGGGCAACCGTCGTCAAGCCTGCGGCCAAATGCGCATGAAGGGCCTCGACGCTCATACCCGCACCTCGACCACGGGCACAGACGGTGCATCCCCTGCGTTAAATGCCGCGACAGAGGTTTGGATCTGATCGATGTCAAACCGCACCGGCACGTCAAACTCGAACCCCGCAACCACTTCGGCTTCCTCGGGCGGCGGAGATGTAAACGTCACCTCCCCTGTCAGGTAGTCGACCGCGTAATCGATCCCTTCCGTCTTCTCGGCATCCCCCCAGCCAAGGCGCACCGTCCCGTCCACGGGCTTGCGTATTGGCCGCGCATAGCTTTCCGAGCCGGAGCGATACACTTTTGAGAGCTGAAAGATCGTCGTCGCACCATCTCCGTTGCCGATCACCTGGTCGGTGAAGGCGATCTCTCGCGAGGATGCAATGGACCGGTAATCCGACCAGTCTTTCCAGCGGAACCCGTAGAGCTGACCATGGCGGGCCTCGAAAAACGCAATGAGCTCTTCAATGTCGTCGAGCGACCGCATGGCCACGCCCGCATCATAGCGGCGGCGCGAATGGGCCCAAGGCGTGTTGCGCTCCTCGAACCCGTTTGCCAGCGTCACGATCTCGGTGCGCCGCTCCGGCCCGCCGACAGAGCCAAAGCTCAACGTCGTCGGAAATCTGACCTCATGAAACATTGCTTACCTCTCAAGAATTGCGTTGGCCCCGGGAAAGTGCCCGGTTCACCTGCGCCGCGATCTGTCCCTGCGTGCGTCGGAAGCCGGCGACATCGGGCGTCGACACGTTGATGGTGACGTTGGACACACCGCCGCCAGACGCCCGCACGCCAAGGCTTCCGTCTGCTCCGCGCGACAGCGGCATGATCGCTTCCGGCCCCGCTTCCCCCATGAGCCCGAGGCCCGAGCGCATGGGAAAGGCCGTCGCCTGACTGACAACGCCGCCCTTGGCGAAGGGCATCACATTGCCACCGACAAAGGCCCCGCCCACGGCAAAGGGCGTGGCCCCAAAGAGCCCGCCAAGGCCGTTCGCAATGGCCGAACCAAACCCGTCCATGACTGGGGTGATGGCAGCGTTGTACACTGTCTTCGACAGGCTCTCTCCCAGCACACCCAGCGCGTCACTCAGATCGAGGCCTTTGAAGATGACGCCATCAAACGCCTTTTTCAGGCCGCTCGACAGCCCACGATCAAAGGTGCGCACATCGACATTCACCGATGCGAGCGCACCCTGGACCCGGTCGATCTCCGACACGAAGGCCGTGGTCATCACCCGCGCGCCATCCATGCTGGCCTCAAGCGCCGTCAGCTCTGCATCCAGCCCCTCAAACTCATCTCCAAACTCAGCCATCACCGGGCTCCTTTTTGATATCTGGAAAGGCGGCCATGAGATCTGACAACCGCTCTCGTCCCATGGGTTTCGGCCCGAGCGGCCCGACCATGAGCCGCAGCTCGGCGGGTGTCAGGCGCCAGAACTCCTCGGGTTTGAGACGCAAGCGGCTGATCCCGATCTCCATGAGCCCCGGCCAATCGAACGCCGTCATTGCCCCACAGGCGTAAACGCCGCGATAAGCAACCGCGCGGCGACCCGCGCGGCCTCCTCCACGCCGCCTTCGATCTCCAGCGTCAGCAGATCACGCCGCGTGCCGGTCCAACCGCCACCCCGCAGACCCGCCACCACGAGGCCGAGGACATCGGCGGCTTTGTAGCGACCAGCCTCAAAGCGCTCGATCAGCGCGATGAGGCTATCCTCGCCAAGCTCGGCCTCGAACTCAGCGAGGGCGCCGAGCGTCAGCTTGCACAGGTGGCGCTCGCCGCCGACGACGATCTCCACCTCCCCGGCATAAGGATTGGCCACGATCTCAGAGCGCCGTGAAAACGAGTGCGCCCGCCGAGGCCAGCGTCATCTCGTAGGTCGCTTCGCCGTCGTGATTTCCCGCATATTCCAGCGTCGTCACTTGAAACGGGCCCTCCAGCGTACCGAAATCCGGGATCACCACCTGAAAGTCCGGGTTCACGCCGTCAAAGAACAGCTCCCGCATCCGGGCATCGGTGCCTTCATCCTTGAAAACGCCAGAGCCTGAAATCGACGTGGTCCGAACACCCGCACCCGCCAGAAGTTCGCGCCACCCACCAGAGCTTTCGGCGCTCGTGATGTCGACACTCTCGGTGTTGAAACTTACCCGCGTCGCTCTGAGGCCCGCCACCGTCTCAAAGAGACCTGCGCCGTTCATGTCGACCTTCACCAGAAGATCCTTACCGTTCTGTGCAGCCATGGCTCACACTCCATTCATTGAGGAAAGTTAATGGGCTCAAAGCCCGTCCACCGCCGCGCGGAACGTCAGATCGATCCGCCGCGTGTCGTCGTTGCCGATGCGCGCAGCCTTGGCCTTCAGGAACCAGAGGCCCGTCAGCGTGCCTTTGCCCAGCACCAAAGGCGCATCGATCAGGGCGTCAGAGATCGCCGCGGCAACCTCCTTGGCAGTCTGGAAACCCGACGCCTCCGTGATGACCGAGATCACGAAATCATGGCGCGCCGCGCCGCCGGATTTGGACGAATAGTCCTTCGCCTCTTCCGGGCCCAGGCTGACATAAAGCGCCGGAGCGATCCCGATCGGCAGTGCGTCATAGATATCCATGCCCACCAGGCCCTGAAGCGCGGCATCCGCGATCAGATGCTGATAGACCGCCGCCTGCAAAGCGGATGAGCCCGCATAACTCATGCCACCACCTCCTCGACCACGTTGCACTGCAGAAACCGGCCGTCATGCCCGGCCTCAAGAACTGCGAGGATGCGGAAGATGCGCGTCCCGTCGCGAAAGCGTTGATCTGCCTTCGGCCTTGACGGGGCCCCATGGGGCGCGGCACGCACCGTTATCCGGTAATGCGCGAGGCTCAGCGTTGCGAGCCCCTCGCCTTTCTCGCGCCCCGATCCAGCCTTGAGCTCCGCCCAAAGCGTGCCAAGCGGCGTCCAGGTCTCGGTAAAGCCCCCTGCGCCATCTGAGGCCCTCGCCCGTTCCTCCAGAAGGAGCGGCCGGTTCAAAGACGGCATCCTCATGACCGCATCCCAGCAACGAGGCGCACAACCTTGTAGCGCTCTATCAGCACCGACACACCATAGGGCATGTCTCCGCCGCCCAGCGCAACCTCCGCGCGGTTCTCGTAGTAATGCGCCGCCAGAAGGAAGACCGCGAGCGCAAGGTCAGACGGCAGATCCTCGAAGGCTAAGGCAAAGCCAGCGCGAAACCAGATCACGACTTCGCCCTCGGATGGAACAGCCGGCAAGTCTGTGCCGCGCGCCGTCAAAACCGGCCGCTGATGATCCATGATCAGGCGGTAGCTGTCCGCATCAGCGACCGTCTCGCCCCCATCGGCATCACGCAAAAGAAGTTGCGTCACCTCTGTCACCGGCGCAATCGGCAGGGTCTGCGCGGCACAGTCGCGCCACGCCGTCAGCGACCATGAAAACGCCCGATCAAGCAGTATCTTCCCGGTCCGGGCCTCGATCGCGGCCATCGCGGCGCGCAGGAAGGACGCGAGAACTGCATCCTGCAGCGCGCTATCCGAAAACCCCTTACCAAGACGCAGATGGGCCTTGAACGCATCCACCGGCAAAGCAGTGTCCGGGATGCCTGTCTCTTCGATGAGCATCATCGAAATCTCCAATCCTCGATCCCAAAATCCCAAGAATGTGAAAGGCGCGCGCCGCCCCGGTGCCCTCCCGACTGCAACGCCCGGCCGGGACGGCAGGGGGGCAGCGGTTTGGGCATGGCGATCTGGCACGCGCCTTTTGGGGGACCTCAGCCCCCCGGTGTCGCGCGCATTAGGACGCGGCGAGCTTCAGGATCTTGATCGCGGCAAAGTCGCTCACATCCCCGCCTACGCGCTTGGTCGCGTAAAACAGCACGTGCGGCTTGGCGCTGAACGGATCGCGCAGCACGCGCAGGTCCGGACGCTCCGCGACCGTGTAGCCCGCGCCAAAATCACCGAACGCAATCGAATGCGAACCGTCTTCTGCATCCGGCATGTCCTCGGCGATAAGGACGGGATACCCCATGAGGCGCGCCGGCTCGGCAGCGGCCAGACCGTCCGCCCACAAGAAGCGCCCGTCGCTGTCCTTGAGCTTGCGCACAAGGGCCGCAACTTTGGAATTCATCACAAAGGTCCCGTTCGCACGGTAGGGCGCTCCGAGGGCATAGATCACCTCGACGATCCCGTCCGCGGTGACCTGACCATCCGTGCCCGATGCGACATAGCCGAGGCTGTCCCAGGCCCAGGTCTCTTCAGGCACGATGGAGTGCGTCAGAAACCCGCGCGGCTTGTCGCTGCCGTCGCCATTGATGAACGCATTCGCCTCTGCTCGGGCAAACTTGTCGGCGATCCGCTCCGCCAGCCAACCTTCGACGTCGAAGGCACTGTCATCGAGAAGCCGTTGAGACGCCTTGGGAAGCGCGGACAGCTCGTGCAACGCGATCGAGATGCGGTCGATCTGCGGCGTGGCCGTCTCTGCAACGGTGGACGTCTCCGTCGCCCAGCCCGTGCCGACATCGCCATGGTCGATCAGCACGTCGTAGGACGTCGCATCGACGTTGACGACATTGGCCACCGCGCGGATTGAGGCGGTGGATGTCAGCGCCGATTTCACGATCTCGGACGTCTGCGGATCGACGAGGTAGCCGCCGTCGCCGGACACCGCCAGAGCCTTTTCCTCCATCTCAAGGCCGCGCAGCCCATCGTCATCGCCGGAGCGCAGATACGCGTTGAACGCCTTCTGATGCGGGGCTTCCACGGGACCGGCAGCCAGCGCCGGACGGGTCAGTTTCGATTTGGTCAGCATGGTCAGCTTTTCTTCCTGCTTTTCGAGTTTGCGTTGAATGTCGCTCTGGAATTCGCCCAGATCGCCGATGAAGCCGGCAAGCGCCTGCTTCACGGCATGGGCCGGAGACAGATCTTCCCCGGCCTGAGCCGTCGTCTCAGGTGTCGTCATGATCATCCTTTCGGGTGGTTGAGACCGCTGGCTCAGGTCCGGGCCAGCTCGGCGCGGGCATTCTCGAACGCCCCCGCAATTTCGCGCAGAACGGCATCCGCGGGCTCCTGGCCCTTGGATCCCACCCGCGCCTCCGGCAGCATCGGGAACGTCACAAGCGACACCTCCCAAAGCTCCAGCTCGTTCAAGAGCCTCTGGCCCTTGGAATTCTTGGCCGCCCTGATCGTGCGATAGCCGATGGACAGGCCGTCAATCGCGCCAGCCCCCAAGAGGGCTGCCGCCTCGCGCGCCCGCGCAACGTCCGGCAAAAGGCGGCCTTTGACATAAAGGCCCTTTTCGGTTTCGCGCACTTCGTCCCAGAGCCCGATAGGCTCCTCAGGTCGGTGCTGCCAAAGCATCTTCACGCTCTGCCCGGCCTGCTTCAGCGCCGTGAGCGACGCCGTATAGGCGCCCGTCACGACGATGTCGCCACCGGTATCCTTGACGCCAAAGAGCGAGGCATAGCCCTCGATCTCCATATCCGCGTTCAACGTCACCGGCCCCTTGAGCCGGCAGAATTTTCGCTCAAGCCCAAAGCTTTCTGCCATATCGCATCTCCTGCATAGTTGGTGTGAGGCGATCCCCGTCGCATTCTCCGCACCCCCGGCGGTTCAGATCGTGATGACGCCCCCTCGCATCACAAACGACATCAAGCCCCCAATAATCGCCGCGATGATCAGCCATACGAGGCGCGATGTGTGCCCCTCGATCTTTACGAGCCTCTGATCAAGCCGGTTAAAGCGCTCTTCGATGAACTTTTGCTTTTCCTGGTCTACGGCGCGCTGTGTCTCCATCTGGCGCACCAGGCCCTCCAGCAACTCCACGCGACCGTGCAGGCCAGAGACCAAACTCTCCGCCTCACCCAATGTCGTGTAGTAAACGGGCACGCGGTCAAAGGCCGTGCTTTTGGTCTCATCGCTACTCATCGCCGACCTCCTGCACCGGCAGGCCGAGCAAAAGCCGTTTCTCTGCGTCGGTCAGGAAATCCGCGCCAGCGACCCGGGTCCATTGCGCTTCCCGCTCTGCCGAGAGCGCCGGCACCTGATCCAGATCCGGTCTCAGCTCAATGATCTCCCCGGTCATAGCGCCAAGCCACGCCCCGATCGCCGCACAGACCTTGGTCGCCAAAGGCAGCACCGTCAGGCGATAGAATGCCCGGTGTGCCTCCTGATAATTGGCATAGGTCGCCTCCCCCGGGATCCCGAGGAGCATGGGGGGCACGCCGAACGCCGTCGCGATCTCGCGCGCGGCGGCTTCCTTTGTCTTTTGGAACTCCATGTCAGAGGGCGAAAAGCCCATGGGCTTCCAGTCCAGCCCGCCTTCGAGAAGCATCGGGCGCCCGGCGTTCCGCGCGCCTTGATGGTGCATCTCCATCTCGCTGACGAGCCGATCATATTGATCCGGGGCCATCTGCCCCTGGCCGTCCGCCCCCTTGTAGACAATCGCACCCGATGGCCGCGCAGCGTTATCAAGGAGCGCTTTCGACCAGCGCGTCGCGCTCGAATGCACGTCCAGCGCCGTCGCGGCCGCCTGCAGAGGCGAGAGCCCGTAATGGTCATCCTGCGGATGGAAGGCCTTCACATGGCAGATCGGCGAAAAGCCGTCAGTCACGTGAAAGCGGTGCTTCCGCCCGCTCACATTGTACTCATAGGCCACCGGCCAGCCATCGGCGCCAGGCACGAGGCTCATCCGGTCGGACCGCAACACGTGCAGCTCCGCCGGAAAGCCCTCGCCCACCGCCTCGACATAGCCGTTCCCGCTCAGCAAAAGCTGGCCATAGAGCGCCTCCAGAAGGTCGGCGCGCCCCTGCGCTCCGTTCGGTCGCCGCAGAAGATCGACAATAGGATGCGTCTCATAGCGCCGCTCAGCGTCCTGCAAAACCAAAGGCAGCGCCGCCGCCGCCTCCGCGACCAACTTGACCGCGCGAAAGCCTACCGGATTGCCGGTGAAGCCCACTTTCGTGAGCGTCACAGGATCCCGCGGGGACCACGCGACCCGTCCGGAGGAATGGTACGCGATGACCGGACCCGTGGCAGAGGCCTTGGCCTCCGACGGGGCCGGGTTTGCGGAATTGAACAGGTTGAAAACCATGTCATAAGCTCCTGATTTGTCGTTCAAAGGCCGCGCAGGCGGGGCGATTTCCATTGCTTTGCAGGCTCGATCATCGTGTCCGTCAGCGCCCAGACCAGCGCATCAACGCGGTCCGGCGACCCGGAGCCTGAAAAACCGCGCTCGGTCATCTGGCACATCTGATCCTCAAGAGCCGTGAGGCCTCGGGCGTGACGCACGCGCCCCTGCTCATAGAGGCCTGCCACAGGCTCTGCCCGCGCCGCCTTGCTCCGCGACGCATGGAGGCCCCTGTAGGCCACGAAAGGATCAACCTGACGGATCATGGCCTCGACCATCGCGCCGCCTTGATTGACCTCCGCAACGATCCGGTCTGCGCCATATTCATCTGCGGCCCGGCAAGCTGCCTGAGCCCAGCGCAGCGGCGTTCCCGCCGCGACCGAGCAATCAGCAAGCACAAAGGCCCGCCAGTCGATGGGCGGCCCCTGCATCTGAACGCCGACAACGATGATCCCGCAGGCATCGCCGCGGTCCCCGGCGGGTGGGTCCACGGCCACGACAACCCGGTCCACCTCTGGCCGGATGTCAAAGGCCGCCTGCTCCAGCACATCTGTCGTCCAAAACGCACCCTCGATGTCTTCGAGGAGGATACCATCCAGCTCCTGACGCCCCCGGCGCGTGTTCGCGTAGCGTGTTCGGACGTGCTCGAGGAACGACGACGCGAGATAGGCGCGATTGGCATCCGTCGGTGCCTGCGTCTGCACTGACGCTGGATCGTTCAACAGATCGCGCAACTGATGCACATTCCGGGGCGTGGTCGTCACCACGGCGCGCGGGGCGTCTCCCAGCCGCAGGGCGAACTGAAGATTGTTCCAGGCTTCGTTCACCGGCCACTTTGCCAGCTCATCAGCCCAGGCCGCATCGAATTGAGGGCCCCGCAGGGCCTCCGCATCATTGGCCGAATAGCATTTCGCCTCTGCGCCATTGGGCCAGACCAGTCGCCGGCGCGTGGCCTGCCACTCAGGCTTTCGGTCGGGGGGGGAGCAGGCAAGGATGCCGCTCTCCCCGAACACCATGACATCGCGCGCCTGATCATATGTCTCGGCAACCAGAGCCACGCGTGCGGCCGTCCCGGCGTCATAGGGCAGCGCGCCCTCGACCTGGCTGCGCACCCATTCCGCCCCGGCCCGCGTCTTGCCGGCCCCGCGCCCACCGAGAATAATCCAGTTCCGCCACTCACCCTCCGGCGCAAGCTGGTGCTCATGGGCCCAGAACTCCCAGATATACGGCAAGGCACGGACGTCCTCCTCCTCTAGGTCACTCAGAAACAGCTCCTGGACCAACCGCGTCTCGGAGCTGATCCAGGCGGCTCCCGAGCGCACGTCGCCGCGCCTCAAAGTCGATGGGTTTATCCGCGCCAGGGACGCGGCCTTCGTCTCGGTGTCTTTGTGCATCAAGTTCGATCTCCGCGTCGCGAAGTTGCTTTGCCGCCGAAACCATGTCCCGCTTGAGACGGGGCAGTTCAGTGGCCCCGGAAAAGTCGCCCTTTCCGATGGCCTCGATGACCTGCTCGATTTCGTCGATCGCTCGGTTGAGCATCAGGCCGATATGGGCATGACGCTCCTGTCCCACGCCCTCCACATGGGGAGGGTCCCTCATAGCCATGCTGGCTCCACCTTTCAGAAACAGCGGGAAGGGGTCGTTGGCGGGCACAAAAAAAGCGGCCCAAGGGGGTCCCTTGGCCGCTTGCCCATTTCTTCCAGCTTGATTGAAGGTGTACCTCGGACCGTTCGCCGAGTCAAGATTTCTCAGGACCGAAAACCGGGCGCACCGCGCGGTGGGCCTAACGAAATCTTAATCTTAACAGAGGGTTACCGCCGAGCTACTCGGAGGCGGCCTCCTCGGCCCGCTCGGCCTCAATAGCCCGCCAGCGCGCCACATTCTCGTTGTGCTCCGCAAGTGTCACCGCGAATGCGTGGCCCCCTGTGCCATCCGCAACGAAGAAGATGTAGGGTGTATCGTCGGGATCAAGCGCCGCGCGGATGCTCTCGGCGCCAGGGTTGGCAATGGGCGTCGGCGGCAAGCCTTCAATGACGTAGGTGTTCCAGGGTGTCTCTCGACGCAGCTCTGATTGGCGCAGACCTCGGCCCAGAACACCTTCGCCACGGGTGATACCATAGATCACCGTCGGGTCCGTCTGCAGCTTCATCCCCTGCTCCAGCCGGTTCACGAAGACAGACGCCACCTGGCGCCGCTCAGCCGCCACGCCGGTTTCCTTTTCAATGATCGACGCCATCACGAGCGCTTCGGCCTCATTGGCATAGGGCAGCCCGTCCTCGCGGTTCGCCCACGCCTCTGCCAGCACCTCTTCCTGCTCGGAGATCATCCGCGCCACCAGCGCATCGCGGGCGTCGCCTACAGCAACTTCATAGGAGTTGGGCGCCAAGGCCCCTTCAGCCGGGATATCGGCTACGGCCCCGCTCAGGATGTCGATGTCGCGCAGCGATGTTACGATCTGCCAAGACGTTGCGCCTTCGGCCACAGCTATGCGAAACCGCGTGTCCTGATTGGCCTTCGCTTCGGCATAGGCGGCGGGCGCATCTTCTTCGGCCGGCGCAAAGTTGGCCTGCGCTTCGAACGAATTGGTCCCCGGATCCAGCTCCCGCACCAGCACCGACAGGCGGTTGACCCCGACGCGGTAGATGACCTCCGTGCCGCAGGTACTCGCCCCCGCTGTTGTGATCTGTCCGAGGATCTCTTCCATCGACGCGCCCGGTTCGATCAGAAACGACCCCGCCTTCAAGTCCGCCGCGCGGTCCGTGTAGTCAGCGGACATGCGAAACAGAGCGCGGCTCGACACAGCGTCCTGAGAGGCAAGCTCCCGCGCCACACGGCCCATGGAGGAGCCCGATGCCACCTGGTAACAGATCGCCTCAGTGAGCGGCCCAGCGGCGCGGTACTGCCCCTGCGCCCATAGGATAACCCCTCCGGCGAGGAAAAGGACCACCGCCAGAAGCGACAGCATGTTGGATGCGAGATGCCGCCACATCGACTCAGACCTTCCCGAAGATCACGCTGGCATTCGTTCCACCAAACCCGAATGAGTTCGAGAGGGCATAGGTAATGTCCCGCGCGCGCTTGGCATTGGGCGCAAGGTCGATGGCCGTTTCCACCGCCGGTGTCTCGAGGTTGATCGTCGGCGGCGCCACCTGATCGCGGATCGCGAGGATCGAAAAGATCGCCTCGATCGCCCCCGCGGCACCAAGAAGATGTCCCGTGGCAGATTTCGTCGAGGACATCGTCACCGTCGACGCCGCATCGCCCACCATGCGCTCGACGGCGCCAAGCTCAATCGTGTCAGCCATCGTCGATGTGCCATGGGCGTTGATGTAGTCCAGATCTCCGGCCGTGATCCCAGCGCGGGCGAGAGCCGCCGCCATCGACCGGCTTCCACCATCCCCGTCCGCAGACGGGGCGGTGATGTGATAGGCGTCCCCTGACAGGCCGTAACCGCACACCTCCGCGTAGATCGTCGCTCCGCGCGCCTTTGCGTGCTCATACTCCTCGAGGACCACGACGCCCGCCCCTTCGCCCATGACGAACCCGTCGCGGTCCGCGTCATAGGGCCTCGACGCGCGTTGCGGGTCGTCCGCGCGCTTGGTGGACAGGGCCTTGCAGGCGTTGAAGCCCGCGATGCCGATCTCGCAAATGGCGGCTTCAGCGCCCCCGGCTATCATCACATCCGCATCGTCAAACGCGATGAGGCGCGCCGCATCCCCGATCGCGTGCGCCCCCGTGGAACAGGCGGTGACGACAGCATGGTTAGGGCCTTTGAACCCATAGCGGATCGAGACCTGCCCACTCACCAGATTGGTGAGCGCCCCGGGGATGAAGAAGGGGGAAACCCGGCGCGGTCCGCGCTCCTTGATCAGCACTGCCGTATCGGCGATCGAGGACAGCCCCCCGATGCCAGAGCCGATCATGACGCCGGTGCGGTGCTGCTTGTCGACCGTGTCGGCCACCCACCCCGCATGCTCGACGGCCTGTTGTGCCGCCGCCAGCCCAAAAAGGATGAAGTCGTCGACTTTCCGGCGTTCTTTGGGCTCCATATACGTCTCCGCAACGAAGGCATCCTCGCCCTCAAGCGGCACTTCACAGGCATATGTCGTGGCGAGATGGGAGGCATCGAAGCGCGCGATCGTGCCCGCGCCGCTTTCACCCGCGAGAATACGCCTCCAGGTGGCTTCCACGCCGTCCGCGAGGGGCGTGACCATCCCAAGCCCGGTTACAACGACACGCCGCATACCCATGCCTCCCACTGTTTCGCGCTCTTCTATAGAGCCTCCCCGCCCCCCTCAAGCGGGAGACGGCGCGCGAGCAACCGTTCGCGCAAAAGAAAACGGCGCCCGAGGGCGCCGCATCATCCCATCCGAAGCCGGATCAGGCGTTCTGGTTGATAAAGCCCACAGCGTCGCCGAAGGTCTGGATCGTTTCAGCGGCATCATCGGGGATCTCGATCCCGAACTCTTCTTCGAAGGCCATCACGAGCTCACCGGTATCGAGCGAGTCTGCGCCCAGATCGTCGATGAAGGACGCGT
>JBCDGS010000018.1:0-56841 GCA_038751055.1 Pseudomonadota bacterium | reverse complement strand
GGGGAACAGGGGAACCTAGACCAGATGCAAGCACCGGTCCGGGCGGGTGGGAGCCGTCCGAGGCAGGCGGCACCCGCCACATGTCATGCGGCGTCGTTTTGCTGCAGATGCCACAGCGCGGCGTAGCGACCGCCCTCCGCGAGGAGTGTCTCGTGCCCGCCCATTTCAGCGACCTGACCATCTTCGAGAACAACAATCCTGTCTGCCTCAACGACTGTGGATAACCGGTGCGCTATCGTCACCACGCTGCGCCCTGCCCCCATGGCCACGAGCGCTTCCATGATGCCGTGCTCTGTCTCGGTATCGAGCGCTGACGTCGCCTCGTCGAGGATCAGGACCGGCGGGTCCTTGAGCAGCGTTCGGGCAATGCCCACGCGCTGCTTTTCTCCACCAGACAGCTTGAGGCCGCGTTCTCCCACGACCGTGTCATAGCCGTCTGGCAGACTGACGATGAACTCATGGATTTGCGCCGCGCGGGCGGCATCCTCGATCTCGTTCTTCGTGGCTCCGACCTTGCCATAGGCGATGTTGTAGAGAATCGTATCGTTGAAGAGGACCGTGTCCTGGGGAACAACTCCGATCGCCGCATGCAGGCTGTCCTGCGTCACGTCACGGATGTCCTGCCCGTCAATCCTCACCGCGCCCTCCTGCACATCGTAAAACCGGAAGAGGAGTCGCCCGATGGTCGACTTTCCGGCCCCGGACGGCCCGACAATGGCCACCGTTTCCCCGGGTTCCACAGTCAGGCTCAGCCCCCGCAGGATCGGTCGTGAAGTATCGTATCCGAAGGTGACGGCATCGAACTCGATCCGCCCTTCAGGGACCGAAAGGACCGACGCCCCCGGCGCATCCTTCACCTCTGGCACTTCATCAAGGAGAAGAAACATCTCCCCCATGTCCACAAGGCTCTGCCGGATCTCGCGGTAGACGAAGCCCAGCAGATTGAGCGGCATCATGATCTGCATCATGTAGCTGTTGACGAGCACGAAATCCCCCACGGTCATCCCGCCCTCCCGGACATCAAGAAGTGCCATGACGAGGACAGCCATGAGAGCCCCGTTCACGATGAACGCCTGCCCCATATTGAGAAGCCCCAGGGAATAGGATGTCCGGTTCGCGGCCGCCTCGTAGCCCGCCATGGCGGTGTCGTAACGGTCTGTCTCCCAACGCTCGGCGCCGAAATACTTCACGGTCTCGAAATTCAGCAAACTGTCGATGGCTTTCTGGTTGGCGTCGTTGTCCTGCGCGTTCATCTCGCGCCGGATCTTGACGCGCCACTCGGTCACGAGCGTTGTGAAGACGACAAAGGCCGTCACCGCCGCCAGCAGCACGAGGAGATATCGCACATCGAAGAACGCCCATAGGACGAGGGACACCAGCAGCAGCTCAAGGATGAGCGGACCGATCGTGACAAGCAGGAACCGGAGCAGGAAGGCCACGCCCTTCACACCGCGCTCCATCACGCGGCTCAGACCACCGGTCTTGCGCGTGATGTGGTAGCGCAGGCTCAGCCGGTGGATGTGGCGAAATGTCGACAGACCAAGGCGGCGCAGCGCCTGCTGCGCGACCGGAGCGAAAAGGACACCGCGAAGCTCCTGAAATCCCGTATTGAGCAGCCGGAACAGGACATAGGCCAGCGTCAAACCCAGGGCTCCTGCGGCCAGCATCCCGGCTGGATCCGGGCGTTCCCCCGCAAGGCTGTCCACTGCACCGGCCATGAGCATGGGTGTGAAAACCGTTACGATCTTCGCTGCCACAAGGGACAGGAGGACCAGCACGATGCGTATACGCATCGCACGTTCGCCCGCTGGCCAAAGATACGGCAGGACACGGCGGATGATGCCGATTTCCGCCCGCGTTTGCGCGCGCGCTTCGGGCGCGGCTTGGGTCGTCACGAGGTCACTCCGGAATATCGAAAACCTGGCCCGGGTAAATCAGATCCGGGTCGCGGATACGGTCTCGATTGGCCTCGAACACTTTTACGTAAAGCTGCCCCTCGCCGTAATTTGCCCGCGCAATCGCCCACAGGGTAGAGCCTGGCTGAACAGTGAACACGTCCTGTTGCAGCGGGGCTGTGACGTCCGCCCCGGACCCGGACTGTGACTCGGAACGCGCTGCCGTAAGTTCTGCGACCACATCGGGATCCTCGCGTCTGAACGGCGTCTCGATCCGCGAGGTGACCTCCCCATCCTCTGCCACTTCGTCGACCCGCAATATGTAGACGCCGCTATCGACCTCCGGGAGGCCGGTTCGCCAGGTCCCATTCGCCTCGATCCGCGATGTGGTGATGGGTTTGTCGTCGAGATACACGCGCACAAACCCACTGCCCAATGCGCGCCCGCCAAGGCTCACATCGCCGCCTTCGTCGTAAGAGATCGTATCGAGGGCGACATTCGTCATGGCCTCCGGGCTTTGAAGAACTGTGATGCCCTCCTCGTCCGCCAAAAGCAGCTGCGGCGCGCGCGCCTCCTCCGTATCCGAAGCACTCCGTTCAGCCACCTCGGTTGCACCGGTTGCCTCGCCGGACGGGGGCGCCGGGATTGCATCGGCTTCGTCCTCGTTGCCTTGGTCGCGAGACGCATCGTCAAGTTCCGCTGCCTCACCAGCCACTGAACGGCCAGCCGAAGCTTCATCCTCCAGCGCTGCGATCAAGCTGTCCCCTCCTGTCGCGGCCTCCCCGCCCGACGATGCCGCCTGGCGTTCGTCTTCGGGAGTGTCCTCCGCAGCCAGCGACGGTGCAGGTTCGGATGTGCTGGCGATTTCAGGTAGCTGCGGCGATGCATCCTCCGTCGGACTTGGCCGTGACGGAGCGACCACAGACGGGCCAGCATCGGCAAGAGCACCCTCGTCTTCGGCTGCTTCTTCCAGCGCATCACCCGCAGCAACGTCTCCGGCATCGGCCCCCTTGGTATCTTCTGGGGTCGCGCTCTCCTCCATAACCTTTACCGCAACTGCCACGCCTGGGTCATCGTCGGCATCCGGCTCACGGGCCCCGACGTCCTGAACGGAGGCACCGCTCCCCATCGCCGCGGCCGCTTCAGGCTCTGTCTTTTCGTCAGAAGCTACCGGCAAACTGGCAACCTCTTCATCGGCACCTGCGGCAATCCCACCGGCGGTCGCTGCCACGGGCGCGGCTTCCGCGACCAGCTCTTCTTGCTTGCCGGGGTCTGACATCTCGGAGGGGCTGATGATCACCGTCGCTGTGGAACGCATCTCGTTGCCATCGAGCCGCGCAAGAAGCGACATCACGCGCGTCTTCTCAGACGGCGCAAGGGACAGAAAGACCGCAAACCGCCCCGCCGCATCTGCAGGCGCTGCAGCGAGGTTTTCCCCATCCAAGAGCACAGACACCTCGGACCCCGGTTCCGCGAGCCCGGCAACGAGGCCCTCACCATCGGCATCGACGCGCACGACGTCAAAGGCTGGCGCGCGCATTTTGCTGGAAGGCTCTTCCTCGGCCGGCGCTGTTTCCACCGCTGGGCTTGCATCAGCAGGATCAGCCTCGGGCTGACCCACAACACTGGGATCAGGCGGAGCCGCCTCGGCGACTTCAACTTGCGGCGGCTCATTCGTCGGCGCGTAGGCGCGGTGAACGAAGACGGCCGTGCCCAGCAAAAAGACGACGACAACAGCGCTCGCTACGATGCGAAACCTGCGTTTTTTGCCCGAGGATGGCTCCATCGTCACTCTCCCTTGGACGCGGCCCCCGGTCCCAAAAGCTGCGTCCGCGACAAGACCCATGCGCCCCCCGCATTGGTTGTGCATAGCCTAGACCTTCGGCTATCCAGCGTGAAGCCCTGAAACCCTATCTCCCAACCGAGGATAAAATGCCTGATCCAACCCTGTCGCTTTGCGTCTTTTGCGGTTCTCGCCCGGGCGTCCGGCCTGCCTATGCAGAGGCCGCGCGAAAACTCGGGGGCGAGCTTGGAACGCGCGGGTGGCGGCTGGTATACGGGGCGGGCGACGTGGGCCTCATGGGCGAAGTCGCCCGCGCAGCCCAGCACGCGGGGGGAGAGACATTCGGCGTCATTCCCGAACACCTCGTGCAGATGGAAGTGGGTAAGGTCGACCTGACCCGATATGTCGTCACCGAGAACATGCACGAGCGCAAAAAGGTGATGTTCATGAATGCCCATGCCATCGTGGTTCTGCCGGGGGGTGCGGGGTCGCTGGACGAGTTTTTCGAGGTTCTGACATGGGCGCAGCTCGGACTTCACCGTAAGCCCATCCTGCTTGTCGACATAGAGGGGTATTGGTCGCCTCTGACGGAGCTGATTGATCACACCGTCACGCAGGGCTTTGCTGATCCCGGCCTGAAAGAGCTTTTTGCAGTCGTGGCAACAATTGAAGACGCCCTCACCGCGCTTGAGCCTGTCGCCGCAAGCCTGCCGCTTAGCTGAAAAAAAGCGTTCCGCTGTGTTGGGGCGTCTGGCACCAGCATCACGCCTACGGGCGACCAGCCCGTGGACCTTCTGGTCAGGTCGCCGCTCGAAGGGTGACGACGGTGATCTCGGGGGGAACTCCAAACCGGGCGGGCACATTCGCGCAACCGATCCCGCCTGAAATCACAAGCTTGCGCCCGTCCTTGGTCTCATAGGGACCGTAGAAGAACACCTCATTGCGCGAAAACCGGATAAAGGGCGCCCAACTGCCAAAGCGCACTTGCCCGCCATGGGTATGGCCGGACAAGACCAGGGCCACGTTCGCGGGTACGTCGGGGAAGACGTCCGGTTCATGCGCCAATAGAATCGCGGGCACATCGGCGGGAACCGACGAAAGTGCGAGCTCAAGGTCGTCAAACCCCGGAAATGCCGGGTCATGGGAATGGGGCCTCTGATCGCCCAGTCCGACGACTGCAAACTTGTGATCCCCGTGATCCAAAAGCTGCGCCTCGTTGTCGAGAAAACTCAACCCCGCTTCGGACAAGGCGCGCGCAGCCTCGGGCACGGCGCGGGCCCCGAGCGCCTCGCGATCTTGCCACCAATCGTGATTGCCGAGGATGTAATACGTGCCCAACGCGCCTTTGAAATGCGCCAGGGCGTCGACCACGTCGCGTTTGGTGTATCGCGTTGACAAGAAGTGCGCTGAACCAAGATCCCCAAGATTGACAGCGAGGTCAGGCGACAGGGCATTGGCGCGGTCCACGATCCTGCGCACCCGCGACAGCGACACATAAGGCCAGCCAGCATGGATGTCTGAGAGGATGACGATCCTGAGATCAGGACCGCGCCAAACCTTCGAGGTGACGTCCCACTGCTGGACCCGCAGCCGCAAGGCCGGCTCAATCCACCAGGCATAGAGAATGAAAGCACCGAGGGCGGTGCCAAGAAGCCACCACATCAGCCGTTTACACCCCCATCATCCTCGTTCTCGCCGGAATCCGCCTTCTCGCCAGCCTTCTGCGCCCGTCGAAGGGCAACGTTGCGGCCACTGAGTGGCGAGTAAAACAGCCAAAGAAGGCTTAGACCCAGCGACCACAGGAGCCAAAGCGCAACGAACCCGATCAGCGAAAATTCGCGCCCCGTGCTCGACACAAGCCACCCTCCGACACTGTAGGCCAGCGCGCCCCCCGCCGCGCCGCACAAGATGTAGGCGATGCGATCGCTTAACCCGGTTAGTGATGCCATGTGCTCCCCCGGCAAACAGAAAGGGCGCCCCGACAGAGACGCCCTTCTGATCCTATCAGATATCGCGGCGACTACAGCCGTGACGCGACATTCTCCCAGTTCACGAGGTTGTCGAGGAAATTCGTGAGGTATGCCGGGCGCTTGTTGCGGAAGTCGATGTAGTAGGAATGCTCCCACACATCACAGCCCAGCAAGGCCGTCTGGCCGAAGCACAGCGGATTGACGCCATTTTCGGTCTTCGTCACGGCCAGGCTGCCATCCGCATTCTTCACGAGCCACGCCCAACCAGAGCCGAACTGGCCTGCGCCTGCAGCCGAGAACTCTGTCTTGAACTGATCGACGGACCCGAAGGTCTCTTTCAGCGCGGCTTCAAGCTCTCCGGGCATTTTGCTCTCGCCGGGTCCCATCATCTCCCAGAACTGATTGTGGTTCCAAAGCTGGGACATGTTGTTGAAGATGCCGTTTTGCGCGACGGCACCTGCATCGTAGGTGCCGGTGATGATGTCTTCGAGGGACTTGCCCTCCCACTCGGTGCCCGCGATGGCCTTGTTGCCGTTGTCGACATAGGCCTTGTGGTGCAGGTCGTGGTGGTACTCCAGCGTCTCCTTGGACATGCCCGCGTCAGCAAGTGCATCATGGGCATAGGGAAGATCGGGAAGCTCGAACGCCATGGGAGGCTCCTTCGGGTGGATTGCATTCTAGGGCTGTATGTCGCCCCTCGGGAAAGAACGTCAAGGGCCGCAGACGGCGATCCTCGACAGGCGGCGCAGCCTCCAGTATGGTCAGCTCAACAAAAAGAACGCCCGAAGCATCGCCGCGGACAACGATCCGTTTACCGGAAGCAGCGATGTTCAGAGGATTGAGGTAGAGTATCCGCAGGAGGGCCCACGGTGGCGCCGAAGCACAAATTCACCCTGTTTTCGATGATGAAAGACGAAGGCCACTCGCTGATCGAATGGGTGGCCTATCATCACATGATCGGTTTCGACAATATCTGCGTCTATACCAACAATTGCGGTGATGGCACGGACGAGATGCTCATGCGCCTCGAGGAGATGGGGTATTGCCAACACTTCCGCAATGACGTCCCCGAAGGCGGCAAACCGCAGCCGAACGCACTCAGGCTTGCCAGAAGCAATCAGGAAATCCTTGATAGCGAATGGATCATGGTCATGGACGCCGATGAGTTCGTCTCGGTGAAGACCGGTGACAACTCGCTCCATGCGCTGATGAAGGAGATCCCAGAGGACGCCTGGGCCATCGCAATGACATGGCAGTTCTTCGGGTCCGCGGACATCCTCGATTGGAACCCGGGACTTGTCACGGAAGCCTACACGAAGTGCGCGCCCTTCAAGTTCCGCAAGGGCTGGGGCGTGAAAACGATGTTCCGCCCGTCGCCGGACGTGGCCTTCGGCATCCACAGGCCCAAGGTAAAAGGCGGTGACAAAAATCCCGAGGCCATCGCTGCCATGCTCGAGAGGCGCTGGGTGAACGGCTCTGGCAAGGACATGCCCAAGGAGTTCAACCTGAGCGGCTGGCGCTCCACCTCCCCCACCATTGGCCGGGATCTGGTGGAGCTTCATCACTACGCCGTCAAAAGCTATGAAGCCTACCTCCTGCGGCGGGTGCGCGGCAACGTGAACAACAAGGTCGGCAAGTACAACGCGGAGTATTTCGCGATTTTTGACCGCAACGAAGCAGACGAGCGCAACGTCGCTGACCTTGCCCCTCGCACGAAGGAGGTCATGGCCGTCCTACGATCTGACGCAAAGCTCGCAAAGCTGGAGGCGAAGGCGCTGGAATTCCACGAAGCCAAGGTGAAGACCTTGCGAGAGGCGGGCGAGTATGCGCCCTGGGTGTCGGAGCTTCGGGATGCCGGCCGCACGCCCATGGACCAGCTCGATGACGTGCTCTTCACGCACCATCTGCCCAAGGAATGGCAGAACAAAGTGAAGGAGATGCAGGCGAAGGGCGTTCCCAACAAGGAAATCGCCAAGTTCATCAACGGATCCAAGACAGCGCGGAAGACCGAGCGTCGCGCGGCCATGGCAGCCGCCGCCCAGGCCAATGTGGGCATCACAACCCATGGCGGCGATACGGTGGAGGACGCCGCGAAACGCCACGCTGCCCAGCTCGAACGCGCCAAGGCAGCAGCTTCCGAGGCTGGCAACTCATGAAACACATCGTCTGCTCGACCATGAAGAATGAAGGTCCCTACCTTCTGGAGTGGATAGCGTACCACCTGTCCATCGGGTTTGACGGGTTCATGATCTGCTCTAACGATTGCTCCGATGGCACGAACCTCATGCTCAACAGGCTCAATGCCATGGGCCTCGTCATTCACATAGACAATCCGCAAGGGCCCAAGATGGATCCCCAGCGGTCGGCCTACTCCAAGATCAACAGCCACCCTGCCTTCCGGGAAGCAGAGTGGGCCCTGGTGATCGACGCTGATGAATTCCTCAACGTGAAAACGGGCGATCGATCTGTGCAAACCCTCATCGCCGCCTGCCCCGACGCCTCGGCGATCTCGGCGTGCTGGAAAATGATGGGCTCGGCCGGGAAGAGGGAGTTCGATCCGGACCAGCTCGTCACCGAGCGCTTCACCCGCGGATCCACCGATGACGATCCTGAAAATGGTCTGGTCTGGGGGTTCAAGACCCTCTTCCGCCCGGCCAAGTTTGACTACCTCGGCGTCCACCGCCCGCGGTTTCACAAGCACAAACCCATGCCTGGGCCCGAGCATGTGAAGTGGTACAACGGGTCTGGCCTGGATCAGGGCACACGGTTTTACGAAAAGGGCTGGCGCTGCAACTCTGAGAGCGTGGGGTATGACCTCGCACAGGTCAATCACTACGCGATCAAGTCGCGCGAGGACTTCATCCTCAAGCGCCTGCGCGGGACGGCCAATGCGGGCAACAACAAGGACCGCATCAACGAGGAGTACTGGGGCAAGTATGACCTCAACGCCACTTTGGATGACAGCATCTATACCGGCTCCGTCCGGGCTGAGATGGCAAAGCTGCTGACAGATGAAGACCTCGCCGCACTCCACCGCGCCAGCGTCGACAGCGCCCGCCGTACCCTGGCCGATCAAATGAGTAATGACGAGGTTCGCACCTTTGTCGAAACGGGCGCCTTCCCTGCAAAGAAGAGAAAGAAAGCCGCATGAGTACGAGTACCCCGGGCACCACGCGCCCCCGTTACGCCCGCAAGAAAACGACGCCGGGCCGGATTATCTGCGTGGGAACACACCACAAGACGGGCACGGTCTGGATGCGAAAGGTCTTTCGCGGGATCGCCAATGATCAGGATATCCCCTTCATGCAGGTCAACCGCGCCAAGCGCATGGCCGACATCCCGGAAACCGGCCCCTGCATCTGCGTGAACTGGCATTCAGCCTTTCCGCCAGAGATGCTTGCCCATCCCGACGCGCGCTTCATCCACATCATCCGCGATCCGCGTGACGTGCTTCTCAGCGGGCTGCGCTATCACCGTGTTGCGGGCCTCGGGAACGAGAAGTTCCTGCGCGAGAAACGGGACGAGTGGGGTGGAAAGAACTATCAGGACCACCTGAACTCCATCACCGATGAGCATGACGCCCTGATCTTCGAGATGGAGCACAAGCACCACGAGACCTTGCAGGAGATGCTGCACTGGGACTACGGACACCCGAACTCCATCGAAATCGCCTACGAGGATCTGATCGAGGATACCGACTGTTCGCTCTTCCGCGACACTCTGGAAAAGATCGCCGCCCCGGGCGTCGATATTGACCGGGCCGTTCAGGTCTACTGGGACAAGTCGCTGTTTGGAGGGCTCGCCAAAAAGGAAGATCGCGAAAGCGCTGTTCCCGGCGAACATGTCGCGTCTGGCAAGCCCGCGCAGTGGGTCGAAAATCTTCCGCGAGACGTGGCAGAGACCTACGTCAAACGCTACGGCAACGACCTCAAGGAACTAAAGTACGAGAAGAACCTGAAGTGGGTCGCGGACTGTAAGCCCCGAGAGACCGAGCCTGCATAGGATCGGTGCCCAGGGGCAGCGGAGTTACAGCGATCGAGCTAGTCGGCGCGCGACCGATAAGATCGAGCGCTTAGCCGACCCGGACCACTGTCGGCATCGGCTTCCAAAAGCTCGTCAGATAAGCATTCAACGCCTCATGCCGCACGGCCCGTCGACCCGCGTTGGGCAAAAAGGTCAGCTCCCCGAGGAACAGCTCTTCTCCGCGTGCATAGAAGTCAACGCGCACGTATTGAAACCCCTTGGCGATCTCTTCGGCGGCGTTCCGGGCGACCTCCGCGAGGGCCGGCAGCGGCGCTTCCTGTCGGTTTGGGCGCAAGAATGGATAGGGCATGTAGTTGAGATCACTGTCATAAACCGGGTTGTCGCGCTCCTCGGTGCCGAGCCCGATATCGAGCTGCAGCAGCGCCACCTTGCCGTTGATGCAGTGAAAACGCAGATCCTCCAGGGGCTGGCTGAGGTCCCCGTCGCGCAGATCTTCTTCGATGAAGACCTTCCGATCCATGAACTCGTACCACCATTGGGAAGAGCTTTTGCCGAAGGGCTTGGACAGCCACCGCGTGGCCTCGCGCCGCAGATAGTCCTCATCAATCGGATCGGCCCCCGGCCGAAGATCGAGATGGATGTTCTGCTGAGACCCGTGGTTCGATTTCAGAAAGTAGGAGCCCGGCTTCAGCCCCGCCAAGCTCACCTCACTCGGGTCCTCGAAGACGCGCGCCACCCGCGCCGATTTCACCGTCTTGCGCAGAGCGGTCGGGATGAACGCCCCCGTCATCAGCTTGTTTGCCGGGTTTTTGATCGGGAACGGCATGACGAGCGAGTTCATGATGTTCATCGCCCCGAAATCGCGAGCTTTGCGGAAGTTCGGGAAATAGCCGCGTTGACGCAGATACCCGCTCACCCCGCGATGAACGACAGACCGGAAGCCCTGATGAGGCAGCACCGAATACGCTGTCATTTGGGAGCGCCCAGACACCTTCGGTGCGACCCGCAGGCAGTCGTGATACCAGTCGATGAAATCGCTGACAAAAAAGGTGACGTCGGAAAATGTCGTGTCGTCGGACGTGCGTTCGGCATGCCGACCATATGCGTTGAATACGCGAATGTTGCTCATACTGCCTCTCAAACGGGTCTTTTAGCGACCACTTAAGAGAACAGTACCTGAAGCGGCAGACACTGTTAAGAAGTATTAACGCCGCGGCTCGAAGTGGCCCACGGGGTGCGCAGCCGCATTCCGGAGGACGCCCCAGGCATAGTCCGCGACCGATGCAAAGCAGACAAGGTCAAAGCCGCCCTCCTCCCGCACCCAGAACGCACATGCCACCTGTGCCAGACGCGTGCGCCGAAACGCGCCCGGCGCCATGGCGGCCACGTCGACCGGGCATAGCTTTGCCAAGGTCTCACCCGCGTGCGGACCGGAGATTTCAAAGGTTGCACGGGCCGCAGAGACATCCTGGACGAGGTGATGCGTACCCGTCAGGGCGTCCCGGTAGGTGGTGACACGCTCGCCTACCTCTTCCTGCGCGCATATCACCAAAAGCTCGTCCGGCGACATCCAGGCGACATGCCCGGCGATATGCCCGGTTTCCGGAACAATCACCGCCGCAGCCAGATCGCCAAGGTCGCCTCGGAGCGTGATCATGCCCCGCGGCGGCAACTGGCGAATGGACGCCGCGCCTTCAAAGGTCCGCTCAGACATTCTGTTTTGTCCCTTCCGGATCATAGAATACCGGGCTCACAATGCGCGCTTTCACCTCGCCACCGCCGACTCTCGGGAATGTGAGGACCTCCCCCATCCTGTCCGGGCCGTGATGGACCAGCCCCATGGCAATCCCCTTCCCGAGCGTCGGCGACATATAGGTCGATGTCACCCGGCCCTGCACGTTGCGTTGCCCATTTGCGTTCTCACCCTCGGCCACGGCGTAAGCACCGTCAGGGATCACGGATCCGTCCAGCGTCTCGAGCCCGACCAATTGCCACCGATCCGCATTGGCCATGAAGGTTCGTTCCTGCGCGCGCTTTCCGAGATAATCCGCCTTCTTCTTCGAAATCGCCCAGTGGAGGCCAAGATCCTGGGGAATGACCGTTCCATCGGTCTCGTCCCCGATCATGATAAAGCCCTTCTCGGCACGCATGATGTGAAGCGCCTCGGTGCCATAGGGCATGACGCCGAATTCCTCGCCCGCTGCGAGAAGCGCGTCCCAGAGAGCCCGGCCCTCGGACGCGGCCACAGCGATTTCGTAACTTAGCTCTCCGCTGAAACTGATCCGGTAGGCGCGCACGGAAAAGCCCCCGAGGTCTCCGTCCGACCAGCCCATGAAGGGCAGCGCGTCCGCGCTGACATCCATGCCGCCAAGCTTTTCCAGAACAGCGCGGGCCTTTGGGCCAACGACGGCGATCTGGGCGTATTGTTCGGTCACATTGGCGGTAAAGACCTTCCAGTCCCACCACTCTGTCTGCAGCCACTCTTCCATATGCGCGTGGATATGGTCGGCCCCGCCAGTGGTTGTATGGCAAAGCCAGGTATCTTCATCGATCCGCGCTACCACGCCGTCATCCGTCAGGAAGCCGTTCTCGGTGCACATGAGGCCATAGCGGCAGCGCTCCGGTTTGAGCGTCGACATCATGTTGGTGTACATCATGTCGAGGAACTTGCCTGCGTCCGGACCTTTGACGATGATCTTGCCTAAGGTGGAAGCGTCAAGCATTCCAAGGGCTTGGCGGGTATTCTTCACCTCGCGGGACACGGCATCTTCGACGCTTTCGCCGTCGCGAAGGAAGGTGTAGGGGCGCCTCCACTGCCCGACGGGCTCCCAATGCGCGCCGTTTTCCTCATGCCAGCCGTGAATGGCGGTTTTGCGCAGGGGTTGAAAGAGCGCGTCGCGGGCCTCGCCGGCAATCGCGCCCATAGAGATCGGCGTGTAAGGTGGTCGGAAGGTCGTCGTGCCCACCTGAGGTATATCCGCGCCTAGCGCATTAGAAAGTACGGCAAGACCGTTGATATTGCTAAGTTTGCCTTGGTCTGTCGCCATTCCGAGCGTGGTGTATCGCTTGGCATGCTCGACGCTCTCAAATCCTTCCTGGGCGGCCAGTTCCACGTCTGAAACTTTGACGTCGTTCTGGAAGTCCAGCCACGCTTTTGAGCGCAGTTTGTACCCCGCCCCCTGCGGCATCATCCAAACGGCTTCTGTGGGGGCCTCTTCCAGTTCCTCCACACCCGGTGCGGTGCTGCCGCCGACTGCCTTCGTCGCATCTGTGAGAACGTCGGACAACCCGAGGGCGCCCGACGCGGCACCCGCTGTCGCGACGAAAGGTTCGCCGTCTGCCCCGATCGGCGCCTGCGACGGAACGGGTTTGAACATGGTCTTTTCCGCGTCCCAAACCAGTTTGCCGCCGCAATGGCTCCACAAGTGAACCACAGGGGACCAGCCCCCGGACATGGCGACAACATCGCAGGGAATTTCCTCCAACGCGGCACCTTCGCCCGCTTGGGCGCAGATCGAGACCCCGGTCACACGCTTGCCACCAACCACCTTGGCAATGCCGGACCCCTTGATGACGCGGATGCCTGCGTCTTCCGCGCGACTGGCCAAAGCTCCGCCACTTTCGCGGCGCGCATCTATGATGGCCGGGACCGCGAGACCATGTTCGTGGAGGCACAAGGCTGTCCGATACGCGTCGTCGTTGTTCGTGACGACAATGGTGCGGTCGCCCAGGGACACACCCCAGTTCACCACATAATCGCGCGCCGCTGACGCGAGAACGACGCCCGGGACGTCATTGCCCGCAAAGCTGAGCGGTCGTTCGATTGCCCCCGTGGCGGTAACGATGCGACCTGCGCGTACGCGCCATAGGCGGTGACGGGGGCCCCCGGCCGTTGGATCGTGGTCGGATACTTGTTCATAACCAAGAACATAGCCGTGGTCGTACACGCCCGCGGCCAAGGTGCGCACGCGGCGCCGCACGTTGGGCATCGCATCGAGCTCTGCGAGTGTGCGATCAATCCACGCCTCCACACTGAGCCCGTCAATCTTTCCCCCGTCCACCGGGGCACGGCCACCCCAGTGGCCGGTCTGCTCAAAGAGGATCACGGAAAGCCCTGCCTCACCGGCAACTTTTGCCGCCTGGAGCCCTGCCACTCCGCCACCCGCGATCAGGACGTCGCAGAAAGCGTAGAAATGCTCGTACGTGCTGTCGTCGCGGGCTTTCGGCGCCCGTCCGAGTCCCGCTGACTGGCGGATGAACGGCTCGTAGATGTGCTTCCAGAATGTCCGCGGGTGGATGAACATCTTGTAGTAGAAACCCGCCGGCAGGAAGCGCGCCAGCTTGGCATTGATGGCGCCCACGTCAAACTCGAGCGAGGGGAAATGGTTCTGGCTCTCGGCCCTGAGCCCCTCATAGAGCTCTGTCATTGTGCCACGGGCATTGGGCTCAAAACCGCCCTCCCGACCCAGATTGAACAGGGCATTGGGTTCGGAGGCATCCGCCGTCACGACAGACCGCGGGCGGTGATACTTGAAGCTCCGCCCCATGAGCATCTGATCGTTCGCGAGGAGTGCCGAGGCCAATGTATCCCCCTGCGCGCCTTTCAGACGTTTGCCGTTGAACGAAAAGTTGACCGGTGTGGCGCGATCAATGAGGCGGCCACCTGTCTTCAACCGCGTGCTCATACCTGCCGCTTCCATACCCAGTCGGGCCGTTTGGCCTTCACAGCTTGACGGATGTGCTCTGGTGGCTCGCTGACCTGTGCAGAGTACGTCCCGAACACCTCGTTCGTCGCCGTGCATCGGGCGGCGTGGAACCACTTGTCGCATCCAGACGAACAGCGCCACCGTTCGAAGTGAACGCCCTTCGGGTTCGCGCGGTTGAAAAGGTAGTTCTCGAGTTCCCCGTCAGAGGAACCGGGGCCATGACGCGTCAGGTGTGCCTCGCCTCCAGCCGAAAGCTCGGTCTCGTCCTTATGCTCGTTGCAACAAGGGCAGTGAAGGATCAGCATGTGGCGCCCGAGTCCGGGCGCGAGGCGCCCCTAGAAGAAGTAGATCTGCTCGGGCGGCTCAGGATCCGTGCCAATCCCCTGACCGGTGAAAAGCACCTGGCCCAGAAGAATTGCCACGACGCCCACAAAAGCACCTGCGCCAATGCCCATGACGGCCGGCACGGATTTTTTGATGAAGTTGACCATGGTTCGTTCCTTCTTATTACCCGAGGAACTAGTCGCGCCC
Organism: Pseudomonadota bacterium; assembly: GCA_038751055.1. Lineage (GTDB taxonomy): Bacteria > Pseudomonadota > Alphaproteobacteria > Rhodobacterales > Rhodobacteraceae > Shimia_B. The sequence goes on along the minus strand of JBCDGS010000018.1, from coordinate 41,972 downwards.
GTGAAAACATCAATGTGCCACCCCCGCTGCAACGGATTCGTCGATAAAGCGGCCCTCCCGAAACCGGTCGAGGCCGAACTCTGCTGTGAGGGGCGAATGCCCTGTGGCCATCAGCTCTGCCATGCCGAAGCCTGACCCGGGAATGGCTTTGAACCCGCCTGTGCCCCACCCGCAATTGATGAAACAGCCTTCAAGTGGCGTCTTCGACAAGATCGGAGACCGATCGCCTGTGACGTCCACGATCCCGCCCCACTGACGCAGCATCTTGAGGCGCGAGATCATCGGGAAGGTCTCGATGAGCGCGCGCACGGTTTCTTCGATGTGGTGAAAGGAGCCGCGCTGAGTGTAGCCGTTATAGGCATCCGTGCCGCCACCGATGACCATCTCGCCCTTGTCGGACTGGCTCATGTAGCCGTGCACCGTGTTGGCCATGACCACGACATCCATGCATGGCTTGATCGGTTCGGAGACGAGCGCCTGGAGCGGAACGCTCTCGATGGGAAGACGGAACCCTGCCATTTCGGCCACCACGCCTGAATGGCCGGCCACGACGACGCCGAGCTTGGCGCATTTGATGTCACCCTTGGTGGTGCGGACGCCTGCCACCTTGCCGCTTTCGGACATTACGCCAGTGACTTCGCACTTCTGGATGATGTCCATGCCCATGTCAGAGCAAGCGCGCGCGTAGCCCCACGCCACCGCGTCATGGCGGGCGGTCCCGCCGCGTGGCTGCCAGAGCGCGCCCAAGACCGGGTAGCGTGGGCCTTCAATCGAAATGATCGGGCAGAGCTCTTTCACCCGCTCTGGCCCGATATACTCGGTCGCCACCCCCTGCAGCGCATTGGCATGGGCCGTCCGCTGGTAGCCGCGGATTTCGTGCTGGGTCTGGGCGAGCATCATGACCCCGCGCGGCGAGAACATGACGTTGTAGTTTAGATCCTGGCTGAGGTCTTCGTAGAGCGACCGGGACTTTTCGTAGATCGCCGCCGATGGATCCTGCAGGTAGTTTGATCGGATGATCGTCGTGTTTCGCCCTGTATTGCCGCCGCCGAGCCAGCCCTTTTCGATGATGGCGACGTTTTTGATGCCGTGGTTCTTGCCGAGGTAATACGCCGTGGCGAGCCCGTGCCCCCCGGCCCCGATGATGACGACGTCATAGTTCGGCTTCGGATCCGGTGATCGCCAAGCCCGTTCCCATCCGCTGTGAAAGCGGAAGGCTTCGCGCGCGACGGCAAAGGCGGAATAGCGCTTCATCATGTTCCTCCGGTCTGGCCCGTCATACCGCGTCATCACAGCGCCCCATGACTATGAGCGTCTGCCTATCGCGTAGATGCGACATGGCCGCGCCCTTCCTCTGCCGTGCGGCTTGGCCTACATGCCATTTATCCAGCCAAAGGAGCCACGGTGATCGTATTTTGGGCCATAGCCATCGTCCTCGCGGCGGCGATCCTTGTGGTTTTGACGCGCGCCGCTCTTCGGGCGAAGGGCGACGAGGTGCCTGCATCAAAGGATGTAGAGATCTACAAAGCCCAACTCGCCGAGGTAGAGCGCGATCTGGAGCGGGGCCTTGTGAACGAGGCGGATGCAGAAATCTTGCGAACGGAAATCGCGCGACGTCTTCTTGCTGCGGATGCTGAAGCGTCAGAGACACGGGACGATGCGCGCCGCGCTCCGCTCTGGGGCACGCTCGCCCTTGGTACGGCAGCCATTGCCGGTGCCTTCGCCCTTTATGGGACGCTAGGCGCACCGGGATACGGGGACATGCCGCTTGCGTCACGGCTCGCCGCCCTCGAAGACCGCGCCGCGATGCGTCCAAGTCAGGCCGTCGCCCAGCGCGCCTTCATGGCCACGGCGCCGAGGCCCTCGGTGGACGCGACGTTCGAAGCCCTGGTCGCAGATCTTCGGGAGGCCGTGGCGGAGCGCCCGGAAGAGATCGAAGGCCTCACCCTTCTTGCGCGCAACGAAGCGGTTCTGGGCAACTATCCCGCCGCCATCGCCGCGCAGGAGATGGTGATCGAAGCGAAAGAAAAAACAGAGGCCGCTGACCACAGGGAGCTTGCCGAGTATATGATCGTCGCCACCGGCGGCTACGTGTCGCCAGAGGCCGAGGCCGCGCTGCGGGAGGCCCTTGCCCTTGATCCGAACGATGGGGCGGCGCTCTATTTCCTCGGGCTCATGTTTCAACAGGCCGGACGCTACGATCGCACCTTCGCGCTTTGGCAGCCGCTTCTCGAAGGCAGCCCGCCATCGGCCCCGTGGGTTCCCCTGATCCGCGATCAGATCCCGACAATCGCGAGCCTCGCCGGCATCCGTTACGTTCTACCGGAGGGACGCGGGCCCACGGCCGACGACCTCGAAGCGGCAGAAACCATGTCGCCAGAGGATCGCGCGGCAATGATCGAAGGCATGGTTCAGGGTCTTGCAGACAGGCTAGCGAGCCAGGGGGGACCACCCGAGGATTGGGCCCAACTCATCGTCGCGCAGGCCGTGCTGGGACAGCGCGACCGGGCGCAGGCGATCCTCGATGAGGCACGCGAGGTGTTCGGCGACCGGGCGGATGCCTTGCACCTCTTTGAACGTGTGGCCGTGGAGCGGGGTCTCAGATGATCACCGACGACATGGCCACCTTCGTGGGCGCGCTCTCCCCCGGGAACCCGATCGCGGGCCTCGACCTTGGCACCCATACCATCGGCGTGGCGCTCTCTGACAGCCTCTGGACGGTGGGCACGCCGCTTGGGACGGTGCGTCGGCGCAAGTTCACCCTCGATGCCGAAGAGTTGCTGAGGCTCATCGTTGGACGCGAGGCGCGGGGGATCGTTCTTGGGCTGCCACGCAACATGGACGGCTCCGAAGGCCCGCGCTGTCAGGCCACACGCGCTTTTGCGCGCAATCTCGAGCGCCTGACAGAGCTGCCCATGACCTTCTGGGACGAGCGTTTGTCCACAGTCGCCGCTGAGCGCGCGCTCCTTGAGGCGGATACGACACGCAAGCGTCGCGCCCAGATCATCGACCAGGTTGCCGCGAGCTATATCTTGCAGGGAGCTCTCGATAGGATACGGCATATGGGGGACGAGCGGTGAACGATGACGTCTGGAAGAGGCAGGAGATCGAAAGTCCCTGCGTGAAACTCTGCTCCATCCACCCGGTCGAAGGCATCTGTGTAGGCTGCATGCGGACGATGGACGAGATCGTCGGTTGGTCAGGCTTCAGCGCTGAGGATCGCCGGCAGCTTATGGACCACGATCTCCCCGCGCGCGCCCCGCGGTTGCGCGTCCGTCGCGGCGGTCGAACTAGGGCGCGTCAATCCAGTTAGATCCGGTGAAGGCCGGCCGGAAGTATGCAATCATACGCCCCTCTGGCGGCGCTGTCGCGCCCTTTTCCCAGGGTGCCACACCATGGAGCGCGAGCCGGTGCACAACGTACCCCTGCCCCGGCGGCACATGCACCGACACGCGCAGGCATTCGTCAAAGCAGCGTCGACGTGCGGCCTGATAGACATCCGTAAGATCCGCATCGCCCCAGTCGCTTTCCGGGACATCCCGAAGCGCGTCGCGAAACGCTGTTCGCATAATCTCGTGACTGCCTTCCCAGACGACCATGGGGCTCGCGCCATCACTGCAGTCATTCAGCGGGATACCAAGGACAAATCCGTGCGGCTCCTGCATCTTGCGACGACGATCTGGGCCGACCGGCAGCAGACCGTCCACATGGGCGGCGTCGCGGTTGCGCCGAAATCGGTGGGCGGCGTCGCTTTCGCCCTCATCCTGTTTGGGATAGCCCGGATAAACGATGGAGAGCTGCCCGCGATCCCACGAAACGGGCTGACCCGAAATCTGTTCAGCGAGGGACAGCGCCTTTCCCGAAATCCCGGGTCCGCCTCTCACGCGGCCCGTCGGGTCGTTTGGCAGAATATTGACACCGGCAAACCACGTGCGTCCGTGGCGCAACCAGTCCGCGCGCGCGCCGGGCTCAGCAGCAATGTCGCGCGCCTGCGGGGCCACCGCCGCAACCCAGTCCGCAAGCGCATCGTCTCCGAACGTCATCCAGCCTGCGGCCTCAAAGGTCATGCAAGGACGACCTCGCGCACCATGTTGGCCGCAACAATGAGAAGGAAGACACCGAACACGCGCTTGAGGCGCGTCGCAGGCAACCGGTGCGCGAGCGTGGCCCCCCAGGGCGCGGTCAGGACGGTCATGGGCACGATGATGGCAAAGCCGATCAGATTCACCGCCCCGAATGTCAGAGGCGGGCGCGGCCCTTCGATCGGCACAAAGAGAAAGCCCAGAACCGACGGCGCCGCGATGGCCACGCCGAAGCCCGCAGCAGTCGCCACCGCGCGGTGGATCGGCACCGCATAGAGCGTCATCGTGGGTACTCCGAAGGAGCCTCCCCCGATGCCCATGAGAACCGACAGGCCGCCCATGATTCCGGCGGCGGTCCGCCCACCCCAACCGGTCGGTAACGTCTCACCCAGCCGCCACGTGCTTTGCCCAACGGCCATGTAGAGCCCGACAAGTATCGCAAGACCCCCAAAGATGAGCTGTAGCGCCGCCGACCCGAGATTGGCAGCGACCACCACACCCAGGGCTGCCCCACAGGCCAGCCCCGGGCCCCAGGCCCTCAGGATGTCCCAATCTACCGCGCCTTTCTTCTGGTGCGCCGCCACGGACCGCAAGGATGTCACAACGACCGTGGCGAGCGACGTGGCCACGCAAAGCTGCATCACCTCGGGGCCGTCAAACCCGGTCGCTCTGAATGCATAGAGGAACGCAGGAACCAGCACGATGCCCCCGCCTACGCCAAGGAGCCCGGCCAACACGCCTGCAAAGGCGCCAATCACAAGGAGAAGGGCCCCGATGGGCGCTAAAGTCACGATATCCATGGCTTTCCTTCCCCTCGCTCTGCGGGAATGTCCAGATCACGCGGCGTCTTGCGCCTGTGTCGCCGCGGCAACGGCCGCCTGAGCGTCTCGAAGAACATCGAGGCCAGCGCCAGCCCCGGTGCCGCGCTCTGACAGGATCCGCCGCCACGCGCGTGCGCCCGGTTGGCCGGCAAAGAGGCCGAGCATGTGTCGCGTGATCTGATGGAGCAGACCTCCATTCTGAAGGTGCGCGGCGATATAGCTCTCCATGGCAGTCACAACCTCGGCGCGGGTCTTAGGAGGCTCGGTGACATGGTAAAAGAGGCGGTCTGCTTCGGCGAGCACGTCATAGGGCCGATGGTAGGCAGCCCGTCCGATCATCGCGCCGTCGAGGCCCAGGTCAAACGCCTTCTGGGCATCCCCCAACGTCTCAAGACCGCCATTCAATGCGATGCTGAGCTCTGGAAACTCTTTCGCCATGCATGCAACCAGCCCGTAGTCCAATGGCGGGATATCGCGGTTTTCTTTCGGGCTCAGCCCTTTGAGCCACGCTTTTCGGGCATGGATCGTCACCTGGCCAATGCCCGCCTCAGCGACGGCTTTCAGGAAGACCGGGAGGGTGTCCTCCGGCTGCTGATCGTCCACCCCAAGCCGGCATTTCACGGTGACCGGGATAGACACAGAGGCCTTCATTTCGCCAAGGCATGCCGCGACATGCTCGGGCCTCTTCATGAGGACGGCTCCGAAGGTCCCCGACTGCACACGATCCGAAGGGCAGCCGACATTCAGATTGACCTCGTCATACCCCTCTTGCTCTGCGAGTCGCGCCGCTTGTGACAGCTCGGACGGGTCTTCGCCGCCAAGTTGCAATGAGATGGGGTGTTCCTGATCGCTGAAGTCCAAAAGATGGCGGGCGCCGCCACGGATCAGAGCCGCAGAGGTGACCATCTCGGTGTAAAGCAGGGCCCGGGATGAGATCTGCCGATGAAAGACGCGGCAGTGACGGTCCGTCCATGCCATCATTGGCGCGACCGCAAGGGGTGGCGATCTGGTGGCTTTGTTAATCATCAAATCTCGTCGACGGGGTTTTCTTACGCGGACCTCCCGCGCGCCACCCGCTGTAACACCTTCCCCATCTTGATGTGGAGTCGGCGTCTGTTTTTCGGCGGGCGTCCATGGCTTTGGGGTCGGGCGCATCTTTCGCGAAACATCGTCAGTTCCGTCCACTGCGCTGTACTGCGCCCGCGTGCTTTAACTCTGGAGTATTGGGCTTGGAGGTCATTGAGAGTTTTGACCAAGCAGCCGCCGCCACAGGAATTGCGCAGTGCTACACTGTCCCTACGCCTGCCAATGGGCCTAGCGCCCATGCAGGATGGGCCATCTGCTGCCGCTGTGGCGGTTCACACAAGCGTCAGTGTTCGCCAAAGATCATGCGTCCACAGGCCTTCAGCGGAGCAGTCTTAAGGCCCTTCGTTTCAGGGGACCCTAGCCGCCATGACCTCTTAAGGCCGTGCGGCCATGGCGTCTTGGCGCTTAGATTGCCAGCAAATCATCATCGGAGCGCTTCCAAACACTCTTCAGGCGTCCGAACGCCACCGAGGTTTCACCCTATCTCCGGCAAACATGGACGTGACTTGAATCCGCCGGAGACACGCCCCAGAGGCTGCATTCCTGCCGTATCCTCAAGAGACAAGAGCCCTGTAAACGGTGCAGCATGCCTCACTCGCGTCCCCACAGCAGTGCAAGTGCCTACAAGAATTCTTTCCCTAGTCACCGCAGAGGGTGAAAAGTCACCTGCGCGCTCTGGTCTAGATCAACACGCGTTCAGATCCCTATCTGCCAAAATCATCAACTATACCTGCTAGATCCAGGAATGCTCCGGAAGAGATACCCGTCTCGCTCTTACGTGTTCCGCGCAGCCTAGCGTGGTTTCTTCCAAAGATCGGAGGCCGCAGCGTTCCAGGACCAGCGCTGCGGGCGCACGTCGGAACTTGCGCGCCGCAGCATCTCACCAAAGCGTTGGTCATCAAGGCGAAGATGCACGCTGGACGCGGTCGTTCCTCCGCTTAGCGCAACCGTGCCGTTTGCCGAGGCCAACCAGGAGCGCGCGGCGCCGGAAAGATTGACCATAACCGTGTCTGGCGCGTGTTCGCCGCCGGTAAGAGGACGGTCTAGGTCGATCGTTCCTCCAAGCGGAGGGGCACCAACCGCACCGGCAAGCGTAAGCTCAACACGGGCACCATTGGTGAGGCGCGCGATTTCGTCGGGTGGGACGCTGATTGCCAACCGGAAGTTCTTTCCGCCCGCCCGCGCGAGTTCCATCACCCGCTCTTGCGCAACCGCGGCGTGCCCTGGCCCAGGGTCCCTTACACGAACAATGATACCCGTCGCGGGGGAGATTATGCGCCGCGCATTTATCAGCGCCGCGAGGCCGTCAATCTCGTGCTCCAGTCCAGCAATGTCCTCCAAGAGCGCCCTCGCCTGCTCTGCTCTTTGGCGGTCTCGCGCAAGCTGCGCAGCAGCGACCTGCGCCTCAAACTCCGCAAGCTCTTGTTTGACGCGGTTCTGTTCAAGAAGAAGGGCCAGGACGTCCGTTGCGAGGGCGGATCTTTCCACCTGAGTGACGCTTGCAAGGCTTTGTCGTTCGATCACGACAGCGATTTGCTGCCTCAAGAGTTCAAGACGCCCGCTCACAGCCTCCAGCATCTGCGCGTCATGGCTGCCCGTTGCAGCCCATGCAGCATTGGCGATCTCGCACGCCGCTGCGGCGTTCGCTCCGACCGCAAAATGATCTTCCGCTGCCTCGGGAACGCGAGACTGCGCCTGCGCCGCCCGCAACTTGCTGCGCGTCTCTATCTCCAGTCGGCGGAGCGACGACTGAAACGCTTCCATGTCTTTGGACGTCACGCAGAGGTAGTTCACGCGGGCTTGCAGTAAGACGCGCACCGAGGCGCGGCGCTTGTGCTCCATCTCTGGAACATCAAGGAGCGCGAGGGTCTCTCCCTTTCGGACGACCTTTCCTTGCGAAACAACAATTTGCTCGAGCACCGCGTTCTTGGGGAGGTCAACACCTACCGGCGTGGAGACCGGTCGGAGAACGCCCTGAAACTGCCGGTCGTCGCGAACTTGGATGTTCCAAACCGCTGCCCCGATGACAGCCAACACCGCAAAGCTCGCCAGGGCGCCAATGGTGGCCCAGGCCAGTGCGTTTCCCCGGCCCGACGCAACCGGCGTCTGCCTCATGCGCCGCCTCCCTTCACCTTGCCGGTGCATCTTGCGCCCCGCGCGTTTTACGAGGGTCGTAGGTGGCAATTTTCACCGTGATCACCCGTCGATTGTCGAGCAGTTCCTGTTCAACCTCTTCGGCCATGTGGATGACCTTGGAAAGTGGTCCAAGGCGGGCGAGATCAGCGGATTCCGCGGCCTCTCTGTGGGCGAGCTGCATCTGGCCCGAGCTTATTAAGGGGCTCTCATCGATCAGTTTCATGAGCGCGAAACCCTCGAAGTGCTTGAAATCGAAGCAGACGCGCTCAAGCGACATCGGTCGCACATCGCTGCAGGAAAACGCCAGGAGCTCAGCTGCAACAGTGCACAGCTTCAGCCGGTTTGCTTCATCGCCGCCGCGCTTGAAGTGGGACTTCACCCAGGTCGATAGCGTGTCTTCGCTCTCAAGGCGTCGAGGGGTCACGAAGCGCAACCAGCCCGACGACATGCGTCCGCGGATCTCGGCGGCGGATGCGAAATCGACGACACGACCTTCGCGCAACATGAGGAGCTTGGAACAGCACTCCAGCACCGCGCGGTTGTCTGTGACGACAACGAATGACCGTCCGGCATTCGCCTCCATTTTGATACGGTCGACCAATGCGGCAAGGAGTTTTTCGGAGGCGAAATCCTCTGGCCTATCAAGAAAGTACAGAGGCGGTGACAACAGAAACGCACGAGCAAGAGCGAGCGCCTTTTGATCGGAGCTGGACAGGCACGTCGCATCCGGCGCCGCCGAGATACGATCGACGGCGTCCGTGCTGAAGATCAGGCTTTCAAGGCAGCGCAAGCCACGATCTGCCAGCATATCGCTTTGAAAACAGGTGAGGTTGTCAAGGCCACTGGCCGGCAAAATACGCGGGGTTGGGGGCAGGTGAACGAACGGCACGCGCCGGTCCTTGATCGACCGCGACCACATGTCGTTTTCATTCAGGGTGACGCGCCCGCGTACATTCAGTTTTGCAAGATCGAAGGGGTTACCGAGAGCCTGGAGCAAGAGCGACTTACCCGCAGCGGCGTCACCGACAACGCCGATGACTTCGCCCGGCCCCACTTCGAAGGACACATCGCTCAGAAGGCGCGTACCGTCTGAGGTCTCAACCGAAATGTTGTTGACCCGCATCCCCGCCACGGCGGCGCCAACCTCATTGGCGTCGTCGGGGGCAGGCAAAAGATCGACACTTGCGGCGCTGAGACCGTCTGCCATGTCGGGCATCAAGCGTTGTCTGAGGTGATGGCCGATTGCATCCACTGACCACCATGAGATCAATGCAACGGCGGCAACGGCTGGCACCGCAACAATATCGGTTGCCGCAAGCCAGGAGGCGACCGCAAACCCGGAAATCAGCGCGAGCCATGAAAATGCCCGATGCACATGACGAGAGAGCGCGTGTTCGGGTGCTTCCAAGCCAGCCATTCGCACGCCCAGCTCATCACGCCCCGACAACACCGAAGCCGCCTCCGAGGGACGAAAGTCCCACATCTTCTCAGGGGTGCCGAAGCGTTTCAGAAGCCAGATCGTCCCCCAAAGACCAAGCGATGCAACAGGGATCGCAGCACCGAGCGCGGGGTGCATGAGGGTCAGAACAAGGAAGATCAGGCACGCGACTGCCGCCTGCGCCATTGCCTCGGTCCGCGTTCGCGCAGCCCGAAACCCCGCCAGCGCACGAGAGTGGCAGTAATCAAGAATCAACGCCCCTAGAATCGGGATTGCCGAAATCGCCACCAGCATCGGCAGGACGAAGCGGTTGCCGTCCAGCGCCACGAGCGACTGGAAAAACACGCTCAGTACAGCGACGGAGATCAGGCATGCACCGGTTCCAATCGCGAACAGGAACGAGATGTAGCGCGCCCAGTTGGGCGTCCCGCGATCCGCCATAACGCCGGTTTCTTCGGCGCTCCGAGCGGGTTCCGGCACTGCCGTGGCCGAGCCCTCAAAGACGTCGGATTTCAGCTTTGCTTCCGGTTTCATGTGCGCCCTCCACGCGGGTTAGTCATGCCGCTTGTAATCTGAAATCAGTTAACAAGCCCTTTTCCAAAACTCTTTCTGCGCTTCTCCTTTTCTTAACCCCTTTTCCGGTAACCATGGCTTGAAACGAGTGTAATCGAGGTGCTCCATGGCATCAGAGAACGGAAAGAAACGCGCCACTTGGGGGCTCGCGGCAGGGCTTTTAACAGGCGCGGCGCTGGCAATTTCTGGCGCCGCCTGGGGCATTGGCTCCGCAGCCCGCGAGGTGTTTCTCGCCCAGGAGGACGAGATCATTCCGGTCATCGCGGGGAGCGAGCTTGATAGCCTGCCGGCTCTGATGCGGGGCAATCGCCTGGCAGAGACAACCTCGATGGTCCGCGGCGAACCTGCGACAACAAAGCCACCGCGTATGTGCGAAATGCCAGACGACTATTTTGACGGGCTCGACCTCACTCCGGAACTCGAAACAGGCTATACGAGACGCAACGAGTATGTCCGTAAGTATCAGCCTAGACGGGGTTTTTTGAATGAGCGCGAGCTTCGCGCAGCGAAAGTTGCGTGGCACTACTTTGAACGGTTCACGCAAGAAGATACCGGGCTGGCGAATTCGGTCGGCAACTATCCGTCCACCACGCTCTGGGATACCGCGTCCTACATTGCAGGAACCGTGGCAGCCTACGAGCTCTGCATTATCGAGAAGCCCGAATTTGATCGTCGAATCACCCGCTTGCTGACGACGATGAAGGCGCTTGAGCTCTTTCGGAAAGAGCTGCCCAACAAGGTGTACCACACCAAGACGGGTGAGAAAGTGGACTATACCAATAAACCCGGTGAGATCGGTTTTTCGGCACTCGATATCGGGCGGTTCCTGGTCTGGATGCGGATCCTCAAGAACCGATATCCCTACCTGGGCAACACCATCGATTCAGTTCTTCTTAAGTGGGACTACACAAACGTCGTCGATGAAGAAGGTGTCATGTGGGGGGCCTACGTCGACAAGGAGTCAGGCGAGACCGTCTATGCTCAAGAAGGTCGGTTGGGATATGAAGAATATGCCGCAAAGGGCTTTGCTCTGTGGGGGTTCAATCCCACACTCGCGCACCGTGCGGAACCGTTTTTGACCGCCTCCATATTCGGCGTTCAGATCCCGTACGACGGGCGGGACCCGCGGATCTTTCATTCTCAGAACTACGTCGTGACCGAATCCTATCTTCAGGACGGGCTCGAGCTGGGCTTTGACATGCCCTACGACGACACGTCGCCCGATTGGCTGCACTCTGATGGATGGCGGGCAGAGTTTGCTGACCGCATTTACCAAGTGCAAGAAAATCGGTGGAGGCGCACAGGCTTCATGACCGCGCGGTCCGAGCACAACGTCAAAGGCCCGCCCTACTTCACCTACGACACGATCTTTTCGGACGGCTATCCCTGGAACACGGTGACGCCACGCGGTGATTACGTCCCGGACCATGCCGCGGTTGCCTCAAAGGCTGCCCTTGGCCTCTGGGCGTTGTGGGACACCGAATACACAGACGTGCTCTATGAGGCGATCATTGAGCTCTATGACCCTGAAAACGGGATGTACGAGGGACTCTATGAACGCGGTCAAGGGCGCGTGGAGATTTTCACCGCCAACAACAACGGCATCATCCTTACCTCTCTCCTTCACAAGGTTCAGGGCAAGATTCTTACCCCCTATACCGGCGCGACCGAAGTCTGGTTCACGGCGTTCCGTGACCAGGACACCCGGTTCCGCCGCAACCTCCCGGATCCGCCAACCGAGCGGGACTGGCTACCCGCCCTCAGGCATTCGGTTCAAACAGAGGCAGACTACTGATGAAACAGCTTCTTCTCACCACCGCTCTTATGATGACAACAGCCCTCGAAGCCGCCGCCCAGACAGCCGCAGCTCCGGCTGAAGACGTCCGCCCATCGGGAGCGGAAGCCTTTACGCCCGGAAATGCAATCCTCAACACGGCCGTCCTCTTCGCAGTGGGGGCACGCGAGGCGCAACAATCGCTGCGCAACGCATTTGGCTGGCCGACCTTTCAGGAAGGTCTCGTGCAAGGGGTGTACTTTCGGTTCGATCCAGATGGCTATGCCCGGTTCTCTCCATCGCCACGACTGGACTCGGACGTCTTCGAGGTCATCTGCCGACCACGCACCTATACCTGCATCGCGCGGAAAGGAGCGCTCGCCATGGTACTCAATGGCGATGGCCGCGTGCAGGTAGCTATTGATCAAGTTCAGGCCACCGACACATTCGCGCTGAATGACGGATTCTCGGAGCTCCAGATACCGCCGCGCGTCAACGGCGTGCTTGAGCCGCAAATGGAAACCCTGCTCTCCAGCGGCGGTAGCCTTGTGGTTCGACGGAACAACGAAATTCTGGAAGACATCTCATTAGCGGGGTTTTCGGCAGCTCTCGCCTATCTGAAATGGGTTGCGGCACGCCAGGACTACGCTGTGCTACCCCGTGACTGGCCTGTCCCCAACGGGATCGCCCCGGATCCCTCGCAAACGACCAATGCGACCGGATGGCCCAACAACTCTTTAAGATCGCAGCCCGTCTTGCAGACCTCGCAAGCAGTCCCGAACAACGAGGAGCCAAGTGAAGCTGCGTCTCCTGAGATCGCAGCACTCCGATCCGAAGTCGCCCTTCTTCGGGACCTTTTGCTCGCACAGACTGGCGGTCAGATGCGGATGGCCGACGCCCCTGCCTTTCCAACCAGTCCACCACAAGCGGACATGGCCAAGACCGGAAGGGTGCTCACCAACGATGACGAGATACTGCATCAACTCGAGGCCCTGCGCTCAGAGATGGGCCTGGCTGCCATGCAGAGCGACGACGAACAATCCGGCGCAAGATCGGTCACCGCAGAGAGCATCGGCGTTGCCGACTTGCCAGTTTCGGCGCTGGGGACGAATGAGGGGGGCCTTGGAACGACCTCCCCCGCCGCAGAGGTGCGCCACCTTCACTATCTGACAGTCGAAATGGGCCTGGAGTCACAGACGGCGCTTCTCATCCTGCAGATTAGTGGGGCGCTCGGAATGCCAGAAAACGTCGAGGCCGGGCATGTTCTGGGAACGGCTTCAAGTTCCGAAAACGTGTTTCAACGATTGGTCGCCTTGCAGGATGATGATCCCAGTCGTCACGAGGTCGCCGCTGAACCCACTGATGAATACCAGCTCCTCGGGACCTACTTTCGCTCGGTGCTGGACGAGGATCAGGTGCAACCATGATCAAAAATCGCGTGGATGGAACGGTGCAATGGCGCACCCGATTCCAGAAGCAATTGCGCTTGTCTTCCACGCGGAGGATTCCTAGCCCCGAGACGGTTCGCTCGAAAGAAGCAGCCCATAGCCCTGCTTTCGGCGTCCGGTTGATGTAATTGGCCTCCTTCCGTCGGCGAGACAGATCGTGCGCGCTCACCGGCCGGCCGAATCTCTAAACGGCGAAAAGTTGCTAGACCCCCAAAGGTTTGTGATCGTGGATTTTGCTGAAGAAGATACGTGATCTTATCGCCCCGCCATGACGGGAATGCTATAATTTTCCCCATATTATACAGAGGCTTAGCATTGAACTAGCTAAGACGATCATTCGGCTTCGGACACAGTTTTGTCGGCCTCATCATGAGGCTTGATGCTTGCAGGAGTTTGGCCGGCGCAGAAGCCCAGTGCTAGTTAAATTCAGATTGACCGGCCCCGGAAACCGTTTCACTCACTATGGACGTGTAGTGGTTTGATGCCGCTCCTTTGATAGCATTAATTGCACCAAAGAAGACGAACTAAGAGACTGAAAAGGAGAGAAGACTTCCGTGCTGGTGTGGTACGGATTGCGCTGACGAGTTGGCTCTCGCGCAAACAAGTTGCTTCGGATTTGGGCGTTGGCCTGTCGACGCTAAAGAAGTGGGTCACGGCGCACCCATTGCCCGGCAGGCGATCTGCAAATCAACTCTGCGGAGACGGACGATACTGAGGTTGTGTCTGACAAGGATCTCGCCTCTGAGCGCAAGAACAAGCGGCTGCGAAGGTAGAACCACACCCTGAAGGAGGCGGGGTAGATCCCAAAAAAGGGTGAGGCCACTGTCCGCTATTCGTCCAAGTACAAACCAGTTCTTTGCGGACCAAAAGCCATGGGGTTCTGATTCATCGAAGTAGATACCGATACTTTCACCGCCAAACGGATGTGTGATGGGCTGGATGTCAAAGAACGAGGCTTGCGTGCCTATCGCGCCCGCCCAGCCACCCAAAGGCTGCATCCATCACGTGGATCGCGGATCGCAATACTGTTCCCACGACTATCCAAAGCTGCGGCGCCAGCACGCGTTCAAAACGTCGATGTCACGCAAGGGCAACTGCTGTGACGACACCGCCGTCGAGACGTCCTTAAAAACCATCAGAACCGAGCTGCTCTGGCAACGGTCGTGGCAAACCCGACGCCACACTGAAGCAGTCAACTTCCAGGACATAAACGGCTTTTACTATCCGCGCAGACAACACTCTGCCTTGGGATGGATAAGCCCCGTCGCCCCCGAACGGAAGGCAGCCCAAAACGAGCACTTGGGGCGGCGCAAAAGCGGGGCACGTCCACCAGTCAGCGCAAACTCCAGAGGGGGCCGTGCTCCTGGTAGTGCAGTGCTTGCAAGATAATCGCGTTGGTGTTGAGCGTCAGGACGTCATTCACCTCTCCGCTGGCCTCATATATGCCCGCTGGATAACCTTTACTTGACCCTAGGGAGATCACGCGCTCCCGCGCAAAGGCGGAGTACTCCGTCGCAAAAACCGCATCCCATCCGAAGGATGCTTTGGTGCTCAAACTGCGCATGTCGTCATGGAAGCTTCCATCCTCGGACACAACCGCCCAAGGTTTGCCGTTCGAAATCACGGATGAATATGCGAAATGCGGCGGGGCATCCAAGTGATCCTCGGAGACCATTGTCACAAGTCCGGTACGCTTGAACCTTTGCGCCTGCGCCGCGTAGACCCGGTGGGCCAAAAGTGCGCTCTCGGCATCGAGGCCGAGTTCAAATGCCAGAAGCAGATATGGCTCACTTAAAACGGGGGTGATTGCGCCAAAAGAGGCTGCGCGGCGCAGGTCGGTTGCAACATCGATACCCTCGATCTCACGCCAGGCGACGATGCGTTCTGCGGAAATGGCGCGCACAACATCCAGCCCCCAAAGGGCTGCAGCGCGTGCCGCATATTGCTCATAGCCGATCCTACCTTCCTGGAGGCGTTCAGATGGGCCTTCATCCTCTCGCGTCACGCCGATCAACTCACCTTGCTGCGCCATGGCTGCAAGGTCCCAGCCAGCAAGGATGCGTCGAATCTCAGGCCCGTGATGCGTGTAGTGCTTTTCGATGACACGGAGCCCCATGAGCAAGCGTGCGATGTCCAACGCGGACCAACCAATGCCGCCCGGCGCGTCCTCGTTGGCGTAGTTCACCATGGCCAGGGACTGAGTGTTGTACACCTTATTGGGCAGCGTTCCCTCGAAGAGCTCAAGGCGCCCGAGACTTCCAAGGAACTGATCAACGCGAAGGTCAAACTCCTCCTGCTGGACAATGCCGAGCCTTTGGGCAGACACGAGGCCGAGAAGGTAAGATCCCTGGTCCCACAGTGTCGCTGACGCAAAGCCCTCCACAGCGTCCACGAAACCCGTCTCTGCGCGGGTGTTTCCAGCAATGTAGCCCCAAGCTTTCTCAGCAGCAGCACGTTCGGCGACGTCGAGCGGCGCTCGCTCCGCAAGAACCGGGCCATCGGTCGACAAATCGACATCGCCTAGAAAGGCCTGCGATACCGCAATCGCTGCACCGTCCAACGCCATTGCGAGGCCAGCTGCGGCCAGAAGCCCGGCGGCAAAGACGAATGGTGCGCGAGGAATGGAGTTCAGCTTGTCGTTATCGTGCATCTTTGAGCTTCCCAGACATTGGCATTCGATTGACGGAAGTCGGCGTGGCATTTGCGTGCCCGGGGGGACGCCAAAAGGCGCTGGCGACTGGACGACTGATTGCAAGCCCGCACCATGACAGCCAGAAAGCGTTGACGATCAAAAGCGACGCGGAGTGTGCTTCTGAGCCCATGACATTTTGCACAACCCCGTAAACGAGAGCCGCGCTCATAACGCTCAGCAAGACTAGGTTGGGCAACACAAAGCGCATGGCACCCTTGAACATGGGCGTCTTAGGCGTCGGTCTGAACCGAACCCTTCTGCCGCGAGCGACGAGCCAGAACGCGCGGGTCACAATGGGCAGGGTAGCGAGAGACAGGATACGCCCTTGATTTGCGTCCTGCCCCTTGGATGCGACGGCGAGGGCAGCTTCGTTCGCGAGAAGCAGAGGAAGAAGATGCAGGAAGAAGGTCATGGAGTAGGCGTCAATGGGCGCTGAGCCTGTCGTCAGCGTGTAGACGGGAGCAATCAGAAGTATGATCAACGCGAAAGCACTGAGATAGGACCAGAAGGTTGCGGCATAGTGCAGTTTCACGCGCCAAGGCATCTTCGGGTTCAGGAGGGGATTTGCATTGAGCATCAGATCAAGCGTCCCACCCGCGTATTTCAACTTTTGAGAGGCCCAGGCATCCATGCTCCAAGGGGACAGCATGCGGCACTCGACCTGCGGGTGATACACAGACTTCCATCCCCTGCCCGCCCCATGCAGAAGCATCGATGTGTAGATGTCTTCTGAAACGTGGAAGCGGAACGGTTGGATCGGCACAAGGCGCGGCGCGAGGCCCTTTTGGGTCATCGGAAGGCGCCGTCCTCGGTCTGATTGATGCTGATGCAAGGCGTCCTGAAAGAGGGGTTCCCGCCGGTGGATCGACCCCGCGCCGCAGCAAAAACTCGCTCCGTTGCGGTGTCGCCGACGCTGGATGACGTCAAAGAACATCAACGATCCACTTAGAAACGGGTCGGTCCCGCGTCGCTGTTGACCACTTGCGGCGGTGAGAAACCTCGACAGGTAGCGAGGCAAAGTGTCGGTCCAGGCCTGCCCCGGGGGGATGTCATAAAACCAATGGGGCGTTTGAACCCAAGCTACGGTCGGGTCGCGGAAGTAACCCAGTGTATTTGTTAGAAACTGCCGAAAAAGCCGCGTGTCCGCATCGCAGATCAGAACGAACTCTCCATCTGTCTGGAACAGCGCATTGCGCATGTTGCCAGCTTTGAAACCGAGATTCTGTTCGCGGGCTATGTATTGAACACCCAACTTCTCCGCGAGGGTCGCGATCTCCGGGCGATTGCCGTCATCAAGGACGTAAATCGCCACCGTCCAGTTCTCCGGAAGCTCGAGCTTGAGAGCGTCTTCTATGGTCGCCTGAAGGATTGTTTGGTGTTCGTCGTAAGTCGCGATCAAGACATCAACGCTCAGGTCGGTCTTCTCGGGCAAACACGCCTCGGCGAGTGTCGTAGGAGGCGCGCTCTGTGGGGTGTCACCCTCATCCCAGATGTCGAAATAGAACAAGAGCGTTCCAAAGAACATCGCGGTCTCGGCCGCTGCTACGATCACGGAGAACGTGAGCGCATCGGAGTTGAGGGACGCCGTCCAACGCCAATGGAGATACCACGCTCCGAAACCCAGTGTCAGAGCCGCGAGAAACTGCCAAAGCGCGGCGCGCCGCCGCGACAGTGGCCGTGTCTTTGGTGGCTCCACGTCCTCAAACGCACGGAAGTAGTCCGGTGCGGCATCCAGCTCTGTATGTGACATCGTCCGTCTCAACCTGCTTTTTGTAGGTTGGCCGGCGACGGCAGATCATCACGCATGGCCCAATCCGGTGCAACGCGCGCCCCGATGTGCGTCACGTATTCAACGGGGTCCCTCGGCTGCTCAGAACCGTCTGCAAAGGCGTGACTGACCGCCCAGCTTCCCGACGCGATGACGCCGTCCAGAAGTGCGCCGCTGCTGGCGCGCGTGGCCGGCATCAGGATCGCGTTTCGCAAAAATGCTCCGTCTTCAACCGTAGAGCCCTGACCAACAACGACGGGACCGCGGATCGAAGCCCCACCTTCCACACATGCACCTGCACCGAGATATGCTGGACCCCGGATGTCACTCGGACGTGCGACGGTCGCGGACGGATGAACCCATAGACCCGGGCGGATCTCTTCGGCGTCTGACGCGACCACAGGCGCGGTGCCCTCGAAGGCACGCGTCCAAGCGGCCATGTAATCCCGCCCGCAGCCAATATCGACCCAGCGGAAGGGTTGCTGAAACGCTTGCACCCGGCCTTTTGCCCGCAAAACCGCGGGGAGGAGATCCTGTGCTATATCTAGGCCGTCGGCGCTACTCAGATAAGCTGCCACGCGGGGGGAGACGATGTAGATTCCGGTGTTGGCGAGCGTCGAACGCGCCTTTTCAGGATGGGGCTTTTCCTGAAACGTACGTACATGCCCACTCTCGTTGGCCTCGATGATGCCGTACTTCTCGACTGAATGCTTGGAAACATGGAGAGCGGCGATTGTGACGTCGGCATCCGCTTCTCGATGGCAGGCCATCATCGCCGCAAAGTCGACGTCTACAAGAGCATCACCGCACATCACGATGGTATCGGCGCGTAAGCAATTGTGATCGTGGGTCAAACGTCCAAGGGTAGACGCAGAACCCATCGGGCGGCCAATCCATCTCCCCTCGCGCCAGAAACCCTCATTTGCATAGAAAACGGACTGGTCTACGCCGTCACCAGCGCCGAAATGTTCCGTGATCTGCGGTCCGAGATGACCGGGGTTAAGAAAGACGTTTTTGACCCCGAAGGATGCTAGATGAGCAAGGATATGCTCCAGCACCGGGCGTCCCATGATATCCAGCATGGGCTTTGGCAACTGCTGCGTGAGAGGAGACATGCGGCTGCCTTTGCCAGCGCTCAGCACGATGGCAGGAGTTCGCGCCAACAACGCGCGGCGGATGTGAGGCGCTTCAATGGCACGCTTGACGGTCGGGTAGACCGGCACGATCTGGTCCACCGCAGCGTCCTGCAACGCGGACATCAGTCGCGTCGGGACGTTGACAAGGGAAAGGTGGGATCGCGGGAGGGCTGTCGCCGCCAGCTCAACCAAACGTGCAAGATCGGGCGCTCGCAGACTTTGCGCCGCGCTCAGGTCGAGCAAGACTGCCTTTCGCCCTGACGCAACCGCCTTCTCAATCGCCGCTTGACCCGTTTTGAAGCCGCGGCTTCCAATCTTCGACGAGACGAGACGGAGGACTTCGATGTCGCCCATAGGTGTGCCGACAGTGATCATTCTTGGTCTCCCCGACTAAGATGTGATGAGGCGCGTGCGTCGCGACCAAAAGCGGAGACGAGCGCTCTGAGCGGTGCAGACCATTGCGGTTGCCGGCCCAGTCCAATTGTCCATGCAAGTGGTCGCGTGCGTTCAAGGAGTAGGACAAATCCAGATGTGGCGGCGATGCCAAGGACGATCTTGATCAGAACCTGTTCCATGGGAGCGAGAGCCTGGGCCGCTATCGCCATTTCGATGAGGTCGAGGAAAATCGGGTGGCAAAGGTAAATACCGAAAGAGTATTTCGCCACGCGAGAGATCAAGCCCGGCCAAGACCGATGCGCCAAGACCATGCAGGTTGCGAAAAGCAAGCAGGGGAAGAGAAAGTCTGCCCAATATCCGGCGACATAGGTGTGGGGCCAAGCACCCGCATGCGCGGTTTTCCATGCTCCGACGAGCTTGATTAGAAAGAGCATCATGCCGACGAGGGCCAGTGGCGCAAGCCAGCGCGAAAGATCCTGATGTCGACCCCAGCGATCCCAGATCCCCAAAAGAGCCGCAGCCACAAACCCGTACCCGGTATAGGTCAGAATTTTCACCGCCCGTAGCAGGTATTCAAAGCCCGCTTCTCCCGCCAGTTGCCCCCAGAGGAACACGTCGAGCTCTCGCTTCACGAGAAGGCAGGCGAGGATCAACGCGCCGAGCCAGACATGATCCTTTGCGATCATGAAGAAGGGGTAAAACAACACCAACCCGAAGAGCGTCGGCAGGAAGTGCATATGGTACTTGGAGCTCCCCAGAAGGAAATACTCAAGCCATGTCAGTGGCTTGCCAAGCTCCGCAAGTAGCCAGGCATCATACCCAAAGAAACTCGCCTTGATGAGGCTGTAGAACGCGTAAAAGACCGTCCAGAATGCGAAGGGGACGAGAAGACGCTGGGCTTGCTCTCCGATCGTACTGCGATAGTCCCGCGGCCGCCGTTCAAGTGCCATCAGAAGCAAGAACACGGAGATGACGAGGAATAGTTCCGTCCGTGCCGTGTAGATAACGGCGCGAATGAGGAGA
Organism: Pseudomonadota bacterium; assembly: GCA_038751055.1. Lineage (GTDB taxonomy): Bacteria > Pseudomonadota > Alphaproteobacteria > Rhodobacterales > Rhodobacteraceae > Shimia_B. Next base: position 21,599 of record JBCDGS010000018.1, on the reverse strand, counting down.
GGCCCCCACCGGTCTTCTACCGGCCAGTCGACGAAGGGCTGCCCCGTCGCATCCGCGGTCGAATGAAGCCCAACCATGGACACACCCGCGATGAGCCGCAGTGCATCCAGCCAGATCAGTCGTTGTGAGTGCACTTTCCGTTCCCCGTCCGTTCTGTGGCTTTCCTGACGGCGAGGTTCTGACAAATCCTTAACGCTCATCATGTTTTCGGAGGAATTTTCAGATTCACCCAATCTTAGGATCAGCCCTCTAGGAACGCCGCAAATGGAGGGCGCGATGCTGCAATTCCGCTGGGCCTTAGGGGCCTTCATCTTGTTTTGTTCTGTGCCAGGCGTTTATGCCGCCGATCTTTGCCATCTTGCGGTCGGTGAACGGCCGGGCCATTGCCCGTCAGATGATCGGATCGCGACCCTTGCGAGCGATATGCGTGAAAATCACATCTTCTTCCCGGGTGGGGGGGCGACCCTCGATTCAGACGCGCGAAAGCAAGTGGCGCTCCTTGCCCGTGTCATGGGAACCCAGGCGATGGCCGGAACCTGCCTCAAGCTAGTGGGACACTCTGACAGCTCCGGTGGATCCGCCGCGAATGACGCGCTCAGCACGAAGCGCGCCAATGCGGTTCGTGACGCCCTCCTTGACGCGATCGAGGTCAACGCACCGGTCATCACTGTGGCTGGCATGGGCGAACAGGACCACCTTCCCGACCTGCCGAGCACGCATGTCGCGCAACGCCGCGTCACCCTTTGGGCCCGCCAATGTCAAATGTGAGGGGTACGCCTTAGGCAGACGCGGGCTCGATGTCTTTAGAGAGCTCGATTGCCCTCCCCTCTGTTGCGGATTGCTGGGCGGCCAGCCCCATTTCGACGGCGCGGGCCCCGTCATCAAGCGTGACTTCGACCATGCTTTCGCCCCGCACGACAGCATTGAACCGTTCATGCTGGTAGTACGTCGATCCATTGTGATCCCCGGCCTCCAGAAGCGTGGGGTCAACCGGAATGGACTTCGCGACGGGGCCCTTGGGCGACCGGGGTGAGATAAGTAGACGCGGCACTGGCGCCGGGCCGAGTTCCTCTGCCCAAAACCGGCCAGGCCCGGGCACGTGGCATTCGATTTTGCCGTCACGCCCGACGGCAGAAACCTCTTCCTGATAGCGGCTGCCTTCGGCGAACATGCAAAGCTCCAGCATCGCGCGACTGCCGTTCTCAAAATCGACAATGACGTAGCCATTGTCCCAGATGTCCGGCACCTCTCCAGCGTAGCTTTCGCCGGTATGGTTCACCGACTGTCCGGCCGAAGCCATCACGCGCACAGGCTCGCACCCCATGGCAAGACGCATGAGATCAAAGAAGTGGCAGCACTTCTCCACCAATGTCCCGCCCGTGTTCCGGTTGAACCGGTTCCAGTTTCCGATCTTGGGAAGAAACGGGAACCGGTGCTCACGGATGGTGAGCATCTCAATCCCGCCCGTCGCAGAGCGCACCTCCGCGAGCAGCGCAGCGATGGGTGGCATGTACCGATACTCCATGGCGACCCAGACGGGGGCCTGATAGCGCTCAGCGAAAATGCGCAGCCGCGCGGCCTGGTCCGCATGGGTGTAGAGCGGCTTTTCACAGAGGATCGGCAAATGCCGAAGCTTCGATATCTCAAAGAGTTGGTCGACGTGGAGGTGATTGGGCGACACGATCACCAGGGCGTCGACATCATCCCCGCTCACGACATCGGCGAGGGTCGCTGCGATCCTCGCGCCACCCGCGAGGGCGGCCGCCTCCATCGCGATCTCAGGCAAGGGATCAAACACGCAGCTGACGCGACCCTGCGGCAAGAGGGCGATATTTCGAATGTGTTCCTGCCCCATCATGCCGCAGCCAATGACGCCGTACCTTACCATGTCCATCTCTTCACCTCATACGCGACACGAATTGCGCGCGGGCGGCGTCAAACCACGTCTGCGACACTTCCACGACGTGGCCCTGCGCCCATCCGCGTCGCGCCACATGCCCGCAAACTTCACCGGGGGCCAGAGCCAAATGCCCGCGACCCCAATCGGGAACACGCGCGTGGCTGACGCGGTCTTCGGTCCGCTCGATACAAACGCCAAGCGTGCGCTGACACGTCAGATAGAGGCTTTCTGACAGGTCACCGGCGCGCAAATCAGCCGCTCCCCGCAAGTCCAGCCAAATTTCCTCAAGCGCGGCGGGCGCGTCGTCTAGGAGGCGGATGCGGCGTACGCGCAGGACCTTCGCCTGCCCCGCCTCGGTTCTCAGTTCAGGTGGCCGATCGAGAGCGTCCGCCGAAAGCACCTCAGCCGTGGGCAAACCGGCTTCTTTCGGTCCTTCAAGACGAAAGAACGCGTAGACCGACTGCGTATCCGTCTGGTGGCGCACGTAATTGCCGGACCCCTGAACCCGCTCCAGAAGCCCCTTGTCGGTCAGGTCATTGAGGGCTCGGCGCAAGGTGCCCACGGCCACCCCTAAATCAGACGCCATCGCACGCTCGCCCGGCAGACGCGCACCATCGGACAAGCGGCCCGCCGCAATCTCGCGGGCGAGCATCTCGCTGATCTGCATATGTTTGGGCAGAGCCCCGCGATGATCCATAACGCATCCGAATTGATACACTATTGATGCACAAGTTGCCTGGTGTTACGCAAGCATCAATGCACGCGCCGACGAAAGAGAATCGATGACTATCGTCCCCGTCACCTCTGCGGACCTCACTGGCGCGGAAGTCAGCTGGTTCTCTGCGCTCTGCTCTGATGACTACCAGTTTCTCGGCGTACCTGACGGTGCGCTGCGCTCCAGCTGGGCGCATTGCAGGGATATCGTTCTGGAAGCGGAAAAGCAGGGCTTCCGCAACATCCTATGCCCGTCCAGCTATCAGGTCGGTCAGGACACGCTGAGCTTTGTGGCGGGCTGCGCACCGTTGACGAGTAAAATCAACATGCTCGCGGCCGTCCGATGCGGCGAAATGCAACCCATCATGCTGGCGCGCACGATTGCGACCCTCGATCACATGCTCGAGGGGCGACTGACGGTGAACATCATCAGTTCCGACTTCCCCGGGGAGCAAGCTGACTCAAGCTATCGCTATCAGCGGTCGCGCGAGGTGGTTGAGATCCTCAAGCAAGCCTGGACCCGCGACGACATCACCTATGGGGGCGAGGTTTACCGCTTTGACGGCCTGCCCGTTGACCCCGCCCGCCCCTACCAGACAGGCGGCCCGCTCCTTTACTTTGGTGGTTACTCGCCCGCAGCGCTCGACCTTTGCGGGCAGCATTGTGACGTCTACCTGATGTGGCCAGAGCCAAAAGATAAGATCGCAGAGCGCATGAAGGCCGTGAATGCGGTCGCCGAGAAGTACGACCGGACCCTCGATTACGGCCTGCGCGTACACATGATCGTCCGCGACACAGAGCAGGAAGCCCGCGAATATGCAGATTTCATCGTCTCCAAGCTGGACGATGAATTGGGCAAGCTGATCCGGGAACGCGCGCTCGACTCTTCATCTTTGGGGGTCTCGCACCAGGCCAAGGCGCGCGAGCTCGCCGACAAATTCGGCTACGTTGAACCCCATCTCTGGACGGGCATCGGACGCGCGCGATCCGGCTGTGGAGCGGCACTCGTCGGGTCCGCAGATCAGATCCTAAGCGAGATAGAGGCCTACAAGAAAATGGGTGTTCGGGCCTTTATTTTCTCAGGCTATCCCCATCTCGACGAGGCGCAGCATTTCGGCCGCCTTGTCATGCCGGAGCTCGAAACCCTGAGCCTGCCCCATGCCTACGGGCGCGTTCCACGTGACGCCCCGTCCACCCCACTCGCCGCAGGAGTTCGCGCATGATCGAGAAGATACGCCTCGCCAGCGACCTTGAATTAAGCCGCATTGTCTATGGCATGTGGCGGCTGGGCGATGACGGCGACACGTCTCCGGCCCATATCGAAGCCAAAATCGATGCCTGCCTCGCGCAGGGCATCACGACGATGGATCAGGCTGACATCTACGGCGGCTACGAGGCGGAGGAACTTCTGGGCCAGGCGCTCAGGTCGGCGCCGCATTTGAAGGACAAGATCGAGATCGTCACCAAGTGCGATATCGTGGCACCGGCCGGTCGCTACTCCGAAGCACGTGTCAAATACTACGACACCTCACGCGCCCACATTGTCGCGTCCGTGGATCATTCCCTGCGTCTCATGGGGATCGACCGGATCGACCTCCTGCTCATCCACCGCCCGGATCCGATGATGGACGCGCGGGACACCGGCGCCGCCCTGGATGACGTGGTGGCGAGCGGAAAGGTCCGCCATGTGGGCGTATCAAACTTCAAGCTCCACGACTGGAACCTGCTGCAATCGGCCATGGACACACCACTTGTGACCAATCAGATCGAAATCAGCCTGATGCACCATGCGCCTTTCACCAACGGTGACGTGGCTTACCTGCAGGAGCGTGGAGTTCCTCCCATGGCGTGGTCGCCGCTTGGCGGTGGGGCCCTCTTCCAGAATGCCCAAGTAATGGCAGCTTTGGGTCGCGTGGCAACAGCGCAGGGCGTAGATGAAACTGCGGTGGCTGTCGCCTGGCTTCTCGCGCATCCGGCGCGCATCCTACCGGTCATGGGCACCAACAATCTGAGCAGAATCAAGGCATTCTCCGACGCGGCCAAGGTCGAAATGGACCGGGAAACGTGGTTCGAGCTTTACACTGCCGCCTTGGGACATGAGGTTCCCTAATGAGTTATGAGGGACCCCGCCGCATGAGCGCTGAAAAGACTTTCCAGCCAACCCCAGAGACTGCCCGCGCCTTTCGCAGCGCCCTTGGCCGGTTTGCGACTGGCGTCACCGTCGTGACCTGCACCTCGGACGAAGGACCCTTGGGATTTACAGCGAATTCCTTTGCGAGCGTCTCGCTCGACCCGCCTCTGGTGCTCTGGTGCCCTGCAAAGAGCTCCACCCGCTTTGAGCCTTTCACCAATTGCACAAGCTACGCCATCCATATCCTTGGACAGACACATAAAAGCCTCGCCGATACGTTTGCGAAGGAGCCAGCTTTCACGCCTGATATCGCGTGGTCAGAGGCCCATGACGGCACTCCGCTTTTGCATGGGGCGCTCGCACGGTTTCACTGCACGCCTCACGCGATTCACGATGCCGGCGACCACGTTATCGCCGTCGGTCTGGTCCGTGAGGTCGCGGTCGCCGACGGTGACCCGCTACTTTTCGCATCCGGTGCGTATGGGAGCTTTACGCGGGCCTGAGGCCCGCACATAGTGACTGAAGAGGTCGGAAAACGGCCCCAAGCCACGACATGGGAGGGAGGGCGCGATGGCGCTTCTCACGGGGCTTCTGTGGCCCATGGAACGACTGAATGATGCGCTGTTGGCCATCGGACGCGCTCTCGCGCTGACGGCCCTTATGATCATGGTCGCTTTCATCGTCTATCAGATCCTGATGCGGCTATTTTTCGATGCTCCGAACTGGACCGAGGAAGGCGCGCGCTTCCTCATGCTCTGGATGACCGGCCTTATCGCGCCGCTCGCCTATCGCCAGGGCGGTTTCGTGGCCATCGACATGCTGGAGCGCGCCCTACCCCGGGTTCTGGCCGCAACCCTCGGCCTCGTCCTCCTCTTGGCCGCAATGGTCGTCATCTGGACCTGCGCTAGCCTCGGCTGGGACAATGTGAACAGCTTCACCGGGCGGGGGTCGTCAGCATCGTTGCGGCTGCCGCTCGACTGGTTCGGTGGCGAGAGGATGAAGTTCAAGAACAGTTGGTCCTTTGCCTCGCTTTTCGTAGGATTTTGCCTACTCTTTCTCGTCAACCTCGAACTGATCCTGCGCCAGATCATCGCTCTTTTTGGCGGAGCGGACCACCTCAAGCCCCTCGAAGATGCGGGGCCGATAGACTGATGACGCTGTACCCCGTCCTTCATCTTTCCCGAAATACCTCCGCCGGAGGCATCGCGATCAGCCAATACGCGGAAAGGGTGCGAGGATGCTGATCTGGTTCCTTCCCGTGTTCCTTTTTCTGCTGATGATCGGCCTGCCGGTGGTTTTCGGGCTCCTTCTAGCCCCTGGCGCACTCCTTGTGCTCGACGGCTCCGAACGGGATCTCGCAATCCTGTACCGCAACCTTTACAACGGCATAGACAGCTTCCCGCTCATGGCACTGCCCTTCTTCATGCTTGCGGGCGAGATCATGAACCGCGGCGGCATCACAATCCGCCTCGTGGAGTTCAGCCAGGCGATCATGGGCCACCTCAGGGGCGGTCTCGCACAGGTCAACATCCTGAGTTCGATCCTCTTCGCGGGGCTTTCCGGCTCGGCTGTGGCGGATACGTCGGCCCTGGGCTCAACACTCATTCCAGCGATGGAAAAGAACGGCTACACCCGCCGCTTTGCTGCCGCGATCACGGCCGCGTCGTCGGTCATCGGCCCGATCATCCCGCCTTCGGGCATCATGATCATCTATGCCTATGTGATGGGAGAGAGCGTCGCAGCGCTCTTCCTAGCGGGGATCGTCCCCGGCATTCTCGTGGGCGTCGGCCTCATGGTCATGGTGCGCGTCATGGCCGACCGCTATGATCTGCCTCCTGCAGAACGCGTCGTCATCGCAAACCAGTCAATCAGCGGCGTGGAATACTGGACGTCCCTCGTCCTGATCCGCGCCACTTTCGGGTTTTTCCTCTTCCGCATCATTGGCGGTGTCGCTGGCATGTTTGGCGACGGGGCAAATCAAACGGTCAACCTCGCCCTCTACGCGGCTTGCGTTGTGAGCGTTGACCTGCTGCTCCGCCAATACCGGCGCGCCGTGAGCAAGGACTTCCGCCTGACCTGCAAGAAGGCTGTGGCACCCCTCCTGACCCCAGTCATCATCTTGGGAGGGATCCTCGGTGGTTTCATGACACCCACCGAGGCATCGGTCATCGCAGTTGTGTATGCCCTTTTCGTCAGCTTCTTCGTGCTCGGCTCCATGAAGGTCAGCGATCTCTCGGGATTGTTCGCGCGGTCCGCGCTCGCGTCCTCGGCTGTCCTCCTCCTCGTGGGGGCGGCCGTCAGCTTCAAGACCGTCGTCGCACTTTCGGGTGCGCCGCAGATTCTTGCCGAGTTCATTCTGAGCCTGTCCGAAAACCCGCTGATCCTGCTTCTGCTGATCAACCTTCTTCTCTTCGTCGTCGGAATGTTCCTCGACGCGGGGCCTGCGATCATCATCTTGGGGCCGATCCTCGGGCCGATTTTCGTGGATTTGGGCGTCCATCCCGTCCACTTCGCAATCATCATGTCCGTAAACCTGACTGTGGGCCTCGCCACACCGCCCATGGGCCTCGTCCTCTTCGTCGCCGCCAGCGTCAGCCGCGAGAAGGTCGAGACGATCTCCAAGGCGATCCTGCCGTTCCTCGCCGTCGAGGTGGTCGTGATTTTCCTGATTACCTATTTCCCGGCGATTTCCATGACGATCCCGCGCCTGACGGGCTTCGTGCAATGATCATGGCAGGCACCCGTCTGCCCCAACTGACCAAGACAGCATAGGGAGGATTCAAATGCTCAAAGGTCTCACCAAGGCAGCGCTGGCCGCTGGCTTCCTCGCCGGTTCGGCGATCACTGCCTACGCGGACGGGCACGCCCAGTTCAACATCCGCGCCACGGCAAACTCCAACGAGAACGACGAAGACTATGACGGCCTCGTCGTGTTCAAGAACTACGTCGAAGCGGCCTCAAACGGAGCGATCACAGTCGAGCTCTTCATCGGCACGCAACTTTGCGAAAACGGCACGGAATGCCTGCAAGGCGTCTCTGATGGGTCCATCGACATCTACATCTCGACCTCTGGCGGGGCTGCGGGTCTGTTCCCCTACGTGCAGGTTCTTGATCTGCCCTACGTGATGGCAGACGACCGCGTGGCCGAATACGTGCTGAGCCAGACGGACTTTGTACGCACCATGCGGGGCAAAATCCTCGAAGACAGCGACGACACGATCCGGCTCATGACCATCGGAAACACTGGTGGCTGGCGCAACTTCGCCAATACGAAGCGCCGCCTGGCAGAGCCCGCTGACTTTGACGGGCTCAAGATCCGCACGGTCGTCGCTGACTTGCCGCAGGAACTGGTGCGGGCACTTGGCGCGTCGCCAACCCCGATCCCGTGGCCAGAGCTCTTCACCTCGTTCCAGACGGGCGTCGTCGATGGCTCCAAGAACGGCATCACCGACATCATGGGCATGAAGTTCCCCGATGCGGGCCTGCAATACGTGACGCTCGACGGCCACGCCTACATGGGCGCGCTCTGGTACATGAACAACCAGAAGTTCATGGAGATGGACGAGGGCCTGCGCCGCGTCGTCATGGACGGCTTTTACGCGCTCCAGCAGGCAACGTTTGCCTCACCCAAGCGCAAGTCAATTCAGGCTTATGCCGACTTCGTCGCTGGTGGCGGTGACCTCTACGTCCCCACGCCAGAGCAGAAGGCGACTTTCGCGGCAGCCGCTGAGCCGGTCCTCGGCTGGTTCACCGACAACGTCGACGGCGGCGGCGAAATCCTCACCGCCCTCCAGGACGCGGTGGCAGAAGCAGAGGCGTCCCTCGCCGAAGACCGCTCCGCCGATCTCCAATAAGCACCAACACATCAAAGGGCGCGCCTTCGGGCGCGCCCTTTTTGCTGGGCCGCTGTCATAGAGGTGTCACTAGACAGGTGGGCGCCCTATGTGATTCACTAGCCGAAAATAATGAACAGGCAGCAATCATGACATCCCTACCCGACGTCCATCAGGCCGAACCCATTCCCGATGTCGCCCGCGAGGCGCTGGATGAACTGCTCAGCACCGCTGATCTTTTTCGCTATACATCTGAAAACTCTCCTGTTTCTCAGTTGGAAGAGGCCTTTGCCGCAAAAATGGGGGTGAATTACGCTGTGGCCGTGGCGTCGTGTTCATCGGCGCTTTTTCTATCCCTCAAGGCCCTTGGACTGCCGCGCGGGGCCCGTGTTCTGATACCAGCATTCACCTTCGCCGCCGTGCCATCGGCGGTTGTCCACGCCGATTGTGTGCCCATTCTCGTGGAAGTCGGCGAAAATTATCGCATCGACCTCGCTGATTTTGAGGCCAAGCTCGACGACGCAGACGCCGTCATGATCTCGCATATGCGCGGCCACACCTCTGACATGGACGCGATATTGCGGCTTGCCGAAGCGCATGGGATCCCGGTCGTGGAAGACGCCGCCCATTCGCTGGGCACGCTTTGGAACGGCAAGAAGATCGGCACGCTGGGTCGCGTCGGGTGCTTTTCGTTCCAATCCTACAAGATGCTGAATGCAGGCGAAGGCGGCATTCTAATAACGAATGACGCCGACCTCGCGGCGCGGACGGTCATCATGTCTGGCGCATACGAGCATAACTGGAAAAAGCACCCAGTACTGCAAGAGCCATTCAAGCGCTGGCAGAACAAGCTGCCGCTCTACAACACGCGCATGTCCAATCTGAGCGCGGTCGTCATTCGCCCCCAGCTCGACGAGTTGGAGCATCGCTGCCGCAAGGGATTGCGCAACCACGACCACATGGCACAGCTTCTCAATGCGTCCGGCCTCTTTGACGTCCCGCCGCCGCTGGAACAGGAGACGCGCGCCCCGGATTCGATCCAGTTCAATCTGCTCGACTTCAGCGATACGGAAGCAAAGGCACTGGTCGCAGAACTCAAGGCCCGCCATCTGGGCGCGCAGGTGTTCGGGCTCAGTGACGACAACGCACGGGCCTTCTGGAACTGGGAGTTCCTGGGGCCAGAGAGCATTCCGGGCGGCGACCTTCCCCGCACCCGCGCCATGCTCCAACGCGCCTGCGACGTGCGCCTCCCGGTGAGGCTGTCCATCGCAGAGGTGGAGGCCGTCGGGAATGCGGTGATCGAGGCCGCGCACAAGGCCAAGGCGATCGCCAAAGCCGCCTAAAAGCGCCCGAAAACTGTCAGAGTTTCCGGACCGATTTCTTTCAAAGAAATCGGGGCTCTAGAGGGTTTGACGCCGCCCTCTCTATGACTAGGATCAACGAAACGGGTACATCCAGACCCGGTAGTCGTCGATCAGGATATTGGCATGTTCGATCTCTTCAGGGGTCATTTTCTTGACCACCTCTTCCATCGAAATCGCCGCGTCCGGGTCACCGCCGATGGCACTCAGAACGTACCACATGTAGGCCCGCGTGAGATCCGGCGCGGGCATTCCAAGGCCGACCTCGTAGTACCAGCCGACCCCCGATTGCGCGCCGGGATGACCTTTCATGGCGGACCGGAGGTACCATTCAAACGCGCGGACGTAGTCCTGCTCCACCCCGAGGCCGAGGGCGTACATCACACCGATCAGCTCTTCGGCGTCTGCATTGCCGGATCGGGCTGCCGGCCAGAAGGCCTCAAGCGCTTCTTCAAAGCGCCCCGCCTCCATGAGGTCACGCGCTTCTTCGATCTCGCCAAACGCAGGTGTCGCCAGAAAGATAAGGCTTATCAGAGCTTTGCGCATGGTATCGTCCTTTCCCTCCTGGCCGCGCCTGCCATGGCAGAGCGCATCGGACCCGAAGATTTTCTGCCCTTCGATGAAGATCAAGCAAAGATCGGCCAACTTCTCTTTTACGACAAGATCCTGTCGGGAAACATGAACATCTCGTGTGGGACCTGCCACCACCATTCTCTCCACGGGGGTGATGGCCTGAGCCTCGGCATTGGCGAGGGCGGCGTGGGCCTCGGGCCCGAGCGGACCGCAGGGACGGGCAGCGACCGCATCAAAAAGCGTGTCCCACGGTCGGCGCCGACGCTCTGGAATCTGGGGCATAAGGACGTGCGCATCCTCTTCCATGACGGGCGGCTTTCGATTTCGGACATGTACGGGAATGGCTTCAACTCCCCCGCGGAGGAATGGCTACCCAAGGGCTTCGACAACATCCTCGCCGCGCAGGCCGTGCTGCCGATGACCGCGCAATTCGAGATGGCGGGAAACCCCAAGGAAAACGAAGTAGCCGGGGCCGTCCATGACCGCATCGACGCCGCCTGGCCGATTATCGCAAAGCGCGTGCGCATCATTCCGGAATACGGCGAGATGTTCGTGGCGGCATTCGACCACATCGACGCGCCCGAAGACGTCACCATCGTCGAGATTGGCAATGCCCTCGGCGCCTTCATCGGGCGCGAATGGCAGAGCTTTGACAGCCCCTATGATGACTGGCTCGCCGGCACACCCCTGCCCGCTGACGCAGAGCGAGGACGGGCTTTGTTTTTTGGCAAGGCGGGCTGCACGTCCTGTCACTCCGGGCCGCTCTTAAGCGATCAGGAATTTTACGCATTGGGCCTTCCGGCTTTCGGGCCCGGGCGGACGCGGCGCTTTGACCCGATGCCGCGCGATGTGGGCCGCATGGGTGAAACCGACGCGCTGGAGGACGCCTACCGCTTTCGGACGCCGTCCCTGCGCAACGTGGCGCTCACCGCGCCCTACGGCCATAACGGGGCCTATCCCACGCTTCGCGCCATGCTCAATCACCACCGCGATCCAGTGGGATCCCGCGCAGCCTGGACCCGGGATATGGCAAGTCTTCCTCAGGCTGAATGGCTGCAACCCATTGATTTCGTGATCCAATCAGATGTGCGAGAGATGGCGCGGCAAGAAGCGAAGCTCGACCTTCGCGGGATCGACGTCACAGATGCTGAGTTGGACGATCTGGAGGCGTTCCTCCACGCACTCACTGGAAAATCCGCTGACGCACGTCCGCTGGGACGGCCCGACACCGTGCCCTCGGGCCTGGTGGTGGACTAAAGCCTCGCGCATTCAGCCCAGGATCAGCACGCCCAAATCGGCAACGTTTGTGCCGGTCCCGCCTGTCATGAGGAGCGCGTCACCTGCCTTGAGCAGCGTATACGCATCGTTATCCGCAAGGCCTGCCTCTATGTCGGCAAACCGACGCATCTTTTGCAAGCGGTCCGCATCCATGAGGCCGCCCGCAGCATCCGTCGGCCCATCCCTGCCATCGGTGCCGCCCTGAAGGTACACCCAAGGCCGCCCGGACTTCTCCAGATGGAGGGCGACGCGGAGGGCAAGTTCCTGATTGCGGCCCCCTTTGCCATTGCCCTGCAGGCGCACAGTCGTTTCGCCACCAAAGAGGTGGATCCCGGGATCCACGGCCCCCGCAACGCGGCGCGCGGCCTCTTCCACGTCACCGACCAAAGCGGGCGTGTGGATGTGCACTGGTCCTCCGACAGTTCCGGCCTCTGCAGCCATAGCCATGAGCGACTGCGTGTTTGACCCAATCAACGTATTGGTCGCCTCTGGCAGGTCCGCAAGTGGCGCGGCCGTCGCGAGGTGCGATTTCACGCTTTCCGGCAGCTTATCCCATATTCCGTATCCTTCGCAGAGCGCCCGGGCCTCGGCCCGCGTGCCGAGCGGCGCCACCGTCGGACCGCTGGCGATGGCGCGCAGGTCATCGCCGATCACGTCCGACACGATCAGGGCACGCACGTGGGCGGGGGCCGCAGCCCGCAACATCCCGCCGCCCTTGAGGCGAGACAGGGACTGCCGGACCAGATTCATCTCGGTAATCTCGGCTCCAGAGGCAAGGAGGAGCGCGCTCACCACAGCCTTGTCTTCCAGGGTCAATCCGGCCGCTGGCGCAGGCAAGAGCGCCGATCCCCCCCCTGAAATGAGAGCCAAAACCTCTCCGTCCGCGGCCTCTAGCACGGCTTCGACCGCTTCTGATGCGGCAAGGCCAACCGCGTCCGGCACAGGGTGCGCGGCCGCGAAGACCTGTGCGCCGGGCACCTTTGCTGCGTTTTCAGGATTGGTCACGATCAACACCGGGCCAGGTGAGGCGGCGACGTCCAAAGCTGCCTCGGCCATTCGGCGCGCAGCCTTGCCCACCGCAATGATGGGCGTGCCGTCCGCCACAGGCGTATCGTCGAGGGCTTTCTTTACGGCGGCGTAAGGATCAGCAGCAGCGACCCCGGCATTGAAGAGCTGCCGCGCCTCCGCGCGCATGCGATCAAGGTCCATGTCGTCTCACAACCAGTTGAGCTGATGGGCCCTTAGCAAATCAGTCAGGAGCAAGCGAGCCCCATCCCTATGACGTTCGTGCAGACCGGCAGCCGCGCGGGCGTCACCGGCCTTGATGGCGGCCAGAACAGCACGATGGTCGTTGTTGGATCGTGTGGGTGGCGGGCGCAGGCGCAGGGTCATCATTCGCGCGCGACGCACTTGATCGGCGTAAATCTGCGTCGCCTCGACCATGCGCATGTTCCCCGACGCCGCCACAAGCGCCAGATGGAAGGCATCGTCGGCCAAGGCCCAGGCCTCAAGGTCGTCAGCGGCCAAAGCGGCATCCATGGCGTCGATGGCGGCCTGCAGGGGCGAGAGGTCGTCCTCAGACAAGCCACGTTCGGCGGCTTTTCCTGCCGCGGCCGCCTCAAGAGTAGTAAGGACCTCGTAGATATCGTTCATGTCCGACGGGCTCAGCCCCACAATCCGCGCCCCTCGGCGCGGGCGGATCGTGACGAGCCCCTGCCCTTCGAGCCGCGCCAACGCCTCGCGTACCGGTGTGCGGGACAGACCAAGTCGCTCTGCCAGTTCCGCCTCCAGATGGTCTGAGCCCGGCGGGAGCGCACCTGAAAATATCAGGGCCCGCAGGGCCTCTGTCGCTCTCGTGGTGGCGGTCTCGCTCATAGCGTGATGTGCCTTCCCTCTTCGGCAGACTGGTAGATCGCGGCTTCTATCCGGCGCACGGCAAGATAGTCGCGCGCCTCGTTCTCAAAATCGCCGTGACCGAGGATCGCGGCGACGATGTGGGATTGCAGTGCGTAGACGCAGTCGCCCGCGAAGCCGGGCCAGACTTGCGGCGGGTAGGCGACCTTGCCCTCAGTCTCTCCAAATGCCCGAAGGGTGAGAGAGCCGTCTCCTGCGAGGCTCAATGTCGCCTCGGTACCTTCGATCAGGGCATCTCCGAATGTGAGACGAGGGTTGGTTGTTGCGTGATCAAGATGCCGGTTGCCGTCGAACAACGCGCGGCGTCCGCCTTCAAAGTCAAAGAGGATGTGACCTGCATCCTCTCCCGCTATCGCCGGGTTCATCTGGCGAAGATCGGCGTAGACCCCGGTGATTGGCCCCATCAGATAGCGGAACGTGTCGACCCAGTGCACGGCCGTCTCGTGTACAAGGAGCCGCGGCATGGTCTGAAAGTAAGGCTGGCGATCCATATAGGCGTCTGGTCCTTGACCATCTCCCGTGCGCAGCCTGAATGACAATTGGTGGACGTTCCCAAGTGCCTGAGCTGCAAGAAGTTCCTTCGCCTTCCTATACCATGGCTGAAATCTAAAATTCTCATGGATGATCAGCGGCATATCAGACGATTCTGCAGCGGCGCATAAATCTTCAGCCTCTTCCAAGGAACGCGCAAACGGCTTTTGGCAAAGGATAGCCTGGGCGTCACTGGCAAGCGCTTCGCGGACCAGATCGGCTTGGGCCGCAGGAGGCACGATCAAGTCGATGATGTCATACGGTCCGGCCTCTAGGGCTGCGGCGAGAGACGCAAAGGCTGGCCTTCCCGAGGCCCTTGCGCGGTCGAGATCAGGGTCCGCCACAGCGGCGAGAATTGTCCCGGGATGGCGCGTCCATGCTTCGTAGTGAAATCTGGCAAAGTAGCCCGCCCCGACGCAGAGAACGCGCAAGCTCACAATGCCGCTTCCACCGCGCGGACGACGTCGCTTGTGCCCGCGTCACCGCCTAGGTCCCGCGTCAAGACCCGCGCGTCTGCAATGACGCTGTCGACGGCGGCTTGAAGCCGTGCGGCGTCTTCCAGCGCGTCCGGAACCGATTTTTCGCCGCCCAGCCAGTTGAGCATCATGGCCGCCGACAGAATCATCGCCATGGGGTTTGCCAGCCCCTGCCCGGCAATGTCCGGAGCTGTCCCGTGGCACGGCTGAAAGACGGCATGGTCGTCACCGATATCGGCCGACGGCGCGAGGCCAAGGCCACCCATCAGACCGGCGCCAAGATCGCTGAGGATGTCGCCAAACATGTTCTCTGTCACCATGACGTCAAACCGCTCTGGCTGCCCCACCATCCACAGGGCCACAGCGTCCACGTATCCATAGTCTGCCGTGAGCTCCGGATAGTCCGCAGCCACCTCGTCAAAGACTGAGCGGAAGAACGCGAAGGCCCTGAAAACGTTTGCTTTGTCGACGCACATCACCCGCCCGTTGCCGCGACCCTCGGCCTTCCGGGCTGCTGCAAGGCGAAACGCGAAGTGGAACAGGCGCTCGCTCGTCGCACGCGTGATGCGCATCGTCTCCCGCGCATCTTCCCGGGTCACTTCACCGGCACCTTTCGTGAAGAACAGGCCCTCCGTGCTTTCACGGACCAGGACGAAATCAAGAGCCTTTGTCGCCGCGATCTTGAGGGGTGACGGTTGCCCCGGCACGACCCGCACCGGGCGCACGCCCGCGTAAAGATCAAGGGCCATGCGGATGTCGATCTGGGGCACAATCTCCGTCCCGTCCGGGTAACGGACATGCGGCAGGCCCATGGCGCTGAGAAGGATCGCGTCGGCGTTCCGCGCGCGCTCGAGCGACGCTGTCGGCAATGCCTCCCCCGTGTCGGCATAGCATTGCGCCCCGGCGGGCAGCTCCGTGAAAGCCAAACGGTACGCACGGCCTTGCGTGAGCCGTTCCAGCAGGCGTAGCGTGGGGGCAGTGATCTCTGGACCGATCCCGTCTCCGCCGAAAACAGCGATATCGAAAATCTGTGTCATGGGACCTCGGTCGTTGACGGGCAATCAACGTATACGTTAATCGATACATTATTCTGACGCAACTGGAGCGACGTCGCATGTTTGCAGTCGTAGTCACTTTCACACTGCATGACGGCACAGCCGCCGCGTTTCTGCCGCTGATGGAAGAGAACGCACAGATGTCCCTTGCGGCGGAACCAGGGTGCCATCGGTTCGACGTCTGCACTGACCCCGCGCGGCCAAACGAGGTCTTTCTTTACGAGCTCTACGTCGATCAAGCCGCTTTTGCTGCGCACCTCGAAAGCGCCCATTTCCGGGACTTCGACGCCGCCTCTGCGGCCTATGTCGCGGCAAAAGACGTCAGCACCTTCAAGAAGGTCACGTCATGACGTGGGCCGTCTACGCCGTGAAATACGCGGAGCGGAACGAACGCACACGGGCAGACAGCTTCCTGTTTGACGATAATCACGATCAGCCCCACGCGATGGATTACTTTCTCTGGGTGCTAGAAAAGAACGGCCGTCGCATCCTCGTAGATACCGGATACGATGCCGAGGAAGGTCGCGCCCGCGGGCGTCCGATCGCGCAGGATCCGAGGGAAGCGCTGAAACCCCTCGGAATCGAGGCCGAAAGCGTCGACGATGTCATCGTCACCCATCTGCACTATGACCATGCAGGCGGTCTCCACCTTTTTCCCAAGGCAAAACTGCACCTTCAGACAGCAGAGATGGCCTTCGCGACGGGTCCTTGCATGTGTCACGGCACATTGCGTGCACCCTTTACAGCCAATCATGTCTGCGAAGCGGTGAAGCGGCTCTACGGTGGCAAGGTGATTTTTTACGACGGGGATGGCGAGGTCGCGGAGGGGGTCACCGTCCACCGGATCGGAGGACATTCGCGGGGCTTGCAAGCTGTGCGAGTTCTGACCGAGGCCGGTTGGCTTTGCCTCGCTTCGGACGCCGCGCATTATTATGAAAATGCCTTCGCGCGAAAGCCCTTCCCTATTGTGGTTGATGTCGAAAGCATGCTTTCCGGGTTCGACCGCCTGCATCAACTCGCATCGCGCCCCGGTCTCATCGTGCCGGGTCACGATCCGCAAGTGCGGGTGCTTTTTCCGGAAGTCGCGCCTGGCATCCACCGGCTCGATGGCGGACCAATGGGAGACCCAGAGTGACGAGAGGCAGCCCATGAAGCTTGGAGTTATTGCCGATGACTTCACCGGGGCCTCTGACATCGCGCTCATGCTGGCCGAAGGCGGGATGCCGGTGGAGCAGTATGTCGGGATCCCTACCGGAGACACCGGGGCGGAGGCTGCTGTCGTTTCGCTCAAATGCAGGACGATCCCGGCCGCAGACGCCGTGGCGCAAACGCGTGCCGCCTGCGACTGGCTCCTTTCGCAAGGAGCGCGCCAAATCATCTACAAGGTCTGCTCCACATTCGATTCGACCTCTGATGGAAACATTGGCCCGGTGACTGAAGCGCTCGCGGCGCAAATCGGAGCGGACCATGTTCTCGTCTGCCCTGCTTTCCCTGAAAACGGGCGTTCAGTCTATCAGGGGCATCTCTTTGTGGGAGACGTGCCGCTCAATGAATCTGGGATGCAGGATCATCCCCTTACTCCCATGACTGACAGCGATCTGCGGCGCGTTCTGGCGTCGCAAAGCGCAGGCGCAGTCCACCATATTGCCGCATCGACGGTATGGCGGGGCCCGGAGGCGGTGCGGGCCGCCATGGCCGAGATGCCTCCAGGTCAGATCATCATCGACGCAATTCGCGACGACGACTTGCGGGTTATCGGGCAGGCATCGGGTTCGCTCATGACCGGCGGCTCGGGCGTCGCGCTCGGCTTGCCCGCGCTCTACGGCTACGCGCCCGGCGACATCCCGTGGCAGAGCCCGGGTGGCCGCGGCGCACTCCTGTCCGGCTCCTGTTCACGCGCGACGCGCGAGCAGGTCGCCCGCTACGCCGGCCCCAAGCGCGAGGTCACCGCAGAGGAGGCTCTCGACGGACTCCGGGGGGACGCATTGGCCGATTGGGCACTGTCCTGCGATGGCCCGGGGCTGATCTTTTCGTCTGCAGATCCACACATCGTCGCCGACGCACAGAAGAGGTTCGGACAGGCAGAAGTCGCGAACGCGGTTGAAACGCTCTTTGCCGATACGGCCAAGGCGCTCGCCGCTCGCGGCCTCGGGCGGCTTGTCGTGGCGGGGGGCGAGACATCCGGGGCAGTCGTCGAAGCCCTCAACCCGCGTGGTTTTGCTATCGGGCCGCGCCTGGCCCCTGGTGTGCCGGCACTCCGCGCCCTGAACCAACCGCTCGCCCTCGCCCTGAAAAGCGGAAATTTCGGCGGGCCAGACTTCTTTTCAGACGCGATGGCAGTCCTGTGACCGGCTTTCAGCGCTTTGCAGTCTACTTTACTGCGCCAGGCAGCGAACTGGCGAAACGCGGGGCGACGTGGCTCGGATGGGATATTGCCACGGGCAAACCTGTTCCTCAGCCGAGGATCCTTGAAGAGGCAACGCAGACGCCGCGCCGATACGGATTTCACGGAACACTGAAACCTCCCTTCGTTCTCGCTGACGGATACTCTGCGCACGACCTCGCCCGAGAGACACGCGCCCTCGCGCGGACCCTCACGCCATTCGAAGTCCCTGCACTTAACGTCAGCACTCTTGGGTCTTTTCTTGCCCTCACCACGGACGACACGGCCGACTTGCGCCAGCTTGCAAGCGCCTGCGTGACCGAGCTCGACCAGTTTCGAGCCCCTCCCTCCGAGTCAGAGCTTGCGCGCCGCCGCGCCCGCCCGCTGAGCCTTGCACAAGACGCCCTTCTGCGACGCTGGGGCTATCCCTATGTCGGGGAGGAGTTCCGCTTTCACATGACCCTCACGGGGCGGCTGAAGGAAGACGAGCGCCAGACGTTGATGGACCGGGCACAGATCCATTTTTCAGGGCTAACCGGGCCGCAACCCATTGTTGCGATTACCCTTTGCGGAGAGAAATCCGACGGTCGCTTCCAGGCGCTTGAGGTGATTCCGCTGGGATGACGCCGTGCGGTTTGCAGTGCACGGACGCATCTCTTGCCCGTCGGGGCACACCTATCTATGTCTGGGATTGATGGTGCGGTCGAGAGGACTCGAACCTCCACGGGAGTTACCCCACAGCGACCTCAACGCTGCGCGTCTACCAGTTCCGCCACGACCGCATCTGAGCTGGTTTCGCGCGTTTAGCGACCTATGCCGGACGCGGCAAGTGCCTTTTTCACCTTCTGCGTCCACTACCTCACGCATCTTGTGCCGGGCGGTCGCAAGGGGCATGTCCTGGCTATGGTTGACTGGCGGATATCTCCTGGGTTCGTGGACTATACGGAAGCGCTCGCCGAGATGGAGGCGCGTGCCGCAGCAATTCGCGCCGGACAGGAGGCAGAGCTGATCTGGCTCCTTGAACACCCACCGCTCTACACAGCGGGAACGTCGGCACGATCGGAGGATCTGCGCGACCCAGACCGCTTTCCGGTGTTCGATGTAAAGCGCGGTGGCCAATATACCTACCATGGGCCGGGGCAACGGGTGGTGTACTGCATGCTCGATGTTGCGAGCCGCGGGCGCGACGTGCGCCGCTTCGTTCAGGATCTTGAGGCGTGGGTTATTGCTACCCTGGCGGAGTTCGGTCTCAGCGGCCAAATCCGCGAGGGGCGTGTGGGAGTCTGGATCGAACGGCCAGACCTCGCCCCCCTGCCCGATGGGACACCGCGGGAAGACAAGATCGCCGCCATTGGCATTCGCATGCGCAGATGGGTCAGTTTCCATGGCCTGAGCATCAACGTTGAGCCGGAGCTGTCCCATTTCGACGGCATCGTGCCCTGCGGCATTTCAGGCCACGGAGTTACGTCCCTTGTGGATCTTGGCCTGCCCGTGACCATGGATGACCTCGACGCAGCACTTCAGCGGACATTCAATGCGGTTTTCTCAGGCGTGCCCGCGCAGCCATGATCTTGCCACGGGGGCGGGCTAGGTGACGGTATGGCCCGCCTGATTGTCTTCCTTCTTATGATTGCCAACGCCGCACACGCGAACTGGTGCGCGCGCGAGGTCACCGGTTTGCCCGAAACCTGGAAGGTCAGCATCGCAATGGAGCCGCCGTTGCCTTTCGTCTTGGCCACCAATGCAAACGATCTGAAGTCGAGCGGGGAGTTTAAACCGCCAGAATTCCGCGTTCTAGACGAAGCCCGTTTCGTGGCAGGGCGCGAAGTGCCCGTAAAGTCGCTGCCAGTTGGCCGGGTCAGCCACCCTGACGGTCGGACGACCTTCAACCTCCGGTCAACGCTGTTCGAGATCCGGCCTGAGGGTACAATACACATTCTCGCCCAAGCAGAGAGCGGGCAGTGGAGGCAAGACCCCGCGACAGGCCGCATCTTTCATATGCACCGCGGGACCCTCTCCGAACCCCGCAACGGCCAGCTCGAGAAATCCGAACTCGCGACCGACGCGATTGCGGACAATAACGGGGACATTCGCACCGTTTTCCCAAGGTTCGACGCGGCCCTTAATGCGTGGTTCATCGTCGTGGATGGTCGGCTGCTGCTGCGGGGGCCCCAAGATGACGAATGGACGGATGTCGCGCGCGTGCGCACTTGGCGCACTCTCCTGAAGTACTGGGAGGTGGACCGCTTCCACGATGAAGAAAATGGCCTGCTTATCCTGAAGCTCGACGTGAATGTGGCCGTCTTCGACGTTTCCGGTCCTCAGCCTGAGTTTCTGTATCAAAGGCTAATCTTCGATGGAAAAATTGCCCAGGCCGGCAAGGGCGCGGTCCTGGTGGAGACCTATGAACCCCGTCGCGATGTTGGCCGCCTGGAACGGGCCTCCGTCGTGCGCATGCTCACACGGCGGGGCGCCGACCTCGTTCCGGGGGCCGCGATCTCTGACCGCGAATATCGCTTGCAAACATACAGCTTTGGCGGCCGAAATGTGTTTCTCGATCTTGGCAGCGATGTTTTGGTCATCCACGAAGGTGGCGCGGCGCTCTTTGACGGACGACGTGTCACGGATTGGTCTGAGACCGTTCCAGACCCGGGCCGGTACCCGTGGGCGCGCATTGTGCATGGCGAGGCCTATCTGTCGCTCCACGCGCTCTACCGCTGGACAGGTGGCATCGGGCTGGACCCCGTCCTGTCCCCCGTTGGGGAGGCGGCCCACAGCGCCACCGAAGGGCACGGCTTCACCTTGTTTCACACGCGCGGACCGGGCTTCGTCGAAGATGAAAATGGCGCGACGTACCTCCTTGCACCGCCGAGAAAGGACACCAAGCATATCTGGTCCAAGGCCCTTCCCTACCGCACCGAAGTTCTTGCTATGTTTGACGAGGGCCTTTTCCTTTACGCGCCCTGCGGATGACGCCCACACGCCGGGATGCGCCGATCTGCCACACTTGAGGCGGAACGCCGCGTTGCGTGCATCTGCATACAGTCGATAGAGAGCACATAAGGGAGCAGTGCGGGCACGGACTCGCGCCCGTCCGCAACGTAAACTCTGGGGAGACCCCATGGCAGACGCAGCCGTTCACGGTCACGAGCACGAAGACAACCGTGACTTTTTCACCCGCTGGTTCATGTCCACCAACCACAAGGACATCGGCATTCTGTATCTTCTGGTGGGGGGGCTGACCGGCTTCATCTCCGTGGCCTTCACGGTCTACATGCGCATGGAGCTCATGGAGCCGGGCGTTCAGTACATGTGCATGGAAGGCGCGCGCTTTACCGCGGCCACCGTGGAGAATTGCACCCCGAACGGTCACCTCTGGAACGTGCTGATCACCGCGCACGGGGTGCTGATGATGTTCTTTGTGGTGATCCCGGCGCTCTTTGGCGGGTT
>JBCDGS010000017.1:0-60847 GCA_038751055.1 Pseudomonadota bacterium | reverse complement strand
CTTCGCAGGCTGGGCCGAGCGGTCGCAGACGTATTGAGGGGCGGAGCTCACAGGACGGCGGCTTTGAGCCCAAACTAGGGTCAGGACTCATAGCCAATAGATGACGAGTGCTGCGAGAGCGATGGCTGACAGGAAGACCTTCGGGCACCTGTCGTAGCGGGTTGCGACGCGCCGGCAATCCTTCAACCTGCCGAACATGATTTCGATCCTCTTACGCCGTTTGTAGCGACGCTTGTCGTATCTGACGGCTTTCTTGCGTTGCTTTCGGCCAGGGATGCAGGCCCTTATCCCTTTGTCTTTCAACGCTTCCCGGAACCAATCGGCGTCATAGCCGCGATCCCCGAGCAGCCAATTCACAACCGGCAGGCTGCTCAGCAAGGCCCGCGCTCCGATGCAATCGCTGACTTGCCCGGCTGTGGCGAACAGGTTGAGCAGACGTCCCCGGCTCTCGCAGATGGCATGTAGTTTGGTGTTCATGCCGCCTTTGGTGCAGCCAATCAGGCGTCCACGCCCCCCTTTTGACGCCCAAACTGGTCGCGGTGCGATGGGCCTTCACGTAGGTGGCGTCGATCATCACAATCTTCTCTTCGCCGTGTTCGGCAGCCAGACCCGCCATCATCTGGGCGAAGATGCCTTTATCGCTCCACCGCTTCCAACGGTTGTAGAGCGTCTTGTGTGGGCCATAGGTCGAAGGGGCGTCGCGCCACCGTAAGCCCTTGCGATTGAGAAAGATAATGCCGCTCTATAGACGTCTATCATCTACGCGTAGCTTGCCGTGTGACTTGGGAAAGAAAGGCTCAAGACGCGCCATCTGCGCATCCGTCAGCCAGAAAAGATCAGACATGGTCACCGCTCGTTTCTCGAACCGCGAATCACGCTGCAACGTGGAAATCAATGGATCCGGACCCTAACTCGCGAACCGCAGGTTTGTCCCGCGCTCTCCACGTCGCCCTCGATAGCGATCCAGCTTGCTGCCTGACACACCACCCCATATTGACGCCCCGCGCCCCCCGGCGTATCTCCCACGTCCAGCGCGGGTATGGTGAAAAGGTATCACGCGAGCTTCCCAAGCTTAAGTTACGGGTTCGATTCCCGTTACCCGCTCCACGCCCCTTGCAATGATCCGCCTCCTGCGCCTTCATAGGCGCATTTGAGAGGGCGTATTCATGCCACGCAATTTGATCCTGTGCCTTGACGGCACCAACAATGCCATCGGCGACTACCAGACGAACGTCGTCCGCTTTTTCCGAGGGCTCCTGCCCCGGGATGACCAGATCCCCTATTACGCCCAGGGGATCGGGACCGTGAATTCCCAGGACCTGGGCGAGCCCGAACCCGAGACAGAGCGCGTGCGCGGCATGGCCTTTGGCCAGGGGCTCGAAGACATCGTCCTCGAGACTTACCGGTTTTTGTGCCGCAGCTATGACTTCGACACCGCCGACGATGGCAAAAAACGCGACCGGATCTATATCTTCGGCTTTTCGCGCGGCGCTTACGCGGCGCGGATGCTCGCTGGGTTTCTCAATGAATTCGGGCTTCTGAAGCCGCCGAACCTGCACATGGCGGTGCATATCTTCCGCGAGTATCTGGCGCTCAGGCATGTGGGACAGGAGGTCGACCCGGACGACAAGTACCTGCCGCTCCGGCGCTATGCGGGCGTCTTCCGGCCAGTGGAGGTGCCGGTGGAGGGGCTGATCCTCTTTGACACCGTGGCGTCCATGATCCGCTTTCCGGGCTGGCGGCACAAAGTCCCGCTGTTGCGCCCGACGGCCGCCTGGCAGGCGATCAAGGCCAATGGAAAGGCCGTCCGTGACAATTGGCGCGACACGGGCTCTGTCATCGAACTGGCGAACCATCCGTCCACGTCGAAGAACCCGTCGGTGCGCTTTGTTCTCCATGCGCTGGCCGTGGATGAGCGGCGCACGTTCTTTCGCCCGCTCCTGTGGTCTGAAAGGGAGAACGCCGCCGATTTCGACGATCTGGGGGCCGCATGGTCGGGCCCCTGGAACGAGCGTGACGACACACAGCTTTACTTCGGCAATCGTTTCAAATCCGGCAAACCAGAAAAGCAGATCGTCCGGCAGGTCTGGTTTCCCGGGGTCCATGGCGATGTGGGCGGCTCGGCCCAGGAAGACGTGGCACAGCTTGGCAAGATCACCGCCTGCTGGATCTTCGATCAACTCGCAGAGCTGGCGCCGGATCTCAAATGGTCGCCCGTCTTCCATGAACGCTACCTAAAGGGCGAGGAAGGCCGCGAAAGCGAGGATGGGCGCCCCATCAGCAGCCCCGATCCCCGTGGACCGGTCCATCGGTCGCTGACGGGCGTATGGCGCGCCGCCGAGCTTATCCCGAAGACCGTACGCCGCCGCGAACCGAAAGAGGACAGGCGCGGCTACTACCTTCCGCTGGGGGAAAGACGTCACATCGCGCCGGGAAGCCTTGTGCATCGCGCTGTCTTCGATAAGCGAAGACTTGACGACACCTATGATCCGCCCGCCCTCAAGGCCCTGACCAGAGAAGACTTTCCCCCCGATGACCACCCTGCCCTTCGGAACCCGTCTTACCCCGTCCCAGCTGAGGACGGCTGAGATCCCTGAGCCCTGGGCCTTCGGCCTCAAGGATCAGGTCCGCTTCGGGGAGCTTGACGTGCTGGCCCATGTCAACAACGCCGCCTACCTGCGGTGGTTCGAGAATGTGCGCATTCACTATTTCAGCGCCTATGGCGTGAACGACTATTCCGGGCCGCTGCCCCGGATCGTGCTGAAGTCGGTGGGGCTGGAGTTTCTCGCAGAGGTCACGCTCCACGATGTCTACATCGTCACCGCCCGCACGGTGAGCTTTCGGCGCACCTCATGGGCGATGGAATACGGCGTATGGGTCGGGACGCGGCTGACGACGACAGGGAGCGCGGTGCTCGTGAACCTCGATGCAACGGGCGCCAAGCAGCCCCTCCCCGAGGCGTGGAAGACGGCCTTTCAGGAGCGTGACGGGGCGGTCCAAGCGTAGCGCGCGCGTCACGCACCGTTCGGGCCGGACACAGCCCCTTAACGCATCGCTGGCAGAACGCGCCCCGTGCACAGGGCCGGGACTTTCCACCCCGGTCGAAACGACCAGACGACGATCCGGCTCAGAGACCACCTGATGAAGGTGCAGAGCAGCCGGGGCCCCGACGAAGGATCACACCGGTCGCCCGATGCGGGCCCGCATTTCCTCCCTCAAGAGACAAAGACCCGTTCAAAAGGTCTTCACGAATTCCCGCCGCGGGAATTCGGTGAGTTCGGCTGCCTGACGCCAGTTGGACGACAGCAATCCGCTCAGCCGCGCAGATAGGCCACGAGCGCCCGGGTCGAGGCGTCCTTTTCGCCCGCATCGGCTCCGTCCATGATGGGACCGAGCGCGGTGGCGAGCTCCTTGCCCAGTTCCACCCCCCATTGATCAAAGGAATTGATGCCGAGGATGACGCCCTCTGCGAAAACCCGGTGTTCATAGAGCGCGATGATCTGGCCCAGCGTGAACGGCGTCAGCTTGGGCAGGCAAAGCGTCGTCGACGGCCTGTTGCCCTCGAACACCCGGTGGGCGGCCTGACGGTCAAGTTCTGCACCGTCGAACTTGGCTGCGACCTTCTCGCGCGCCTCATCCAGCGTCCGGCCGCGCATGAGCGCCTCGGACTGCGCGAGGCAATTGGCCTGCAAGAGGCGATGCTGATGGGCAAGGCCCGGCTCATGGCCCTCGGCGGCCACGATGAATTCACAGGGAATGACGCGCGTGCCCTGGTGGATGAGCTGGTAGAAGGCGTGCTGCCCGTTGGTGCCGGGCTCGCCCCAGACCACCGGGCCACTGTCATAGGGCAGCTTTGCGCCGTCCATGCCGACGCCCTTGCCGTTCGACTCCATCTCAAGCTGCTGGAGATAGGCGGGCAGTCTGAGGAGGCGCTGGTCGTAGGGCAACACCGCGCGCGTGGCATAGCCGCAGCCCTGATTGTGCCAGAGCCCCACGAGCGCGAGCATGAGCGGCATGTTGGCCGTACCTTCGGCCTCGCGGAAATGGGTGTCCATCGCCGCGCCCCCGGCGAGAAGCTGGTCGAACCCGTCCGGCCCGACCGCGAGCATGATGGACAGGCCAATCGGCCCCCAGAGCGAATAGCGTCCGCCCACCCAATCCTCAAAGCCGAAGACGCGCTCGGGCGCGATGCCCCAATCGGCCGTCTTCTCTGCGTTGGACGACAGCGCCGCGAATTGCGCGCCCGGGTCGCTGACCTTTTCGGCCATCCAGTCCCAGGCGGTGCGCGCATTCGTCATCGTCTCGATGGTCGTGAATGTCTTCGAGGCCACGATGACGAGCGTGGTCGTCGGATCGAGGTCCTTCAGGGTATCCGCGATATGCGCCCCGTCCACGTTCGAGACGAAATGCGTGCGCGGCCCGTCGTGATAGGGCGCGAGCGCGGTGACCGCCATCACCGGGCCGAGATCAGACCCGCCAATGCCGATATTGACGACATCGGTGATCTTGCCGCCCACCCCGTCATAGCCGCCCGCGCGCAGCGCCTCCGCGAAGGCGCGCATCCGGGCGAGCGTGTCCATGACTCCGGGGATCACATCCGCGCCGTCCACGATCACAGGCCGATCATGGGACCTGAGCGCCGTGTGCAAGACGGCGCGCCCCTCCATCTCGTTGATCTTGGCGCCGCTGAACATCGCCTCCCGCGCGGCCGCCACGGGCGCTGCAAGCTCAAGGAGCATCGCGCGGGTCTCGGCATCGATATTCGTCTTTGAATAGTCAAAGAGGAGGCCGTCAGCGGAGATGGAAAAGTCCTGCGCCCGCGCGGCATCCATGAGGCCGAGGATCGAGCGGCCCGACACGTCGGCGGCTTTGGTCTGTAATGCGTCGAAATTCATCGTTTCTTCTCCGGCCGCTATTCGGCCCAGTGGATTGTCGCGTTCTTCAGGACCGCGGCGATGGGCGCCTCGCGCGGGCTCAGCCCTTCGGCCGCCTCAAGCGCCGCGCGCTTTTCGGTGCCGGTGATGACCACATGGGTCGTCATCGCCCCTGCCAGCACGCGAGCCGAGAGCGTCACGCGGGGCTCCGGCGCGCCGGGCGCGCGCATGGGCACGAGGATCGGCGCATCCGGCGCAAGGGCCTCCTCCAGCTTGTCGGCCCCCGGAAAGATCGAGGCCGTGTGCATGTCCGCGCCCATCCCGAGAAGGAGGACCGAAATCGGCAACTCCGCCTCCAGAGCGGTGGCAAGCGCGGGGATCCCCTCCTCCGGCGTCTCGGTGTCGGTGTGGAGCGGCAGATAGACGGCCTCAGCCGCCCGGCCGGTCAAGAGCCGGTCCCGCAGGAGGCGCGTATTCGACCTCTCCGAGGTCTCCGGCACCCAGCGTTCGTCATTGAGGAACACATGCACCCGGTCCCAGTCGAGCGACGCCGCCGAGAGCGAGTCGAAAATCGGCCCCGGCGTCGTGCCGCCCGGCACCGAAAAGGACGCGTGTTCATGCTGCACCAAACAGTTTTTCAGGTCGCCCGCGATCCGGTTGGCGAGCTGCATCATCATCATGTCGCGGTCTGGATAGGTCTCGAGCTTCATCCCTTCACCTCCCGCCAGCTCCGGTCATCGCGGTGCATGAGGGCATGGGCATCGAGCGGGCCCATGCTGCCGGGCTCATAGGGTTTCGGGACATCGCCCCGCGCTTTCCAGCCTTCGATGATTGGGTCGGTCCAGGCCCAGGCGGCCTCTACCTCGTCACCGCGCATGAAGAGCGTCTGATTGCCCCGGATCACATCCATCACCAGCCGCTCATAGGCGTCGGGCACGTCCTCGCCATCGGGGCCGAGGGCCTCGGCGAAGGTCATGTCGAGGGGCACATTCACGAGCCGCATGCCACCCGGGCCGGGCTCCTTGATGGTCATGTCCATCGTGATGCCCTCGTTGGGCTGCAGCTGGATCGACAGGACGTTGCGCTCCGGTTCGTTGTCCTCAAAGATCGAATGCGGCAGCGGCTTGAAGACGACGGCGATCTCGGAGGCCCGCGTCGCGAGCTTTTTGCCCGTGCGCAGGTAAAACGGCACCCCCGCCCAGCGGAAATTGGCGATATGCGTCTTCATCGCGATGAACGACTCGGTGAAGGAGCGCGGGTTCTCTGCCTCCTCCCGGTAGCTCGGGCTGTCAGGGCCCGCCTCGTACTGGCCGCGCACGATCTCGTGGGGCTGCACCGGCTGGAGCGCGCGGATCACCTTGAGCTTTTCGTCGCGCACCGAATCCGAGGAATACTGGCTCGGCGGCTCCATCGCGATCAGGCACAGAAGCTGCATCAGGTGGTTTTGCACCATATCGCGCATGGCGCCGGACTTGTCGTAGTAGCCGCCGCGCGTGCCCACGGCCACGGTCTCGGCCACGGTGATCTGGATGTGGTCGATGTAGTTGGCGTTCCAGAGGGGCTCGAACATCACATTGCCAAAGCGCACCGCCATGAGGTTCTGGACGGTCTCCTTGCCCAGGTAGTGATCGATCCGGTAGATCTGCGTTTCCTTGAAATAGCTGGCCAGCGTCGCGTTCAGCTCCCGCGCGCTGTCCAGGTCGCGGCCAAAGGGCTTTTCGACCACGATCCGGGACGTGTCATCGGCCATGTCGTAGCTCTTGAGGCGCTCGGCGATGTCGCCAAAAAGGCTCGGCGCGACCGAGAAGTAGAACGCATTCACGAGCTCTTTGCGGATCTTCCCGGCGAGCTCTGACCAGCCCTTTTCGCCCTTGGCGTCGGTGGCCACGTAATCGAGCCGTTCGAGGAAATCCGGCAGCTCCTCGCGCCCGGCCAAGTCGTCGCCCCCGAATTCGCGGATCGCCTCGGCGACCAGCTCGCGGAAGCCCTCCGCGTCCATGTCCGAGCGCGCAGATCCGATGATGCGCGCATCCGGCGGCATCTGTCCCGCGCAGTAGCGGCGAAACAGGCCGGGAAGGATCTTGCGGCGGGCGAGGTCGCCAGTGCCGCCAAAGATGACGAGTTCGAACGGATCAACGGGAATGACGCGCGAGACCATGGGGGAGGCTCCTCTGGCTCATCAGGAGTGTTAGCGATAACAACGCCCTTAGACGTCAGCTCGCTCCCAATGTCTAGCCTGCCTGCCGCGAAGCACAATGGGGCGCCGGATCAGGCGTCCAGTTCGCTGTCCCAATACAGGAAGTCCATCCAGCTGTCGTGGAGGTATCCGGGCGGGAACTTGCGGCCCATGTTGCGCAGCTCTTCGGCGCCGGGCTGGCGCGGCGGCTTTCTCAGCGACATGCCCGCTTCCTTGAGGCTGCGCGAGCCCTTCTTGAGGTTACATCTTGAACAGGCCGCAACGACATTTTCCCAGCTCGTGACACCGCCGCGCGCGCGCGGGACGACGTGGTCAAAGGTCAGATCGCCCTTGGCGCCGCAATACTGGCACGAGAATTCGTCGCGCAGAAAGAGGTTGAAGCGCGTGAACGCCACCCGCTTTTGCGGCTTCACGTAATCCTTGAGGACCACAACGGACGGGATGCGGATCCGCGTCGTGGGCGAGCGGACATATTCATCGTATTCGGCGACGATATCCACGCGCTCGAGCCAGGCCGCCTTGATCGCGTCCTGCCAGGGCCAGAGCGACAGCGGATAGTAGCTGAGCGGGCGGTAATCGGCATTGAGCACCAGCGCCGGATGATGCTTGAGAGCCGTGGGCTCCCGCACGAAAGAGGTTCTGAATTCGCCGTCCATTGCTGCGCGTCCCCCGGCTCTGGCCTGATGGCCGAGGGGCAGCACCGCCTGCGTCGTTCGGGCGGACCGCCCCGGTATGATTTGGACTATATAGGGGGAACGTCGGCTGACAACCCCTGCATGTAGCCCTTTGGCCGCACCCTAGTTCGGGGGATGTAACGCCTCGGTGACAGACGTCTTAGACGGCTCAGGTGTAGCCCAGCCGATCGCGCATGAACGCAAGCGCCACTTGCAGCCCGTCCGGCGCGATCCCGTGGGCGGTGCCCTTCAT
This sequence comes from Pseudomonadota bacterium, assembly GCA_038751055.1. Classification (GTDB taxonomy): domain Bacteria; phylum Pseudomonadota; class Alphaproteobacteria; order Rhodobacterales; family Rhodobacteraceae; genus Shimia_B. Next base: position 52,849 of record JBCDGS010000017.1, on the reverse strand, counting down.
GATATGGGCGTAGACATCCGTGAACGCGGCCTTCTGCAGGCCCTCGGCGGCCATGGGCAGGCTTTGCGGCGGCACGACGTCGTCCTGATCCCCATGGACAAGGAGCACCGGCATCCGCGAGACGGTTTCATCCGGCAGCAGTTCCGGCTCAAGGAGGCGGCCCGAGATCCCTACCACGCCCGCCACCGGATCCTCCCGGCGCGGCGCCACATGGAGGGCCATCATGCATCCCTGGCTGAAGCCCAGAAGGCAGACCTGTTCGGGCAGCAGGTCCTCATCGACCATGAGCGCGTCGAGGAAGGCGTTGAGGTCCTCGGCAGCGCGGCGCAGGCCCGCGGCGGCCGCCTCCTCCGAGGAGCCGTCGATCCACGGGATCGGAAACCACTGCCGCCCGCCGCCCATGCCGGGGGGCATGCCGGCGATCGTCTCGGGCGCGTCGGGGCTCACGAACATCGTGTCCGGCAGGTGCTCTGCCAGCGGGTCTGCGAGGCCGATGAGGTCGTTGCCGTCGGCGCCGTAGCCGTGCAGGAACACTACAGCGGAATGCAGCTCACCCGACTGGGCCGGACGGATCTTCGCGTCGAGGACACGGGTCATGCGATTCCCTCTCTTTCCTTCTGCGCCGCGTAGTAGGCCCAGAGAATGCGCGCGGCAACCGACCGCCACGGCCGCCATGCCTCGGCCATGGCGCGCAGCGCCTTGTCGGTGGGGCGCGCCTCGAGGTCGTAGAGCATCCGCGCCCCCTCCTGCAGCGCCAGATCGCCGGCTGCGAAGGCATCGGCGCGCCCGAGCGCGAACTTGGCATAGATCTCAGCGGTCCAGACCCCGATGCCGGTAATACGCGTGAGCTCGGCGATGACGGCGTCGGTGTCCATCTTCGGCAGCTCCGCGAAATTCACGTCCGAGCGCGCGAGCGCCAGCGCATAGCGGATCTTTTGCCGCGAGAGCCCGCAGGCGCGCAGGTCTTCCTCCGAGGCCTCCGCCATCCGCGCCCGATCCGACAGCCCTGCCGCCTCCACCCGCCCGGTGATGGCGGCCGCCGATGCCACAGAGACCTGCTGCGCGAGAATGGCGCGCAAAAGCTCTCCGAAGCCCTCCGGCCGCAGACGCAGCGGCAGCGGCGCGGTCTGTGCGTAGGCGCGCGCCATCTCCGGGCAGCGCGCCGACAGCCAGTCCGCCCCTTCCGCGACGCAGGCATCTGAGACGATCACCCTCTCCCGGCGTTCAGCCATGCGACGGCCTCCTCTACAGTGCGGGCGCGCTCTCCCGGCGGTTGCGGCGGGCGCGCGATCATTGCCACCGGCAGGCCGAGCTGGCGCGCGGCGGTGAGCTTTGTGGCGCTCATGCGGCCCCCTGCATTCTTTACGACGAGCCAGTCGATCCGAAGCTTGCGGAAAAGCGCCACCTCGTCGGCCACGCTGAAGGGCGGCCGACCGACGAGGAATTCGCCGTTGGGGAAGGGAAAGGCGCGCTCCGGCGGGTCGATCTGGCGACAGATCAGATAGCGCCCTGCCAGCCCCGCGAACCGGTCGAGCGTTTGCCGTCCGGTGGCCAGGAACACGCGCGCACCTTCGGGGATGTGGCTTGACGCGTCCTCTTCGCGGGCAAGCGTCGTCCACCGGTCGCCCGCGCCCGGCGCCCATTCCGGACGCAGCAACTGGCGGTAGGCCACCCCCTCCTCCTCTGCGACGGCCTGCGCGCGGGCAGACATGGCCGCCGCGAAGGGATGCGTGGCGTCGAGGATATGGGTGATCCGCTCGGAACGCAGATAGGCGCGGAACGGCTCCCGCCCCCCGAAGCCGCCGAGGCGCGTCGGGATGGCGGGCAGCTCCGGCTCGCGCGTGACACCCGCGAAGGAGGCGATGGCGGGCACGTTCCCGGCATGGAGCCACGCCGCCACCTCCCGCGCCTCGCGCGTCCCCGAAAGCAGGAGCACCTTCATGCGCGCGCCAGCACCTTCCCGGCACGGTCAATGACCACCGTGTCGACCTCCACGCCGGCCCGCGCGACATAAAGCGTCGCAGCCGCGCGCGCGCCTTCAGCCACCCAGGGGGCCATCTCCGGCGCGATGCCCACGGCCTCGAGGGCCGTGTTTGCCTCCCGCAAGGACGGGACCCCAAGCACCTCGGCCAGGGCGTCGAAATCCACCTGACTGCGCCCCGAATGCAGGTCGCCTGCCCCCTGCGCGAGCTTCGTCATCTTGCCGATCCCACCCCCGATGGTGATCCGCTTTACCGGGTGCTTTGCGAGGTACTTCAAGAGCCCGCCTGCGAAATCGCCCATATCGAGCATGGCGTGATCCGGCAGCCCGTGCATCGCCTGCACGACCTTCTCGGACGTGGCCCCGGTGCAGCCCGCCACATGCGTGAGCCCGCCCGCGCGCGCCACGTCAATGCCCCGGTGGATCGAGGCGATCCAGGCCGCGCAGGAGAACGGGCGCACGATGCCCGTGGTGCCCAGGATGGATATGCCGCCCTCGATACCCAGCCGCGGGTTCCACGTCTTTTGCGCCAGCGCGCGCCCGCCGGGAACGCTGATCGTCACCTCATAGGCATCGTGACCCGCTGCCTCGCGCAGCATGGCGCCGATCATCTCGCGCGGTTTCGGGTTGATGGCGGGTTCACCCACGGTCAGTGGCAGGCCGGGCTTTGTGATCTGGCCCACCCCTTCGCCCGCGCGAAAGGTCAGCGCCGGGGCCCCGGCCACCCGCGTCGTGATATGCGCCCCGTGGGTCACGTCGGGATCGTCGCCCGCATCCTTTTCAATCGTCGCCTCGGCCCAGCCGTCACCCAGCGTGGCGTTCAGCACCTCAAAGACCGGTGTCTCGCCTCCGGGCAGCGTGATGCGCACCTGCGCCGCGATCTCGCCCGTCAGCAGCATCTGGCACGCCGCCTTCGCCCCGGCCGCCGCGCAGGCGCCGGTCGTCCAGCCTCGTCGGAGCTCTCTATCCGGCTTGCGTCCCATCGCGGGGACCATAGCGGGGCCCATCCGCGCCGCCAACGGGATAGCGGGCGTCGTTTGTCCCCTATCCTCGCCGCGCCGCAGCGCTTAAGGGAGGGGCATGACGACGCTGCCCCCCCTTCCCGGTCAGGATTGGCCCGTGCTCGAGCACGGCTGGGTCTGGCTGTGCGGTGCAGGGCCGGGTGATCCGGGGCTCCTGACGCTCCACGGGCTCAACGCGCTGCGGCAGGCCGACGTGATCGTCTATGACGCCCTGGTCGGCGACGGCATTCTGGCCTGGGCCCCGCAGGCCGAGCACATCTACGCGGGCAAGCGCGGCGGCAAACCGTCCGCCAAGCAGCGCGACATCTCGCTGCGCCTCGTGGACCTCGCGCGGGCGGGCAAGCGCGTGCTGCGTCTGAAGGGCGGTGATCCCTTCGTCTTCGGTCGCGGCGGGGAGGAGGCGCAGACCCTCGTCCAGCACGGCGTGCCCATCCGCATCGTGCCGGGCATCAGCGCGGGCATCGGTGGCCTCGCCTATGCGGGCATCCCGGTGACCCATCGCGACGTCAATCAGGCCGTGACCTTCGTGACGGGACATGACCGTACCGGCGGGGCTGTGTCCCTCGATTGGGGGGCGATTGCGCAGGGCTCCCAGATGATCGTGATCTACATGGGCATGAAGCACCTGCCCCACATCACCGCAGAACTTCTGTCTGCCGGCCGCGACCCTGCAGAGCCCGTGGCCATCGTCACCACCGCCACCACGGACGACCAGACTGTGCTCGAGACGACACTGGCGCGCGCCGTGAAGGACGCGGAGGTTGCGACGCTGGAACCGCCTGCCATCATCTGCGTCGGGCGCGGCGTGCTTCTGCGGCAGGTGCTCGATTGGCAAGCCATGGCCAAAGGGCTCGCACCGCGGGATACCGACCCCCTAGGACGGGGGCGCCCCGCCGAAAGCGCATGAAAGGCCAAGCATGAAGGGACGGGGCCTCGTGATTTCTGCGCCGTCCTCGGGCGCGGGGAAGACGACGGTGACGCTAGGCCTCCTGCGGGCGCTGAGCGCGGTGACGGGCGTGAAACCTGCGAAATCCGGCCCCGACTACATCGATCCGGCCTTCCATGAGGCCGCCTGCGGGCTACCGTCGGTGAACCTCGACGCGTGGGCCATGACGGCTGAGCAAATCAAGACCTACGCCGCCACGAAGGACCTGCTTGTCGTCGAGGGCGCTATGGGCCTCTTTGACGGGGCACCGCCCGAGGGCGCGGGCTCAACGGCGGAGGTGGCCAAGGTGCTGGGCCTGCCCGTCATCCTCGTTGTGGATGCGCGCGCCATGTCGCAGTCCGTGGGCGCGCTCGTACGCGGGTTTCGGGACCATGATCCGGACGTCCGGATCGCAGGCGTCATCCTGAACCGCGTGGGCAGTGCCCGCCACGAGGCGATGCTGCGCCGCGCGGTGGCTGCCCTTGGCGTTCCGGTACTGGGCGCGATCCCGAGGAGCGAAGAGATCACGCTCCCCTCGCGGCATCTGGGCCTCGTGCAGGCGCGCGAACATCCCGACCTTGAGAACGTGCTGGAGCGTATGGCCGCGCTTGTCCGCGCCCATGTGGACCTCACCGCGCTCATGCATCTAGCGGCCACGTTCGAGGCGTCAGGTGGCAAGCGGCGCAAGTTCAATCACAAGATCGCCGTGGCCGACGACGCCGCCTTCAGCTTTGTATATGCCCACCTGCGCCATCACGAATGGCGGGCGAGCACCGTCCTTCCGTTCTCACCCCTGGCCAATGAGCCGGTGCCGGAGGCCGATCTTGTGGTCCTGCCCGGCGGCTATCCAGAGCTCCATGCAGGTCAATTGGCCGGGGCGCACATATTCATGCAAAGCCTGAGGGAAGCCTCGCAAAGCATTGATATTAGCGGGGAGTGCGGCGGATACATGACACTGGGCGAGGCCCTCGTGGATGCAGGCGGACACAGCCACAAAATGGCGGGCCTCCTGCCCCTCGTGACGTCATTCGCAGCGCGCAAATTGCACCTGGGCTATCGCCGCTTGAAATCGCGCAGCGGGCCGCAGCGCTGGCACGGGCATGAGTTCCACTATGCCACCACGCTGCGTGCCGATGGCGCGCCCGCCTTTGACGCCTGGGACGCGGAAGGTACCGCGCTCGCACCCATGGGCCTGACCGAAGGTCGCGTCTCGGGCTCCTTCGCCCACATCATCGCCTGAGCCCCTCTGGCGCCTGCGGCAAAAGAGGCGTAACGCAGAGCCATGTCCGCCGCATCCGACCTCCCTGTCGACGACCGTCGCGCCAAGAAGAACGTCGCCATCCTGATCGCGGCGCAGGCCCTGCTGGGCTCGCAGATCACCATGATCTTCGTGATCGGGGGCCTTGCGGGCCAGATGCTTGCGCCCAACCCGTGCCTCGCCACCCTGCCCATTTCCATGATCGTGTTCGGGACGATGACGACGGCGCCGTGGCTGTCGCGTCTGATGCAGGCGCGTGGCAGGGTGCCGGGGTTCATCACCGGATCGCTCGGAGGGCTCTGCGGGTCGCTCATTGGGGCCTATGCGCTCTCTATCGGGGATTTCTGGGTCCTGCTGATCGGGTCCTACATGACCGGCATGTACATGGCCGCGCAGGGATTTTACCGGTTTGCGGCCGTGGATACGGCCTCGGACAGCTACCGCGCCAAGGCGATCTCCTACGTCATGGCGGGCGGGTTGCTGAGTGCATTCATCGGGCCGCAACTGACCAAAGTCACCAATGACCTGATGGCTGTGCCGTTCATGGGCACGTATCTCGTGGCCGCCGCGATCAACCTGGTGGGGATGGCAATCTTCCCGATGCTCGATCTGCCCAAGCAGGTGAAATCAGCCGTGAGCACAGCCGGGCGCACCACGTGGGAGATGCTGAGGACGCCGCGCATCGCGGTCTCTGTCATTTGCGCCATGGTGGCCTACGCGTTGATGAACCTGGTGATGACGTCGACGCCCCTCGCCGTGGTGGGCTGCGGCTTCACCAAGGGCAATGCCGCCGACATCGTGTCGGCTCATGTCATCGCGATGTTCGCGCCCTCCTTCTTCACCGGCCACCTGATCAACCGGTTCGGAGTGGAACGCATCGTCGGCGTGGGCCTTGCGACCCTGGCGGCCGCCGGGGTCGTGGCCCTCCTGGGCGTAGAGCTTTTCAACTTCTTCCTCGCGCTCGTCCTCCTCGGGATCGGCTGGAACTTCGCCTTCATCGGCGCGACGACCATGCTGGCGAGTTCGCACAGCGCAGAGGAACGCGGGCGCATTCAGGGCACGAACGATGGGATAGTCTATGCCTGCGTGACGCTGGCCTCGCTGTCGTCGGGCGGGCTCATGAATTGCTCGGGCTCCACGGTGGAGGCAGGCTGGACGGCCGTGAACCTCGCCATGGTGCCGTTTCTCATCCTTGCGGGGGGCGCGCTTTTGTGGCTCGCGGCGCGGAGCCGACAGGTCGCGGTCTAGGCGTCGAGCTTTGAGGCGTCAAAGGACGGGCCGGGCAAAAGCTCCACCCCCGCCTTCGACATGCGCACCTCGACACCCGCCGCCACGAGCATGGCCTTCATCGCGTCCACCGTGCTGAAATCCTTCGTGGCCATGGCCGCCTCCCGCGCCGCGCTGAGCTTTGCTTCCCAATCGCTCAGATCCACCTCGGACACCTCCCAGCCGCCGAGCGCATCGGTCAAGAGCCCCAGCATCCCGGCAGAGGCCTTGAGGTCCGCGCCCCGCCCCTCCGCCGCGAGGCGATGCAGCTCTGTCAGGGCGCCATGGGTATTGAGGTCATCGGCGAGTGCGGCGATGACCGCAGGGTCCACCGTTCCGCCGTCTTCGGCCATGGCGCGCCACTTGCGCAGCGTGGCCTCCGCCTCCGCGCGCTTCTTCTCCGTCCAGTCCATGGGCTTCGAGTAGTGCGTGGAGAGGAAGACCAAGCGGATCACCTCCCCCGGGACGCCCTGATCCAGGAGGTCACGGACCGTGAAGAAGTTGCCCAGCGACTTGGACATCTTCTTGCCCTCGACCTGCAGCATCTCGTTGTGCATCCAGACCTGCGCAAAGCCGTGGCCCGCGCAGCAGCTTTGCGCGATCTCGTTCTCGTGGTGCGGGAAGAGGAGGTCGTTGCCGCCGCCGTGGATGTCGAAGGTCTCGCCGAGGAGATCCGCGGCCATGGCCGAGCATTCGATATGCCAGCCCGGGCGACCGCGGCCCCACGGGCTGTCCCAGCCGGGCAGATCCTCGGAGGATGGCTTCCAGAGGACGAAATCCATCGGGTCGCGCTTGTAGGGGGCCACTTCGACGCGGGCGCCTGCGATCATGTCCTTCGTGGACCGACCGCTGAGCGCACCATAGTCGGGATAGGTGTCCACCGCGAAAAGGACGTGGCCCTCGGCCTCATAGGCGTGGCCCTTGGCAATCAACGCGTCGATCAGGGCCACCATGTGCGGGATGTAGGCCGTGGCGCGCGGCATGTGCGTTGGCTCAAGCGCGCCCAAAGCGCCCATGTCATCGAGAAACCACTGCGTCGTCTCGGCGGTGATGTCGCCGATGGCCCGCTCCGAGGCCGCTGCCCGCGCGTTGATCTTGTCATCGACGTCCGTGAAGTTCCGCGCATAGGTGACGGCCTCCGCGCCATAGACGTGGCGCAAGAGCCGGAAGAGGATGTCAAAGACGATCACCGGCCGCGCATTGCCGATATGGGCGCGGTCATAGACCGTGGGGCCACAGACATACATCCGCACATGGGCGGGATCGAGCGGCGTGAACGGCGCTTTTTGTCGGGTTTTCGAGTTGGTGAGCTGGATCATGGCGGCTGTCCCTGGGGTCGTGCGTTCAAAGCCCCGTGGGCGGGGCGAGCGGATCAGCAACAGGGACAGGTGTCATAGGCCATGGCCCGGCGGATACACCGCTTCGCGCCCCTTGCCAAGGTCTGCGCGACGCGCGAGAGGAAGGCCATGGAGCTATCGCGCACACTGACCAATCTCACACCCGGCGGCGATGACGGCTGGGGTCTTTTCTACGAGGCGCGGCGGCGCAAGGCCGCCGGAGAGCCCGTGCAGGAACTCACCATCGGGGAGCATGATATCGGCACCCATCCCGTGATCCTTGAGGCGATGCATCGCGCGGCCATGGGCGGGCATACGGGCTATGCCGCAGTGCCGGGCGTAAGCGCCCTGCGGGAGGCCGTGGCGGCCCGCGTGACGGCGCGGACGGGCGTGGCCACGGGCTCTGAGAATGTCGTCATCACGCCGGGCGGTCAGGCGGGTCTCTTTTCGGCGCACAAGGCGGTACTCAATGCCGGGGATGTGGGCCTCTACCTCGATCCCTATTACGCGACCTATCCTGGCACCGTGCGCGGATCCGGCGCCGAGGCGCGCGCCGTGGCCTGCCGCCCCGAGGATGGCTTTCAACCCCGCGAAGACACCATCCGCGCGGCGAGCGACGGCGCCAAGAGCCTTCTTATCAACACGCCCAACAACCCGACGGGTGTGGTCTATGGGCGCGACACCCTCGAGGGCATCGCCGATCTGTGCCGCGAGAAGGACCTGTGGCTCATCTCGGACGAGGTCTATGACACCCAGATCTGGGAGGGTACGCATCTGAGCCCGCGCGCCCTGCCCGGCATGGCAGAGCGGACGCTCGTGATCGGATCAATGTCCAAGAGCCATGCTATGACGGGCTCCCGCGTGGGGTGGATCGTGGGACCCGAGGACGTCGTCGCCCACCTCATCAACCTCGCCACGCACACCACCTATGGCGTGCCGGGCTTCATCCAGGATGCCGCTCTCTTCGCGCTCAATGAGGGGGCGTGGCTCGAAGACGAGGTGGGCGCGCCCTTTGCGCGGCGCAGGCAGGCCGCAGAGGCCCTGATCGCCGCCCAGAACGTTGTGAGCCTCGTGCCCTCGGGCGGGGCGATGTATCTCATGCTCGATATCCGCGCGACGGGTCTGTCGGGCGAGGCCTTCGCGCGCGGTCTGCTTGATGCCCATGGGATCGCTGTCATGCCGGGCGAAAGCTTCGGCCGCGCCGCCGCCGGTCACGTGCGTGTGGCCATGACGCTGGAGGACAGCGCCTTCACCGATGCCCTCGCGCGCCTGCTCGCCCATGCCGAGGGGTTAGCGGCCTAGAAGTTGTAGGAATACCGCAGCGACAGGGTGCTCGCATCGACCTCGAGCGTGTCGAGCGCGTCCCAGTCGTTGAACTCGTGATAGAGATATTCGACCCCGACGCGCCCCGGAGCGGGCAGCGCGAATTCAGCCCCGAGGCCGAGGAAATAGCCCGTCTCATCACCGAGGTCAGAGGTGCTCACGAAGGCCACGCCCGTGGTGCCATAAAGGAGCGTACCGCCAAGATCGACACCCCCGCGCGCCTTGAGCCGCGTGACGCTGTCCACATCGCCCGCGTCAGCGGAGAGCGACAGGTCGAACTGGTCATAATCGATCTCGCCGCCATAGATGTACTGGCCCGCCGCAAAGGTCATGCCCGCATGAATGCCCAGGATCGTGTCATCGCCCTCGGCCCCGACGGTAGAGTCCACGTCTGCGGTGCCGAATTGCAGCCCGATATAGGGGCCCTCGAAATCCTGCGCCGAGACCAGCGAAGGTGCCGCAAGCACCGCCGCGACGATCAGGGAATGGCGAACAACGCGCATGTTGCTTTCCTTCTTCGATTCCCCTCGCCCATCCTCATATGGACAGGCTGCGCCCCGCGTCCAAGAAAAGTTATGCACAGTCCTGTGAGGATCGTGTCGCGTTCAGGCCCCCGCGTCGCAGACAGGCAAGAACGTGCCTCTTTTGGCGGCACGTTTGAAACATGACAGCAGGTCGGTTCAGGTCCCGCCGGTGGAAGGCGGCTCTGACGCTCCGCACGATCGGGGCCAAGCGTGGGCGTGCGGCGCGGGGACGGCCCTGACGGGCCTTGTCACCCGTCCAGCACTCCCCAGCGAAAGTCAGCACCATGAATGAACAGATCCGTCCCGCCCGTGCCGGAGGCCGCGCCGCCCGCCGTGCCGCCCGTGCCGCCCCCCTGACGCAAGACATGCGCGCCATCCGCGCCGGCATGGAGAGCGCCGTCCTAAATCCGCTGAGCGCCGCGGAGATGGACAAGATCCACGCTGCCGCTCTGCGTTGTCTGGAGGAGATCGGCCTCGCTGACGCGCCACCCTCCGGCGTCGAAGTCATGGTGGAGGCGGGCGCGATCCTGGGCGAGGACGGGCGCCTCCGCTACCCGCGCGCGGTGGTTGAGGATGCCCTCGCGAAGGCCGCGCGCAAGATCACGCTCTGCGGTCGCGATAGGGCCTTCGACCTCGATCTGTCCGGGGCGCGGGTCCATTACGGCACGGCGGGCGCAGCCGTCCACATGGTCGATCTCGACGGTCGTGATTACCGCGATTCCACCATTCAGGACCTGCGCGACGCGGCACACCTCACCGACCAGCTCGACAATATCCACTTCCTCCAGCGCCCAATGGTCGCCCGCGACATCGCTGACAACCGCGAGATGGACATCAACACCGTCTATGCCTGCGCCACTGGCACGCGAAAGCATATCGGCACCTCGATCACCGATCCGTCCCATGTGCCGGAGATTCTAGAGCTCGTGCACATGATCGCGGGCGGTGAGGCGGCGTGGCGCGCGCGGCCCTTCATCTCGAATTCCAACTGCTTCGTCGTTCCGCCTATGAAATTCGCGACCGAAAGCTGCGAGGTGATGGAGGCCTGCATCCGCGGCGGCATGCCCGTCCTGTTGCTGAGCGCCGGGATGGCGGGGGCCACGGCGCCCTCGACGCTCGCAGGCGCCATCGTGCAGGCGACGGCGGAATGCCTCGCGGGTCTCGTCTACGTCAATGCGATCGCGCCGGGGCATCCGGCGATCTTCGGCACCTGGCCCTTCGGCCTCGACCTGCGCACCGGGGCCATGTCCATCGGCTCGGGCGAGCAGGCGCTGCTCACGGCGGGCTGCGCGCAGATGCACCGCTATTATGACCTGCCGGGGGGCGCGGCCGCGGGCGCCTCGGACGCGAAACTGCCGGACATGCAGGCCGGGTGGGAGCAGATGTGCTCGAATGTCATGGCGGGCCTCTCGGGCTGCAACATGGTCTATGAGGCCGCGGGGATGCATGCCTCGCTCCTGGGGTTCTGCCATGAGAGCCTCGTCCTCGGGAATGACCTCGTGGGTCAGGCGCTGCGCTGCGTGCGGGGCATCGAGGTGAGCGAGGACGCGCTGGCCGTCGAGACCATCCGCGAGACCGTGCTGGGCCCGGACGGCAGCGGTGGGCCGGGCCATTATCTGGGCACCGACCAGACGCTGACGCGCATGCAGCGCGATTTCGTTTACCCGGAGCTGGGCGACCGGACCTCGCCCAAGGAATGGGCCGAGAACGCCAAGCCCGACCTTCTGGAGACCGCCAAGCGCCGCACGGCCGAGCTCCTGGCTGCGCCGCGCCAGGCGGCCCTCGATCCCGCGCTCGACGCGCGCATCCGGGAGCGGTTTGCGATCCACCTGCCCGCCTGACGCGTCGGCCCGGCTTGAGCCTTCCGTAAGGGCCCGCTAATTGAACATCTGTTCAGAAAGCGGAGGCCGGGATGGATATCAGCACAGCGAAAGTCGTCGTCACAGGCGGGGCCTCGGGCCTTGGCGCGGCCACCGCAGAGGAATTCGCCGCCCGGGGCGCGGCCGTGACGATCCTGGACCGCGACGAGGCCGGCGCGGCCGTGGCCGAGCGGCTTGGCGCGGGCTTTGAAGTGGTGGACGTGACCGATGAGGCCTCCGTCGCCGGGGCGCTCTCCCGCGCGGCAAAGGCCATGGGCGGCTTCACGGGTGCTGTCTCCTGCGCCGGGATCGCCACGGCCGAACGCACGCTGGGCCGCAAGGGCCCCCACGCGCTCGAGAGCTTTCGCCGCACGCTCGACATCAACCTGACCGGCAGTTTCAACATCGCGCGCCTGAGCGCCGAGATCATGGCCGCGAACCCGGATGGCGAAGAAAAAGGTGTCCTCATCAACACCGCGTCCGTGGCCGCCTTTGACGGCCAGAAGGGTCAGACCGCCTACGCGGCCTCCAAGGGCGGGATCGCGGCGCTGTCGCTCCCGCTGGCCCGCGATCTCGCGAGCATGAAGATCCGCGCCATGGCCATCGCCCCGGGGATCTTCCGCACCCCGATGCTTGAAAGTCTGGGACAGGAGGTGATGGACAGCCTCGCCGCCGACGTCGTCCACCCTGCCCGCCTGGGCCTGCCGCAGGAATTCGCGCGCCTCGCCGCCTTCATCTACGAATGCCCCTACCTCAACGGCACGACAATCCGGCTCGACGGAGCCCTGAGAATGCCGTGATGCGAGGTGCGCTGCCCCTCGCGCTCCCCGAAGTACGGGGCACAAAGAAAACAGGAGGCGCGCTCCCCGTCTTCTTTGTGCTTTGTACTTCCGCCCACTGCCCGGCAGCAGTCGAATGACTGCGAGAGGGGAGGCATCCGAGGCCTCAGCGCGCGCTGGCCTCTGACTTTTCTTCCAGAATCAGCCACTCTTCCTCGGCGGCCATCAGCGCGTTTTGCCGCTCAACGAGGGCGTCGGTGGCCTTCTGGAACTTCACCGGCGCCTTGGAATAGAGGTCGGGCTGGGCGAGGAAGTCCTCGAGCTTCGCGATCTCGGCACCCAGGCGGTCGATTTCGCCGGGCAGCGCCGCGAGCCGGTGTTTTTCCGTGAAGCTGAGGCCGGCGGGCGCTGGTTGATCCGGTGCGGGCGCGGGCGACGGGGCGGGCGTCGTCCTGGCCCCGGGCTGGGGCGCAGACGGCGGAGCGTCGGCGTCCGCGGGGCGTTGGGCCTGATAATCGCTCCAGCCACCGGCATAGACCGTGAGCTTGCCGCGCCCCTCGAAGGCCACGGTGAGCGTCGCGACACGGTCGAGAAAGTCGCGGTCATGGCTCACCAGCAGGACCGTGCCGTCATAGTCGCCCAGAATATCCTGCAGGAGGTCGAGCGTTTCCACGTCGAAATCATTCGTGGGCTCATCGAGGATCAGCAGATTGGACGGTTTGGCCATGAGCTTGGCCAGAAGAAGCCGCGCCCGCTCCCCGCCCGACAGCGCCCGGACCGGCGCGCGGGCCTGGGCGTCGTCGAAGAGAAAATCCTTGAGGTAGCCCACCACGTGGCGCGGGGTGCCGCGCACCATGATCTGATCGGCGCGGCCCGAAACGCGGAGGCCCTGCTCGCTCGTGAGCGCCTCCCAGAGGCTGAGGTCGGGATCGATCTGGGCACGCGCCTGATCGAAGACCGCGATCTCCAGATTGGTGCCGAGCTTGATGGACCCCGCATCGGGGGCGAGCTCGCCCGTGAGCATCTTGAGGAGCGTCGTCTTGCCGACGCCGTTCGGCCCCACGAAGGCGATCCGGTCGCCGCGCTGGACGGTGAGGTCGAAGTTGCGCGCGATGACGCGCTCACCGAAGGCCTTGGTCAGTCCGGTGGCCTCGATCACCTTCTTGCCGCTCTTCTTGCCCGCATCGAGGTCGAGCGCGGCGGCCCCCTGACGGCGGATCTGGCTCGACCGTTCCGCGCGTAGATCCTGCAGTGCGCGGACGCGGCCCATGTTGCGCTTGCGCCGGGCCGAGATCCCCTCGACGGCCCACCGCGCCTCTGCCTTGATCTTGCGGTCAAGCTTGTGACGCGCGAGGTCCTCGTCCGCCCAGGTCTTGTCGCGCCAGGCCTCGAAGGCCGCAAAGCCCGTCTCCTGGCGGCGCACGGCCCCGCGGTCGATCCAGAGCGTGGCGCGCGTCAGCGCGCTCAGGAAGGCGCGGTCGTGGGAGATGACGACATAGGCCGTGCGCGCCGTGGAGAGCTGCTCTTCGAGCCAGCCGATGGCTTCGATGTCGAGGTGGTTGGTGGGCTCGTCGAGGAGCATGAGCTCTGGCGCCTCGGCCCAGAGCTTGGCCAGCGCCGCGCGCCGCCGTTCGCCGCCCGACGCGGTCGCCACGGGGCGCGCGGGGTCGAATTTCAGCCCCTCGCCAGCCATGTCCACCCGGTAGGCCTCGGACGCGTCGAGATCGCTCAGCGCGAAATCACCCAGCGTGGTAAAGCCCGACAGGTCAGGATCCTGCTCCATGTAGCCCACGGACACGCCGCTCGGCACGACGCGGTGGCCGCGATCGGCCTCGACGAGACCGGCCATGACCTTGAGGAGCGTGGACTTGCCCGACCCGTTGCGCCCCACCAGTGCCACGCGGTCGCCGGGCTGGATGACGAGGGACAGATCCTCGAAGATCGGCGCGCCGCCAAAGGTGAGCGCGATGTCGGTGAGTTGGAGAAGCGGTGGTCTGGCCATGGCGCGCGAGCTATGGAAGCGGGCGCCGAAGGTCAATCGCGGCGCTGAGCGCGCGGGCGCATTCAGGGAGTGATTGAACCCGGTGCCGGAACGAAGCGCCCTCCAATGCTCGCGACGCGGTCCAGGCGCCTGACAAGCGAGCAGGCCCGATGCGAGGGCCCTCTCTAGCCTGCGACCGTGCGCAGGAGACGCTTGCGGGCAGCGGGGATGGCCGCGATTTCAAGGCCGGTGAACACATGGAGCGTGCCGAGGTCGCGGTCGACGACGGCGTGATCGCTGACCCAGCCGCCCATGGCCAGATAGGTGCGCAGGAGCGGCGGCATCGCGCTCAGAGCCCGCCGTCGGTCAGGGCGCGCGCGAAACCTCTCTGCAAAGCGCAAGACCTGCGGCGCTTTGACCTTGGGCAGCCAGCGCTTGGGCGCAAGGTGATGCGCGCCCAGCATGGCGAAGGCGTCGGCGTGCGGCTCTGCCTCCGTGCCCGAAAACGACGAACAGCCAAAGAGCATCTGCACCCCCTCGCGGTCCACATAGGCCGTGAGCGCGGCCCAGGCGATACGCAGGATATCAGGATCGGCGGTGTCGCGGGCGATGCAAAAGCGCCCGAGCTCGACCATGGGCGCCGTGAAATTCGTGAGCGCGGAGAGCTCGTAATACTGCGCGGCGTAGCTCTTGCCGATCTGGCGTCCGTCGCTCAGCCGCATGAGGCGGAAGCAGCAGACGAGTCGCCCGGTCGCGATCTCTTCGACGAGGACATGGAGGCAGCTTTCATCAAAGGCATCCGCGTCGAGGCCGTCGCCGCCCCGAAACGCGGCGTGCCGCAGGGCCTGCGCGGCACGGATGTCGGCGCCCGTGCGGGCCATCCGCGCGCGGTAGCGGCCGCGGATCAGCTCAGGCTCCGTCTCGCGGGTCTCGGGCTCCATCCCTGTCCTTTACATCCTCTTCACATCGGCCGGGCTTGGACGCCCCTCCGCTACCACTTACATCCTGTCATGGAGGTCGCACAAATGGGGCGACAAAACAACGAGAAGCCGAGAGGACCCACCATGGACAAAGTCATCAAATCGGATGCCGAGTGGCGCGCGGAACTGTCAGATCTCGCCTACAAGGTGACGCGCAAACACGGCACGGAGCGCGCCTTCACCCATGAGAATTTTCCCGCCGGTCCGGGGATCTTTCGCTGCATCTGCTGCGAGGCGCCCCTGTTCGACAAGGCCCACAAGTTCGATTCGGGGACGGGCTGGCCGTCCTTTTATCAGCCCGCCGAGGACGCCCCCGTGGGCGAGAGCGTGGACAACAGCTGGTTCATGCGGCGCACGGAGGTCCATTGCGAGCGGTGTGATGCCCATCTGGGCCATGTCTTTCCGGACGGGCCGCGACCCACGGGGCTGCGCTACTGCATCAACGGCGTCGCGCTGACATTCCAGGAAGAGGACGATTAACCCTCGCCCACCAGCGCGCCGGCGTTGAAGTTGCCGATATTGCCCAGAAGCTGGCGCAGGAAGGTGGAGTTCTGAACGCTCGAATCCGTCACCCGGCGCGACAATGGCACGACGCGCCCGTCCTGCAGCGTGAACCTCTCGACGTTGCGCACGAACCCTTCGCCGTCAAAGCTGATCGCGACGAGCTGGCGGTCGATGACCTGAGGCTCCAGAAACGCAAAGCTGCGGCGGCGGTCAGAGAGATAGTAGAATGCGCTGTCGCTGAGAACGCCGGACGTGGACGGGCGCCCAATGGCGTCCTCCACGCTGGCGCGGGTGTCGACACCCACGATGACATTCGACAGCTCATCATCGCTGGGCGCGTAGCCGTGGTTCCGAAACTGCGCCGTGCAGGCCGAGAGCGACGCAATGAGCGTCAGGGCCCCGAGCACACGGCTCACTGTCCTCACTACCATCAGACTCAACGCTCTCCCCAGGCGGTCTTGCGCAGCGGTCTTTCGTCGCCCGCTACGGCGATGTAACAGGGGTGGCGATGGTATTTCAAGTCACCGGACCGGGATCCCCGCCCACCTTGAGCGACAACATGACCGACAACACAATTGCCCTCTCGAAACTCTCTGCCGCGGGGCCCTACACCCGCCATTGGGAGCCGGACGCAGCCACCCGCGCGGCGATGGCGGCGCGGCTGGACCTCACGGACCTGCGCAAGCTGCGCGCCGATATCACGCTGACGCCCCTGGCCGGTCGCGACTGGCGCCTTGAGGTCGCCTGGGGGGCCACGGTCGTGCAGCCCTGCGTGGTGACGCTCGCGCCCGTTGTCACGCGGCTCGAGGATGTCTCGACCCTCACCTACACGGCGCGGATGCCCGAAGTGACCGAGGCGGAAGCCGAGATGCCCGAGGATGAAAGCCTGGAGCCCCTGCCCGCCTCCATCGACCTTCTCGGCACGGTGGGCGAGATGATCGCGCTGGCCCTGCCGGACTATCCGCGGGCCGACGATACTGACATGGAACCGGCGATCTTCGGTCCGCCGGGAGAGGCCCCGATGACCGATGAGGATGCTAAACCCTTCGCCGGTCTCGCGGCGCTGAAAGAAAAGCTGGAAAAAGGCGGCTCGTGAGGCTTGCAACACAGGGCGAGGCGTCATATTCGGCGGCTCCGCTTCGCAAATGCCTTGCGTGGCGCGCGGGTGCGTCCTATAGCCCGCCGAAATCCACACACGCTGGTGCCGACCGCGGCATCCTGAGCCCCGAGGTTTGAGACATGGCTGTCCAACAGAATCGCGTTTCCAAAGCGCGCCGCAACAATCGTCGTTCGCATCACGCCCTTACCGGCGCGAACCCGAACGAGTGCTCGAATTGCGGTGAGCTAACGCGTCCGCACCATGTCTGCCCGTCCTGCGGCCACTACAATGACCGTGAGGTCATCGCGATGGCGGACGAGATCGACCTCGAAGACGAAGACGCCGCCTAAGGCCTGTCGTCGCGATGGATGATGCGTCCTCGCAAAGCATCGAAACGCCCCTGACAGGCGCCGAGAGCGGGTCAGCCCGCAAAGCGGGCCCTATCGTCGTGTCCGTGGACGCCATGGGTGGCGATCAGGGCCCGGACGTCGTGGTCAAGGGCTTGGCCATCGCCGCCGCCAAGAACCCGGATCTGAAATTCGTGCTCCATGGCCGCGAGAGCGAGCTTGCGCCCATCGTCGCCCGGCGCGGTATCAAGGCCGTGACGACCATCCGCGACGCCGCCGGTGTCGTCGCCATGACCGACAAGCCCGCCCATGTCATGCGCAACGGCAAGGACACCTCCATGTGGTCGTCCATCGACGCGGTCCGCTCTGGCGAGGCGGATGTCTGCGTCTCCTGCGGCAATACCGGCGCGCTCATGGCGGTGTCCATGGTGCGACTGCGCAAGCTTCCCGGCGTCAACCGTCCGGCCATCGCAATCCTATGGCCCTCGAACGGGCCGAAGGGCTTCAACGTCATGCTGGATGCCGGCGCCGATATCCGCGCCGATGAAGGCGACCTCATGCAATACGCGCTCATGGGCGTGAGCTATGCGAGGAACGGGCTCGAGATCGACCGGCCGCGCGTGGGCCTCCTCAATGTCGGGACCGAAGACCACAAGGGCCGCGCGGAACTGAAGGTCGCCGCAGAGATGATCGCCGCCCAGGCAGAGGATGCGCGCTTTGACTTCGTGGGTTTCGTCGAGGGCGGGCAGATCGCCTCTGACGACGTGGACGTGATCGTCACCGACGGCTTTACCGGCAACATCGCGCTCAAGACCGGGGAAGGCACGGCCTCGTTCATCTCGGCTGCGCTGCGCGACGCGTTCCGGCATACGCCGTTGTCGCGCCTCGCGGCGCTCATGGCCTATACGTCCCTCAACCGCCTGAAAAAGCGCATTGATCCGCGACGGGTCAATGGCGGGGTCTTCCTTGGTCTCAATGGCACGGTGGTCAAGTCCCATGGCGGCGCCGATGCGACCGGGGTGGCGGCGGCCGTGAAACTGGCCTACCAATTGTCGAAATCCAGCTTCGGGGAGCGGCTCGCCGCCCGCGTGGCGCAAGCCGGGGGATTTGCCCCGGGTGATGACGACAAGGACGCCTGAATGACCCTGCGCGCCGTGATCCGAGGGATCGGCCACTACCTGCCGGAGCGCGTCGTCGAGAACGCCGAGTTCGAGAAGACCATCGACACCAATGACGCCTGGATCCGCTCGCGCACCGGGATCGAGCGCCGCCATTTCGCCGCCGAGGGCGAGACGACGTCGATGCTCGGCACGAAGGCCTGCCTCGCGGCCCTGGAGGATGCGGGGCTCGGGCCCGATGACCTCGATGCGCTGATCGTCGCGACCTCGACGCCGGACCTCACCTTTCCGGCGGCCGCGACCATGATCCAGGGCGAGCTTGGCATGACGCGGGGCTTTGCCTTTGACGTGCAAGCCGTCTGCGCGGGCTTTGCCTATGCCATGACGACGGCGAACGCGCTCATCGCGTCCGGTCAGGCGCAGCGCGTCATGGTCTGCGGCGCCGAGACATTCTCGCGCCTCATGGACTGGACCGACCGGGGGACCTGCGTCCTCTTTGGCGACGGCGCGGGGGCCGTCCTGCTGGAGGCGCGCAACGCCGAAGGCACAGCGCAGGATCGCGGGATCCTCGCCTCCGAGATCCATTCCGATGGGCGCTACAAGGACATCCTTTATGTCGATGGGGGCGTCTCGACCCACACGACCGGACACCTGCGGATGCACGGCAAGGAAGTCTTCCGCCACGCGGTCGAAAAGCTCGCCGGGACGGCGCGGACGACGCTTGCGAAGGCGGGGCTGACGCCTGCCGATATCGACTGGATTGTCCCCCATCAGGCCAACCTGCGTATCCTGACGGCGACCGCCGACCGCCTGAATGTGCCCATGGAAAAGGTCATCGTCACCGTTCAGGACCACGGCAACACGTCGGCGGCATCGATTCCCCTCGCCCTGTCGATCGGCAAGGCTGACGGACGCCTGAAGGTGGGTGACCTCGCCGTAATCGGCGCAATAGGTGGCGGTCTGGCCTGGGGATCGGTGGTTTTCCGCGTCTGAACGCATGTCAGGTATGCCTGCCAAGCAATTGAATTCATCCGCTTCTTGACCGCTTGTCGCGCCCCTCTTAGGCTTTGAGACAATCGTAACGGGGGAAGAAATGTCGCAGAAAACGCTGACTCGCATGGATCTGAGCGAGGCCGTCTTTCGGGAAGTGGGCTTGAGCCGCAACGAATCCGCGCAACTGGTCGAACGGGTCCTGGAAGAGCTGTCGGACGCTCTCGTCCGCGGCGAACAGGTGAAAATCTCGTCCTTTGGCACCTTCAGCGTGCGTGACAAGGCCGCCCGCGTCGGGCGCAACCCGAAGACCGGGCAGGAAGTGCCGATTTCGCCGCGCCGGGTCCTGACATTCCGCCCCTCGCACCTGATGAAAGACCGCGTGGCAGCGGGCAACAAGGGCTGACCATGGAAAAGGCCCA
Source organism: Pseudomonadota bacterium (assembly GCA_038751055.1). GTDB lineage: Bacteria > Pseudomonadota > Alphaproteobacteria > Rhodobacterales > Rhodobacteraceae > Shimia_B. Next base: position 33,134 of record JBCDGS010000017.1, on the reverse strand, counting down.
GGGAGCGTTCCGGACGATCTCGGAAGTGGCCCACGGTCTGGGAACGCAGCCGCATGTGCTGCGGTTCTGGGAAAGCAAGTTCCGCCAGATCAAGCCCGTCAAGCGCGCGGGTGGCAGGCGGTATTACCGGCCCGGAGATGTGGCGCTTTTGGGCGGGATCAAGAAGCTCCTCCACGAAGACGGGCTCACCATCAAGGGCGTCCAGAAGATCCTGAAGGAGCGCGGCATAAAGCATGTCGCCGCGCTGTCGGGCGACGCCACGAGCGACGGAGCAGACGAGAGCATCGTGACGAAGACTGCCAAAACTGCCAAGAAACCGAGCAATGCCAGCGCTGTACGGCCCAAGGTTGAAGCGGTGCCCGGCGCCGATCCGGCAGAGATTGCCGCGCTTTATGAGCGTCTGCGCCAGATCCATGCCCGCCTCAGCGCGCCCGTGGACGGCTTTTGAGCCGACGCACCGCCGAAGGGCTTGTGCCGCCCTTTCAATCCGCTATACGACACGCTCAGTCGGGCTATGGCGCAGCCTGGTAGCGCGTCCGTCTGGGGGACGGAAGGTCGCAGGTTCAAGTCCTGCTAGCCCGACCACGACTGAAACGCCCTGGCGGCCCGGGATCCTCTGTTGGCCGCCTTTTGTATGATTTTGTACAAACCTCAGACGCGGAATGCGCAGTTTGTACAGACGGCGACCGGGGCGTCGCCCGGGGGGACACGGACGATGGGCGTTCTACCGAGCCAAGCTCTCAGGCAGATGATCGCGCGGGATGAGATCACGGGCACGCCCGCGATTACCGACGCGCAGATCCAGCCTGCCTCCCTCGACCTTCGGCTGGGCACGACGGCCTACCGCGTGCGCGCCTCCTTCCTTGCCGGTGAGGGCCGAAAGGTGACCGACCGGCTGAGCGATTTCGTGATGCATGAGGTGGACCTTTCCGCCGGGGCCGTGCTCGAGAAGGGCTGCGTCTATGTGGTGCCGCTGATGGAGGGCCTCGCCCTGCCGCCCGGCGTGCAGGCGGTCGCCAATGCCAAGAGCTCCACCGGGCGGCTCGATCTTCTGACGCGCACGATCACCGATGGCGGGGTGGAGTTCGACCGCATCCAGCCGGGCTATGCCGGGCCGCTTTACGCGGAGATCTGCCCGCGCAGCTTCAGCGTGCTGGTGCGGCCGGGAATGCGCCTCAACCAGATCCGGTTCCGGGATGGCCACGCCGTGCTGTCGGACACAGCGCTCACCGCGCTCCATGGCGCGAGCCCCCTCGTCGATGGCGCGGCCACAATCGCCGACGGGCTGGGCTTTTCGGTCGATCTGCGCCCCGCCGTGGGCGACCTCGTGGGCTACCGCGCCAAACCCCATACTGGCGTCATCGATCTTGACCTCCTGGGCCACTACCCGCCGGCCGAGTTCTGGGAAGAGATCCGCACACGCGACGCCCGCATCATCCTCGACCCTGGCGCGTTCTACATCCTGGTGAGCCGCGAGGCCGTGACGATCCCGCCGGACTACGCCGCCGAGATGGCCCCCTACCTCGCCATGGTGGGCGAGTTCCGCGTCCATTACGCAGGCTTCTTCGACCCGGGCTTCGGCCACGGCGAGGGCGCAGGATCACGCGGGGTTCTGGAAGTCCGCTGCCACGAGGCACCGTTCGTCCTGGAACACGGCCAGATCGTGGGGCGGCTGGTCTACGAGAAGATGTCAGAGCGCCCGGAGATGCTCTACGGCTCCGGCATGGCGTCCAACTATCAGGGTCAGGGCCTCAAGCTGTCAAAGCACTTCGCGGCGGGGTAACCAGCGTTTGCCTGTGCGGCGAAGGTCGGGAACGCGCCAAAAGTATCGAATGCTGAGCGATGTATGAAAGTCAGCTTCGTGAGCATTCTGGGTCCTTTAATCACACCCCGTTGCCATTGGTATCACCGAAATCCGGCGGCAAGCGCATCGGCTAGAGCTTTGGTTCTGGCAGGTTGCGCGCGTGAGGGGGGGAAGAGCATTTGCAGGTCTGTCCCCGGGCGCGCGAAGCCCTCTAGCAAGGGTATGAGCCGGCCTACTTTGATGTCGTCCGCAACATCGTACCGGGATTTCAAAGCGATCCCTAAGCCATCGAGGCACCATTGCCGAACCAGGTGCCCGTCGTTTGAAATGAGGGTGCCATCGACCATAACGGACGTTGCTGTGTCTCCCTCTCCGAACTGCCATTGACGGTCCAGCATTTTCCCAAATCGCATCAAAAGACACTGATGGTGCAGCAAGTCGTCTGGGCTTGAAGGAGCGCCATGTCGTGCGATGTATTCCGGCGAGGCGCATACAATCCGTGGCGCGGTTCCCAGCTTGCGGGTTCGTAAGGTTCCGTCTGGCAAGGCGCCGAAGCGCAACGCGATGTCGATACCGTCACCTACGATATCGACATATCCATCAGACAGCAGAAGCTCCACCGACACGGCGGGGTTCTTCGCTACAAAAGATTTGATGATGTCGCCAACGCGATTGCGGCCCAGATCGCTTGGCGCGCTTACGCGGATCGTGCCTGCCAGTGCGTTCGATCCCAGCTTGATCTGCGCCGCGAGGCTGTCTGCCTCCTCCAACAAAGGCTCCAGCCCTTCGAGCAGCGTCTGCCCGGCTTCAGTCAGGCTCAGGGAGCGGGTGGTTCTGTTCAACAGGACGGTGCCCATGTCCCGTTCGAGCGCGGCCAGCTTCTCCGATACCGTGGTGCTCGACAGGCCAAGGTCCCGCGCCGCGGATGCAAGACTGCCGAACTGAACGATACTCCTGAATAGCCGTAAGTGTTCCAGATTCATCGTCCGCTGTTTCCGGTTACTGATTTCCGTTTTGGCCGGGTTATCCGAATACGGTCCCGGCGTAAATCTGTGCCATCGCAACCTAGGAGATTGACATGGCCAAACTGACCATCACCGGAAACATTATCGCCAAAGAGGATCAGATCGACTTTGTGAAAGCAGAGTTGGAAAAGCTGATCGAACCGACACGCGCCGAAGAGGGCTGCCTGCAATACGATCTGCATCAGGACAACGAAGACCCGAAATATTTCATGTTCTACGAGAATTGGCAGAACCGCGATCTGTGGCAGACCCATATGAACAACGACAATCTGAAAGCCTTTCAGGACGCGACCGACGGCAAGCTGGAAAAGTTCTGGATCCATGAGCTGACGCATATCGGCTGATCCAAAGCGTCCCCAAAATCGTCGCTGTGGCACGCGTTGCCACGGCCCCTCTCCAATGCATTGAAGAAAGGACGACCCGATGACCGCCCCTTCTGACTGGCCAATCGAAGCCGAACCCTTTGCAGAGCTCTCGGAGTCCGTCGGCAACATCACCTTCACGCCGAAATCGGACGTGATCTTCAGCTATCATCCGTTTTTCAACCCCGACATTCGCGTGGCAAAGCTGAACGCTGACCGAAAAAGTGCTGCTCCGTTCCCGAATGCAGAGTGGAACACACCCCAGAAGGACACCGACCTGTTCCTCGACTCCGTTCTTGGGCTGCGCTGCGACGGCAACGGGGTGGTCTGGATGATGGATATGGGGCTGCGCAATGACCTGACGCCCAAACTTGTCGGCTGGAACACGAACACCGATAGCCTCGAGCGCATCTACTACGTGCCGGCGCCGGCGACGTTGCCCAGCTCGCAGCACAACGACTTCACCATCGATGAAAAGCGCCGCCAGATCATCATTGCCGATGAAGGCGTCGGACGAGACGGCGACGGGACCGAAGCGGCATTGGTTGTCATCGACATGCAGACCGGTGCGACCCGGAGGCTCCTGCAGGGTCACGAAAGCTGCCTTCCCGAGGAGGTGAGCATTGTCGTCGGTGGGCGCGAATTGACGGTCGGCGGCAAGGAGCCGTTGCGCATCGGCGCAGATGGGATCGTGGCGGATCTGGATTTCGAATGGCTTTACTTCGGGCCTCTCTCCGGCGGCTGGATATACCGCGTCCGGCTGGACGACATTGCGGATACGTCCCTCGCGGAGGCAGACCTCGGCAAGCGCGTCGAGAAATACGCCCAAAAGCCGAACAACGGCGGCCTAGGGATGGACCGGGACGGCAACCTCTATCTGACGGCGGTCGAGACGAATGCCGTCGGCATCATTCCGGCGGATACTCGTGAGTATGCCGCCTATGCCGCGCACGATGACATCGTCTGGCCCGACGGCGTGAGCTTTGCGCCGGATGGATACATGTATGTCTCCGCCGCGCAGGTGTCCGAGGCCGCGATCTTCAATGATGGGGATGCGCGCAATCATCCGCCCTATCGCATCTTTCGCTTTCCACCCGTTGCCCCAGGTCGTCTGGGCTACTGATCACATCGAAAGGAACACGCCATGAAAGCCGTTGGAATTTCCCATTACCGCGAGATCGACGCTGATGATGTCTTTGTCGATGTCGAGCTGCCCAAGCCAGAGGCCAAAGGCCGCGACCTGCTGGTTGCGGTGAGGGCCGTTTCCGTCAATCCGGTTGACACGAAGGTCCGCAAGGGCGGCGGCGACAAGGTCGAAGACCCGCCGCGTATCTTGGGCTGGGATGCCAGCGGTGTCGTCGAGGCCGTCGGCCCGGACGTGACACTCTTCCAGCCGGGCGATGAGGTCTACTACGCTGGCGACATCACCCGCTCTGGCTCGAACGCCGAATTCCAGTTGGTCGATGAACGCATCGTCGGGCAGAAGCCGAAATCGCTAGGCTTTGCAGAGGCGGCGGCGCTGCCGCTGACGACCATCACCGCCTATGAAGCGTTTTTCGACCGACTTGGCATTGACCGGGACGGCGGCGATGCAGGCCAGTCCATCCTGATCATCGGCGCGGGCGGCGGCGTGGGGTCAATCGGCGTCCAGCTTGCCAAGGCCGCGGGTCTGACTGTGATCGGGACGGCGTCGCGCGCGGACACCATCGACTGGGTGAAAAAGCTCGGGGCCGACCACACCATCAACCATCGCGAGGATATGCCTGCGCAGATGCGCGACCTCGGCTTTGAACACTTCGATCATATCGCCATCTTCAACGACATGCGCCATTGGGAGGCCTGCGTGGACATGATCCGCCCGCAAGGCGGCATCGTCAGTATCGACGACACGCACCATCCGATGCCCATGGCGGGGATGAAGACGAAGGCAGCGTCCTTGCACTGGGAACTCATGTTTGCCCGCGCCATGCACCAGACGCCTGACATGATCGAACAGCACAAACTGCTGAGCTACGTCGCTGGTGAGATCGATGCCGGACGCATCCGCACCACGCTGGACATGGTTGTTGGCCCCATCACTGCCGCAAACATGCACAAGGCGCACGAGTTGATCGAGACCGGTACGGCAAAGGGGAAAGTCGTTTTGGAGGGGTTTGAGTAACACCCGTACGAGCTTCATCCCCTTGGACGAGCCCAGCGAGCGGCTGTTCAATCTGCACCATGACCTTCGGGTTTGTCCGCAGGAAAGCCGTTCGTGGCGCTTCTAGAACCGCCCCATCCGTTTGCCCACGCGCATCGCCTGCTTCGCGCGTTTTTGCTTGTCGCGCATGGCGGCCATCTCGGCGCGGTCGGCGTCGGAGACGCCTTCAGGCTGGCGCTTTTTGCGGCTGCCCATGGCCATGTCCATGCCCTTGTCGATGCCGCGGTTGAGCATTTTGCGCATCACCATGCGCATGATCATGTTGACGATCTGGTTCATTGGTCTGCCTCTTTTGGGTCGTCATCGGTCAAGTCATCCCCGTCCTCGAAAAGATCGGGTTCGTCGTCTGCTGCGTCAAGGTCTGGCTCGTCGGCGCCCGCCTCGGCGCCCGGCGGTGGCCGGTTCTCCAAGAGGCCCGCCTGTCTGAGTTCACGCAGGCCCGGCAGGTCGCGGGCGCTTTCGAGGCCGAAATGGTCGAGAAACCCTTCGGTCACGATAAACGTGACGGGCCGTCCGGGGGTCATACGACGGCGGCCGAGCTTGATCCATTCCAGTTCGAGAAGTTGGTCAATGGTCCCTTTAGAGACCGCGACGCCGCGGATCTCTTCGATCTCGGCGCGCGTGACGGGCTGGTGGTAGGCGATGATGGCGAGCGTCTCGATCGCCGCGCGGCTCAGCTTGCGCGTCTCCACCGTCTCCTTTTGCATGAGAAAGCCCAGATCGGGCGCTGTGCGGATGGCCCAGGCCTCGCCCACGCGCACGATGCGGACGCCGCGGCCGTCATAGCGTTTCTGGAGGTGGACGAGGGCCGCGCCCGGATCAGAGCCGTGGGGCATGCGGCCGGTCAGTTCGCGCACGCTCACCGGTTCGGCGCTGGCAAAGAGGATCGCTTCGACCATGCGTTCCTGTTCGGCCATCGGCGGGGCCTCGAAGAGGCTGTTATCCTCGAGCCGTTCAGCCACCCGGCGTATCCCCGCGCATGCGCACCTGGAGGGGGGCGAATGTGTCGGACTGGCGCAGTTCGAGCTTGCCCTCCTTGGCGAGTTCGAGCGTGGCCGCGAAGGTGGAGGCCGTGGCCGACCGGCGGCGCTTTGGATCGCCCGCCCAGTCGTCGGGGAGATAGGACATGATGTCGGTCCATTCGCCCGCAAAGCCGATGAGGCCGCGCAGACGCTCCAGCGCCTGTTCCATCGTCAGGATGCTTTCGCGGGCATCAAAGCTCAGCGGGCGGAATTCGTCCTTGGTGCGGATGCGGGCATAGGCCTGCATGAGGTCGAGGATATTGGCGCTGTAGGTGACGCGGCGGGTGCGGGTGACGTCCTCGGTGATGCCGCGCTGAAAGAAGTCGCGGCCCAGCCGGTCGCGGCCCATGAGGCGCGCGGAGGCGTCGCGCATGGCCTGCAGCCGTTCGAGCTGAAAGGCCAGATGCGCGGCGAGGTCTTCCCCGCTGGGGCCCTCTTCCTCCGGGTCGGGCGGCAAGAGGAGGCGGGATTTCAGAAAGGCGAGCCATGCGGCCATCACGAGGTAGTCGGCCGCCAGTTCGATCCGGAGGGTCTTGGCCTTCTCGACGAAGGCCAGATACTGCTCGGCGAGCTCGAGGACCGAGATCTTGCGCAGATCCACCTTCTGCGTGCGGCTGAGCGTGAGGAGGAGGTCGAGCGGGCCTTCAAAGCCGTCCACATCGACAATCAGCGCCTCGGCGGCGAGGCGCTCGCTCACGCTGGTCTCCAGGATGCTGGGATCGTCGCTCATGCGTCCTCCGTCATCGCGGCAAGGTCTGCGCGGAGGGCGGCTATGTCAATGTCGTCCGGTTTTTGGCGTCCGGCGAGGGCGCGGGCGGCGCGGGCCTCGGCGGTCGGGGACATGGGGCCGGAGCCGGCGACGACCTCCATCTCGGCCATCTCCCCGTTGCAATGGAGGATCACGTCGCAGCCCGCCCGGAGCGCGTCGTCGCAGCGCTGGCGCACATCGCCCGCGAGGGCGTCCATGGAGAGGTCGTCGGTCATGAGGAGGCCCTCAAAGCCGATATCTTCGCGGATGACGCGGTGCATCTCGGCGCTCGTGGTGGCGGGGTGCGTGTCGTCATAGGCGGTAAAGACGACATGGGCCGTCATGCCGAGCGTCAGGTCCGCCAGCGCCCTGAAGGGGGCAAAGTCGTGGGCCGAGAGCGCCTCGCGCGACTTTGCCACGACGGGGAGGTCCACGTGGCTGTCCTTGGTCGCAGAACCGTGCCCGGGAATGTGCTTGAGGACGGAGAGAACGCCACCTGCCGCCTGCCCGTCCACGACGGCCCGCGCCCGGGCGGCGACGGCCCCGGGCGTCTGCCCGTAGCAGCGGTTGCGCAGGCGCGGATGCGTGGCGTCACCGGCAATGTCACCCAAGGGCGCGCAGTTCACGTCGACGCCCACCTCGTGGAGCTCGTGAGCAATGAGGCGCGCGCGCAGATACATGGCCCGTTCGGGATCGCGCGCCTGGGCGCATTGATCGAGGGCGGGCGCGAAATCCGTCCATTCCGGGGCCCACATCCGCTGCACCCGCCCACCTTCCTGATCGATGAGGATGGGCGCGTCACGGCCCACGGCATTGCGCAGGGCCGCCGTGAGCGCGCCGAGCTGCGCGCGGTCGGCGATGTTGCGGTCAAAGAGGATGAAGCCCCAGGGCTGGGCCTCCCGGAAGAAGGCGGCCTCGCGGGGGGAGAGCGCCTGCCCCGCGCAGCCGAGGATGCAGGCGCCTGTCATGGCGTTACTGGGCGAGGACCGGGATGCAGGCCGCGTCCTGGGCCACGAAGGCGGAGCAGAAGCGGCGCGCATCGGCCACATCCGCAAAGCCATAGGCGCGCAGGCGGTAGAACGTCCGCCCGGCCTTGGTCGCCTCTTCTATGACGCGGGACTTGCCATCCATGTAATCGCCGAACCGGGCGTCGAGACGCTCCCATTCGGCGCGGGCGACTTCCGGGCTGTCATAGGCGCCGAGCTGCACGAGGCGCGTGCCGGCCGCGATGGAGGCGGCCTCCATGTCGAGGGTGGGCGTCGCAGCGGGCGCTGGCGTCGTAGAAAGCGCGGCGGGGCGCACCTGCGGGCGCAGGCTGCGCGTGAGGCCAGGGCCAAGATCGGCGGGCGCGGCGAGTGGCGCGAGCGAGGCCACGACCTGCGGTGCCTCCTCGGATGCGGGCGCTACCGGGCCCAGGGGCTCAGCACCTTCGAGCGTGGCCAGAAGCGCGTCGATGTCGGTCTCCTCCGCCGGGGCCAGCGGCGTCGAGGCCACGGCGCGCCCCTCGGGCGAGAGCACGGGGGCGGCGGGTTGCGGGGCGGTCGAGACCTCGGTGACGGGGAGCGAGGCGCGGATCGTGGGCACCACGTCCTCCTCGGCGAGGCGCGCGGCGGGCGGCGCGAGGACGAGCCGGTCGCGGGGCGCAGACGCGGTCCCCACTGCGGCCACCTCGTTCACGGCCAGCCCCTGATGGTCGGCAGGCGTGCCGCCGGGGCTTTCGGGCGCGGTGCGCATGGGGCCATCGAGGGCCATGACCACGGGCACGCCGCTCACGTCGCGGGCGAGGATCTGATACCCCCAGACCACGACCCCGGCCAAGAGCGCCAGCGACACCAGCCCGCCAAGCACATTGATGAAAGCCCCCGCCCCCAAAGATTCGCTGTGGGAATAGCCCTGTGGCGCGGGTGCGTGCGCACCGTAGTCGAGCTCTGCCATGACCGCCTTTCTGCCCCGGCTCTTTGGCCGGTGGTTCCTCAAACTCTGCCTCGAGGCCCGCGTCCACGCTTGTTTTGTCAGCGCATTTCCTGCGGAGCCGTTACGCCAAGAATACCCAAACCGGCGGACAAAACAACGGCTGTGGCGCGAATGAGGGCAATTTTAGCCTGGGATTCGGAAGTGTTGCCTTCCTGCAAGAACTTCATCGCGTCGCTGTCGCGGCCCATGGAGTAGCGCGTGTTGAAGCGCGCCGTGAGCTCGGCGAGGTAGAAGGCGATGCGGTGGGGTTCGTTCGTGCGCGCGGCGATCTCCACGAGGCGGGGCCATTCGGCGAGCTTCTTGGCCACCGTCACGTCGGCCTCATGATCGAGGCGCGCCGCTTTCGCCAGTGCGGCGTCGGACATGTCCATGCCCGCGGCTTCGGCCTTTTCAATGACCGAGCAGACCCGCGCATGGGCGTATTGGACGTAATAGACCGGGTTGTCGTTGTTCGTCTGCTTCACGACCTCCACGTCGAAATCGAGCGGCGCGTCGTTCTTGCGGGTGAGCATGACAAAGCGGATCGCGTCGCGGCCCACCATGTCCACCACGTCGGCGGCGGTCACGAAGGTCCCGGCGCGCTTTGACATCTTGAGGGGTTCGCCGTTCTGCAGGAGCTTCACGAGCTGGGTGAGCTTGATGTCGAGCGGGGTCTGGCCGTCAGACAGCGCGCTGACCGCCGCCTTCATGCGCTTCACATAGCCGCCGTGGTCAGCGCCAAAGACGTCGATGAGCGCGTCATAGCCGCGGCCCACCTTGTCGTAGTGGTAGGCGATGTCGGGCGCGAAATAGGTCCAGCTGCCGTCCGATTTCTTCACCGGCCGGTCCACGTCGTCGCCGTGTTCGGTGGATTTGAAAAGCGTCTGCTCGCGCGGTTCCCAATCCTCGGGCTTCTTGCCCTTGGGCGGCTCGAGGACGCCTTCATAGATCAGGCCCTTGGCTTCGAGGCTCTCCAGCGCGGCTTCGATCCGGCCCGTGCCGTAGAGGGATTTCTCGGAGAAGAACACGTCCATCTCCACGCCCAGCCGCTCCAGATCGCTGCGAATGAGGTCCATCATCGCCTCGGTCGCGAATTCGCGGATCTCGGCGAGCCAGTACTGCTCTCCCTTGCCGAGGAAGGCGTCGCCGACCTTGTCCTTGAGGGCGCGGCCCACCTCCACGAGGTACTCGCCCGGATAGGTGCCGTCCTCGAAGGCGACGTCCTCGCCGTGGGCCTCGAGGTAGCGGAGGTAGACGGAGCGCGCGAGGGTATCGACCTGCGCGCCGCCGTCATTGATGTAGTATTCGCGCGTCACCTCATAGCCCGCATAGGCCAGAAGAGAGGCCAGCGCGTCGCCAAAGACCGCGCCCCGCGTGTGGCCCACATGGAGCGGCCCCGTGGGGTTCGCGGAGACGTATTCGACGTTCACGCGCTTCCCCTGCCCCATGGTGGAGCGCCCGAAGGCCGGATCGGTAAGCGCCGCCTGCACGATCCCGGTCCAGGCGTCGCCTGCGAGTGACATGTTGAGGAAGCCGGGCCCGGCCACGTCGGCGCCCGCGATGCGCGGATCCTCGGTAAGCTTTGCGGCGAGCGCCTCTGCGATGTCGCGGGGCTTCATCCGCGCGGGTTTTGCCAGCACCATCGCCGCATTCGTGGCCATGTCGCCATGGGCTGCGTCGCGCGGCGGCTCCACCGTGACATTGGCGTAATCCAGCCCCTCCGGGAGCACGCCCTCTCGCACCAGCGCGTCGAGGGCGTCGGTGACGAGGATGCGAATGTCGGCGAAGAGGTTCATGAGGGCGGCTCCTTTGGCGCGCTCCCTCTACCATGCGGGCGGGCACGGTCAATCAGACCGTCAGACGGCCTTGACCTCAGACGCCCGTGAGACGGCCTTGACGTCAGACGCCCGTGAGACGGCCTTGACGTTAGACGCCCGTGAGACGGGCGTGGGCCTCGGCGGCGTAGAGGTCGGTCATGCCGGCGATATAGTCCGCCACGAGGCGCGCGAGCGTGGTGTCGTCGGTGGCGGCCTTTATCTGGGGATGCCAGCTGGCGGGCAGGTTCTCGGGCGCGGCCATGAAGTGGGGAAAGAGGTCACCCACGATGCGCGTGGCCTCGGCGCGTTTCTCCATCACCGACGGCGCGCGGTACATGCGCGCAAAGAGGAACTCCCGGATCTCCTTGAGCTGCGCGAAAAGGGCGTCGGAAAAGAGGATCACGGGGTAGCCCAGCTCCCGGATGTCCTGGGCGGAGCGCGCGCCAGAGGCCGTCAAAAGCGCCTCCGACGTGGCGATGAGGTCCTCGACCATCACGCCAAAGACGCGGCGGAGCGCTTCGTGGCGGCGGCGCTTGCGTTCGAGGCCCGGGTAGCGCGCGTCGACCTCCCCGAAACAGGCCCCGAGGATCGGAAGCTCCATGAGGTCGTCCTCCGAAAAGAGCCCCGCGCGCAAGCCGTCCATGAGATCGTGATTGTTGTAGGCCACGTCGTCCGAAAGGGCTGCGACCTGTGCCTCTGCGCTGGCATGGGTGTGAAGCTCGAGATCGTGGAGCGCGTTGTAGTCGCTCAGTGCGTAGGGCAGTGCGCCGGGGCCCGTGCCGTCGCCCGGGACGGGCGCAATGGGACCGTTATGCTTGGCGATGCCCTCCAGCGTCTCCCAGGTGAGGTTCAGCCCGTCCCATGCCGCGTAGTGCTTTTCGAGCGCGGTCACGATGCGGATGGCCTGCGCGTTGTGGTCGAACCCGCCAAAGGGCGCCATGAGGGCGTGGAGCGCGTCCTCGCCCGTGTGCCCGAAGGGCGTGTGGCCGAGGTCATGGGCCAGCGCCACGGCCTCGGTCAGGCCCTCATCGAGCCCCAGATGCCCGGATATGGTGCGCGCGACCTGCGCCACCTCGATCGAATGGGTGAGGCGCGTGCGGTAGTAATCCCCTTCATCGGCGACGAAGACCTGCGTCTTGTGCTTGAGCCGCCGGAAGGCGGACGAATGGATAATGCGGTCACGATCCCGCTGAAAGCAGGAGCGATGGACGCTGTCGGGCTCCGCATGGAGCCGGCCCCGCGACGCGGCGGGGCTGTCGGAGTAGACGGCTGCCATCTGCCACTGGCCCCCGCTTCATGTCTTGCCTCGGACGCACGGCTTGTGCCGAACTGCCCCCTGACTATATGCTATCGAGACCGATGCAACCGCGGACGCAGTCATGCTGACCCTGCCCCCCAAAGTCACCTCCCGCGCTTTTGAGCGTCTGGCCGAGATCGGCGCCGCCGAAAGCGGCAAGGTGTTGCGGGTGGCCGTGGAAGGCGGCGGGTGTTCCGGATTTCAGTACGAGATCGACCTAGACGATGCCCCGAAGGACGACGACCTCGTCCTTGAGGGCGCGGGCCAGACGGTGGTGATCGATTCCGTGTCGCTGCCCTTCCTCGCCGATGCGACGATCGACTTTGAGGAAGAACTGATCGGGGCGCGGTTCATCATCGACAACCCGAACGCGACAATGTCCTGCGGCTGCGGGACATCCTTTTCGATCTGAGGACTTGGCCGGGCGCGCTGTGCAAGCGGCGGCCGAGCGAAAGGATGACGATGCGATTTTTCATGGCTCTTGCCCTACTGACGCTGGGCGCTGGCGCGGCCGCGGCCAACAACACCTTCGGGATCCTGTTCGAGGCCGAGGAAGGCGCGGGCTATTACGATATCCGACTGGTGCGGACGCTCGCACCCGGCATCGTGGAACTGCGGGACGGTCGCGGCCATGTTCTGGGCCGAGAGGCCGTGCGCGCCGGGACCACGACGACGATGCGCATCGATCTTGGCACAAGGCGCATGCCGCGCACGGGGGCCTATGCCGTCCTCATCGTGGACGGCGCGGTGGTGGACCGTGACCGCATCCGGGTGGTCCACTAGCGCCGCGTTATGCCGCCTTCGACTTTTCGACTTCTGCCACAGGTGCCTTCGCGGGCGCGTCAGCGGGCTTTGTGCCGGGCGCGGGCGCCACGGCCTCGGGCTTTGGCAGCGCGAGCGCTTCGTCCGGGAACTGGTCAGGCCGGTCGAACGCGATGGCGCCGGTGGCCAGATCCACGGTCACCTTCGGCTTTTGCGGCAGGGCTGCGACGGCCTCATTCAATTCCTTCACGAGCCGCTCGAACGTGTCACGCTGGGATTCAGACTTCATCATTCCGGATTTCGCACCGAAGAGAAACTTGAGCATGGATGCCTCCTTTGTTGGCCCTCAACATAGGGATGGCGGTGGGGGAAGGCAGGGGAAAAGCCGCGACATTCCCCCCCTAGAATGCGAGTTTGCTCAATAAATCAGCAGGTCCTTGGCCATTGCACGCACCTTCGGGATGCGCGACACCGGGGACATGAAAATCGCATCTTTCAACATCAACGGTATCAAGGCGCGGGCGGAGGCCCTGCCCGCCTGGCTCGATGAGGCGGCGCCCGACGTCGCGATCCTGCAAGAGATCAAGAGCGTGGACGAGGCCTTCCCCCGCGCTCTCTTCGAGGACCGGGGCTACAACGTGGAGACCCACGGGCAAAAGGGCTTCAACGGCGTGGCGCTGCTGTCGAAACTGCCGCTCGAGGACGTCACGCGCGGCCTACCCGGCGATGACGGCGACGAGCAGGCGCGCTGGATCGAGGCCACGGTGGTGGGCGAGACAGCTTTGCGGATATGCGGGCTTTACCTACCCAACGGGAACCCGGCGCCGGGGCCGAAGTTCGACTACAAGCTTTCGTGGATGGCGCGGCTTAAGGCCCGCGCCGAGGCGCTCTTGGCCGCCGAAGAACCCGCCCTCATGGCCGGAGATTACAACATCATTCCGCAGCCCGAGGACGCCAAGCGCCCGGAGGCATGGCTCGAGGATGCGCTTTACCGGCCCGAGGCGCGGCAGGCCTGGCGCGAGCTCGTGAACTTGGGTTTCACGGAGGCCTTCCGCGCGCGCGAGCCGCGTCCGGGGCATTACTCCTTCTGGGACTATCAGCGCGGCGCGTGGGAGAACGATGACGGGATCCGCATCGATCACTTCCTTTTGACGCCGCAATGCGCTGATTTACTTGAGGAGTGCGCGATCGACCGCGACGTGCGCGCGGGCACGAAACCGAGCGACCACGTGCCGATATGGGTACGGTTGGCGGCCTGAAAGCGCGGGCGCGGAATCAAGGGCGAAGCCCGCCGCGCCATCGACGGGCCGCCCCCCGGCACGTCGATGTTCGGCCTTCCGCGCAGTGCATGTGCGTCGTAGCCATGCGTCTGCCATAAAGTGACCCGAACCACCGCCGGTTCGACGCACCGCGGCCCGTCGATTGCGCTCAGTCCAGCGCGCGTGTCACGTCATGATCGTAAAGCCAGTCGAACTGGCGCGCGATCAGGCCCGGCGCCAGGCTGCTGACAGCGCGCAGACCCGTATGGCCGATCACACGCGCCACGGGGTTGCCGTGGTGAAAGCGCGTGGCATTGGCCCGCACGGTCTTCATCACGCGGGCGACGCGGGGCGCGCGCGTTTTTTCATAGGCGCCAAGGGCTTCGTCGACGTCGCTGAAGCGCTCCCAGGAGGCCGCGAGCGTCCAGGCGTCCTCGAACGCCATGCACGCCCCCTGCCCGAGATAGGGCAACATCGCGTGGGCCGCGTCACCGAGGAGGACCACGTTGCCCTCTGACCAGCGGCGCGGCAGCGTGTGGTGAAAAAGACCCCAGCGATGGACCCGCTCGGCCCGCGCGACGAGTTCTGAAACCGGCCCCTCGAAGGCCGCAAAGCGGGTGGCCATGGCCGATTGGGGCACCTCCTGCATCCAGCCCTCGCCGGTGCGGGCGTCGGTATCTTCGCCCGCCACGAGGTTGATCAGGCGACCGCCCTCTATCGGATAGACGACGACATGGGCCCCCGGCCCCATATAGACGCTGACGCCGGCGGCGCGGATGGGCTCTGGCGCCTTGACGATGGCCCGCCACGCGGCCTGACCGGAGAAGACCGGCGCGGCGACATCGGGGGCGACACGGGCGCGGAAGGCGGATTTTACGCCGTCGGCTGCCACGACGAGGTCGGCGTCGGGCGCGGTCTCTGGCGTCACCGGGGCGCCAAGGGTCAGGGTCACGCCCGCCGCGCGGCAGCCGTCTTCCAGAAGCTTGAGAAGTTCGGCCCGGTGAAAAAGGCGCACCTCTCTCCCGCGCCCGTTGGGCAGGACCGCGACGCGGCGGCCCCAGTGATCGTGGAGCGTCGTGCCTGCGGCCTCGAACGCGCTGGACGGGTCGAGCCCCAGGGCACGCAGGACGCGCAACCCGTTCGAGGCCACCTGGATCCCGGCGCCGACTTCGGTGAAGGCTGGTGCCTTTTCGAAGACCTCCACAGAGGCCCCGCGGCGGGCAAAGCAAAGGGCGGCACAGAGGCCGCCCAAACCGCCGCCGATGACGGCGATGCGCTGTGATGTGCGTGACGTTGTCATGCCCTGCAAGGCAGGTCAGTCGTCGCGATGTACCTTCTCGCGGCGCTCGTGACGCTCCTGCGCCTCAAGGGACATCGTGGCGATGGGCCGTGCATCGAGGCGCTTGAGCGAGATCGGGTCGCCTGTGACCTGACAATAGCCGTATTCCCCCTCGTCGATGCGACGCAGCGCGGCGTCGATCTTGCCCACGAGCTTGCGCTGGCGGTCACGGGTGCGGAGTTCAAGGGCGCGGTCGGTCTCTTCGGAGGCGCGGTCGGCGATGTCGGGAATGTTGCGGGTCGAGTCCTTCATGCCCTCGATCGTGTCACGGCTGTCGGATACGAGCTCTGACTTCCAACTGAGGAGCTTTCGGCGGAAATACTCGATCTGCCGGTCATTCATGAACGGCTCGTCTTCGGCGGGTCGGTAGTCTTCAGGCAGAAACGTCTCGGCTTTCATGGCTGGCACCTTTTTTGTTATCGCAGAGCGATTTACGGCGCTTTCCGAACCCGGCGTCTGTTCGGGATTGCCCCGAAATCTCACCAGAGGCCCGTCCCCTTCGCGCCCTCTCTCTCGTGGGTGCGGCCTAACTGGTTTACGAAACGTTGTCACCTCAGAAAAGCACTGGAAACGGTCTGTTAAACCGATATGTGATCACGGGATGTGCTGCACAGCCGGAAATGCATAAAGATTGGTGAGATGACATGAAATTCGCCTCAACAGACAGCTATATCGCAACGCAGGACCTCACGGTTGCGGTCAATGCGGCGGTGACGCTGGAACGCCCGCTCCTCGTGAAGGGCGAGCCCGGCACCGGCAAGACCGAGCTTGCGCGACAGGTGGCGGGGTCTCTGGGCCTCGAGATGGTGGAATGGCACATCAAGTCGACCACGCGCGCGCAACAGGGGCTTTACGAATACGACGCCGTGAGCCGGTTGCGTAACAGCCAGTTGGGCGACGAGCGCGTCAAGGACGTGGGCAATTACATCAAACGCGGCAAGCTTTGGCAGGCGTTTACGGCGCCCGAAAAGGTCGTGCTGCTGATTGATGAGGTGGACAAGGCCGATATCGAGTTCCCGAACGACCTTCTGCAGGAGCTCGATAAGATGGAGTTCCATGTCTATGAGACCGGCGAGACCGTGCGCGCCGTGAACCGGCCCGTGGTGATCATCACGTCCAACAACGAAAAGGAGCTGCCGGACGCCTTCCTGCGCCGCTGCTTCTTTCATTACATCCGCTTTCCGGAGGCTGAGGTCCTCAGGCAGATCGTGGAGGTCCACCATCCCGGCATCAAGGAGAGCCTGCTGACGGCGGCGCTTACGCAGTTCTACGAGATCAGGGAGACGGCGGGCCTGAAGAAAAAGCCGTCGACGAGCGAGGTCATCGACTGGCTCAAACTGCTTTTGGCCGAGGATCTGAGCGCGGAGGACATCCGCCGGGACGGGGCTTCGGCGCTGCCGAAGCTCCATGGTGCGCTCCTCAAGAACGAGCAGGACGTGCAGCTTTTCGAAAAGCTCGCCTTCATGGCCCGCGGCGGGCGTTAGGGCTGTCATCCCCCCGCTTTTTGCTGATCTGACCCTCGACGCCAGCGACGTCCACCACAGGTCCGCCCCATTTCCGCCACATTTGGCCCCTCTTTCCGCCTCACTCGGTGCCTAACCAGCAGGGAACACTAAAGGTTGGGATAAAAGACCGGTGGCGATAGGGACGAGTGACGTGGTGCTGCGGGCCCCGCGTTCTGAAGATTTTGAGGCGTGGTCGACGCTGTGGCGGGCCTACCTCGCGTTCTACGGCGCCGAGCGTGATGGCGCGCTGTATCGCACGCTGTTCGAGCGCCTTTTATCGAGCGATCCAAGGCATTTCCGCTGTCTTGTGGCTGAAGCGGATGGCGCGCTTTGGGGGCTCGTTCACTACGTTTTCCATCCCCATGCCTGGCGCGTGGATGACACCTGCTACCTTCAGGATCTTTATGTCGACCCGGGCGCGCGGGGCACCGGTCTTGGTCGCAAGCTGATCGAGGCGGTCTATGCAGCGGCAGATGCCGAGGCCTGCCCGTCGGTCTACTGGCTCACCCAGGACTTCAACCTCGAGGCGCGGCGGCTTTATGACCGCGTGGCCAAGGTGACGCCCTTCATTCGCTATCAGAGGGCGGTGTGATGGCGCGGCGTGGCCTTCGACGCTCCCTTTTCGCGGCGTTCCTCGTGCTGGCGGGCTGCGCGCCGTCCGGCGGGCTCGATATCGCGAGCCGCTCTGCGGGCCTCGCTGGCGAGCGGCTGCCGGCGATGAAGACCTTTGCCCCGGGGCCGATCCCTCGGGCGGAGCGTTCCAACGCCGACATTGCGCGCGACTTTCTTGATCTGTCGTTCCGGATGGAAAGCGGCCGGATGCTGACGCGGATGACGCGGTTCGAGGGCCCGATCTCCCTGCGCGTCATTGGCGATGCGCCGGTGTCGCTGGCCCCCGATCTCGGCCGGCTTTTGAACCGGCTGCGCGTCGAGGCGGGCCTGAACATCCAGATCACCACGGGCGAGGACGCCAACATCAATATCGTGGCCCTCCCCAAGGCCAAGATGCAGAAGGCGGTGCCCGGTGCGGCCTGCTTCGTCGTCCCCAACGTGCGCGACTGGGAGGATTTCAAGGCCGCCCGGCGCGGAGCACGCGTGGACTGGACGCGCCTCGTGCGCCGGGAGCAGGTGGCGATATTCGTCCCCTCGGACGCGCCGCCACAGGAGCTGCGCGATTGCCTGCACGAGGAAGTGGCGCAGGCGCTGGGGCCGCTCAACGATCTCTACCGCCTGCCCGACAGCGTCTTTAACGACGACAACATCCACACCGTGCTGACGGGCTTTGATATGCTGGTCCTCAAGACCTATTACAGCCCCGAACTGCGCAATGGCATGCCGCTGGCCCAGGTGCGCGCGGCGTTGCCGGCTATTCTGGCGCGCCTGAACCCGGGCGGCGAGCGCAAGCTGGTGCAATATGCCTCCATGACCACGTCGGACTGGAAGGCCCAGATGGCCCGCGCGCTGGGTGCCGAGCGGTCGAATGACGGACGAGAGCTCGCGGCGCGCAATGCCATCGCCATCTCGCGCAATAGCGGCTGGAACGATACCCGCGAGGGCTACTCCCAATACGCGTTCGGGCGGCTCACGATTGCCTCCTCGCCTCAGGAAGCGTTCGCAGCGTTCCAGCGCGCGGACGAGATCTTTCGCCGTTCCAGCACCACAGAGCTGCACCGGGCCTATGTGGCCGTTCAACTCGCGGCGTTCTCCCTTCTCGACGGGGACGCGGTGAGCGTGCTCGACATCACGGGGCGCCACCTCAACACCGCCGCGCGCTATGAGAACGCGGCGCTTCTGGCCTCCCTGATGATGTTCCGCGCGGAGGCGCTGGAGCTTCAGGGGCGCGCGGCAGAGGCCCGCGCGGTGCGGCTGGACAGCCTCGGCTGGGCGCGATACGGGTTCGGTTCCCAGAGGGCGGTCAATGCGCGGCTGCGCGAAATTGCCCTGCTGAACCCAGTGAAACACGGGCGCACGTCGTTCTGAGCGCCACATTGAAGGCGCGTTCATGGTCCCTACCCTCGGCTGCATGATCCTTCTGGGCGCTTACGGCGCGTGGAAGGCCAAAAAGGGCGGCGGCAAGACGCTCGATATCCTGCAATACGCGGCGGCCCATGCGATCTTTGGGATGATCTTGGGCGTGGTCTTGGCGATCATCCTCTCGCGGCTACTCTAACATCCATGTTTCTGCCGTTCTTCGAGAACCTGCGCACGGCGCGCGTCCCGGTGAGCCTGCGCGAATACCTGTCCTTTCTGGAGGGGATGCGGCGTGGGCTGGCGATGTACGACGTGGAGGAGTTCTACTACCTCGCGCGGACGATCATGGTGAAGGACGAGCGCCATATCGACCGCTTCGATCAGGCCTTTGCGGCCAGTTTCGAGGGGCTGGAACACATTAGCGCCGAAGAGGTCATGGAGGCCGTGGACATCCCCGCCGACTGGCTCGCCAAGATGGCCGAAAAACACCTGAGCGACGCGGAAAAGGCCGAGATCGAGGCCATGGGCGGCTTTGACAAGCTCATGGAGACGCTGCGCGAGCGCCTGAAAGAGCAGGAAGGCCGCCATCAGGGCGGGTCGAAATGGATCGGCACGGCGGGCACCTCGCCCTTCGGGGCCTATGGCTACAATCCCGAAGGCGTGCGCATCGGCCAAAAGGAAAGCCGCCACAGGCGGGCCGTCAAGGTCTGGGACAAGCGCGAGTTCCGCAACCTCGAGGGCGACACCGAGCTTGGGACGCGGAACATCAAGGTGGCGCTCAAGCGTCTGCGCCGCTGGGCGCGGGACGGTGCGGTCGATGAGCTCGACCTCGACGGAACGATCCGCAAGACGGCCGAGAACGGGTACCTCGATGTGCAGACCCGGCCCGAGCGGCGAAATGCGGTGAAAGTGCTGCTCTTTCTCGATGTGGGCGGATCGATGGATCCGCATATCCGCACGGTGGAAGAGCTCTTTTCCGCTGCCCGCGCGGAGTTCAAGCATCTGGAGTACTTCTACTTCCATAACTGCCTTTACGAAGGTGTCTGGAAAGACAATCGCCGCCGCTGGAACGCGCAGACGCCAACCCATGAGGTGCTGCGGACCTACGGGCCCGATTATCGCTGCATCTTCGTGGGCGATGCGTCCATGTCGCCCTACGAGATCGCCATGGTGGGCGGTGCCAATGAGCACTGGAACGCGGAGGCGGGCCAGGTCTGGCTGAACCGCGCGCGTGACCAGTGGCCGGCCCATCTCTGGATCAACCCGGTGCCGCGCAAGTGGTGGGATTACACGCAATCGGTGCAGATGATCCGCCACATTTTCGAGGATCGCATGGTGCCCATGACTCTCGACGGGATTGATGCCGGGATGCGGATGCTCAGCCGCGGTTGAGCCTTGAGAGGTGGGCGGGCACGCCCCATATCCCTGCCATGGGCTATCTTCTTCCGATCCTTCTGGCCGTGGGCTACGGCTTTGTGATGATGCGCTTTTCGGCGTGGTCGACGAAGCGGCATCTCTCTGAGAATTCGCGCCCCCTGCGCGATCCGGAGCTTGAGCGGCACTTTGACCGCATGGCGCGCTCCCTCGATCTGCCGCACATCATCGTCAATCTCTATGACGTGGAGATGATCAACGGCCTCGCTGCGCCCGATGGCCGGATCTTCATCACGCGCGGGTTCTACGAGCAGTATCGACAGGGCCGTGTGAGCGCCGATGAGATGGCGAGCGTCGTGGCCCACGAGCTGGGCCATGTCGCCCTTGGCCATACGCGGCGGCGGATGATCGATTTCTCGGCGCAGAATGCCGCGCGGGCGGCGCTGACGATGATCATCGGGCGCTTCATCCCGTTCGTGGGGCCATGGATTGCCAACGCGCTGATCTCCCTTTTCGCGGCGCGGCTGAGCCGGGAGGATGAGTATGAGGCGGACGCCTATGCCTCCGCGTTGCTGCTCAAGTCCGGGATAGGGCTTGCCGGGCAAAAGAGCCTGTTCGGAAAGCTCGATGCGCTGACGAAATCGCGGGCGGGCGCGGCCCCGGCATGGCTTTTGAGCCACCCGAAGAGCCCCGAACGCATTGCCGCCATCGAGGCCAACGCCCAGAAGTGGGGCGTGGCCTGACCGCTCACTGGATGTGCGAGGTCTCCAGCGCTTTCGCGAGGCGCGGCAGGCGACATTTCTTGAGCATCGCGCGGCGCGTGGGCGGGCAGCTTTCCATCTTCTGGGCAGCCTCCCAGGTTTCGGCCACCGCCCCTTCGACGGCGGCGGGGTGCGTGACCCAGAATGTCGTCAACAGGTGGTCGGGCGTGTCGCGCCGGATGCCCTCCTCATAGAGCGTGCCGCGGGGGAAGTCCTTGGAGTTTTCGGTCAAAAGCACCTCTGCAGAGCCTGCGATGGCGGCGGCGAGGACATGGACATCGTTTTCGTCGGGCAGCCAGAGGCGCGCCTCGTCAGCGGCGCGGGGACGCACGCAGGCATCGGGCCAGAAACCGCGGATGACGGCGATCTCTCCGCTGGCTTGTGCTTCGGCGACGGGGCCAAGGCGCGCGGCGGCGCGGCGCCATTCCTCGAGGATGCGGTCCGACCAGAGCGGGATGAACACCCCCGCCCGCGCGGTCTTGAGGAGGATCTCGCGCTGGACCGTGGGATAGAGCACGCAGGCATCGAGGAGGACTTTCATGAGAGCCTCATGAAGAGCGCCTTGAGGTAGCCGGTTTCCGCGAGTGCGGGATGCTGCGGGTGATCGGGTCCGGCAAAGCCGGTATGCAGGATCTGGCCCGCACGCCCGGCCCGCCCGATGCCCTTGAGGCTGGCGGCGCGGAACTTGGCGAGGTCGGCGGCGTGGGAACAGGAGCAAAGGACGAGGATGCCGCCTGCGGCCACGAGGGGCGCCGCGAGGCGCGCCGTGCGTTCATAGGCGCGTAGCCCCGCATCAAGGGCCTGCTTTGAGGGCGCGAAGGCGGGCGGGTCACAGATGACGATGTCGAAGGTTTCGCCCGCGCGGGCCTCGAGCGCAGCGAAGGCGTCGGCCTTCTCAGTGCTCAGGCGGGCGGCGGCGTCCATGCGCGCGGCGCCGTCGCGGGCAAGCGTCAGAGCAGGCTCGGACCCGTCGATGGCCGTCACGTGGTCTGCCCCGGCGGCGAGCGCGGCGAGGCCGAACCCGCCCACATGGGAAAAGACGTCGAGGACGCGGGCCCCCTTGGCGAAGCCTTGCAGGAAGGCGTGGTTCGGGCGTTGGTCGTAGAAGAGGCCGGTCTTCTGGCCGCCCATGAGATCCGCCATGTAGGTCGCGCCGTTCATCGGCACCGGGAGCGGCGCGCCCGGCCCCTGCCCCGTGATCACCTCGCGCAGTTCCGGCAGCCCTTCGAGGTTTCGCGCCCGCCCGGTGCCGTTCAAAATCACGTTGGGCATGCCGCGCGCGGCGAGGATGGCGGCGAAATCGTCCTTCATCGCATCGGCCCAGGCAGCGTTGGCCTGCAGCACGGCCGTGTCCCCGAAGCGGTCGATGACGACGCCGGGAAGGCCGTCGCCCTCGGCATGGGCAAGCCGGTAGAAGGGGTCGCCATACAACCGATCACGCAGCGCGAGGGCTACGTCGATCCTGCCTGCAAGCCAGTCTGCATCGATCTCCGCGGCCGGATCGAGGCTCAGCACCCGTCCGGCGATCTTCGAGGCCGCGTTAAAGCCGATGACGGCAAGAGGCGCTCGCGCGCTGTCTTCGAGAAGGGCCACCGTGCCGGGCGCTAGCGCCTTCGTGCGGCGGTCGAGGACGAGCTCGTTGGCGAAGACCCACGGGTGCCCGAACCGGATGCGGCGCGGGTCCATTTTCGGTTTCAGGCGCACGACGGGAAAAGGGGGCAGCGACATGCCACCCCCTTTAGGTAGTCCCTTTGGGAATGTGTAGCGCCGAAGCGCCGGGCCGCGCCCCTAGATGGCGTTGCCGTTGCTGACGAGCGGTCGCGACAGCTCCTGCTGGATGAGAAGCGTCAGGTGGTTGGAGATCCGGCTCTTTTGCGTGATGCCCTTGCGCTCTGCCTCGATGGCGGCGCGACCGCCCAGGGCGCTGAGGTCCCCATTGACGGCGCGGGTCGGCACGATGATCGCGCCGGTCGCGGCGTCGCGCACAGTCAGGTTGAACTTGATCGAGTGCACGCCACCAACGGTGTAGCGCGCTTTTTCGGTCAGCGAATGGAAGCGGGTCACGTCGACGTCGACGGCGACGCGCTGGACGCCCTGAAGCTGGTCGGTGCCGCGCTGCATGGACTGGCCCACGAGGTCGCGGACCTGCATGTAGCGGTCCCCGATGGGATCGCCGCGCCAGACGATGTCCGCAATGGGATAGTAGACGTTGGCCTCGGACACGCGCAGGTCGCGCGGGACGGTCACGCGAAGCTCGGTGACGTCGAAGGATGGGGCCACGGCCTGCAGGCCTGGCACGTCAATCGGTGCGCTCCGGGTTGCGGGATCGAAGGTGCTGCACGCACTCACAGTAGCCGCGACCGCCGTGATCGCAATAAAACGCATTATTTGGGTCATGTCGGGACCTCCCTTGATGCTCACCCACCAGATGCGCCCGTCATGACCGCCAAACGGGGCCCAATTAGGGCAGAACTAGGGAAAATGAGGACGTCATTGCCGTTTGTGTTGCCACGCTGGCAACAAAGGCGCCTTCCGGCGTGCGGTGACATTCCGCTTGAAACTGCTTGAGGTAAGAGTGTTAGCGCTATCATTCCGGGAGAAGACCGCATAAAGAGCCCCCAGACACCCTCCACGGAGAAGCGAGATGCCACTCCACGACCGTATTGCAGAGGTCACTGACCGTATCATTGCCCGCTCGGCAACATTGCGCGCCACCTATCTGGCCCGCATGGAGGCCGCAGCCATCGAAGGCCCCCGCCGCGCGCACCTGACCTGCGGCAACCAGGCCCACGCCTATGCCGCGATCCCCGAAGCGCAGGAGGCGCTGTCGACGGGTCGCGCGCCCAATCTGGGGATCGTCACGGCGTATAACGACATGCTGAGCGCCCATCAGCCCTATGAGCGTTTTCCCGATCTGATCCGCCAGACCGCGCGGGAGGCCGGCGCCACGGCGCAGGTGGCGGGCGGTGTCCCGGCCATGTGTGACGGGATCACGCAGGGCCAGGTGGGGATGGAGCTGTCTCTCTTCTCGCGCGATGTCATCGCCCTCTCGACGGGGGTGGCGCTGTCGCACAATTGCTATGACGCGGCGGTGTATCTGGGCGTCTGCGACAAGATCGTGCCGGGCCTCATCATCGGGGCGGCGACGTTTGGCTACATTCCGGGCATCTTCATTCCCGCAGGCCCCATGACCTCGGGCCTGCCCAATGACGAAAAGGCCGCGGTGCGCAAGAAATTCGCGGCAGGCGAATGCGGCCGGGAGGAGCTCATGGCCGCCGAGATGGCCTCCTACCACGGGCCGGGGACGTGCACGTTCTACGGCACGGCGAATTCAAACCAGATGCTCATGGAATTCATGGGCCTGCACCTGCCTGCCTCCTCCTTCGTCAATCCGGGTACGGAACTGCGCGACGCGCTCACGGTGGCGGCGGTGAAGCAATCCCTGCGGATCACGGCCCTTGGCAATGATTACCGGCCTGTCTGTCAGGTCCTCAATGAAAAGGCCTTTGTGAACGGGATTGTGGGGCTCATGGCCACGGGTGGCTCAACGAATCTGATCTTGCATCTGCCCGCCATGGCGCGGGCGGCAGGTGTGGTGCTGGAACTGGAGGATTTCGCCGATATCAGCGCCGTGACGCCGCTGATGGCCAAGGTCTATCCCAATGGCCTCGCGGACGTGAACCATTTCCATGCGGCGGGCGGCCTAGGCTACATGATCGGGGAGCTTGTGGAGGCCGGTCTCCTCCACGACGATACGGTGACGGTGAAGGGCGAAGGCCTGCGCGACTATGCCAGCGAGGCGCAGCTCAGGAACGGGCGTGCGGTCTGGATCGACGGGCCGCGCGAGACGCTCAACGATCGGATCCTGCGTCCTGCGAACGAGCCGTTCCAGCCGCAGGGTGGCCTTAAGCGGCTTTCGGGTGGGCTCGGCACGGGCGTCATGAAAGTGTCCGCAGTGGCCGAGCACCTGCAGGAGATCACCGCCCCGGCCCGGGTTTTCGAGGATCAGGGCGCGGTGAAGGCCGCGTTCCAGCGTGGTGAATTCACCGAGGACACGGTCGTCGTCGTGCGCTTTCAGGGGCCGCGTGCGAACGGGATGCCGGAGCTTCACAACCTGACGCCCTGTCTGTCGGTGTGCCTCGATCGCGGGATCAAGGTCGCCCTCGTCACCGACGGGCGCATGTCCGGGGCGTCGGGCAAGGTGCCTGCGGCGATCCATGTCTCGCCCGAGGCCGCCAATGGCGGGCCGCTGGCCTATGTGCAGGACGGTGACATGATCCGGGTAGACGCGACGGCCGGGACGCTGGAAAACCTGAACGACTGGGCACATCGGACGCCCGCAACGCCCGATCTGAGCGATAACGGACACGGGGTGGGCCGCGAGCTCTTCGAGGTGTTCCGCCAGAATGCGAGCCCGGCCATGTCGGGCGCCCGCGTGGTCTGAGGAAGGAAAGACGCCATGACACCAGCCGAACAATCACAGGCCACGGAGGCGATCTGCCGGGCCGCGCCCGTGGTGCCCGTCCTCGTGGTGGAGGATGCAAGTAGCGCCGCAGACCTTGCCGCCGCGCTCGTGGCCGGGGGGCTGCCCGCGCTGGAGGTGACGCTCCGCACGGAGGCCGCCTTCGATGCGATCCGCGAGATGGCGGCGGTGCCCGGCGGTTTTGTCGGGGCCGGGACGCTTCTGACGGGGCGCGATGTGGAGCGCGCGAAGGAGGCTGGAGCCACCTTTGGCGTTTCGCCGGGGTCATCGCAGGACATCATCGATGCGTGCCGGTTGAATGCGCTGCCGCTCTTGCCGGGTGCGGCCACGGCGACAGAGGTGATGGCCCTCCTTGACCATGGCTACAGCGTCCAGAAGTTCTTCCCGGCCGAGGCCTCCGGCGGAGCGAAGGCGCTGGGAAGCTTTGCCTCACCGCTGCCGCAGGTCCGGTTCTGTCCGACGGGGGGCGTGAGCCTGAAGAATGCGGGCGACTATCTGGGCCTGCCAAATGTGATGTGCGTCGGCGGGAGCTGGGTTGCCCCCAAGGAGGCCGTCGCGGCTGGCGACTGGACGGGGATCACGGCGCTGGCCGCAGAGGCAGCAGCGTTGCGCTGATCAGGAGCCCACCCGCGCGGCCCGCCCGCCGCGTCGCCGCGCCGTGGGGCTGTCTTCGAGTGCGGCGGTCAGGGTCGCCGTCATCGGATGATCGGCAGCTTCGCCATAGACGCCCAGCAGAAAGCCGACGCGTTCCTTGGGATCGGCGCCCACGGGCACGCTCAGCGCCCAATCGAGGAAGATCGACCGGCATTCGCCCGCGGTGATCCCTTCGATCGCATAGCTTTCGCGGATCAGCCCCTTGGGGTCAGCGTCCTTCAGATCCATGGTTCTAGCCTCCCTCGTCTCCATTGGGGAGCTAGTCGGCCCCGGCCCATGCGGCAAGGCGGCGAGCGACATGTTCTGCCGCTTCGCGACCATCACGGGCAAGCCGGTCGGTGAGCGCGTCGAGCGTCGCAAGCTCCGTGTCGCGCAAGAGAAGCCGCGCCTGCCCGGCCCCGCTGAGCACGTTGGTCGGGGATCCGGGCTTGAGCACGAGGCGCGTTATGGCGCGGACATTCCAGAACAGATCGGCTGCGGGGATCAGCCCGGCCTCGCCACCAGCGGTGAGCTGCGCGTTCATTTCGCGCGTGTCGCTTCCGGCGAGAAGGGCCACCGTTTGCGCGAAAAGCTCCAGGTCCTGCAGGCGTCCGGGGCCGTCCTTGGCCGCGAGCCCGCCTTCGCCCGGGCGCGCCTCGAAGATGCGGCGGCGCATGTCGGCCACATCGGCGGCCACCTTCGCGCGGTCGCGCGGCTGGGCGATGACGTCGCAGCGGACGCGTTCGACCTCGCCGCCCACGGCGGCCTCGCCGGCCACGACGCGGGCGCGCGTCAGCGCCAGATGCTCCCACGTCCAGGCCTCGTCCGTCTGATAGGCCTCGAAGGCCGCAAGCGCCGTGGCCAGCGGCCCGTTGCGGCCAGACGGGCGCAGGCGCATGTCGACCTCGTAGAGCTTGCCGCGTGCCGTCGGCGCCGACAGCGCGGTGATGAGTGCCTGCGTGAGGCGCGCGTAACAAGGGCGCGTGGGGAGTGGCTTCGGGCCCTCGGAGGCCTCCACGCCGCGTGCGTCGTAGATCACGAGAAGGTCGAGGTCAGACGCCGCATGGAGCCGCCCTGCCCCGAGCGATCCCATCGCAACAACCGCCGCGCCCTGCCCCGGCGCCGGTCCGTGGCGCGCGGCGAAGTTCTGCGCGACGACCGGATAGAGCGCCGCGAGCGTGGCCTCCGCGAGGTCTGCATAATGTCGCCCGGCCTCTTCCGGGGTGGCCAGCCCGCGCAAGAGGTGGACGCCCACCCGAAAGTGCCATTCCTTCATCCAGACACGGGCCTCGTCGAGCTTAAGCTCGTAATCGCCGAGCGCTGCGAGCCGCGCACCGAGGCGCTGCGTGAGGGCCGCGCAGCCCGGCCAGTCCTGAAAGAAGCTGCCATCGAGCACCGCGTCGAAGACCTGCGCGTTGCGGCCCAGATACTCCGCAAGGGCCGGTGCGACGGCGGCGATATCGGCCAGGAGGTCCACGAGTTCGGGATTGGCCTCAAAGAGCGAAAACACCTGCACGCCCGCCGGTAGCCCGGAAAGGAACGCATCGAAGTGACGGAGCGCGCGCTCCGGATCGTCAGCGCGGGAGAGACGTTCCATGATGCGCGGCCCGATCCGATCAAAGAGCCGGACCGCCCGGTCCGAGCGGAGCGCGGGATAGCTTTGCCAGCGTCCGGTGATTTCGGCCCCGAAGGCGGGGACGGGATCTGCGGCAGGTGTCGGGCTGAAGAAGGGCTCGGTCAGGGCATGGGCGGTCTCGAGCGTATCAGTGAGGCGGCGATCGAGGGCGGCACGCTCGAGCCCCATGAACGCGGCCAGCCGGTCCAGCCCGTCATCCGCATGCGGCAGGCTGTGGGTCTGGGCATCCCGCAACATCTGGAGGCGGTGCTCCACCTCCCGGTGGCTCGCATAGGCGGCGTCAAGGGCCTGCCGTGTCTCCTCCTTTACCCATCCGGCCCCGGTCAGCGCCTGAAGCGCCGCACGTGTACTCGGAGCACGCAGACCCGCATCCCGTCCCCCGGCAATGAGCTGACGGGTCTGGGCGAAGAACTCGATTTCGCGGATGCCGCCCCGGCCAAGCTTCATGTCGTGGCCCGGGAGCGTGATCGCGCCGTGGAGCCCTTTGTGCTCGCGGATCTTGGTGAGCATGGCGTGGGCGTCCTCGATGGCGGCGAAATCGAGGTGGCGGCGCCAGATGAACGGGCTCAGCGCCCGGAGGTAGCGGGCGCCGGCCTCTGCGTCGCCTGCCGCGACACGGGCCTTGATGTGGGCGGCGCGCTCCCATGTGCGCCCGACGCTTTCGTAATAGGCTTCTGCGGCCGAGCTCGACAGCACGATGGGCGTTACCGCCGCATCCGGCCGCAGGCGCAGATCGGTGCGAAAGACGTAGCCCTGATCGGTGACATCCGACAGCCGTTTCATGGCGGTGCGCGCCGCGCGGACGAGGTGGCTGCGGTGGGTGCCGGGATCGTCAATGCCGGCATCGTCAAAGAGGCAGATGAGGTCGATATCCGAGGAGTAATTGAGCTCCCGCGCGCCCATCTTGCCCATGGCGAGGGTGAAGAGCTGCGGGTTGGGTTGCAGCTTGCCCGCGCGGATCATGGGCGCGAGTGCGTCATCGAGCGCCCGCGCGAGGGCCGCATCGGCAAAGTCGGTGAGCGCGCCGGTGACCTCTTCCAGCGACCAGACCCCGCCCAGATCGCAGAGCCCGGTGAGGAGCGCGAGACGCGCCTTGTCCCGACGCAGATGGGTGGGCGTCAGGAGGCCGCGCAGGGCCGCCTCCGGATCATCGAAGGCCGCCTCGGCCCAGTCCCGATGCGCAAGGAGGAGGCGGTGGAGATAGGGGCTCGATCCGCCTGCACCCGTGAGCAGGTCCGAGAGCGCCCCAGCCGCGCCGTAGGCTGCCGCGACCTCCCGGCCCCGGTCAGGGTCAAAGGCGGCGGGCACGCGCGTGATGCGGGATGAAAGCGTCATGGGCCCGACCATGGCGGAAGGGCTGGCGGCGTCAATGGAGGGCGCTTAGGGTCCTGGCCATGTCAAAGAGTCTCAAACGCGTGGCCGCGGCCCTCGATGCACTGGGTATGGCGCGCGAGATCGTCGAGGTCGGTCAGGCGCGCACGGCCGCAGAGGCCGCCGCGTCGCTGGGCTGCGAGGTGGCGCAGATCGCCAATTCGATCATCTTGCTGGGGCAGGCATCGGGCCGGGTGTCCCTTTTCCTGACGTCTGGGGCAGAACGGGTGGACATCGCGCGGGCCAGCACCGTGGCCGGGGAACCCCTGGGCAAGGCCGATGCCGCCGTGATCCGGGCGCAAACGGGCTTTGCCATTGGCGGCGTGGCGCCCCTCGGACACCTGGAGCGCCCGACGGCCTGGATCGACCGGAGCCTGACGCGATTTGATCAGAATTACGCCGCAGCGGGCACTCCGAGGCACCTTTTCAGCCTCAGCCCGACGGAACTTCAGCAGATTTCCGGCGGCCAGATCGCTGATTTCATTGAGATATCCCGAGATATGTAAAATAGTTTTACATTAGCCCTTGTCCGGGGGGTCTGGCGCTCGCATATCTGTAATGTGAAACGAATTCACATTAACCCGACCAACCCAACCTGAACCCCGGAGACTGACATGACCACCCTCGCCCCCACCCCTTCAAGCGCAGCACCCCAGATGGGCTGGCTGGCCCGTTCGGAGGCCTGGCTCGACCAGCGTGGAACCGGCGCGTGGATCGCGGCCATGGTCCTCGGCTTCATCTTCTTCTGGCCCATCGGCCTCGCATTGGTGATCTACATGACAATGACTGGAAAATGGTCCCGCTGGGGCTGCACGACCCGCAAATCCGCCGTGGCCACCGCCGCGGTTGCGATGAAACCCTCGGGCAACAGCGCCTTCGACGCCTACAAGGCCGAAACGCTGCGCCGCCTGGAAGAAGAACAGGGCTCCTTCGAGGCCTTCCTTGAGCGGCTGCGTGCGGCGAAGGACAAGGCAGAGTTCGACCAGTTCATGGACGAGCGGGCCCATGATGCCAAAGACCAGGGCGACGGCGACGCTGCGCCGTCTGACAAGTAAGAAACCTTGAAGGAGGGGGCGCATCCGACCCACGCGCCCCCTTCCTTATAAGTCCACAGGATATACCATGACCGCATTCACCGCTTTCACCGCAGACGAGCCCCGCGCCATGCGCCATAAACCAAATGCCTTTTACCTCATTCTGTTCACGGCCTTTGCCATCCCGGTATCGATCGTGGCGATGAACTTTATCGCGCCTTTTGGGATAATTCTCGCCGCCTATCTTGGCTATCTCTGGACACGCTTGGCAGGCCTTCAGCACGGCGCGCCCATCGAGGAAGCGGTGGAGAAGCTCGCGCATAACATGGGCCATCAGAAGAAGCTGCGCTCCTCCGGGAACGAGAGCTTTGACGCCTACCGCGAGGACTTGCTGACGCGGCTGGAGGAAGAACAGAAAAGCTTTGAGGGCTTTCTTGAGCGCCTGCGCGCGGCCAAGGACAAGTCGGAATTCGACGATTTCATGGACAAGCGCGCGCATGCCGCCAAGGCCGTCATTTCAGAGTGAAGACCACATCCATGACCAACGGCGACCCCTATCACCGTCTCCCGGACCCCGCCCGCCAGGCGGGGTTCTACGAGGGTGTGGCAGTAAAGCGCTTCATTGCGTTCTTCCTCGACCTGCTGATCATCCTTGTCCTCTCCCTCGTGCCGGTCGTGGCGACGCTGGGCCTTGGCGCGTTCGTCTTCCCGCTGATCTTTCTTGTCGTCGGGTTCCTCTACCGCGTCCTGACCCTGGCAGCCGGGTCGGCGACCTGGGGAATGCGTCTCATGGCCATAGAACTGCGCCGCATCGACGCGGAAAAGTTCAGCATGGGCGATGCGGCCGTGCATACGCTGGCCTTCTACTTTTCCTTCGGGGTCATCCCCCTCCAGCTGATTTCAGCCGTGCTGATGCTGACGACGGCGCGCGGTCAGGGACTCACGGATATGCTCTTTGGGACGGTGGCACTGAACCGCCGCGCTTCGGCTTAGCCTTGCTGGTTCGTTAACACCAACTGTTTGCAATTTGATCTTTATCCTTGCGCTGACCCCGGGCCTTGTTAGGCTTTCAGCAGGAAATACATACTGATCGATGCGCCATTCCTTACCCCTTGCGCCGCAATTCTATGTGACGGCTCCGCAGCCCTGCCCGTATCTCGAGGGCCGGATGGAGCGGAAGTTGTTTACCGCATTGCAGGGCGACACGGCAGAGATGCTCAATGACAGCCTGTCCAAGCAGGGTTTCAGGCGCTCTCAGAACGTCCTTTACCGGCCCTCTTGCGCGGATTGCGCGGCGTGCCTGTCGGCGCGGATCAACGTGGCAGAGTTCGCGCCCACGCGCAGCCAAAAGCGGGTGAGCAAGCGCAACGCCTATCTGGAGCGGCGCGCCACGGCACCCTGGGCCACCGAGGAGCAGTTTGAGCTCTTCCGCCGCTACCTCGACAGCCGCCACGCCGATGGTGGAATGGCGGACATGGATATCTTCGAGTTCGCGGCCATGATCGAGGAAACCCCGATCAAGAGCCGCGTCGTCGAATACCACGCAAGGGCAGAGCACGGACGCGAGGAACTTACGGCCGTGTGCCTGACCGATATCCTCGATGACGGGGTGTCGATGGTGTACTCGTTCTACGAGCCCACGCTGGAACGGCAGTCGCTTGGCACGCATATCATCCTCGATCACGTGGAAATCGCGCGCGAGACCGGGCTGCCCTATGTCTATCTGGGCTATTGGGTGCCGGGCTCTGACAAGATGGGCTACAAGGCGCGGTTTTCGGGCCTTGAGATCTATCGGGGTGGACAGTGGCAACCGCTGCAGGATCCGCAGGCCTACGCCGCAGATGTCGATCCGCTGGCGGTTGAGCCCATTGCAGAGCAGGTCGCGCATATCAGCCTGCCGGATACCCGTCCGACCCGCACGAAGTGACCGCCTGACCTTGATTTTCCGGGTTTGTTCTGCTAATTGATCGCACAAGAGGAGAGCTAATGTCCGAAAAGACGTACCACCGCATTCAGTCCGCGACGCCCTACGTGTTCGGCGTGCTGGGCCTCCTTGCCGTCATCGCGACGATCCTCGGTTGAGCACCGCAAAAACGGCACCCACCACAAATCCGAGATGAAGATTCCCCAGGATGGCCTCGAATGCGGCCAATGGCTTGAGTGCGCCCTGTGGAGCGTGGTCACCATAGCCGAGCGTAGAAAACGTCACAGCTGAGAAGTAATAGTAATCGAAGGCCGTGGTTGCGTTGCTGATGTCGCCTGCACGGTAGACGGCCGCGAAGCTCCCGATCATCAGGAAAGTCGATGTGATCGCATCGAAGAGGAGCCTGGCCGGGTTCACCACGAACGCACTTCTGAAGGGCATCAGAAAGACGCTGAGCCCGAAAAACCAGAGCGACCATGCGAGCGCGAGAAGCGCGAAATAGGGCCCCGCGTAAAGACGCAGACCGATCAGATCGGTGGCGGACGGCGCCACCAGAAGCCAGAGCGCAAGCAGGATCGAAAACCGATTGTAGTAGCGCCGCTGATTGCTGCCTGCATCGGCCCCGTGTTTGTGTCCGAGGAGCGCCCACCAGCCATTGAGGAAGGGGCGCTCTGACATGGGTCAGCGACCAATCAGATCCGGGACGATTGTCACGATACCGGGCACAGCGGCCAGAAGTGCGAGGCCAGCCACCTGGATGATCACGAACGGGATGATGCCGCGGTAGATGTGACCCGTAGTGACCTCCTTCGGCGCCACACCCCGCAGATAGAAGAGCGCGAACCCGAAGGGCG
>JBCDGS010000016.1:0-62470 GCA_038751055.1 Pseudomonadota bacterium | reverse complement strand
TTTTTTTGGGGCCCCTTTCGTGGGGGGTGGGCGGGGGCCCCCCCCCCCCCCTTTTAAACCGGGAAGATCGCCACTCAGGCGAAGACGCCGTGACAGAACCAGCCGCCCGTCTGGGCTGCGCCGTGGGCGTAATAGAGCCAGAGCCTCTCCCCCTCGCGGGTCTCCACCTGCCAGTAGTCGCGCGTGCCCGTGCGCCACGGGCGTTCGTCGAGCCACCATTCCGGCGCGATGCGTTCGGGCCCGCGGGCGGCTTTGGTGTGAAACGTCCGGCCACGCCACCTGAAGCTGGGCGGGAGCGTGGGCTCCTCTGGGGCGTCGACAAGTTCCACGTCAAAAAGCGTCAGGGGGCGCGGTGGATGTTCGCGCGGCCAGTCGGTGGCTGGCTCTGAATAGGCGGCCACGAGGGTCAGGGCAGATTTCTCGGGGATATGGGACGAGGCCGGGTGCCTGCGCGTGATGGCATCGAGCCCGATACGCGCGCCGAGGCGGCCCACGAGATCGTCGATATCGTTGACGGCCTCCGGTGCCCGCTCTCCGGGCAGGCGGCGGTGCTGTTCCGGGCGCACGGGTTCATGGCCCGAAGCCACGAGGCGGAGGAGATCAATGCCAAAGCCTGCATCCAGCTCTGCGATCTTCATCTTCAGAAGCGGGCGCATGCGGTCGGGCAGCGCGGAGGGGCGGGCAAGGCCCACCTCTACCGACTGGCGTGTCCCATCGGCCCGGTAGGCCTCGAGCCTCAGCCGCCGCGCACCCCGCCCCGCCTCCGCGAGCCTGCGCGCGAGCGTGGGCAGCATCTTGTCCACGGCGGCCTCCACATCGGCCTCGAGCCCGATGGGCTCCGGCAGGGTCAGGCGGCAGGAGAACGTCAAGGGTGGACGCGCCGGGCTGATCGGCTCCGCCAGGAGGCCCAGCGCCTGATCGATGCGCTGCCCCAGCACCTGCCCGTAGCGGCGCACGAGGGGCGCGCGGGGCTGGTTCAGCACGTCCTCGATCCGGCGCAGTCCCACGCGGTTGAGCTCTGTCACCGTGTCCTCGGGCAGGCGCAGCGCAGCCACCGGGAGCGTCGCCAGGGCCTGCCGCGTGGCGCCGGGGGCCGCGATGCGGGCCTGCCGCGCGCGCAGGGGCACGACCTTTGGCGCCGCGCCGCCCTTTTCCCAGTTCCGCCGCTTCACCGCGCGGGAGCGGGTGGCATAGGCTTCCTGGTCGATGGCGTCCCCGGTCCGGGACGTGCCCACCCCCTGCCCTGCATACCGCGCGAGCGCCCAGGCCGCGCCGGGCGTGTCCGCGATGCCAAGCTGCACGGTGAGGTGAAAGCGCGCGCAGTCGCTTTCCACCAGGTCGGCCACGCCCTCCTCCCCTCCGAAAAGATGCGCGGAGCCTGTGAGGTCGACAAACAGGCCAGCCTCACCAGATCGGCTCACCCAGGGGGAGAACTTGCCTGCCCAGCGCTGCAGATGGCCCAGAAAGGTCGCCTCTGCCGGTGCATTCTCGCGTTCAGTGAGGAGCGCCGGGCACATGGCCAGCGCATCGCGCAGGGGCTGACCAGCGCTGAGCCCTTCGGCGGAGGCCTCTTCAGAGAGGGAGGCGAGAAGCTGGAGGTTCCCGACCTCCCGCACGATGGCAAGGGGCGCGGTCAGGGTACCACGTGCGCGGCGCAAGACCCGCTCTGCCCCGAGGCGGGGGAACCAGAGCGCGAGGATGCGGCGCGAGGATCCTTCCAGCATGTTCTGCATTTGTTCACATTGCGTGATTCCCATACGGGAGTCGAGTCGCAGCCTTAGCCGCAGAACACGCGGCTGACCCTATCCCCGGCGTCGAGCGCGATGTTCAGGCGCGATGGCAGAAAGTCCATAGTCACCGCATCCCCCAGACGGATGACCCGGACAGGCCCGAGGATCTCGATCCTGAGCAGATCATCATGGCTGAGCCCCACGAGAGACTGAAAACGGTCGGCCCCACAGGTTCCTGACGGCTCCTCCGGCACGGGGTCCTGATCAGGCATCCCAGAGCACGCCGCCAGTCCCAGGACGAGCGCTATCATGCAGTAAAAACGGGGCATCGGGGATCCTGTCAGCGTGTGGCGGCACCGGGAGTATGACAACGCGCGATGGCGCAGGCCACTGCCTTTTGCAACGGCAGTCCCGGACGGCCTGACCGCGCCGGGACGCGTCAGTCGGCTTTGGGTGGGAACCACGTGAGAGAGGAATGGTGCAGCGAGATCAGCACCTGCCCGTCGAGCTTGTGATACGCGAAGGTGTAATCGGCGCGGGTCGCATCACCCTTGCCGTTGACGAACGTGTAGTGGCCCATGTCCTTATAGCCCAGTCCGCCTGCCTTGAGGATGGGACCAACGGCGCTTTGAAACTCGACCGTGACCCAGCCATTTTTCAGGAAGCCGTGATCGTTCGGGAAGGCCGTGTTGCCACCCACGAAATAGGAGCGCGCGCCTTCTTCATCGAGGCGGATGACATCCGCGAGCGTCGGCTTGAACAGCACTGGCTCATCCGGATTTCCGAAATCATAGAGGGCGAGCAAAGCTTCCACATCCTGCTCTGTGACGTGTTTGGCCCAGGAGCGCTGGGCTGATATCACTTCCGCTTTGGTCATGGGCTCGAAGTTGCGGGTGGCCATGGGGCGGTCTCCTGACGATGCGTGGCGGGCGGATACGCGAGCAGGCGCGCGCGCGCAAGATCAGGTGCCGTAGCGGGCGAGGAACATCTTCACGGCTTCGGTGACAACGAGGTCCCTTTCCTCCTGCGGGATCAGGTCGCGGATGTGGAGCATTGTCATCGGGAAGATGCGCGCCTTGCAGAGCTCGGCAAATTGATGCGCGGCGAGGATCTTGTCATCGATCCTGAGTTCTCCGCGCGCCTCGGCTTCTTCAAAGTAGGGGACCAGCTCGCGTTCGATGAGACCCGGCCCGGCATCGTAAAACCGCTGGCCGAGCTCCTTGAACTTGCCGCTTTCGGCGATGGACATGCGAAAGCTCTGCTTGCCGAGTTCGCTGAGGAAGATGTCGACCATGATCCGCCCGGCCAGAGGCAGAACCTCTTCGGGAGGGCAGGCGTTGTCGATGAAATCCTCGGCCTCTTTCGCGCGGCGTTCGCATTCGCGCTTCATCACTTCGACGAAGAGCAGGCGCTTGTCCGGGAAGTAGGAGTACAGCGTCGCTTTGGAGACGTTGGCCCGACGCGCGATTTCGTCGACCGACGCGCGTTCGAAGCCTTCTGTCATGAAGATTTCGGTGGCGCCGTCGAGGACCTGGTCGAATTTTCGACCCTTGCGGATCTCTGCAGTTCCGTCTGGCATTCGTGCTCCCTTGCCGGGACTGTATAAACCGTAGGGTTCAGTTCCGGCAAGGGACGGCCCTAGGGGAGGCAGGGCCTCACTTGCCCTCGGGCACGGTGACCAGCGGGACTGAGGGACTCTGGGTGGAGGTGTCCGCGCTGGTTTCCGGGAAGCTGAGATCCGGGAAGAACGGGGTCATCGTGAGAGCGGATGCGCTTGCAGCGGTGATGCTGAGAATGAGTGCGGTCGCGACGATTTTCATAACGGGGCTCCTTTCGGTGCGAGTTGATTTGTACTGAACCGTTCGGTTCATTTCCTGCAATATGAACTCTCCCGTTCAGTTTTCAAGGGTCTACTGAACTGAGGAGTTCATTTTCTTTCAAGCCCCTGATTTCATCCGCGCTTGCTGCGCGGGTTGCGCCGCATTACCCAAAAGACATGGTCGAGATTTTTCTCAAGACACTGCCCTTCTTCGCGTTGATCGGGTTGGGCTTCTTGGCGGGGCGAACGCGCTTCTTCGGGGAGGAGGCGACGGCATACCTCACGAAGTTCGTGTTCTACTTCGCGCTTTCGGCGATGCTGTTCCGGTTTTCGGCGACGCTCGACGTGCGCGAGGCGTTCAGCTGGTCCTTCGTCTTCGCCTATCTGTGGGGCACGACATTCGTCTACCTCATTGCCACGGCCCTTGGGTTCCTGCGTGGCGCCAGGTTCGAGGAAATCGCCGTCGAAGCGCAGGTGGCCGTGATTGGCAATGTCGGGTTTCTGGGGATCCCGATGCTGGCGCTGGTCCTGGGAGAGGCCGCGATCGGCCCTGTGATGATGGTGCTGGCGGTCGATCTCATCATTTTCGGGTCGCTCATCGTCATCCTCATCACTGGGTCGCGGGACGGGCGCATGTCCATTGGCATTCTGCGCACCGTCGGCATCGGCCTCTTGTCGAACCCCATGATCGTGTCGATTTCCCTCGGCCTGATCTGGGCGGCGACGGGATTGCCGATCCCCGGGCCCCTCAGCGAAACGGTGGACATCCTGGGCTCTGCGGCGACACCGGGGGCCCTCTTCGCCATCGGGGCATCGCTTGCGACGAAGGCCGTGTCGAAGATCGTAGTGACGGGGTATCTGAGTTTCTTCAAACTCGTCCTCCATCCCCTTGCCGTGGCCTATGCCGCGCTGGTGATGTTCGAGGTGGAGCCCTACGCGGCGGGGGTCATGATCGCGGCCGCGGCGCTGCCTGTTGCGGGCAACGTCTTTATCCTCGCGCAACATTACGGGGTTGCGCCAGCCCGGGTGTCTGCCTCTATCCTGATCTCAACGGCTTTCTCGGTGGTGACGGTTTCTGTCGTCATCGGTTGGGTCAGTGGTTTTGCGTTGTAGGAATAGGAAAGGGAACGTCATGGAAACTGTGTCTGAAAATGCCTGCTTCGGGGGCGTTCAGGGTGTCTACAAGCACGCTTCGCAGGCCTGCGGTTGCGACATGACGTTCGGGCTCTTCCTGCCGGAAGAAGCGCGCAAGGGGCCGGTTCCGGTGCTGTGGTATCTCAGCGGCCTCACCTGCACCCATGCCAATGCAATGGAAAAAGCCGGCGCGCAGGCCTGGGCCGCGCAAGCGGGCATTGCCCTCGTGTTCCCGGACACCTCTCCGCGCGGCGAGGGTGTGGCCGATGATGAGGCCTATGATCTCGGGAAAGGCGCGGGCTTTTACGTCGATGCGACCGAGGCGCCCTGGGCCCCGCATTTCAAGATGTGGAGCTATGTCAGCGAAGAGCTTCCGGCGCTGGTTGGCACTATGGGGTGCGATCTTGAACGGCAGGCGATCACCGGTCACTCCATGGGCGGGCACGGTGCGCTGACGATTGCCCTGGGACATCAGGGGCGATTCCGCTCTGTCTCTGCCTTCGCGCCCATCGGCAATCCGACGGCCAGTGACTGGGGTCAAAAGCAGCTTGGCGCGTATCTCGGCACGGACGAAAGCACATGGGCCAGGCACGACGCGACGCTTCGGATCGCGGCGCACGGCCTCGATGCACCCCTGCTGATTGATACGGGCACGAAGGATCAGTTCATTGATCTCCTGCGGCCTGAAAGCCTTGCGGCGGCGATTGCGGCGCGGCGGCAGCAGGCGGTCTTCCGCATGCAACCGGGCTATGACCATTCCTACTTCTTCGTCTCGTCGTTCATGGCCGACCACGTCGCCTTCCACGCGGAGGCGCTCTTCGCGTGATCTACGTCGATGCGGATGCCTGTCCGGTCAAGGCAGAGGTGGAGAGGGTGGCCACGCGCCACAAGCTGCCCGTGGCGATGGTGTCGAATGGAGGCATCCGGCCGTCGGCCAATCCCCTGATTGAGACGGTGATCGTGCCCGAGGGTCCCGATGAAGCGGACAAGTGGATCGCCGAGCGGGCGGGCATGGGCGACGTCGTGGTGACGGGTGATATCCCCCTGGCGGCGCGGGTGGTCGATGGGGGCTCCCTGGTTCTGAAGCCCAATGGGGAGGCGCTGACCGCCGCTAACGTGAAGCAGGCGCTGGCGACGCGCGATCTCATGACGGATCTGCGGGCCGCCGACCCGTTTCGGCAGGGCGGTGGGCGGCCGTTTTCGAAGGCCGACAGAAGCCGGTTCCTGGACACGCTGGAGCGGCTCGTGCGGGAGGCCGCGCGGCGCGCTGGCTAGCGTCGCGGGCCGCGCTGAGCGCGCCCAGGATCGGGATCGGCTTGACGTCAGAGCAGCACGGCTGTGAGGTACCGCCATGGCAGTGGTTTTTGACATCGGAAACGTCCTCATAGAGTGGCAGCCGGAACGCTTTTATGATCGCGTTTACGGTGTGGCCCGGCGGGAAGCGCTCTTCGGGTCGGTGGACCTGCACGGCATGAACGACCGCGTTGATCGGGGTGAGCCCTGGGCACAGGTCGTCCATGAGACGGCCGCCGCCTATCCCGACTTTTCCCGTGAGATCCTCGACTGGCATGAGCGGTGGCTGGAGATTGCTGGGGCCGTCATCGACCGGTCGGTCCGCCTGATGCGGGTCTTGCGCCAGAAGGGTGTGCCGGTCTTTGCGCTCACGAACTTCGGCGCTGAACCGTTCGAGCTTGCCCGGAAACACTATGCGTTTCTCAATGAGTTCGACGAGGCCTACGTGTCCGGACGCCTCGGCCTGCTGAAACCGAAGCCGGAGATCTACGCGGCTGTGGAAGACGGGAGCGGTGTGGAGCCCGCGGGTCTGCTATTTGCCGATGACCGAGCCGAGAACGTCGAGGCCGCGCTGGCACGGGGCTGGAAAGCGCATCTTTTTGACGGGCCGGACGGATGGGCCGCGCGGCTCGTGGCCGAAGGTCTCCTGACCGAGGAGGAGGCGCGGTGACGCGCATGATCGGCTTTGCAGAGGGGGAGGCGCGGCTGGATTGGCTGGGCCTCGTCGGCGCGTTCGAGGCAGGGCACAGGCTGCCGCGTGCCTCCATCGAGGACTGTTTCCTCTATCGTGGGGATGATACGATCCTGAGCCGCGCAGCCTGGATCGACGGGCTCGGCGCGTTGGTCAAGACAGCGACGGTCTATCCCGGCAATCCCGCGAAGGGACGACCGATGATCGGCGGGGCGGTGACGCTCTTTGACGATGCCACCGGTGAGCTCGCGGCGGTGATCGACTTCACGCTTGTGACCAAGTGGAAGACGGCTGCGGATTCGCTCTTGGCCGCCATGCGCCTCGCCCCGGATGCGCGGCGGATCCTCATCGTTGGAGCGGGGACGGTCGGGCGTTCCGTGCGGGAGGCCTTTGGGGCGGGATTTCCGGCAGCCTCGTTCGAGGTTTGGAACCGCAGCGCGGCCGCTGCGGACGCCTTTTGCGCAGATTACGATGCGACCATCCCGGTCGGTGATCTGGAGGCCGCCGTGAAACGCACCGATATCGTCGTGGGCTGCACCATGGCAACGGAGCCCTGGCTCAACGGGGCTTGGCTCCGTGAGGGGCAACATGTCAACCTGATCGGCGCCTACCGCCCGGACATGCGCGAAGCGGACGATCTGGCGCTGAGCCGGTCGCGGGTCTTCGTTGACAGCTTTGCGACGACGCTGGGACATATCGGCGAATTGAAGATCCCCCTGGAGAGCGGCGTGGTCCCCCGCGAGCACATCTTGGCGGACTACTACGATCCCGAGGCGTTCACGCCGGGCGGAACTACGTTTTTCAAGAATGGCGGCGGCGCGCATCTGGATCTGATGACCGCGCAGTACATCCTCGATCAGTTTTAAGGTCTGCGTGCGCGCTGTTTCTGCGCGCGGGCCGTTGCCCGTGCTCGAAAGGCGCCCGCCCACCGACCCGGATAAAAAAGGCCGCCCCATCAGAGGGCGGCCATCACGAAACGCTAACTTTTGGCTTAGCCGTTCACGCTGTCCTTGAGGGCTTTGGCAATGGTCATCTTCACGACCTTGTCCGCCTCTTTCTTGATTTGCTCGCCCGTGGCGGGGTTGCGGACCATGCGCTCGGGGCGCTCGCGGCAATAGATCTTGCCGACGCCGGGAAGCGTCACGGCACCGCCGCCGGAAACTTCCTTGGTGATCACGTCACAGACGGCGTCGAGCGCTGCGCCGGCGGATTTCTTATCGCTGTCCATGGCGTCGGCCAGGGCGGCCACGAGTTGGGTCTTGGTCATTGGTTTGGCCATTATAGCTCTCCTTCACTGCCCAAATGTCGGGCCTCATTGGCGCCATGTAACGGTATCTAGCGGAGCTTCACAACAATTAGTGGCTACATTTGCCTAAAATACTGTCGTTTCTTGGCGCCCGGTGAGCGGCTTTTTGCATGCCCTAGAGGAAAGCCGTCTCCTCGAAGGAGCGCAGCTTGCGACTGTGGATGCGCGCGAGCGGCATTTCCCGCAGGATCTCCATAGCGCGGATCCCGATCTGGAGGTGTCTGGTTACCTGTGTTCGGTAAAAATCAGTCGCCATTCCAGGGAGTTTCAGTTCCCCGTGGAGCGGTTTGTCAGAGACGCAGAGGAGCGTGCCGTAGGGGACGCGGAAGCGGTAGCCGTTGGCGGCGATGGTGGCGCTTTCCATGTCGAGCGCGATGGCACGCGACTGGCTGAGACGCTGGACCGGCCCTGAGTGATCCCGCAGCTCCCAATTCCGGTTGTCGATGGTCGCCACGGTGCCCGTGCGCATGAGGCTTTTGAGCTCGTAGCCTTCCAAGCCGCTGATCTCGGCGACGGCCTGTTCCAGAGAGGTCTGGATCTCTGCGAGGGCCGGGATCGGGACCCAGACCGGAAGGTCGTCATCAAGGACGTGATCCTCGCGCAGGTAGGCATGGGCGAGCACAAAGTCGCCCAGCGATTGCGAGTTCCGCAGCCCGGCGCAGTGGCCCACCATGAGCCAGGCGTGCGGTCTGAGCACGGCGATATGGTCGGTCGCGGTTTTGGCGTTGGATGGACCGACACCGATATTGACCAGCGTTATACCGCTGCCGCCCGGACGCTTGAGGTGATAAGTCGGCATCTGCGGCAGCTTCGCAGGCACATCGATCGCCCCATCTGGGGTGGTGATCTCCTGGTTGCCGGTGGCGACAAAGCTCGTGTAGCCCGCATCTTCGCCCAGCATCTTGCGGGCGTAGGCCTCGAACTCCTCTACGTAGAACTGGTAGTTCGTAAAGAGGACGTGGTTCTGGAAATGCTCTGCATCGGTGGCGGTGTAGTGCGACAGGCGCGCCAGCGAATAGTCGATGCGCTGGGCGGTGAAGGGAGCCAGCGGGCCCGCCCCGTCGGGGTAGGCATAGCCGTAGCCATTGACGATCTGGTCGTTCGTGGTGGCCAGATCCGGCACGTCAAAGATGTCGCGCAGGGTAAAGGGGGCAGCGCCTTCCTGCGGCACGACGATGTCCTTTTCCTGGGCGACGGCGAAATGCACCGGCATCGGCGTCGCCGATGGCCCGATCATCACCCGGATACCGTGGTTCTCCATCAACAGGCTGATCTGCTGAAGAAGATAGTTCCGAAAGAGGTCTGGCCGCGTGATCGTGGTCGCGTAGGTCCCGGGCTCGGCGACATGTCCGAAGGACAGGCGGCTATCGACACTGGCATAGGAGGTCGTTGAGATCCGGATCTCGGGATAGAACGCGCGGTAGCGGGTCTTCGGGATGCCGCCTTTCAGGGCCTCGACAAAATGCGTGCACAGAAAGCGCGTCGCCGCGGAATAGAGCTCTTCCAGGCGGTCGACGGCGGCCTCGGCCTCATCGAAGAAGGCGGCCGGGTGGGTATCGGGCGTGGCGATGGGCAGGTTGTGTTCGGTTTTCATTGTTGTTCTTTCTTGCTTGCCTCTCAGGCGGGTGGATTGGTGTCCTCAAAGAGCGGGACGATTTCAAAGCTGCGCACATCCACGAGGCCAAGGTCGGAAATCCTGAGTTCGGGGATGACGACAAGGGCGAGCAGGGAGTGCTGCATGTTGGCATTGTTCAGGGTGCATCCGGCGGCTTTCATGGCCTCGAGGATGCCGTCGGCCTTGGCGGCGACCTCTGCGGCGGGTGCATCGGACATGAGGCCCGCGATGGGAAGCTCGACCAGGGCCGTCTCGCGACCGTCCTGAAAGACGCACATCCCGCCGCCGACCTCGGCCAGACGGTTCGCGGCGGCGGCCATATTGGCCCGGTCCGTGCCGACCACGATCATGTGGTGACTGTCATGGGCCACGGTCGAGGCCATGGCCATGGGCCCGTCATAGCCAAAGCCCGAGACGAATGCGTTCGTGACGCCGCCCGTGGCCCGGTGGCGTTCGACGAGGGCGATCTGGCAGACGTCACCTTGGCGCTCGACAAGGCCGTCGCGGACGGGAAGTTCTGCCGTAAGGGCTTTTGTGGGGGCCTGGTTTTCCACCACGCCGATCACCCGTGCGGTGACATGATTGGCACCGGCGGGCGCGGGGATCTCAAAGTCCTGGGCCCTCTTCTCGGCGCCCATATGCACCGTTTGGCGGGCCTGCGCGGGCCAGGCATAGTGGGGACAGGTGACCTTGAGGTCGCCGTCGATCGCTGCATCGACGCCACGGGCGATGACATGCTCAATGGGCAAGTCGGTGAGAGAGGATGTCAGGATCAGATCGGCGCGACGGCCCGGCGCGATGCTGCCCAGCTCTCGCTCGAGCCCGAAATGCGTCGCGGTGTTCAGTGTCGCCATCTGGAGGGCGGTCAGGGGATCGCTGCCGCAGGCGATGGCATGGCGCACCACACGATCCATATGGCCGTCGCGGACCAGTGTTCCGGCAAAGCAATCATCGGTGCACAGGATGAAGCTTCTGGGATCCAAGCCCTTGTCTGTGATCGCGGTGATCTGGCTTTCGACATCGTACCACGCAGAGCCGAGGCGCAGCATGGCGCGCATGCCCTGCCGCGCGCGCGCCGTGGCGTCGGCCTCGCACGTGCCTTCGTGATCATCGGCCGGACCGCCGGCGGCGTAGGCGTGGAACGCCGGCCCGAGATCGGGGGAGGCATAATGGCCACCCACGGTCTTGCCGGCCGCTTGCGTGGCGGCGATTTCAGCGAGCATCTGGGCATCACCATTCACGACGCCGGGAAAGTTCATCATCTCGCCCAGCCCGATGATCCCGGGCCAAGCCATAGCCTCTGCCACGTCTTCTGCACTGATCTCGTACCCGGTGGTTTCGAGGCCGGGCGCTGACGGCGCACAGGAGGGCATCTGGGTGAAGATGTTCACGGGCTGCATCATCGCTTCGTCATGCATCATGCGAACGCCCTCGAGCCCCAGGACGTTGGCGATCTCGTGGGGGTCGGTGAACATCGTCGTGGTGCCGTGGGGAATAACCGCGGCGGCGAATTCCGCCGGGGTCAGCATGCCGCTTTCGATATGCATGTGTCCGTCACAGAGCCCCGGGATCACATAGCGCCCGTCCGCGTCGAGGATTTCAGTGTCGTCTCCGATGCAGTGGGCGGCGTCGGGGCCGACATAGGCAAAGCGGCCCGCTTTGATGGCCACGTCCCAGTCCAATACCTCGCGGGTATGGACGTTCACGACCTTGCCGCCCCGAAGCACCCGGTCTGCGGGTTCGCGGCCTGCTGCGACGGCCACGAGGGTCGCGGCCACGTCTTGCCAAGGGGGGAGATGTTCCATGGCGCAGGATTTCATTGATGCGCGGCAAGGGCAAGTGACATCTAGATGACGTTGGGGCCCCTCCCCTAGGAGCCAAACTGGCGGTAAACTGTCCTAGGCATTGCCGATACGGAGGGAGATCATGAACGACAAGGTGGTGGTGGAGAACGTCAATGTACCCGGTCACACCGAACGGGTAGACGCAGCAAAGTACCACGCGATGAAAACCGCCTACCTCGGCGCATTGACCCGCGAGGCACCGGGCATGACGGCAGCGGAAGCCAAGGAGGCGCTGCTTCCGTTGCTGGATGCGGAGCTTTTTCCCGGCGGTGCCAAATCAGGTTGGTGGATGAAGACCGTGC
Organism: Pseudomonadota bacterium; assembly: GCA_038751055.1. Classification (GTDB taxonomy): domain Bacteria; phylum Pseudomonadota; class Alphaproteobacteria; order Rhodobacterales; family Rhodobacteraceae; genus Shimia_B. The sequence goes on along the minus strand of JBCDGS010000016.1, from coordinate 50,736 downwards.
AGCTCGACCTAGAGGCCAAGGGCATTGTCGCGCGCTCACCCACAAAGCCGCTGCGATTCTACCGGAAAGACTAGCGCCCCGCTGAGACAGGGAGGCTGCCGCCAAGGGCGCGCCCGCCCGCCTCCCTTCTTCGCCTGCGGCTCGAACCTTCGGTGGCGCGCTTCGCGCGGGGGCCGGATTGCGACCAACTGTCGGAAACGGGCGCGCATCGCGCTCTCTTGCGGGCACGCTTGGGTCAGCAGACCGGCCGCAAGTGGAGCCGTCACCCGGGTCAAGCGCGACTCAACCCGCTGTTTGCCTGGCCGCCACAGCCGCGAGCGGCCCCGCGCTGGTAGGCGGACCATTGGCTTGCGGCAACCACGATCACCGTCCCCATCATGGCGGCCATTGCGGGCTGGCAGAATTTTCTTGCCTCCGCGCGGCGCCATGGCTGAGTGGGTCGCGGGGGTCCGGGCGTCAAACCTTATCCTGGATGCCATATGCGCGGGGCTTCTTCACCTCACGCCCCATCGCTGGCGACGACAGGATCTGCGTTGGAAACTCGAGGCGCGCTGACAAACGGAGACGTCCAGCGTGCCCACCTTGAACTGCGCTATTGGCCGCGCAGGGCTCTCGGACTTGATCCGAATTCACGGCGGAACGCGCGGGTCATGGCAGAGGCGTTCGTGTAGCCTGTCCGCAGGGCGATCTCTGTGACGGCCATGTCCCCATCCTGAACGAGCCTGCGCGCTTTCAGCAGCCGCAAGCGCCGGTAGAGCGCGGCGGGTGAGGTAGAGAGCTTCTCGCGCGTGAGCCGGTCGAGACCGCGCAGGGACAAACCCGCGCGTTCAGCGAGCGTTGGGAGGGGCAATGGCTCTTCCAGGTGCTGGCCCATGAGGTCGAGGACGCGGGCCACCTGGCGGGAGGTCGCCGTGGGCGCCCCCGGTCGCCCCGCCACGCCCGGCGCGTGAAAGAGAAGCGCGACATCGAGGCGGAGGGCCGCGTTCCCCTGCATGGCCACCAGATCAAGCATGGGCTCCAGCGCGGCCGCGCCACCGGCGCATGTCAGGCGGTCACGGTCCCGGACATAGGGGTCCTGCAGCGTGTCGACTGCTGGAAACCGCTCTGCGAAGGCTTCGATCTCGTCGCGGTGGAGCGTGGCGCGATAGCCATCGAGAAGCCCCGCATCGGCCAGGAGCCATGCACCCATGTCAAAGCCCGCAAGGATCTTGAACCGGAGGCTTGCGGCACGCAGGGCGGCGCGGGTGCGTGCCGTGGCGGCGGTCTGAAAGCCGTAGGAGGGTAGCACGATCAGGAGGTCGCCGCGCGCTTCGCTCAGCGCAGTCGATGTCTGGATCTCGATCCCCGAGGAGGAGGTGACAGGCCCCTCTTCCATCGCTGCGAGCTGCCAGCGAAACAGGGCGTCTCCGCTCAGGTCGTTGGCAGCGCGCAGAGGCTCGAGCGTGTTGGCGAGGCACAGGTTCGAGAAGCGCGGGAAAAGGACGACGGTGATCTGCATGATTCTGGCGTATACGGTATGAAATTCGCGCCGTCTTGTCCTAGCGTCCCGCCGTCAGAGGAGGGGCAGCATGATCTACGGCATCAGTGACGAACAGCAGATGATCGCGGACACTGTGCGAAGCTTCGTGGAGAACGAGATCTATCCCCATGAGGACCTCGTCGAGCGTTCAGGCGAGGTGCCCGAAGACCTCGCGCAGGAGATCAAGCGCAAGACGATAGAGCTCGGATTCTATGCGTGCAACTTTCCCGAAAGTGTCGGTGCGGCGGGTCTCAACCACCTGGAGTTCGCGCTGGTGGAGCGGGAGCTGGGACGCGGTTCCATGGCACTGACGCACTTCTTCGGTCGGCCGCAGAACATCCTCATGGCCTGTGTGGGCGAACAGGTTGAGCGGTATCTGATGCCAGCCGTCCGCGGCGATCGCATGGACGCGCTTGCCATGACCGAACCTGGCGCGGGCTCAGACGTGCGGGGGATGAAATGCGAGGCCCGGCGCGAGGGCGGTGACTGGGTCATCAATGGCACGAAGCATTTCATCTCGGGCGCAGAGCATGCCGATTTCTGCATTGTCTTTGTCGCGACCGGTGAGGACCGGACGCCGAAGGGCCCGAAGAAACGGATCTCCTGCTTTCTCGTGGACCGGGGGCATCCAGGCTTTACGATCCGCGACGGATACAAGAGCGTTTCCCATCGCGGCTACAAGAACATGATCCTCGAATTCGATGATTGCCGCCTCCCGGATGCGGCCGTGTTGGGAGAGATCGACGGCGGTTTTGCCGTGATGAACGAATGGCTCTACGCGACGCGGATCACTGTGGCAGCGATGAACGTGGGTCGCGCGCGGCGCGCCTTTGACTTTGCCCTGGATTATTCCGCCCAGCGCGAGCAGTTCGGCCAGAAGATCGGCAAGTTTCAGGGGGTGTCTTTCCAACTGGCGGACATGGTCACCGAGATCGACGCGGCGGATCTTCTGACGCTGGCCGCGGCCGATCGTCTGGACAAGGATCTGCCCGCAAACCGGGAGATCGCCTCGGCAAAGCTCTATGCGTCCGAGATGCTCGCACGGGTGACGGATGCGGCGATCCAGGTTCATGGCGGGATGGGGCTCATGGACGACTACCCGCTTGAGCGCTTCTGGCGCGATGCGCGGGTAGAGCGGATCTGGGACGGGACGAGCGAAATCCAGCGGCATATCATCTCCCGCGATCTCTTGCGGGCGCTTGGCGCGTGAGGTGAGAGCGGAATGCCTCCGGCGGAAGTACAAGGCACAAAGAAGACGGGCGCCGCGCGTGACTTGCGGCGGCTGTTCTCCCCGGCATGTATCGCAGTCATCGGTGGAGGCACGTGGTGCGCCGCGATCATCGGTGCCGCGCGGGCCTTGGGCTTTGCCGGGCGGATCGTACCGGTCCATCCGACGCGACGCGAGGTAGCGGGGCTGGCGGCGGTCGCGTCCGTGCGGGATGTGGGCGAGCCGATCGACGCGGCATTTGTCGGGGTCAACCGGCATGCGACCGTCGGCGTCGTGGAAGAGCTTCGCGCGCTTAACTCTGGCGGGACCATTTGCTTTGCCTCGGGGTTTTCGGAGGCCAGGGCGGAGGATGCCTCTGGTGGTGATCTGGAAGCAGCGCTTGTGGCGGCAGCGGGGGAGATGCCGATCCTCGGGCCGAACTGCTACGGATTTCTGAACGCGCTCGATCAGGCGGGGATCTGGCCCGATCAACATGGCCTGGTGCCGGTCGACGGCGGCGTGGCGATCCTGACGCAATCATCGAACATTGCCATCAACCTCACCATGCAGGGCCGCGGGCTGCCCATCGCCATGGTGGTGACCTGTGGCAATCAGGCCCAGACCAGTCAGGCCGAGATCGGGCTGGCGCTTCTTGAGGATCCGCGGGTGACGGCGCTGGGCCTTCATATCGAGGGCTTTGGCGAGCTTAGGGCGTGGGAGGCCCTGGCGGCGAGGGCCGCGGCGCTGGGCAAGTCTCTGGTCGCATTCAAATCAGGGCGCTCTATTGCCGCGCAGGCGGCTGCGGTGTCCCATACGGCGTCCCTCACCGGGGCAGATGCGGGCGCCGCGGCCTTCATGGCGCGGCTCGGGATCGCGCGGGTCGCCTCGCTGCCCGGCTTTCTCGAAGCGCTGAAGATCGCCCATCTCGGCGGGCTCGCAGGCACACGGCTCGCCTCCATTTCATGTTCTGGAGGGGAGGCGGCGCTCGCCGCGGACAGCGCCCATGGACGCCGGGTGAGCTTTCCGCCTCTGACGGGCGCGCAGGTTTCGGACTTGCGGAGCGCTCTGGGGCCCATGGTGGCGTTGGCGAACCCGCTTGACTACCACACCTATATCTGGCGCGACGCGGCGGCGATGACCCGGGCCTGGGCTGCGATGGCGTCGCCCGGGGTCGACCTCATCCTGATCGTGCTTGATTACCCCCGCGCGGACCGATGCGATCCCGGTGATTGGGAGATCGCCACGCGCGCGGCCATCGCTGCGGCCAGCGAAACCGGTACTCGCTACGCTGTTTGCGCGACCTTGCCGGAGCTCCTCCCGGAGACGACCTCCACGCGCTTGATGGACGCAGGCGTTCTGGCTTTCCACGGGATCGACCACGCGATGGAAGCGATCGAGGCCCTTGGAAACGCGCAGTACGGGGGCGACGCGCCCGTGACGTTACCGGTGACGTTGCCGGGGCCCGAACGGCAGACTGACTGCCTTGACGAGGCAGCGGCCAAGAGCGCTTTGGCCGCCTGCGGCCTGACATGCCCGAAAGGGGTCACCGCAGACCGTCTGGACGCCGCGCGAAAGGCTGCGCACCTGCGAGGCCCGCTTGTCGCGAAAGTTCTTGGGCTCGCGCACAAGACGGGTGCGGGCGGTATCGCGCTCGGCCTTCGGGATCCACAGGATGTGGCGGCGGTGCTTCCCTCGCTTGCTGACGGGCCGGTGCTGATCGAGGAAATGGTGTCAGACGGGATCGCGGAGCTTCTTCTGGGTGTCACGCGCGATCCGGCCCACGGCTTTGTTCTGACCCTCGGCGCCGGTGGGACGCTGACGGAGCTTTTTGACGACACGGCCACACTTCTCGTGCCGGCCAGCCGGGCGTCGTGCCGCGCCGCACTCGGGCGCTTGCGCATGGCCGCGCTGTTCACGGGCTACAGGGGCGGTGGCTGCGTCGATATCGAGGCGGCCCTTGACGCCATCGAGGCCGTGCAGGCCTACGTCATGGACAATGCCGCATCCGTTGAAGAGGTTGAGGTGAATCCGCTGATCCTGACTCCATCTGCTGCGGTTGCCGCAGACGCATTGATCCGAAAGGCCCCCTAATGTCCCCCATCAAGACACGCCGAGACGGTGCGATCTTCGAAGTGACCCTCGACCGGCCCAAGGCCAACGCGATCGACCTCGCCACAAGCCGCATCATGGGGGAGACGTTCCAGGGGTTTCGGGACGATCCGGAGCTGCGCGTTTGCATCCTGACCGGGGCGGGGGACAAGTTCTTTTGTCCCGGCTGGGATCTCAAGGCTGCCAATGACGGTGACGCCGTCGACGGGGATTACGGCGTCGGCGGTTTCGGAGGCCTGCAGGAGCTGCGCGACCTCGGCAAACCCGTGATCGCGGCGGTGAACGGGATCTGCTGCGGCGGCGGGCTGGAGCTTGCCTTGTCGGCGGATATCATCCTTGCGGCAGAGCACGCCGAGTTCGCGCTGCCGGAGATCCGGTCCGGCACGGTCGCGGATGCGGCATCGATCAAGCTTCCAAAGCGGATCCCCTATCACATCGCCATGGAGATGCTGCTGACCGGGCGCTGGATAGACGCCGAGGAAGCCGCGCGCTGGGGCATGATCAACCGCGTGCATCCTGCAGATATGCTGATGGCGGAAGCCTGGTCCATGGCGCGGCTCCTCGCCTCTGGCCCTCCCCTCGTTTACGCGGCAATCAAGGAGATCGTGCGCGACGCGGAGGATGCGAAGTTTCAGGACGCCATGAACCGCATCACGCAGCGGCAGCTTCGGAGCGTTGATGTGCTTTATTCAAGCGAGGATCAGGCCGAGGGCGCGCGCGCCTTCGCTGAAAAGCGTGATCCGGTCTGGAAGGGCCGCTAGGGCGTCTTGCTGGCACGGTCGGTCCCCAGCTGTTGGGCGAGATGCCCGTGTGCCCGGTCCGCGATCTCTTGGGCTTCGGCGGCCGTGGGGGCTTCGGTGTAGATCCGGAATTCGGGGGCATTCCCGGATGGTCTGAGGTGCAGGACCCGGCCTGCGCCATCCGTCATGCGCACGCCGTCGGTGAGATCGCATGCCGCCTCACGCGACAGCCCGGCCACCGCGAGTGTCTCTGCCGGCTGCTTGGTAAAGGCATCGAGAAGGGCGCGCGAGGCGGGCGCAGAGACGTTTCTGACCAGTGCGGAAGACCGATGCCGCAGGCTTTCCTTGGCAGCGAGGTCCGCCAAGGAATGACCGGTTTCCTGCATCGCCCAGAGGGATGTGAGCATCGGCAGAACCGCATCGCGCGTCATCAGCGCAGGTATGGTGCCCCTGGGTCCGCGCGCATCAAAGCCAAGGATGAAGCCGCCATTTGCCTCGTATCCAACCACGTTTCTGCGCGCCTCCGCCATTGCCGCGAGCACATAGGGGGAGCCGATGGCCGTGAAGCGGACGTCTTCAAATCCGCGTTCGGAGACAGAGCTGTTGGACGAAACAGGCGTCACGACGCAGGTCGCGCCGAGCCGTTTGGCCGTGATCTGGCCGAGGATGTCTCCGGGCACGATCGCTCCGCTGGCATCGGCGATGAGGGGGCGGTCGCCGTCCCCGTCGGTCGACAAGATCGCATCGAGGCCGCGGGACCAGTGCCGCAACAAGGTTCGGGTCTCCGCGTCGACGGCTTCCGTGTCGACCGGGACGAAGGTGTCCGTGCGGCCAAGTTCCACCACCTCCGCGCCCAGCCCGCGCAAAAGCGAAATCAAGAGATCCCGACCGACCGCCGAATGGCTGTAGACACCAAGCTTCAGGCCTCTGAGCACGCGCGATCCGAACGCGCCCTGATAGCGCTGGAGGTAGTCCTCTGCGGCCCTTGGGGCCGTCGTGTCCTGTCCGGGCGTGCCGGGCGAGATCTTCGCCGTGAGTGCCGCGGTGATCGCATGCTCATCCGCCTTCGTGATCTCGCCACCGGGCTTGTAGAATTTGATCCCGTTGCGATCTGCGGGGATGTGCGACCCGGTGACCATGACAGCGCTGTCCAAGGCGCCCGCGGCCGCAAGGGCCAGTGCCGGTGTCGGCAGGGCGCCCGCCCGCACCACGCGCGCCCCGCCCGCGACCAGCGCCTGGGCCAGAGCCTCCGCGATATCCGGCGAGGAGGGTCGCAGATCATGACCCAGCCACACGGTCGGTGAGGGGCCGCAACAGGCCGTCAAGAAGGCGCGGGCATGGGCGGCGACGACCTCTGGTGTGAGCGCCGCGACCGGCCCCCGCAGCCCACTGGTTCCAAAGCTGACACCGGATGCAGTCGGAAATCCGGTGGAATGGGTCTTGGCCATACGTCCTCTTCCGGTGGCGGCCGTCCGGGAAAACCAAAATCCGGGAGGCGAGCCTGCCCAACCTTAACCGCGTCTTAAGCGAATCTTGCAAGATGCACGCGCAGAAAGGTCCACGATGCGAACACTGACACTTCTTTTCTTGGCCCTCGCCACAGCGGCGGGGGCGCTTCCGGGGGTGAGCGTGAACGATCCCCATATCCTCGTGCATGACGGGGTGGAGAGGACGTATTTCCTCCATGTTCCGGACGGCATAGCACCCGGTGCGCCGCTCGTGGTCGTGCTTCACGGTCTGGGCGGCCGGGCCGAAAAGCTGCGCTACGGCACCGAGATGAACGCCCTTGCTGACGCGCACGGCTTTGCCGTCGTCTACCCCCAAGGGCTCGACTACAAACCCACCTCGAGCCACTGGAACGCCGGTTTCAACTTTAGCGACGTTGACGATCTTGGCTTTCTGACGGCCCTCGTTGCGCAGCTCGACACGCGACATCAACTCAGCCCGGCGAAGAGCTTTGCCGTCGGTATCTCCAACGGGGGCTACATGGCCTATCACATGGCCTGCCACGCGCCGGAGGTCTTTGCCGGTATCGCAGTCATCGCCGGAACAATGGCGGGAGGCGATTGGGGCGACTGCGACCCGCAGGACCCCACGGCTGTGCTGCACATCCACGGAACCGAGGACCCCATGATCCGGTGGGAGGGCGCACGCCACTGGATGAGCGGCGGCAAAAGCCTCCCGCCGGTGCGCGAGATCGTGAATTTCTGGCGGGGCCGCCACGGCACCGAGCTACGCATCAATGAGCGTCGCGGACCCTACGAGCTCGAGCGCTATTCTGTGGCCGGGCGCGATGCCGTGTGGTTCGTGGGGCTGGAAGGCTTTGGCCATGATCTTCCGAACGAGGGCAATGCGGGGTTCAGCGCCGTCGCCTTGTCGTGGGAGTTCTTTGCCTCCCTTCAGAAGCAGCGCAGGACGCGCCTCACCGCGCGCGGAAAGTAACTATAAAGCCGCGATCGGCAGCGTGATCGTGGGTGGCATCTTGTGCGTAGATCGCAACCTCTGCCCTCTCCAGAGCTTCGATCAAAGGGGCAATGCTGTCGAACTCCTCCGCGAAACCGGCCGCCGTCCAGTGTTCGGCATTGACGGTGATTGCCAGAAGGCCCCCGGGCCGGGTGAGGCGGAGAAGCTCCCTCAGGGGTTGGGGCCCGAGATGGCCCAGGGTGAACGTTCCGGCGCTTATGATCCCGGCATAGCTGTTGTCGGCCATGGGCAAAGATCCCGTGACATCGCCAGCAAAGCACCGCCGGTAACAGCCCTTGGCGCGCGCAACGGCGAGCATCTCTTCCGAGATATCGGTACCGTCCACAGGCCCCGCCCCTTGCGCGGCCAGCGCCACTCCGACGAGGCCGGTGCCAGCGCCCACATCAAGGATCGGGCCACCGCCACCAGCCCTCACAAAGTGCTCGGCGACCTCACGGTGGAGCGTATAGCCCCGCTCTTTTGCGAAACTCTGATCGTAGGTTTCAGCCCAGGCGCCATAGAGCTCCCTGACGCTCGCGGGGCCTGAAAGATCATATGCGGCATCCAGCCCGGGTTTCTTCGCCATCCTACCCCCCTCCTGCCCCGCGATGATGACCGGCGCGCTAATCTTTGACAATCCGCTGGCCCCCCGCCATGGGGAGGGCATGTCAGGCACGCTACTCTCCCTCGGCCACGGCTACTCCGCGCGGGCGCTGGCGCGGAGTCTCGTGCCGCAAGGCTGGACGATCTACGGCACGACGCGGTCCGATGCTAAGCTTGCCGAGTTCGAGGCAGAAGGCGTCACACCCCTCCTTCTCGGCCGCGATGACCTTGCGCAGGCAATTGGCGCCTCAACGCACCTTCTTGCCTCCGCTGCGCCCACCGAAGCCGGTGATCCGTTCCTGAGCACCCACGCCGATGCGCTCAGCCAGAGGGGCTTTCAATGGGCGGGCTACCTGTCGACGACCGGTGTCTACGGAGATCATGACGGCGCCTGGGTTGACGAAACCGCGCCTCTCACACCCGCCACACACCGCGGCCGGATGCGCGTGCGCGCAGAGGCCGACTGGCAGGCGCTCGGCCTTCCGCTTCATATCTTTCGGCTCGCCGGCATCTACGGCCCGGGGCGCGGGCCATTCGCCAAGGTGCGCGGCGGCACAGCGCGGCGGATCATAAAAACAGGCCAGGTCTTTTCCCGCATTCACGTCGACGATATCGCCCAGGTTCTCGCAGCTTCGATCGCGCGCCCCCGGCCCGGGGCGATCTACAATGTCTGCGACAATGACCCGGCCCCGCCTGAAGACGTCATCGGCCACGCTGCCGAGCTTTTGGGGCTTCCCCTGCCCCCCGCCATCCCCTTTGAGGATGCCGAAATGACGCCCATGGCGCGGTCGTTTTACGCGGAATCAAAGCGGGTGAGGAACGACCTCATCCGCGGAGAGCTGGGCGTTGATCTCCTCTACCCTTCCTACCGCGATGGGCTCAAAGCGCTGCTGGCAGCAGAATCCTAGGGGCGGTCACCGAACGCCATCTGCGCAATCCGCCCGACGATGAAGAACACCACCAGCACCGCCGCCGCCAGACCGACATTGGTGGCGTAGAATTCCACGCGCGCGGCAAGCTCCATATTGTTAAGGAACGGATAGGGTAGCCCTGAGGTGACCGAGCCAATGGGCGTATCTGCCAGCGGGCTAACGACCAGCTCTGCCCACAAAAAGTAGCAGAGCGAGACGGCAAGCAGAACCACAAGGGATGGCAGGAAGCGCCTGAACGGGCGGTTGATGAAAAGGGCGTCCATCCACATCAGCAGCGGCCCCACGGCGTGGAGGTAGTATTCCCGCCACCACACCTGAAGCGCACCGTCCCGCGTGACGGACTCCGGGTCGTCGAAGTAAAGCCGCCAAAACAGGAAGACGACCATGACATTGATGACGGCCGTCGCGGCGATGAGGCTGTCCCAGCGCCGTTCGGTTCTGCCCTCGCTGAACGCCAAGACGCGGCTCGCGCAGAAAAAGCTCAGCAGGAGCGCCCAGATCGTCAGAAAGCGGAACGGCCCGCCCACCTGATCGTAGGACGAAAACGCGATCATGTAGACGGCGTAGAACGCGGCCGCACCGAAGACGAGCCAGCGATAGGCAAGGACGGGTCGAGAATAGGGGTTCATGTCGGTATCCCTTTAAGCACATCGCGCACCTTCAAGGTGATGGCCACCGCGTCGAGCCCGGCATCGGCGTACATCTCTTCCGGTGTACCATGGTCGATGAAACGGTCAGGCAGGGTCATGGCGTGGACGGGTACGACCGCCCCGACCGCCGCGGCGACATGGGCGCCAAAGCCGCCTGCTGCGCCTTCTTCGACCGTAACCAGCGCATCATGGTTTTCCGCGAGCACGGTGAGGAGGTCGAGGTCGAGGGGTTTGGCAAACCGCGCATCGGCAACCGAAATGTCGATGCCGAGACCTGCGAGGACCTCGGCGGCAGTCAGCGCCTCGGCCAGCCGCGTGCCCAGAGATAGGATCGCGACGCCCTGCCCCTCGCGCAGCAGGCGACCCTGTCCGAAAGGGAGAGGCTGGTGGTCGGCAAACGGCACTCCCGCCCCGGCCCCGCGCGGGAACCTCACGGCGACAGGGCCGGTATCATGCAGGGCGGCGGTCGCGATCATCCGGGCAAACTCTGCCTCATCTGCGGGGGCCATGACGGTCATCCCCGGCAGGTTTGAGAGGAACGCGATATCGTAAGCGCCCGCATGCGACGGCCCGTCCGCGCCAACGAGGCCCGCGCGGTCGATGGCAAATCGCACCGGCAGGCCCTGGAGGGCGACGTCGTGGACCACCTGATCGAAGCCGCGCTGCAGGAACGTCGAATAGAGCGCGCAAAAGGGCCGCATCCCCGCGGCAGCGAGCCCCGCCGCAAAGGTCACGGCGTGCTGCTCGGCGATGCCGACGTCGAAGGCGCGGTCCGGGAAAGCCTGTGCGAACCTGTCGATGCCGGTTCCGTCCGGCATGGCGGCCGTGATGGCGCAGAGCCGCCGGTCATCTTCAGCGAGCGCGATCAGCGTATCGGCGAAGACATCCGTGTAGCTTGCCCTCGCTCCGCCCGAGACCGCCTTTTGCCCTGTGGCTACGTCGAACTTCGGCACGCCGTGATACTTGTCCCTCGCGGCTTCGGCCGGGGCAAAGCCCTTGCCCTTTTGCGTGCGCACGTGAAGCAGGCGGGGCCCGTCGGCGGCTTTCAGATCCCTGAGCGCGTCGGACAGGGCGAACAGGTCGTGGCCGTCTACAATGCCCGCATAACCGATCCCAAGCGCGGTAAAGAGGTCCGGCGTCGTGGCGCCAGCGCCCAAGGCCTGGAGGTGTTCGGCGACGGCACCTGTTGGTTCGGCGATACTCATTCCATTGTCGTTCAGGACGATGTGGAGCCGCCCCCCCCACGCCCCGATGTTATTGAGCGCCTCAAAGGCCATCCCGGCACTCAGCGCGCCGTCCCCGATGACGGCGACCACGTCCCCGATATCGGCGCCGAGCTCTCGCGCCGTGGCAAAGCCCAGCGCCGCGCTCAGCGACGTGGATGAATGCGCCGCTCCGAAGGGATCAAAAGGGCTCTCATCGCGACGGGTGAAGCCCGACAATCCGCCCTGCTGGCGGAGCGTGCGGATGCGGTCGCGCCGTCCGGTGAGGATCTTGTGGGGGTAGCTCTGGTGGCTGACGTCCCAGATCAGCTTGTCCCGCGGCGTGTCGTAGATAGCGTGGAGCGCGACGGTTAGTTCGACCACGCCGAGCCCCGCGCCCAGGTGCCCGCCCGTTTCGCTCACCGCAGAGATCAGCTCTGCCCGCAGCTCATCCGCGATCTGGGAAAGTTCACCCAGGGGTCGGCCCCGCAGGTCAGCCGGATCCGAAATCAGGTCCAGGAGGGGGGTGAGGGGCCGGGTCACGACGTGCGTTGGACGACGAAGCGCGCGGCATCTTTGAGAGAAGCCGCCGTCGGTCCGTAGGGATCGAGAGCGGCAGAGGCCTCGTCCACCAGCTCATGGGCCCGTGCTTTCGCAGCCTCGAGACCAAGGAGCGACACGAACGTGGCCTTGCCCGCGTCCGCGTCCTTCTGCGCGGCCTTGCCCATCTCCGCGGCGTCGCCCTCCACGTCGAGGATGTCGTCGGCAATCTGGAACGCGAGGCCCAGCGCCCGCGCGTAGGCGGCAAGGGGGGCCGTGTCGGCCTTGGCAAGCACTGCGCCGGCCGTGCCCGCCCATTCGATGAGGGCCCCGGTCTTCAGGCGTTGCAGCTCGACGATCTCAACGAGCGTAAGCGGCCGCCCGGCGGTTTCGGCCGCGATATCCTGCGCCTGACCCAGGACCATCCCCCGCGCGCCGCTCGCATGAGCCAGCGAGGCGGTGAGGGTCGTGCGCACCTCCGCATCACGCGAGGCGTGCAGTGACGTCAGCTCGAAGGCCAGGGCCTGAAGGGCATCGCCCACGAGGACGCCGGTCGCCTCATCCCACTTCACGTGGACGGTGGGCTGTCCGCGCCGCAGATCGTCATCGTCCATGCAAGGCAGGTCATCGTGAACGAGCGAATAGGCATGAAGCGCCTCGATCGCGGCGGCCGCCGCCAGGGCGTCTTCGACCCCGTGCAGACGCGCGCCCTCGAGAACGAGGTAGCCGCGCAAGCCCTTGCCGCCGCGCAACGCGTAGCGCATGCCCGCCACCACCGGCAGATCGCCCCACCCTGCCAGCGTGCTTTCGAGGTAGGACGCAACCGATTCAGAGGCTGTCCTGAGGTCGTCGGTGAACACCTAGAGGCCGTCCACCGGCTTCAGGCCCGTAGGCTCGCCATCCCCATTCAGTTGGATGGCCGCGACCTTTTCCTCTGCCGCCTTGAGCTTGGCTTCGCAATGCGCCTTCAGCGCTGCACCGCGCTCGTAGAGCGTGATCGAGGCCTCGAGCGCAACGTCGCCGCGTTCGAGCTGACCCACCACCTGTTCGAGTTCGGCCATCGCGTCCTCGAACGACATCTCCTCCACTGGCTTAGCCATCGCCCCTCTCCTTGAGCACGTCCACATGGGCCCGGGCTGACGTCCCGAGCGCTTCGAGGTCATAGCCCCCTTCGAGGCAGGAGACCACCTTGCCGGCGCTGTGCCTGTCGGCGAGATCGCACAGGCGGGCGGTGGCCCAGGCGAAATCATCCTCGGTCAGGAGGAGCCCCGCCAGCGGATCGCGCGCATGGGCGTCGAACCCGGCGGAGATGAACAGGAGCTCAGGCTTGAAGGCATCAACGGCAGGTAGGACGTGGTGTTCCATCAGGTCGCGGAACGTGCCGCCATCGGCCCCGTCGGCGAGCGGGATGTTGAGGACATTGCCATGGACGCCCGTCTCTTCGGGGAAGCCCGTGCCGGGATAAAGGGGCATCTGGTGGGTGGAGGCAAAGAAGATCCGCGCGTCGTCCTCCACGAGGTCTTGTGTGCCGTTGCCGTGATGGACGTCGAAATCCACGATGGCCACCCGTTTGAGCCCATGGTGATCGAGCGCATGCTTGGCCGCGATGGCGACGTTGCCGAAGAAGCAAAAGCCCATGGCAACCTCTTTCTCGGCGTGGTGGCCGGGCGGGCGCATGGCCACGAAGGCGTTGCGGGCCTCCCCACCCATGACCAGGTCGACGGCCCGCACGGCGCCGCCTGCAGCCCGCAAGGCCGCACCGAGCGTGCCTGCCGACATATGCGTGTCGGCATCCAGGGAGCGCCATCCGTCGGACGGAGCTGCACGCCGGATCGCCGCGAGGTGGGAGGCCGGGTGCGCGCGCAGGATATCGTCATCCGCGGCAAAGGGCGCCCTGACGCGCAAGAGGTCGACGCCTTCGAGAGCCCCGAGGACGGCATCGAGGCGGGCGACCTGTTCGGGGTGTCCGGGCGGGGTCACGTGCTCCAGACAGTCTTCGTGCGTGATGAGTGCTGTGGTCATGTGCGCGCCTCCCCTTCGTTGCGACGTTGGCTGCCCTCGGGGCGAGTTGCAAGAGCAGGAGCGAGGGGTCTCCCCTCGCGCTCCCCGAAGTACAGAGCACAAAGAAGACGTGAATGAGCCCTGCCCGTCTTCTTTGTGCTTCGTACTTCTCCCGGAGGGTCAAGATCCGGAATGTGGCCCAGTATCACGAGCGCTTCCGTTTGCCGCCCGGCACCCGGCTCAGGAACGCGGGCGGGCGCTTTGCGACCCAGCGGGCAAACTTTTCGAGGCGGGGATGGCTCCTCAGGGCTTCGGGGGTGCTGTAGCTCCGCGCGAGCTCTGCCTCGGTGAGTGTCGCGTGGATCTCTTTGTGGCAGATATGGTGCAGGAGCACCGTAGGACCGCCCTTCCCGCCCTTGAGTTTCGGGATCAGGTGGTGGAGGCTTTGCGGCACATCGGGAGGGATCTCCCTTCCGCAAAGCGGGCAGATCGGATGGCTTGGGTCTTGCTCATTGCGTCGCACCGGGCCAAGGGTGGGGCCAGAACCGCAGCGGGCAAGGGTTTCCATGGAAGAAGAAACAGCAACTGAGCTTCCCCCACCGCCGCCCCTGCCGGACTGGGCGCAGGATTTGCCCGGCATAGGGCAACAGGTGGTCATCTACGGACTGCAAGGCTGGGAGATCGCGCTCACGTGGCTGTTGAGCCCTGCCGCCTGGACACAGTTCGGCCTGCTGATTGGTGCCTATATCCTCGCGCGGCTCGTCACACGCTGGCTGAGCCCGCGCCTGCGGCGGCTTTTGACCCCTGCGGAAGACTCCACTAGTATCTTTGCGCCCACACTGCGCTTTCTGGTGCTCTTCCTGCCGCTTCTCCTTCCGCTCTTTGCCTATGGCTTTACGGCCGCCGGCGAGCAGGTCACCCGTGCGCTCTTTGATTCTGGGGCTGTCATTGCCTTCGGCAAGCGGTTCTTCCTGTTCCTCGCCGCCCGCATTCTCGTCCGCGAGATCATTACCGACGGTTTCCTGAAGCTTCTGGGCAAGTACGTCCTCTTGCCCATCGCGGCCCTTTACGTGGTCGGCCTCCTCGGCACGGCGGAGGAGTTCCTGACCGCCACGCGCCTGACGCTCGGCAACATCTCTTTCAGCGTCATGGACCTGCTGCGCGGGATCATTGCAGGGTCCATCCTGTTCTGGCTGGGCTCCTGGTCGAACCAGCAATCGGCAGATTACATCAAACAACAGGAGGAGATGCGTCCGTCGATCCGGGAACTGACGACCAAGGCCGTCGAATTCCTGATCTTTGGCATCGCCTTCCTTCTGCTCATGAACATCATGGGCATCAACTTGAGCGCGCTCGCGGTGCTTGGCGGTGCGATCGGTGTGGGCCTCGGATTTGGTCTCCAGAAGATTGCTTCGAACTTCATTTCCGGGGTGATCCTCCTCCTTGAGGGGCAGGCGACCGTGGGCGACTTCGTGGAGCTCGATGGCGGGGAAGCGGGTACAATCGTGAAGATGATGGCCCGCGCCGCCATTCTGGAGACCTTTGACGGTCGCTGGATCGTGGTGCCGAACGAGGACTTCATCACGACGCGGGTCGTCAATTACTCGGATTCCGGCTCCGCGAACCGGTATGAGGCGCCATTTTCCGTCAGTTATGACACTGACATCAATAAAGTGCCTGCCCTCGTCGAGGCCGCAGTAGCGACCCATCCCGAAGTCCTCGACCAGCCGTTCCCGCCGGATTGCGAACTTCGCGCCTTCGGAGATAGCGGCATAGAGTTCGCGGTGGAGTTTTGGGTCAACGGTCTCGATGATGGTGCCAACAAATTCACCTCGGACGTCCTGTTCCTCGTGTGGAACTGCCTCAAGGACAACGGGATTACGATTCCCTATCCGCAGCGCGTCGTGGAGCTGAGGGGCGAGGTGCCCGTTCGCATGAAGTGAAGAACGCCCTCGTCATAGGCGGCGGACCCGCAGGCCTCGCTGCGGCGGAGGTCCTTTTGGAGGCGGGCCTGGGCGTCACGCTGATCGACCAGAAGCCGTCGCTGGCCCGAAAGCTCCTCATGGCGGGAAAGAGCGGGCTCAACATCACGAAGGACGTAGATCGCGCGTCGTTGAAGGCCGTTATCGGGTGTCCGCCCATCGAACCGATGCTCGACGCATTCGACGCGGCAGCCGTTCAAGACTGGGCCCGGGGTCTTGGGCAGGAGGTGTTCACCGGCTCATCCGGGCGGGTTTTCCCGGTGGCTATGAAAGCGTCGCCCCTGCTTCGCGCGTGGCTCTTGCGGCTCGGCGCGGTGGACCGGCGCACCGGCTGGCGCTGGATCGGATTTGGCGGCGGCGGTCACCGCGTGACAGGGCCCGACGGCGAGGTCGTGTTGAGGCCTCCGGTCACGGTCTTTGCCTTTGGCGGCGCGAGCTGGGCGCGGCTTGGGTCGGACGGGGTGTGGGCAGGCGTTTTTCAGGATGCGGGACTGCCGGTTGCGCCTTTCCAGCCGGCCAATATGGGGCTCAGCGTAGAATGGTCGGCCCATATGGAGCCCTATTTTGGCGCGCCGGTAAAGAATGCCGCGCTGAGCTGCGCGGGTCGGCGGGTCACGGGTGAATTCATGATCTCGCGCCGTGGGCTGGAGGGATCCCTGATCTATGCCCTGTCGCGGGAGCTGCGTTCAGGCGCGCCTCTCGTCCTTGACCTCAAACCGGATCTGTCTGTGGGGGAGGTCGCCCGTCGCCTCGCGGCGCGGCCCGCCAAGGAGAGCCAGAGCAACCGCCTGCGCAAGGCGCTTGGCCTGGCCGGGCCGCTCAGGGCGCTTCTCATGGAATTCGGGCGCGGGGAGTTCGGGCGCGGCCCCGACGATCTCGCGGCGCGTATCAAGGCGCTCGACATGCCCCATGACGGGCCGCGGCCCATGGATGAGGCGATCTCTGTGGCGGGGGGCGTGCGTTGGGAGGCGCTCGATAGCAATCTCATGCTAACGGCGAAGCCGGGGATGTTCTGCGCGGGCGAGATGCTCGATTGGGAAGCTCCGACGGGTGGCTACCTTATCACCGCGTCCATGGCCACGGGCCGCTGGGCCGGGCGCGCAGCTGCCGAGTACCTCGCGAGCTGAGGTGTCTGGTGCCTCCGGCGGAAGTACGACGCACAAAGAAGACGGGAGCGGTGCCCTAACCTCGGGCCTGGGCGCGCTTGTATGCATCCCGGCTGCGGAGTGGCTTGGCATAGTCCTTGAGGTCCTGGCGGTCCATCGGGAACTTTGCGGTGATTGCCCAGCCGAGGCAGTGCACGGCGATGATGTCCGGCACTGTCATCTGATCGCCCATCAGAAAGGGCCCTTCGATGCGGCTCGCCAGTCGCTCGGCGGAGATGTGGAATTCCTCGCGGGCGCTGGCCCTGACCTCCGGCACGCGGAGCGCCTCCGGCAGCCCGAATGCGTGGCGCGCAACGAGCCAGAGGAGGCTGTCGATCTCGTCGAGGATGAATTGCGTATGGGCATCCTGGCGCGCGCGTTCCAGCGTGCCAGCCGGATAGGTGAGCGTCCCGTGCTTGTCCGCGAGGTAGGTCACGATGGCTGTGGAATCGGTCAGGACCGCGTCGCCATCCGTCAATGCGGGGACCTTGCCCAACGGGTTAAGCGCGTAGATTTCCGGGCTCCGTGGGCCGACATCATGGTGCGTATAGTCGACGCCAAGTTCTTCGAGCATCCAGAGGACGCGGAACGTGCGGCTTCGAGCGCTGCCATAGACGTTGTACATCTAGTTTCGTCCTCTCATTGCGACGCGAATGAGCGTGCGCTCCATCAGCGCCATGGACGGCGCGGTCTGCGCGGCGCTGCGCAGCTTGAGGTCTGTTTCAACGAGATCGCTCAGCGCGCCTTCGAGCTTGAGCATCCCCCAGTTCTGCGCCTGACGCAGCATCCGGTCGCGGCGCGGCCCGAACACGGGCGGTCTGAGGCGCGCGATGCCCTGGCCGGGGCCGCCCGGATCGCTGGCCGCCGCGTGCAGGGCGCGAAAGTGCCGTGAGGCCTGAATACAGAGCGTCACGGGCGTCACGCCCTGCGCTTCTAGCCGTCTGAGCATCGGTCCGAGTTCTGGCGCGCGACCCTCCGCGACAATGGTCAGAAGGTCGTCCACATCCGCCTCCATCGAGGCAGGGGCGCAGGCGGCGACATGCTCTGCGGTGATCGCCTCCTCGCCCGCATAGAGGGTGACCTTTTCCACCGTCTGCGCGAAATCGCCGGGGTCGAGGGCCCGCGCGAGGGCGTCCAATGCCTCCATCCCGTCGCGGTCGATCTTCGTCACGCCGGACTTTCTCAGGGTGGCTTCAATTTCTGCCCGGCCCGGTGGGTCATCGTAGATCCCTGCGGCGTAGGCGTTCCTGTGGGCCTCGAACGCCTTCCGAAGGCCTGATTTCGCCGTGAGTTGCCCGGCGGTCACGACGATCTGGGCGTCGCCTTCCCGCCATTCCTCAAGCGCGCCGAGGATGGGCTTCGAGGCCGCCTCGTTGGCCTCCTCCACGAAGGCCACGCGGGGGCCCGGGAAGAACCCCACTGCCTTGATCGCATCGATGAGAAGAGCGGGTTCCTTGCGCAGGTCAGCGCCCGACATGCGGGTCAGGCGCATCTCTGCCTCCCCTTCCGGTCCGATGAGGGCCGCAATCAACTCCTGACGCTTGAGCGCCACGCGCATGGCGTCAGCGCCATAAATGAGAATGCCGGTCTTGTGGGGATCCGGTCGCCCGAAATAGGCCGCCGCATCGCGGGTAGACAGCTTCACGCAATCGCCCCGGCGAGGCGCGTGACGATCAGGTCGGCGAGGATTTCCATCAGGCGCTCCTGGGCATCGTCCCGCGCCGCACGTGTCGCCATGGGCGTGTCCGAGGCGGAATAGCTCGAGAATGCGCGGACCGAGCCCGTTGTCACCGATGCGCCCGCAACGGTCTCGAGCGAGAAGCGCGATTCACCAGTGAGGGTGAAGCGGTCGATCTCCTGCGTTGGGGTGATAACGCTTCCCTCTTCCGTGATGTCGACGCCGACACGAAGCTGGTAGCGGGGGACCTCCACCGCGCCGAGGCGGAACTCCAGAGCGCGCACGAGGGCGAATGCGTTGGAGCTGTCGGGGGTGCCGACTTTGACCGTGCCGCGCAGCGACGAGGCGGGGCCGTAAACAGGCGTGAAGCCACAGGCAGGCAAGGCGGCCAGCGAAAGGATCAGGCTGCGGCGGCTAAACGACGACATTTACAATCCGCCCTGGCACCACGATGAGCTTTTTGGGCTGACCGCCATCCAGGGCGCGCATCACGGCCTCATTGGCGAGGACGAGCTTCTCCACCTCGTCCTTTGGCATGTCTTTCGGCACCGAAATCTCATCGCGGCGCTTGCCGTTGATCTGGATCGGCAGCGTGACGGTGGCTTCGACCAGCATCGCCTCGTCAGCGATGGGCCAGGGCGCGGCGGCGCACAGGCCTTCGCCACCCTGATGGTGCCAGACATCCTCGGCCAGATGCGGCGTCATCGGGGCCATGAGTTGCGCCAGCGTCATGACGGCCTCGCGCTGAACCTTGTGGCTGGCTTTCGATTTCGACAGCACGCCGGTGAAGGCATAAAGCCGCGCGATGGCCGCGTTGAAGCCGAAGCTCTCGACGCCCATCGTCACGTCGCGGATGGTCTTGTGCATCTCGCGCAGGAGGTCTTCGTCGCCCTGACCGTTGCCATCGGGATCCATGGCTGCGATGCGGTCACACAGATTCCAGACCCGCGCGAGGTGCTTATTGGCGGCTTCCGCGCCGGAGGCGGTCCATTCCACGTCGCGCTCGGGCGGGGAGTCCGACAGGACGAACCACCGCGCCGTGTCGGCCCCGTACTGGGAAATGATCGCGAGAGGGTCGACAACGTTGTTCTTGGACTTCGACATCTTCATTGGAGGATGTGTCACAACTCGGGTTTCTGTTCCTTTTTCGTACATTCCGTCCGAACGCTTCTCGACCTCTTCAGGATACAGGTAGCGGGTTCTCGAATAGGTCGGTTGCCCTTCCTTATCGAAATGAGGTCCTGCAATTGAGAACGCTGCGTGCGTGACCATCCCTTGCGTGAACAGCGCGTCAAAGGGTTCGGCGGCGCTCTCGGGCAGGTGGCCTGTCTTGATCATCGCGCGGGCGAAGAAGCGGGAATAGAGCAGGTGCAGGATCGCGTGCTCGATGCCGCCGATATACTGGTCGACATTCATCCAGTAGCCGACCTCGTCCAGATCGGTGGGCGTGTCGGCGCGCGGTGCGGTGAAGCGCGTGTAGTACCAGCTTGAGTCCACGAAGGTGTCCATCGTGTCGGTTTCGCGTTTCGCCATCTTGCCACAGGCGGGGCAAGGGACGTCGCGCCACGTCGGGTGCCGGTCGAGAGGGTTGCCGGGGATCGAGAAGTCAATCGGCTCGTTGCCATTGTCATAGGGCAACTCAATGGGCAGGTTGTCCTTCTTCTCCGGCACGACCCCGCAATCCTCGCAATGTACGATGGGGATCGGACAGCCCCAGTATCGCTGCCGGGAGAGGCCCCAGTCGCGCAGGCGGAACTGGACCTTGCCCTGGCCTATGCCTTGCGCCTCGGCCCAGTCGATCGTGGCCTCGACGGCCTCTTCGCCCGTGCCTTCCGTGAGCCCCGCAGGCTGGTTCACCCAGCGCACTTTCTCGGTCTTGGGGGGCACGAATGCATCGGTCTCAACGGGCGTATCGTCGCTTTCTGCAAAGAAGGTGTCGATTACAGGCAAGTTATACTTGCGTGCAAAGTCGAGGTCGCGCTGATCGTGGGCCGGGCAGGCAAAGATCGCGCCCGTACCGTAATCCATCAGCACGAAGTTCGCGACCCAGATGGGCAGCGTCCCGCCCAGCGGGTTGTCGACCGTCAGACCGGTATCGAAGCCCTTCTTCTCGGCCTTCTCCAGCGCTGCTTCGGTCGTGTCCATCTTCTTGCACTCGTCCACGAAAGCGGCGAGGTCTGCGTTCTCTTCCGCCAGCGCTTTGGTCAGCGGATGGCCCGGTGAAAGCCCGATGAAAGACGCCCCCGCCAGCGTATCGGGCCGCGTGGTATAGACTGTGATCCCGTCGATGCCCGCATGGGGCGCCGTCATCGGGAAGGTCATTTCCAGCCCGCGAGAGCGGCCGATCCAGTTTTCCTGCATCAAACGCACCTTGGCAGGCCAATCGTCGAGGCCGTCCAGCGCCTCGAGCAGCTCCTCTGCCATATCGGTGATCTTGAAGAACCATTGCGTCAGCTCGCGCTTCTCGACCTCGGCCCCAGACCGCCAGCCTTTCCCGTCGATGACCTGCTCATTGGCGAGGACGGTCATGTCCACCGGGTCCCAGTTCACCACGGCAGGACGGCGGTCGATGAGGCCCGCCTCCAGCATGTCGAGAAAAAGCGCCTGCTGCTGGCCGTAGTATTCCGGGTCGCAGGTCGCAAACATCCGCGACCAGTCGAGCGACAGGCCCAGCGGCTTGAACTGCTCGACCATCGTGTCGATGTTGGCGTAGGTCCAATCCTTGGGATGCCCGCCCGAGGCCATAGCCGCATTTTCCGCGGGCATTCCGAAGGCATCGAAGCCCATGGGATGCAGGACAGCGTGGCCGGTGGCGATCTTGTAGCGGGCGATGACGTCGCCCATGGCATAGTTGCGCACATGCCCGATATGCAGACGACCCGACGGGTAGGGGAACATCTCCAGCACGTAGTATTTCGGTTTCGACGGATCGCGCTTGGCCGTGAACAGGCCGGCCTCTGCCCAGGCCTTCTGCCAGCGCGCCTCAATCGTCGCGGGGTCGTAACGGGACATGGTCTGCCTCGTGCTCAGTAAGTGTCGAAGATTGGTGTAGTCGGGGGCTTAAGGCCCGTCCAGCCGCTAGCCGGGATCAGCGCTCGGTGCGCACATTCCCCGTCCGAAGCTGCCGGGCCCGCGTAAGGATTGCATCCTCGACCGCCCGGATGGTCGCCGGACTCGCAGGCCCGGAGCGCGTCACCAGCGAAAGCTTAAGAGAGCGCGCATCGAGCGCGGGGTCACTGACAAGAACCGTAGCGCGATACGCCCGCCCGCCGCCGGGAGGGGTGCCGAAACCCGTGACAATCACGCCGGTAAAAGGATCGACCGTTTGGATGGGCAGGAAGTTCAAAACATCCAGGGACGCATTCCAGATATAGCGGTTCACCGCGACGACATCGCCGCCGGACACACGCGCCGCCTGCTGCGTCGGGGGGCCATCACTGCGACTGCCGAACGGATTGATACCGCTGCACGCTGCGAGAGCCACAAGGCTCAAAACGCTCAATATTCGAAATGCAGAGATACCCATCGCGCCCTCACCCGTCTTTAGTTTCGAGCCATACAAGGCAAAGCGCGTGCTGCCAAGGCTTTGACTTGAAAGGGGCGGGGAACAAAAAAGAAAGAGCGGCCCCGAAGGACCGCTCTGCCTTGTTGCAGTTCAGGTTCGCTTAGAATGCGAAGCTCAGTGCGATCGTTGCGCCGTCCTTGACGTCTTCGGACGCGCCGAGTTCGTCAAGCGCGGTGCCAACGCCGGCACCGGCATCTGCGTAGGACACGCGAAGGTTTGCACCACCGCCGAGGTCGTAGTCACCACCAACGTAGAAGTACGTGTCGTCAGCAACCGAACCCTCGTCGCGGTAGCCAGCGAAGAGGCTCAGGCCGTTGCCCACGTCGTACGTCGCGTTGAGCTGGATGTCTTCGTCGTTACCATCGTGGTACAGGAAGCCAACCGTGACCGGGCCGGACGCATAGTCAACTGCGATGCCGTAGTTGTCGTCGACCGGATCCTGAGCAACGTAGAACACAGTCACGGTCACGTCGCCGAAGGAGAACGCGCCCTGAAGACCGATGGACTCAACGCCACCGTCGGTGTCTGCGTAGGCAAAACCGAACTCACCACCACCAAGCGACGCGGAAACACCAAGTGCGATGATTTCCGGAACGGGGCCGAGGCCTTCCTGGTAGCCGAAGGACACAGTTGCTGCGCCGATCGTGGAGTTTGCACCAATCTGCAGGTTGTCAAAGTCATCGGTGCCCGGCGCGCCATTCGTGCCGAACACGTAGTAGGACACACCCACTTCGGTGTCGCCGAAGGACACGCGACCGATCATCACGCCGTCTTCGTCAAGGCCGAGATCAGCTGCGTCGCCCTCGTCTGCGAATCCGTCGCCGTCAAGGTTCGTGACCGGGGAGGACCAAAGGGCGTCTGCAGCAGGTGCCGTGTCACCGAAGGACAGCGATGCCGTGTCGGACGACAGGGTGATTACCAAATCGTCGATGGACACGTCGTTGCCGTCAAAGGTCGAGTTGCCCGGGTTGTTCAGCTCAACGTCACCGCTGATGGAGGCCGACAGACCATTGTCGAGCGTCGCCGTGCCCGAGACGGACAGGCCCAAGGACCAGAAGAAGCCGTCGTCGAAATCGTCGTTGAAGCCAAATTCTGCGTCGCCGCTGAAGGACACGCCGTCTTCGGCATGACCGTCTGCAGCTGCTGCGCCAGCGAAGGCCACGATGGCCGTCGAAGCGAGAAGGATGCGTTTCATGATTTTCCCTCGTGTGTTTTGCATTCTCAGGAATGCGTAATCCCCAAGAACGGGTCTTAGCATGGCAGTCTAATGGCTGGGGCGGGCCGCTGCGGTCAAGCGGGCCGGGCAGCGGAAATCTGGAGCGCCTTTAAAATGATGCAAAGCGGTCACAGATTCCCGGAGGCGAAAATGCGGTGACAATGTGACGGTATCGCCTTATTTCGCGGACACCGGCAGCACTTTGGGCAAAAGGGCCTTAATTTCATGTCACTAGCTGAGATCAAATCGCGCATCAGCGCCGCTGAAGCCGCGGCAGGACGTGCGTCCGGCGCGGCGCGATGCATTGCGGTTTCAAAGGTACAACCAGCAGAGCGAGTCGCGGCAGTGTTGCAGGAGGGGCACCGAATCTTTGGCGAGAATCGGGTGCAGGAAGCGCAGGGAAAGTGGCCGGAATGGAAAGCCACCTTCCCCGACGTAGAGCTTCATCTCCTAGGCCCGCTCCAGACCAACAAGGCGCGGGTGGCAATGGGGCTCTTTGATGTCCTCCACACGCTCGACCGGCCCAAACTCGCCAAAGCGCTCGCCCGATTGGCGCAGGAAACTGGCGCATGTCCGCCACTTTTCGTCCAGGTGAATACCGGCGAAGAGCCGCAGAAGGCGGGGGTTTTGCCAGCTGAAGCGGACGCCTTTGTGGCAGAGGCGCGGGGGATGGACCTGCCCGTCATCGGCCTGATGTGCATCCCGCCACAGGACGAGGAGCCGTCCCTCCACTTCGCCCTTCTCGCCAAGATCGCGGCGCGCAACGGGCTTGATCGCCTGTCCATGGGGATGAGCGCTGATTTCGAGACCGCCATCCGTCTGGGGGCCACGGATGTCCGCGTTGGCTCCGCGATCTTCGGGGCGCGCGTGCCGTAGGGTCCGCACCGCGCACCGACCCTCAGACGATCAACCGTGTCTCATGCCGGATCCGTGGCGCGAGCCAGCGCAGATCCCCGCGGCTCAGGGCGATACACCCTTCGGTCGGGTGCCCCGGCTTGCGCCACTGATGGATAAAGATCGCTGATCCGCGCCCTTTTACTGCATAAGGCCAGTTCCAGTCCGTCAGAATGACGAGGTCATAGAGCGGATCCGCCCGGCGCAGCCTTTCGTGACTGTGCGTGTAAGGCGCGCGGACCATCATGTTGTAATCCTCATGCGCCGGATCATCAGACCACAGATCCCCGGGACGGATTGGCAGAGCCCAGTCCGTAGGTCGGGTCATCCGATCGGGGCGGTAGAGCATCCCGACGAGCCGGTGTGTCCCCCGCGGCGTTGCCCCATCGCCCTCCCGCTTGCGGGACGTCAGAGCGCCCTTCCCAACAGAACAGGGCAGCACGCGCCCGAACGCGCGCAGGCCCCTCGGGGTCAACACAAGGTCTGCCGGTTTCATGGTTGCACACCGAATGCAGCGCGAGACCTCACAGCAGATGCCCCGACTTCGCAGCCTTGGTTGCCAGGTATTCTGCGTTCAGAGCGTTCTCCCCCACGCGAAGCGGCACCCGCTCGGTGACGCGAACGCCCTGATCCTCCATGCGCGCGATCTTCGCGAGATTGTTGGTCATCAACCGAACCGCACTGAAACCGAGCTTGCGCAGGAGGTCCGCACCGAGGGCGAAGTTCCGTTCATCATCCTCGAAGCCCAAGCGGTGGTTGGCCTCCACCGTATCAAACCCCTGATCCTGCAGCGCATAAGCCCGCATCTTGTTCACGAGCCCGATCCCGCGCCCTTCCTGGTTGAGGTACAGGAGGACGCCGGCGCCCTCGCGCCCCATCTGCTCCAGCGCGCCGTGAAGTTGGGGGCCGCAGTCGCATTTGAGCGATCCCAGCACGTCGCCGGTGAAACACGCTGAATGCAGCCGCGCCAAAACCGGGGCGGCCCGGTCCGGCGTGCCGATCTCTATGGCATAGTGCTCCTCCCCGCCATCGTCGGGCCGAAAGACATGGAGCCGCCCGCGCCCGGCAAGCGCCATCGGCAAGCCGGCCGACACCACGTCAGACAGGGGAGACGCGGCGCGCGCCCCAACGGGCACTTCGGTCAGGCCCATGGCGGCCTCAGATCGGATCACCAGCACGGCGGGCAGCAGATGGGCCGCTTTCGCGAGGGCGATCCCGGTGCGATGGACATCGGCGGATCCCTCACGCTCTGTCATGAAGGGGCCTTTCATCGGCGCGCTAAGATCATCCGCCGGATCGGCCACGGCATGGACCCAGGAAAGGCGCGCATCGCCGGGCACGACGATCCGCGCCACGTCGCCGTCATAAGCCCGCGCCTTCAGTGTCGCCGCGCGCCAGTCGGTGACGGCAAGCACCGCGCGGGCGTCCAGGGCGAGCACCGCCGCAAACCGCGCGTCAGAGATCGTCTCCACCGCGAAAACCAGATGCCCGCCGATCAAAACCGGCAGTCCCATGCGCAGATCGGCACGGGCGCGGGCGACAAGCTCATCGGGAGTCGGTGCGAATTCCATCCCTCGCTATAGGCGCAACTCCTCCGGATTTGAAACAATCCGCACGCAGCCGACACGGCTCCGTGAGGCCCATGTTGCAAATCTTGCCTGCGACCGCGTCCCAGCCAATCTCGTTCCCAACGAAGACGGAGATCCACCATGGCACAGCTCAAACGCATCCTTCTCATTGATGACGACGAGGATCTGCGCGAAGCGCTCGGTGAACAGCTCATTATGACAGAAGACTTCGACGTCTTCGAAGGTGGCTCCGGAGCCGAGGCCATGGAAAAGATCAAGGAGGGCATCTATGACCTCGTGATCCTCGATGTGGGTCTGCCCGACACCGACGGACGGGAACTGTGCCGGCTCATGCGCAAACAGGGCGTGAAAAGCCCGATCCTGATGCTGACCGGCCATGACACGGACGCGGACACGATTCTTGGCCTCGATGCCGGGGCCAATGACTACGTCACCAAGCCGTTCAAGTTCCCTGTCCTTCTGGCGCGCATTCGCGCCCAGCTTCGGCAGCACGAGCAAAGCGAGGACGCCGTTTTCCAGCTCGGGCCTTACACGTTCAAGCCGTCGATGAAGATGCTCATCACCGAAGACGAAAAGA
This sequence comes from Pseudomonadota bacterium, assembly GCA_038751055.1. GTDB lineage: Bacteria > Pseudomonadota > Alphaproteobacteria > Rhodobacterales > Rhodobacteraceae > Shimia_B. Next base: position 24,124 of record JBCDGS010000016.1, on the reverse strand, counting down.
AGGTGCGGCTGACGGAGAAAGAAACGAACATCCTCAAGTTCCTGTACCGCTCCACCGAAGGCGTCGTGGCGCGCGACGTGCTGCTGCATGAAGTGTGGGGCTACAATGCAGGCGTGACCACGCACACGCTGGAAACCCACATCTACCGTCTCCGCCAGAAGATTGAGCCCGATCCCTCCAATGCGCGCCTTCTGGTGACGGAAAGTGGCGGATATCGTCTGGTGGCGTGAACCAAACGACGCGGTGGCGCGTATATTAAGTATCCCTTCACGGATCGGGGTTATGATCCGTACCTCCCTGTTGGACTTGGCCCGGGCTTATGCCCGGGTCTTTTTTTGCCTTATTCACAGGAGGGTCGGCATGAACTTTCCCCAGAATGATCCCTCGCCAGCCGCCATCGCGCCCGGCAAGCGCCCGATTTGGAATGCATCAAAGTGCCACTGGAGACGACGCTGAGTTTCCAGACGAATCCCGCGCTGGCCCGGGTTACGGCCAGCATCCTCCCTGTTGGACTTGCCCGGGCCTTGTGCCCGGGTATTTTTTTACCAGACGCACGGCGCAAGGGGGATTCCATGAAGCTCACTCTCCACCACATCAACCTCAGCACGGACAAGGTGGAGGAGATGGACACGTTTTACCGAGACATCCTCGGCCTTGAGAGGGAGACACGCGGCCTCCCCACCTTGGATAAAACCAAGGGCTATGACGGCGACGTCGCTTTCGTCACAGACGGGGCCGTACAGACACATCTGGCGAAGAAGGATGTGCATGCGGCGTTCAAGACGCGCTCCCATCTCAATCCGATGAGCCGTGGGCATATCGCCTATCGCACGGACGATCTGGACGCCTTCAAGGCGCATCGGGACGCGCGAGGCATCCCCTACGCGGATTGGGGTCACACAGCAGTGGCGGGCTGGGTGCAGATCTTCTTTTATGACCCCGATGGCAATGTCATCGAGGTGCATCAGGTGATGGACTAGCCGGTCACCACCTGCGTGAAGAGACCGATGGGAAGCAAGGCCGCCGCGCAGATCGTACCGACACCGGCGAGCGCCACGATGCCGTCGCGCGTCAAGAGGGCGAATGCGAGAAGGGCCACGCCTGCCCCCATGACGGAGCTCGTGAACGGCACGACCTCCATGAAGGGGATGACCAGGCCCGCGCCGGCTGCAAGTCCCATCAGACAACGCCCCCCGATATCTCCCGTCAGAACAGTCAGCCGAGGGGTCGTGATCGTGTCGAGCCAGGCAGCAACACCCTCCATCCGCGCAAGGGCCCGCGTCACACGACCGCGCTCCACGTGGCGGGTGAGAAGCCAGTGCGGCAACCAGATCGACGGGCGGCCAAGTGCCCCCTGCATAGCGACAAGGGTGATGCAGAGACCCAGGATTGAGGACAGGAAGGGGATGCCTGAAAGAGGTGAGGCAAGGCATAGCCCGAACACCACCAGCAGGGGCTGGAAAGAGCGTCGACCGAACCGGCCCACGACCTCCCCAAGGCGAATCTCGCCATCCGGAGTGTCTTCCAGGACCGTGCCGATCATGTCCTGCATGATCGTGTCAGGTCGATTGAGCGGGTCGATCACGGCGGTCTCGATTTCCAAGTGTCCCGCGACGAGAACTCCTGTAGGGCTGGGAAGGTTCACCTGCGAGCGGAGAAATTGATGCCCTTCACCTTGGCCACCTGGAACATCAACTCTGTGCGGCTCAGGGCAGGGCTCGTGGTGGACCTCCTGCGCACGGAGGCGCCCGACATCCTGTGTCTTCAGGAATGCAAGAGCCCTGTGGACAAGATCCCGCTCGAGGCCTTCGCCGCCGAAGGCTACGGCCATTGCGTCGCCCGAGGGCAGAAGGGCTACAACGGGGTGGCGATCCTCTCGAAACTGCCGCTCGAAGATGCGGGCGCCCTTGATCTCGCGGCGCTTGGGCATGCGCGTCACGTGGCGGCCCGGCTGCCGAACGGCGTCGTGATCCACAACCACTACGTGCCCGCAGGCGGCGATATCCCGGACCGCGCCAAGAACGAAAAGTTTGATCAGAAACTGCGCTATCTGACCGAAATGCGCGAGATGTGGGAAGCCGAGGCTCCCAGACGCGCAATCCTCGTCGGCGACCTCAACATCGCGCCGCGCGAGGACGATGTCTGGAGCCACAAGCAACTCCTCAAAGTGGTGTCCCACACGCCCATCGAGGTGGAGCACATGGAGGCCGCGCAAAAGGCAGGCGGATGGGTGGATGTCACGCGGGCCGACATCCCTGACGGGCAGCTCTATAGCTGGTGGTCCTACCGCTCCCCCGACTGGGCGGCCGCTGACAAGGGTCGCAGGCTCGACCATGTCTGGGCCACACCTGACATCGCGGGCGCGGCATCGGGCTCCCGCATCTTCCGAGATGCCCGGGGCTGGGAGAAACCGTCTGACCACGCCCCGGTCTTTGCGACGTTCGACCTCTAGAGAACAGAACCACGCAACGCCGGATCAGCGTCCTGCGCAGTTCAGTACAGGGGTGCGGGCACTGGCCCGATACGGGCAGCGACAGGCTGGATTTCCTGGATGATTGGTCGGAGTGGCGAGATTCGAACTCACGACCCCTGCCTCCCGAAGACAGTGCTCTACCAGGCTGAGCTACACTCCGACCGTGGCGGGGTGGTTAGCGGGCGGCCTGTGCCTTGGCAAGGGGATTCAGGGCTCTCAATTGCGGCCGGGAAGGCCGCGCATGGACGGCGTTTTGGGGCTCGCCCGGGGGGAGTGCGGCGGCGCGAGGGGCGGCTCCTCCCCGTTCGACCGGATGAGGGTGCTCACACGAGGCGTGACGCCAGTGTCGAGACGCGTCCGCGTGCGAAGCACAGGCGCCGTTGACGCTCCGCCCTTACGGCTTTCGCGCAGCACGATGTAGAGGCCGGAGGCGATGATGACGGCGGCTCCGATGGCTGTGTTCCACTGGGGCAGCTCGTCGAAGAAGAGCAATCCATAGACCGTCGCCCACAGGATCTGGCTGTACTGCATCGGCGCGACCATGGCGGCCTCGCCCATCTTGTAGGCCGAAATCAAAAGGAAGGTGGCCGCCATGGCCAGCACGGCCGCAACGAAGAAAAGGCCGAGATCGCGCACCGGCATGGGCTCGTAGACGAGGGGCAAAAGCGTGCCCATGAGCACGAAGTTCGCCACGAGCGGGTAAAGCATCAGCACGATCGATCGCTCGTCCCGCCCGATCTTGCGCACGATGATCGATGCGAGCGATCCGAAGACGGCGCAGCCCAAAGCCGCAAGATGGCCAAAGCCAAGCTCTGTCGCGCCGGGATTGAGGACGATGACGACGCCCGCCAGACCCACAATCACGGCAAGCGCACGTCGAACGCCGACTTTCTCACCCAGGAAAGGGATTGCGAGCAAGGTGATCAGCAAGGGTGACGCAAATATGATGGCGTAAGTCTGGGCAAGCGGCAGGACCGAGAAGGCATAGAAGGCGCACGCGCCCGTGAAGACCGCCGCGAGCGTCCGAAAGGCGACCCACCAGGGATGGACGGGGATCAGCGTCGCGGCCGTCTGGTCGCGCAACAGGATCAGCGTCGCCACGGGAAAGCTGAACATGGCCGAAAAGAACACGATCTGAAACGCCGCGTAGCTGCTACCGAGGATCTTTATGATCACGTCGTGCGTGGCGAAGACGGCAAATGCGCCCAGCGCCAGAACCACGGCCCGGGTATTGGTGGACATCGGCACGCCTCGTCGTTGCTCGGCCTAGAATACGAAGCCCGGCCCATAGGGGCAAGCATGGCTGGCCTCAACCCTGCCCGTCCTTGCGGGCTTCGATAACGTCGAGCGTCCGCCGCGACAGGCCGCGCACCTCAGCGGCGATGACGGCAAACCCGCGTCCGGCGTCCCCTACCCGCGCAGCTTCGATAGCCGCATTGACAGCCAGCAGCTGCACAGAGCGGTTTATGCGTTCAAGCTCGGACAGCATGTCGGAGGACGCGGAGGCGTGGTAGGCCTGACGCTTCAGGACGCCGGTGATGAACACCTCCCGCGCGGCATCCAGCGCGGCATGGATGGCGGGGGCGGTCCGTCCGTCGAATTGCTCGAGGAGCGGCGCGATATCCGGGTGCCGACCGTCTGCCGCAGCCCCGATGGCGAGGTTCTGGACGCAGGTCACAATTCCCGCGGTCTCACTTGCCCCAACGGAGCACGCCTGCAGCGCACCGCCCGTCAGATCAAATCCCGTATCTCGGAGAACGGGGGCAAACCCATCTTCCATCCATGCAATGAGACGGTTCGCGGACTCTATCCACGACATTTGCCGTTGCCGCGCCTCGGCACCGCAGGCAAGCGCGCAAAGAAGCACGGGCAGCCCCGTCAAGACGGGCACTGCCAATGCCTCGATCCGAACGATCGGATCGCTCGCCCAATCTGTTGGGAGGGTCACCAGAAGCCACCAAACCTGCGCGTTGCCAGCCGGCAGCTTAGATGCGGGGCTCTAATGGCGCGTTAACGGGGTCGAACAGGGTTAACGGTCTAGCCCAACGCCGCGAGGACCGCATCGCCCATCTCGGAGGTCGTTGCAGGCGTCCCATCGGACGCTTGCAATAGATCGGGCGTGCGCAAACCGCTCGCAAGCACCGCTTCCACAGCCTCTTCGAGCCGCGTCGCCTCTGTGCCCATGTCGAAGGAGTATCGCAGGGCCATAGCAAAGCTGAGGATGCAGGCGCATGGATTCGCCTTGCCCTGCCCTGCAATGTCAGGTGCAGAGCCGTGGACGGGCTCATAGAGGGCCTTCGGGCGACCATTGGCCATGGGCGCGCCCAGCGACGCGGACGGCAGCATCCCGAGCGAGCCGGTGAGCATCGCCGCGGCGTCGGACAACAAATCTCCGAAGAGGTTGTCGGTCACGATCACGTCGAACTGCTTGGGGTTCCGAACGAGCTGCATCGCGCCTGCATCCGCATACATGTGGCTCAGGTCCACGTCGCTGTAATCGGCATGCACTTCGGTCACGACATCGCGCCAAAGGATCCCCGATTCCATGACATTGGCCTTCTCCATGGAGCAGACCTTGCCCTGCCGCTTCCGGGCGAGCTCGAAGGCAGACCGGGCGACGCGGGCGATCTCGGATTCCGTATAGCGCTGGGTGTTGATGCCCACCCGCTCATTGCCCTCTTCGATGATGCCGCGCGGTTCCCCGAAGTAGATGCCCGAGGTCAGTTCCCGGACAATCATGATATCGAGGCCTGCTACCACGTCCCGCTTGAGGGAGGAGAAATCCGCCAGCGCATCAAAGCACTGTGCCGGGCGCAGGTTGGCGAAGAGGTCCATCTCCTTGCGCAGCCGCAGGAGCCCGCGCTCTGGTTTCACCGAGAAATCGAGCGCGTCGTACTTGTAGCCGCCGACGGCCCCCAGCAGCACCGCATCGACCGCCTGGGCCTTGGCGAGCGTCTCATCGGCCAACGGCACGCCATGCACGTCATAGGCCGCGCCTCCCACGAGATCCTCGATCACGTCAAAGTCGTGGCCCTGGGTATTCATCCAGTCGATGATCTTGCGGACCTCGGCCATGACCTCCGGACCGATCCCGTCACCGGGCAGTATGAGCAGGGATTTGGTCATGGCGTCCTCCGTGTTGATGCGGCGGTAGCGGGCAGCCCGGGGGGCGTCAAGACGGCTGGCGCAGGGCGTGGGACATGACCTCCCACACGGCGCGGATGCGGGGCGTGTGGCGCATCGCCTGGCTCGTGGTGAGCCACATTGGAAGGCCAGGTATATCAAAGGGCAGCGGAATGCGCGTGACGCGCGGGTCCGCATCCCCGGCCCGCGTCGGCCCAAAGCCCACACCGCATCCGGCTGCGATAAGCTCCCACTGGGTCAGGGGATCGTCACAGCGCGTGGCAAAAAGATCGCGCGTCGCATTCATGCCGCGCTCTGCCATGCCATCAAGAACGCGGCGGTTTTCGTCGTATCCAACGAGATCGAGCGCAAAAATCGCATCCATCGTCTGCGGGGTTCCCTTCCGGGCGAGGTAGCTCTGGGACGCGTATAGGCCGATGTCAAACGTCCCCACGTGCTGGGTGATCAGATCCTTTTGAGTGGGGCGGTACATGCGCACGGCAATATCGCTTTCGCCGTAGAGCAGGTTCTCGCTGTCATCGCTCGGAACGAGGTCGAGCTGGATACCAGGATGCACCTCTCGCACCCGCGCCAACACCGGTGGCAACAGCGTGAACGACACGTTAATCGAGGACGTAATCCGCACGGCCCCGGTCACGCCTGTTTCGCGCGAGGCTGCCGCCAGCCTGATCTCGTTCATCGCCTCGGCCATGGCGCGGGCAGCCGGCAGGATCGCCTCCCCCATCTCGGTCAGCTTGAGGCCGCGTGCGTGCCGCGAAAAGAGGTCGGCATCGAGCGCCGCTTCCATCGTTTTGATCTGCCGGCCGAGCGTTGGCTGGCTCGCCTTCAGCCTCCGCGCGGCGGCGCTGAGCGATCCTGTCTCTGCCACGGCCAGATACGCGCGCACCAAGGACCAATCGAGGGAGCTGAGATTCTGAGCCATGCATAAATGCATACTCAAGCATCGTTTCTAGTCAATTTCGGATTGCAGCGGTGGCTGCTACGTCGCCTCCATCACAGGAGACCTCATTATGGAAAAGATCGTTCTCATCCTCGGCGGCACGGGCCGGTTCGGACGTCACGCCACCAACGCCTTCACCCGCGCAGGCTGGACTGTGCGCCAGTTTGACAGAGACACCGAAAACCTCTGGGATGCTGCCTGGGGGGCGCATGTCATCGTAAATGCCTGGAACATGGCACCGGGCCGCTGGGCCGCAGAGGCCCTGCCAGCGCATCAGCGCGTCATTGACGTCGCAGCGGCGTCCGGCGCGACTGTGATTGTGCCGGGCAATGTGTACAGTTTCGGCTCGTCCATGCCGGCGCAGCTGAACGCGGACACGCCGCATCGCCCTGACCGTCCTTATGGCCGCATCCGCGCGGACATCGAGTCCGCCTACCGCGCCGCCGGAGCGCGCACGATCATCCTGCGCGCGGGCGATTTCCTCGACACCGAGGCTTCCGGGAACTGGTTTGACATGGTGATGGCAAAGACTGTGCCCCAGGGCGTCCTGACCTATCCAGGCCGCGCGGATGTCGATCATGCCTGGGCATACTTGCCCGACATGGCGCGCGCCGCCGTTGCGCTCGCCGAAATGCGGGCCGCGCTGCCCACGTTTGCCGATATCCCCTATGCGGGCCTCAGCCTCACGGGGGAGGAGATGGCGCAGGCGCTTTCAACGGTCGCGGGTCGCCGGGTCCGTGTGAAGGGGATGCGGTGGTTTCCGTTCCTGCCTGCTTGGCCGTTCTGGGATGTGGCGCGCTACGCGTTGTCGATGCGCTACCTCTGGAACACGCCCCATGCCCTCGATCCCGAGCCCCTTCGCACGCTGCTTCCGGACCATCGTGATACCGGGGCCGAAGCGGCCCTAGCGAGTGCCCTCAATCATCAGATCAACCCAGACAGGCTGGTGGCGCGTAAAGCGGGTGTCACCGTCTGACGGGGCCTCCGCCCAGGCGATCCCGGCCTCCTCGATACGCCAGGCCATCGAAGGCAGGACGTAGCTGACCCGCAAAGGACCAGCGCTTGCCGCGCCAAAATCGACGGTCGGGCGACCGGGAAGCGCGTCTTGAACGCGACCGGAGGCGAGGAGGTCGGCCATGACCTCCCGCTTCCCCTCCCCGGCCAGGGGATCGAGATTGAGGTCGCCGGCAATGACGAACGGACCGTCGATGGCCTCCGCCATGCGCTCCAGAAGCCGGACCTCATCGGCATTGCGCATCCCGTTGCGATCCTCTGGACCGTCAAAGACGGGTGCGGTGGGATAGGCGCTCAGCAGGTCGAAGGGCACAGGCGCCTCCACCCTCATGCGCCAATGCGCCGTGGTAGAGAGCCGCAACACCTGCTTGGCCTCGTCGGAGTAAAATCCAGCAGGCAGCGTGGCCCAGTCCTGCGCGGACCAGATCAGATCGGTGGCAGTCTCTGCGAGGGACAGGGGATAGCGGGACAGGATGGCCATGCCCCCTTGCCCGCTGAACCAGCCATAGCCCTGCGCGTCGCGCGGACCATCGGAGTATCCGTCCTTGTCGAGGTCCTGCCCGGTCGGGACGCCGGTGTTGGGTGCGGCCGCGAAATAGTGCTCGTGGCCCGTGGCCTCCGCCAGCTTGGCCAGGGCGAGCCGGCCGTCATCGAAGTCGAGGCCCTGAAGCACCCAGATATCGGCATCTACGGCAGCGATCCGCGCTAACACCCAGTCAATATCTGGCGCACCGCGTGTGAGGTCGCGCAGGAGGAGGCCCGGGCCACGACGCTCAAGCTCTGTGTGGAATGTGGCGATGCGGATGCTGTCAGCGGACGCGCAGGCAGCCAGCAGGCACAGGATCAGGCCAGCAAGCCCTCCTCGCCGAACTCGGCGTAGCGCTGACGGCGCTTGTCCTCGATCATCTGCGCGACGCGGCCCATGGCGATGCCGCGCATGAAGAGGGAAGCAGGAAGAAAGGCCCATGCTGTCATCATCCAAATCAGCGTCTGCGGCGCCTGCAAGGTGATCGGGTCGAATGTCTCGGCCGCAACCTTGAGAACCGCTGGAATAATGAATGGCAGAAGAAACCCTAACGCCACGTTAAAGCGCGCATCCCGCTGGAGGCGCTCCACGACGTCCCCCCCGGCGGTGGGATCGAACGTGGGCAGGTTGATCCACACGTTGAACGTCCCGTAGCGGCCCGGCCACTGGAAGATGCGGATAATGATGACGAAAGCTGCGAGCCCGACGAGGGAACTTAGATAGCTCAGCCCTGCGGCGGTCCGCACGGCGCTAACAAGGTCTCCGTCCGCATCCTGCGGGAGCGTCAGCACCATGTTGCGCACAGGCGAATATGGAAAATCGATCGAATGCCCGATGACAGTGCCAATCGCTGTGACGAACTCCGTGATCGCCGTAGGCTCATAGGTGCCGCGGCTGATGATCGTCAGCAGGAACACGGTCACGAACAAGGAGATGAACCGCACCCGGTTGAACGGCGGCGCATGGCGGAATTCTATGAGAGACGGGTAGTTCGAGGCATATTCGACGAATGTGATGAGCGCGGCAAAGATAGCGACGAGGGCCACCACCTGCGTCGCGTCGGGGCTGACTTCCGGCAGGAGCAGCGCCGGGGTCGAGATCACCCAGACCACGAGAAGTGCGCGCAAAAACGCGCCTGGAAGCCGTGAAACCACTGCCTGACCCTCAATCATGGACGGTCCCGATACGCTGCCGGAAGCCTTGTCCCATTTTTGATGCCGAACGTGTCCGTGTTTGCGAGACCGTTCGACTGCCTCATTGTTGCCCTGATTGTGCCCACTTTCGCTATGCCGGGCAAGCGACTGTTTTCGGGGAGGGAATCTTTTTGTAGCTTGACGGCTGGTTTCTTAGGAAACCGTCTTCTCAGAGCTCAAAAACCCAGCGCTCACGCCAGATATAGTGTGGCCGAATTGTGTCAGACCCAAGGACGGGCCGTGGTGGCCTGTGTCTCGAATGCATCAATGGCGTCCGACTTCTCGAGGGTGAGGCCGATATCGTCGAGGCCATTCAGAAGGCAGTGCTTGCGGAAGGGGTCGATCTCGAACCGAACCTCTGCGCCGTCCGAGGTGGTGACCGTCTGTGCGTCGAGGTCCACCGACATCCTTGCATTCGCGCCCTTCTCCGCGTCGCCCATCAAAAGCTCCAGCTCCTCGGGCGTCACGATCATGGGCAGAATGCCGTTCTTGAAGCAGTTGTTGTAAAAGATGTCCGCGAAGCTCGTCGAGATCACGCAGCGAATACCGAAGTCGAGAAGGGCCCAGGGCGCATGCTCGCGCGATGAGCCGGTGCCGAAATTGTCGCCGGCGACAAGGATCTGCGCGTCGCGGTAGGCAGGCTTGTTCAGCACGAAGTCCGGGTTTTCTGCCCCATCCGTGTCGTAGCGCATCTCAAAGAACGCGCTGACGCCCAGACCCGACCGCTTGATCGTCTTCAGGAACTGCTTGGGCAGGATCATGTCGGTGTCGATGTTGATGAGCGGCATCGGCGCCGCGATCCCCGTCAGGGTCGTGAACTTGTCCATGGAGGCCTCCCGCAGTTGCATCGGTCTTATCAGCAACGGCGGAACTAGGGAAATCCACCATTGTTGCGGCTCTGCCCTCAGCGCAACATTCCTCCAAGCGGTCACACTTTGGCCCGCTTCGTCGTAGAGGTCGCGTTCAGGTTGTTGTTTGCGCGCAGGGCAGAAGGAGTATGCAATGCCGATCATCCTTGGAATCCTAGGGGCCATCGTGGCGGCCTACTTTTTCTTTGTCCGCGCAAGAAACGCCGGACATATCGCGAGCGATGTGCTTGACGCAGCCAATGACGTGCGCCTCGCCGCCCGGCGCTTTGGGTTCAAACGCAACGCAAATCGCCACCCCATGGAGGATGTGGACGATGCCAACGTCGCCTGCGCAGTGGTGGGCCTCGCCTATATCCAGCTCGATGGACCCGCATCCGCTACGGATCACGCGCGCCTGAAGGACACACTCGCAACGACGCTGGAGATGCCGCAAGCCGATGCGGATGAGCTTCTTATCCTCGCTCGTTGGTTGATCGACCAGTGCAACGGCGCGTCTCCCGCGTTCTCCCGCGCGGCGCGCAAGCTCTACAAGATGGAGAGGGAGAACGCCGCAGGCCCGATGCTTGGCATCCTGTCCGAGGTCGCCCCGAACCCGTCCGAGCGCCAGAAGGACGCTTTGCAGGACGCGCGCGTTGCGTTCCACCTCAAGGGCTAATCCCGGCGGATCCCCACGGCCCAGACCCCGTTCGACACCTCGCCCATGACAACGCGGACGCCACTTGCGTCGGTGTAGGCCGTCAGGCGCTTGGTCTCATCGGGATAAAGCGGATCGATGAAGGCTTCGGTCTTATGCAGGCTCCGGAACGGGGCCTTGGCACCGAAATCCGTCTCGAGGGTCTCCTCGGGGGAGCCGACGCCCCAGACTGTGTCCCAACTCGTGCCGGAACGGCTCGTGAGCCGCTTCACTCGGCCGCCTCCCTGGCCTCAAGTTCGCGCACATCCGTCAGCCGCCCCGTGACCGCTGCCGCCGCTGCCATCGCAGGCGACATCAGGTGCGTGCGCGCGCCGCGGCCCTGCCGGCCTTCGAAGTTGCGATTGGACGTGGAGGCACAGCGCACTTCCGGGCCGAGCTGATCGGGATTCATCCCGAGGCACATGGAGCAGCCCGCCAGACGCCATTCAAACCCCGCCTCCTTGAAGATGTCAGCGAGCCCCTCTTCCTCGGCCTGCAACCGCACCAGACCCGAGCCGGGGACGACGATGGCCGTACTCAACCGCTTCGAGATCTTGCGCCCTTTGACGATCGCAGCCGCTGCGCGAAGGTCCTCGATGCGGCCGTTGGTGCAGGAGCCCAGAAAGACGGCGTCGATCTCAATCTCGTCAAGGCGTGTGCCGGGGCTCAGCCCCATGTAGTCTAGGGACCGCGCGGCGGCGGCGATCTTTCCACCTTCGAAATCATCCGGCGCGGGCACCTGACCCGTGATCGGCAACACGTCCTCCGGCGACGTGCCCCACGTGACGACAGGCGCGATGTCCGCGGCATCGATCTCCACGACCTTGTCGAAATGGGCGTCCGCGTCCGTCCTCAGCGTCCGCCACCACGCGAGGGCCGCCTCCCACATGGCGCCTTTCGGGGCGTGGGTGCGGCCGCGCACGTAGTCGAACGTCGTCTCGTCCGGCGCAATCAGGCCCGCCCGCGCGCCGCCTTCTATGGCCAGATTGCAGATTGTCATGCGACCTTCCATGGACAGCGCCTCGATGGCTTCGCCCGCATATTCGATCACGTGACCGGTGCCGCCCCCTGTGCCGGTGACGCCAATGACATGGAGCGCGATATCCTTGGCCGTGACGCCCGCGCTCAGGGTGCCGGAGACGACGACACGCATGTTTTTGGATTTCTTCTGGATCAGCGTCTGGGTGGCCAGGACATGTTCCACCTCGGACGTGCCGATTCCATGGGCGAGCGCGCCGAAGGCACCGTGGGTGGGGGTATGGCTGTCACCGCAGACGATGGTCATGCCGGGCAGGGTCCAGCCCTGCTCTGGCCCCACGATGTGGACGATGCCCTGCCGGATATCGTTCATCTCGTAGTAATGTGGCAGGCCGAACTTTGCGACATTGGCGTGCAGGGCTTCCACCTGAATGCGGCTCTCCTCGTTGTCGATGCCCTTCTCCCGGTCCCATGTGGTTGGGACATTGTGGTCCGGCACCACGACAGTCTTGTCCGGTGCGCGGACCGGACGACCGGCAAGGGCCAGCCCCTCGAACGCCTGTGGTGACGTCACCTCGTGGACGAAGTGGCGGTCAATGTAGAGAAGGCCCATGCCATCCTCTGACGTCTCCACCAGATGGGCGTCCCAGATCTTGTCATAGAGCGTCTTGCCAGCCATTGCGTCTATCCTTCCTCGTGGGCTGAGCCGGGCGGCCTGGCGTGGGGCACGTCGCGGTTATCTGAGACCACCCATCGGGGGGCGCCTCAGCGAAGGGATAGACTAAGTCGAGCCGAAAAGACCTGTCCCCGGAAGGAGCGGTCGCTGAAGAAGATGTCGGCTCGCTGTTGCATGGGCGCGAAAATAGGCGGCGATGTGCCGCTTCGCAAGGGTCGAGTGCCAAAGTCGGACCCCGAGTTTGATCCACTCGCGACCGGGCGTCGTACGCGTCATATGCAGAATGACGCACGCAGCCTCCTAAAGCTCGTCCATATCGGGATGATCCTTGCTCTCATCGGCGCGGCCGTGGCTGCGGCGACGGAGAGTGACATGTACAAAGGCTACGAACTGCCACCCTACGCCGTGGTCGAGGCCAGCGGCGACATGGAGCTGCGCCGTTATGAGCCGCACATCCTCGCCGAGGTGCGCGTGAACGGCTCTCAGGGGCAGGCGGTGTCCCGGGGCTTTCAGGTGCTGGCCAATTACATCTTCGGCGGCAATGCGTCGGGCGAGAAGATCGCCATGACCGTGCCCGTCGGGCAGGCCCCGACCGAGAGCGGGTCCCAGGCGTGGACCGTCAGCTTCATGATGCCGGGGACGTTCAGTCTCGACACGCTGCCGGACGCCAAGAGCGATGCAATCCGCTTTGTCGAGACCGGCAAGGAAGAGCTGCTGGTCATCCAGTTTTCCGGGTTCCGGAACGCCTCTGCTCTTGCAAAGCGATCCGCGCAGGTGGTGCAGGAAGCCGCGCAACGCGGCTACGAGGTCGCCGGGGCGCCGCGGTACTTCTTTTACGACGGGCCGATGACGCCGCCGTGGTCCCGCCGCAACGAAGTGGCCCTGCCTGTCTGCCGCTGACACCTTCTTAACCCTTTGGGGCTATGCGGGCTCCATGGGGCGATATGACGTCGATTTCGAAGTGGACTTTCCGGCTGCTATCGCGCGTGACGCGCCCGATGCCGTGGCGATGGCCGCCATGCCGAACCTGCCGGTGCTGCTCAGGACCCATTGCATCCGTGTTTGCATGTTTTCCAGTGTCTGCCAACTGACCGACGATCCCATCAGCATCGCCTCCGCGACGCGCGGCGCGGCGCGGGCCCTTCGCGGGTTTCAACGGCTGCACACGGCCCTCGTTGGCCGCAATCCCCTTCCCGAACTGAACGACACCGCGCTGAGCTGGATGCGCGACATCGCCGATGCGCATGCCGCGACGCTTGGCCCCCTGACAGAGTTTGGAAATCGCGCAGGCCGTATCGTGTCAGAACTTGAGCGGGCGGAGGCCTCCCTCGCGGCCGAAATCGAGGAAATGATCAGCTTTGTCTACCGTGAGTTTCACTACGCCGCCGTGGCCCTGTCCGAAGCTATCGACGCCGCCCATGAAGAGCTAATCGCGCAAGAGCGTGACCGCGCCGAACTGGCACGCTCGGACGCCCAGGGGGCTGTCGACCGCATCGATGCCATCAGCCGGACGGTGCGCCTCATCGCCCTCAATGCAGCGGTGGAGGCCGCCCGCGCCGGGGATGCCGGACGCGGGTTTTCCGTCATCGCGCAAGAGATCAAAACCCTGTCCGAAGCCACTGAATCCGCCAGCAGCGATGTCCGCGCGAGCATTGACGGCATCATGGACGGCCTGCAGACCTGACAGGCAGCAGCATCCGTGACGCCGGGCGCGGGGCCTCGCCGAAGTTGCACCGCGCAGTCGGTCGGGTAAGGTCGCGGCATGGACAGCACTCCAGAGGCTCTCAACTCCATTCTTGCCGACCTGCTCGCGCGGTCAGAGACGTTCCTGACGGGCATGTTGCGCCCGTGGACCGCCTACCAGTTCCTTATCGCGCTCGCGCTTTTCATTCTGGCGTGGTCGATCGCGTCCTTTCTGAATCCGCGCATCCGCTCTTGGCTGTCCCATCGCGAAGACTGGCCGCTCTGGCGGATCAAATCGGTGCTCGCCATCCTGCAGCGTCTGAGGGGCATCATCTTCGTGATCCTGATCTGGTTGACGGTCTGGATCATGCGCGAGGTCACCTGGCCCTCCCGTTCCTACTTCCTTGGTCTCATCGCGACACTGGCCTTTGCCTGGCTCGTGGTCGCCTACGCCACACGCCTGATCCGCAACCGCGCGCTCAGGCAGTTCGTGCGCTACGGGGCCTGGGCCTATGTCACCTTGCAGATCACGGGTCTTTTGGCGCAGGCGACGACCCTCCTCGACAGTCTGGCGCTGTCCGTGGGGGACTTCCGCCTCTCAGCCCTGCTCGTCATCCAAGCGATGATCTGGCTCGGCGTGCTCATTACCGGAGCGCGCCTTGTCACCCGCGCCACCTCTGAACGGATCCAGAGGTCGCAGGAGATATCTCCATCCATGCAGGTGCTGGCGATCAAGGGCCTGCAGATTGTCCTTTATAGTGTCGCCATCGTCGTGGGGCTCAACGTCGTGGGCGTCGACCTCACTGGCCTCGCGGTGCTCTCTGGCGCCATCGGTGTGGGCCTTGGCTTCGGGCTGCAGAAAGTCGTCTCGAACCTCGTCTCCGGCGTGATCATCCTCCTCGACAAGTCGATCAAGCCTGGCGACGTGATTTCCCTCGGCGACACGTTCGGGTGGATCAACGCGCTCGGCGCCCGCTACGTGAGCGTCGTCACCCGCGACGGCAAGGAATACCTCATCCCCAACGAGGACCTCATCACGAGCCAGGTGGTGAACTGGTCGCATTCCAACGAATTCGTCCGCCTCGACATCTATTTCGGCACGGCCTACGGCGATGATCCACACACGGTCCGAAAACTGGCCATAGCGGCGGCGTCGGGGGTGGACCGCGTCCTCAAGGATCGCCCACCCGTGTGCCACATCGTGGGCTTCGGCGATTCCAGCGTCGACTACATCCTGCGCTTCTGGATCAGCGACCCCACCGGCGGCCTCACTAACATCCGCGGCAATGTCTATCTCGCGCTCTGGGACAGCTTTCAGGAGAATGGCGTCTCCATCCCTTTCCCGCAGCGCGAAGTGCGGATGGTCGGAGGCAGCCAATCCAGCGATCTGCCCGCGACATAGTCCGGCACGTTTTGGCCCTAGCGGCACCAGGTGCCCGGCCCGCGATTGCGGGTGGCGTCAAAGTGAAAATGGTCCTGATGAAAGCGGTCCCCGTCGGGCCCGATCGAGGTATGCCAGATCCGGCAAGATGCCTGAAAGAGGCGCTTCATCAGTGCCCCGTTCTCATTGCGCCAGTCACCAAGGACCGTCAGCACCTCCCCGTCCTCGAGGGTAAAAGCCGCGATGTCGATCGCTGTGCCTTTGGCGTGCTCTGACAGCCGGGCGCCGCGCCGGTGGTTGCGGGTCCGGCAGGCGTAATCGGCCACAACGCGCATGCTTTGCAGGTCTTTGCCCGCCTCGCTGAACGTGGGCTCCACCGCCGTGCTCATCCAGTCGGACGTGATGCGCGCGGTCCGGCACTGCATCCGCGCAGGAGGGCTAAGCGCAACTCCGCCGACAGAGTAGACGAGCGCCGCCCGATCAAAGCCGCATGCCGGATTTTGCGGGTCGCTCCCGACCGGGCTGATGCGCTGACCAAGCACGCCCGGCGCGTCGCAAATCTCCACGACATCCTCCGCAAATCCGAATTTTTCGCGGGTCTCTGCCGTCGTGAGCGCCTCGCCGCCGCCCCGAAAACCACAGGAAACAAGCACAACCAACGCGGCCAGGGTTAGAATTCTCATCACGGCGGTGTGTCTCCTCGTTTCACGGCCCCGCTGGACCTGCCGCGCAGTTTACCGCCTTGGGACGAGCGTTGAAATGGGCCGGGTTGCTTGCTACCTTCTGATCATGCCCAGCGCCGGGGCACACGGCGCGACAGAGATGGAGGACTATGTCCTGTCCCTTTCGTCCGATGCGGCCCGAGCCGCGGATGCACGGGTAAGCGCAATGGCTGACCCTAAATCGATGAGCGAGGCGACCCGCGCGCTCATCACCCAAACCCTCGACAGTGAAAAAGCCGAAGACATCGTCGAGATCGACCTGCGCGGTAAATCCGAGATGGGCGATTTCATGGTGGTGGCCTCCGGTCGCTCAACCCGGCAGGTGTCCGCGCTGGCCGAAAAGCTCACTGACAAGCTCAAGCAGGAGCTCAAGATCCTCTGCAAGGTCGAAGGCAAGGCAGCCGGCGACTGGGTGCTGATCGATGCGGGCGACGTGATCGTCCACATTTTCCGCCCTGAAGTGCGGGAGTTCTATCAGCTCGAAAAGATGTGGCTGAGCCCCGGCGAGGGCACCGGCACGGCCTGACGGCAGGGGCTGATGCGTCTCCACATCTGCGCTGTGGGCCGTCTGCGTGGCGGCCCTGAAAGCGCGCTGATCGACGATTACACCCAGCGATTTGAGAGAACGGGCCGGGCCCTCGGGCTCTCGCAGCTTCGGATTGTTGAGGTCGATGACCGCAAGGGCGGAGGCATGGCGGGCGAAGCAGACCTGCTGCGCCGCGCCCTGCCCAAAGGCGCCACAACTGTCTGTCTTGATGAACGCGGCAAGACCCTCGCGTCACCCGCCTTTGCCGCTCGCATCGCCACGTGGCGGGACACGGGTACTCAGGATCTCGCCTTTCTGATCGGTGGGGCTGACGGGCTGGCAGCCGACCTGCGGACCGAGGCCGATTTCGCGCTGTCCTTCGGGGCCATGGTTTGGCCCCACATGCTGGCCCGCGTCATGCTGACCGAGCAGCTCTACCGGGCGGCGACGATCCTCGCCGGCGGGCCTTATCATCGCGTCTGAAAGAAAGTACGGGACGCGGTTGTGACTGCGGCGGCGTCTGCTATCCCTGCGCGCATGAGCACCGCAGAAAGCAGACCTGTCGTTCTGTGCATCCTCGATGGCTGGGGAGATGCTCCGCGACGCGACGCGAACGCGCCGGCCCTTGCAGCAACCCCCACCTTTGATCGGCTCCGCGCCACCTGCCCCAGCGCTCAGCTTGTCACCCATGGGCCCGATGCGGGCCTTCCATCCGGGCAGATGGGCAATTCAGAGGTTGGCCACACCAACATCGGCGCGGGCCGGGTAGTGGCGATGGACCTCGGCCAGATCGACCTCGCGATCGAGGACGGCTCTTTCTTCGAAAATGAAGCGATCCTCGCTTTCGGGGAGGCGCTGAAGGAGAGCGGCGGGACGGCGCATCTGATGGGCGTGGCCTCGGACGGGGGCGTGCACGGGCACCTTGATCACATCGTCGCGGCCGCCAAGCTCTTGACGTCCATGGGCGTGCCTGTCGCCATCCACGCAATCACCGACGGGCGCGATGTCGGGCCGAAAACGGCTGATGCCTTCATCCCGGCCCTCGAAGAAAAGCTCCCCGAAGGCGCGCGCATCGTCACTGTCATCGGGCGCTACTACGCCATGGACCGGGATAACCGCTGGGACAGGGTTGAGAGGGCCTTTGGCGCCATGGCTGCGGGGCATGGCGCCTCTTGCCCGACCGCGCTTGAGGCGGTGCAGGACAGCTACGGCGCCGGGATCACGGACGAATTCATCGAGCCGCGCGGGATTGGCGGCTATGCTGGCATGATCGACGGCGACGGCCTCTTTTGCCTCAACTTCAGGGCCGACCGCGCGCGTGAGATCCTCGCCGCCCTCTGCGCCCCAGATTTCGATGCCTTTGACGTAGGCGCGCGACCGCACTTCGCCGCACAGCTCGGCATGGTGGCCTATTCCGAGGCCCACAGCGCCTATCTCGACACCGCCTATCCCAAGCGGGAGATCGTCAACACGCTGGGCGAGTGGGTCTCCAAACAAGGCAAGACCCAGTTCCGCCTCGCCGAGACCGAGAAATACCCGCACGTGACGTTCTTCCTCAACGGTGGCGCGGAGGAGCCCTATGCGGGCGAAGACCGTTTCATGCCGCCCTCGCCCAAGGTTGCGACCTACGATCTGCAGCCGGAAATGTCGGCGGCGGAGGTGACATCGAAATTCGTGGCAGCCATTCACAAGGGCTACGACCTCATTGTGACGAACTTCGCCAATCCAGACATGGTGGGCCATACTGGCGATCTAGACGCCGCGATCCGCGCCTGTGAGGCGGTGGACCGGGGGCTCGCCCAGGTGGTTGAGGCGCTCGCGGCCGTGGGGGGCGCGATGATCGTCACGGCGGATCATGGCAATTGCGAGGTCATGGTCGATCCTGACACCGGCGGGCCGCATACCGCCCACACCCTTAACCCTGTTCCGGTGATCCTGTTCGGCGGGCCCGCTGGCGCAAGGATCGGGGACGGGCGCCTTGCCGATCTCGCCCCGACGCTCCTTGAGCTCATGAACCTCCCCATACCGCCCGAAATGGGGGGCACATCCCTCTTGCAGAATGGCGCGTGATACGCACCCTACGGATCGATGAAACGCCTTCTCCTCATTCTGATGGTCCTCGGCCTCCCTGCCACGGCCGACCCCGCTGCAGAGGCGCGAACGGCCATTGCAGAGATCGAAGCCGCCTGGACCGCCTTGTCAGAGGCAGAGAGCGCGCGCGACAGGGTGAGCGCCCTGACCGAGGTCGTTCACGGGTTTGAAGACGGTCTCTCGGCTATCCGGGGCAGCCTGCGCAAGGCCGTACAGGCGGAAGAGACGCTCGTCCTGGGGCTCGCCGCGAAGGAAGCTGAAGTGGCGCGCCTCATTGGCGTTCTGCAAGTCATCGGGCACCGACCGACGCCGCAGCTGCTTTTGCATCCGCAGGGGCCTGAAGGCGCGGCGCGCTCTGGCATGATGCTCGCCGACGTCACCCCGGCTCTGCAGGCCGAAGTGATCGCGCTGCGCTCGGATCTGGAGGCGGTGGCAACCCTCCGCCAGCTCCAGGAAGACGCCGCCGACCGGCTGCGCTCCGGCCTGACGGGCGTGCAAGACGCGCGCTCGGCGCTCGCAGCGGCCATCGCAGACCGGGAGCCCCTGCCCCAGAGGTTCACCGAGGACCCGGTGAAGACGGCGGTCCTCATTGCGGCGTCCGAAACCCTTGATGCCTTTGCGAGCGGCCTCAGCGACATTGCCGTTGCCGAAGCGGGCAACGAGCTGCCCACGGCCGCGCGCCTTCGCGGGACGCTCGCGCTGCCGGTGCGCGGGACGGTTCTTCGCCGCTACAATGAGGCTGACGCCGCCGGGATTGCGCGGCCCGGCCTGATCCTCGCCACGCGCCCGTCGGCGCTGGTGACGTCGCCGGCTGCAGGAACGGTGCGTTTTCAGGGACCCCTCCTCGACTACGGAAATGTGATGATCCTTGAGCCCGCCAGCGGCGTTTTGGTGGTTTTGGCCGGCCTTGCAGAGGTCTACGTTCCCATCGGCGCCGTGGTGAATACCGGCGCTCCCGTCGGCCTCATGGGGGAAACCGGGCGTGCCGAGGTCGGAACGTCTTCGACAAACCGGTCCGAGACGCTCTATATCGAAGTCCGACACAACGAAGAAACGGCGGATCCGCAGGACTGGTTCGCGATGGAGAGGAACTGACGATGCGGAAATTCATCCTTGCTGCCGGGATCGGGGTGCTCGCAGGCGGTCTGACGACGACGCAGGTCGCGGGGCCGCTTCTGGCCCAGCAGGCCGAAGAGCAGTCCAACGTCTACGAACAGCTCGACCTCTTTGGGGACATCTTCCAGCGCATCCGCGCGCAATATGTCGAAGAGGTCGAGGCCGAGGAACTGATCGAGGCGGCCATCGACGGGATGCTGACGTCGCTCGATCCGCATTCCTCGTATCTGTCACCCGATGACGCGGCAGCCATGCGTATCCAGACCCGTGGCGAGTTCGGCGGCCTTGGCATCGAGGTGACGCAGGAAGAAGGCTTCGTGAAGGTCGTGGCGCCCATGGATGGCACCCCGGCTGACATTGCGGGCGTGGAGGCAGGAGACTTCATCACCCATGTCGATGGCGAGGGCCTCCTGGGCCTGACGCTCGACGAAGCGGTGGAGATGATGCGCGGGCCGGTGGGATCGGAGATTATCATCACCGTCGTGCGCGAGGGCGAGGACGAGCCGTTCGACATCACCATCATCCGCGACACGATCAGACTGACCGCCGTTCGGACCCGACTGGAAGGCGAGGCCGTGGTCCTGCGCGTCTCGACGTTCAACGACCAGACCTACCCCAACCTGCGCGAAGGCCTCATTGAGCAATTCGAAGATGCGGGCGGGAAAGAGAACGTCTCTGGCGTCGTGATCGACCTTCGCAACAATCCCGGCGGTCTCTTGACGGCGGCGGTGCGGGTCTCCGACGCGTTTTTGACCGCCGGTGAGATCGTCAGCACCCGTGGCCGAGAGCCGCAGGACGCGGAGCGCTTTAACGCGACCCCCGATGACCTCGCCGAAGGTCTGCCTATCGTTGTCCTGATCAACGGCGGCTCGGCCTCTGCGTCCGAGATCGTGGCGGGCGCGCTCCAGGATCACCAGAGGGCCATCGTCGTGGGAACGAAGAGCTTTGGCAAAGGGTCGGTGCAGTCGATCATGCCGCTCCGCGGGTCCGGAGCCATGCGCCTGACAACCGCGCGGTACTACACACCGTCCGGTCGCTCGATCCAGGCGCTGGGGATTTCGCCCGACATCATCGTGGAGCAACCGCGCCGCGCCGCTGCGGAAGAGGAGGAAGAGGCTGCGCGGGGGACGCGCTCTGAAGCGGATCTGCGCGGATCGCTCGACAACGACAGCCTGACAGAGGATCAGCGCCGTCAGATCGAAGAAGAACGTGCCATAGCAGAAGCGACGGCCGAACTTCGCGAGGAAGACTATCAGCTGGCCTATGCCATCGACATCCTCAAGGGCCTGAACGCCCTGCAACAATAGCGCGATGGGCGGGCTTTCCCCTCCTTTGCAGGCAGGGGCCCGCCCGCCTCCCCCCGGCGCGCACTGCGCTTGGGCCTTCGGTGGCGCGCTTCGCGCGCGGCGAGCGGCGCGACGACGGAGACAACACGTGACACCTGACGAAATTGAGAAACTGCCCTATCGCCGCAATGTGGGTGTGATGCTGGTCAATGCGGACGGGCGCGTCTTCGTGGGCCAGCGACGGGACAATCCGGGACCGGCCTGGCAGATGCCGCAAGGCGGGATAGACGAGGGCGAGAACCCGCGTGAGGCGGCTTTGCGGGAGCTCGAGGAGGAAACCGGCATTTCACCCAGCCTCGTCGAGATTATCGGCGAAACGTCCCGCTGGGTGCGCTACGAGCTGCCACTGGAGCTTGTGCGCAAGCTCTGGAATGGCCGATGGCGGGGACAGGAACAGAAGTATTTCCTGATGCGGTTTCTGGGACGCGATGAAGACGTGAACATCAATACCGCCGATCCGGAGTTTTCCGCCTGGACATGGATTGATGCGCAGGATTTGCCTGGGGCGATCGTGCCGTTCAAGCGCGGTGTCTACGAGGCGGTCCTCGAGGAGTTCACGCCGCTTCTCCGGGGGATGTGAACGACGGGTATCCGCCTTGCGTCGGATGCGAGAGGCTCTGCCTCTCGCGCTCTCCGGAGTATTTTTGAACGAAAGAAAGGGGAGGGCTATGACACCCTCCCCCCCGGTGGCGTCCTGATCTTGTCAGAGCGCCTCCTTTCTCACGTTACGGTCATCGGCGCTCCCGCCTGTACCGTATGTCCAACCTGCGGGAACAAGGTTAATCGGGGGTAAAGACACCCCTTTCTTTCGTTCAGAAATACTCATTCGATGTCACCAAGTGCGGAGGGACTGGAAATTTAGAACAAAATGTGAACAAATATTCTTCCGAGTCGTTCACGGAGCTGCCACTTCATGACCGAACTACCCGAAAGAGCCCCCTTCGCCGAGCTTTCGGCCACATCGAACTTCACTTTCCTCACAGGGGGCTCGCACCCCGAGGAATACATGCGTCGGGCAGCCCTGCTCGGGCAGCCTGCGCTCGCCATCGCAGATGAGAACAGCGTCGCAGGCATTGTGCGCGCCCATACCGAAGCCAAGGAGATCGCGCGCAACGTGCGGCTGAGACGTGAGGCAGAGGCGCGAGACGGCCCCATCGGCCCGCCCTGCCCACCACATGTACCGAAGCCGCCCAGCGCCGACATTTTCAATGCCCCGCGCTTGATCCCGGCGGCGAAGATCATGCTCGAGGACGGTCTGACCCTCACCGCGATCCCGCGCCACCGGCAGGGCTGGGGAAATCTCACGCGCCTGATCTCCACCGGCAGACTTCGGGCCGAAAAGGGCAGCTGCACCCTCGGCCTCCCCGATCTCGAGGAGTTCGCGCAAGGGCTGACGCTGCTGCTCCACGTGCCACAGGGTACTCCCCCTGAGCGCGGCGGGAGCGCGTGGCATCAGCAGGTGCGGCGCCTGACCCGCCGCCTCCCCGAACAATGCCACCTGATCCTCGCCCCCCGCTATGACGGGCGTGATCCGGCGCGGTTCCGGGCCCATGCGCGGCTCGCGTCCTCGCTCGGCCTCGCGCTTGTGGCCTCCGCGCTACCGGTCATGCATCACGGGCGACGGCGCAAGCTCACGGACGTCCTCTCCGCCATCCGGCTCGGGATCCGTGTCGACGCGCTGGGCCGCGACGCGCAGGCCAATGCCGAACAGCGCCTGCGCTCTGAGGTCGAAATGCGTCGCCTCTTTGCAGACTACCCAGGGGCCGTGGAGACCGCGGCCCGGCTGGCCTCCGAGCACCGCTTTTCCCTCGAAGAGTTGCGCTACGAGTACCCCAAGGAAATCCTCGGCGGCGAAGAGCCGTCCGATCGTCTGCGCCGCATGGCCTATGAGGGGCTCGCCTGGCGCTATCCGCAAGGGGCCTCGCAGCGCGTTATCGACCTCCTCGAGCATGAGTTGAAACTCATCTCCAAGCTCAAGTACGATCCCTACTTCCTCACCGTCCACGACATCGTCTCCTTCGCCCGCAGCCAGGGCATCCTCTGTCAGGGGCGCGGCAGCGCGGCGAACTCGGTGGTCTGCTACTGCCTGGGCGTGACCTCCGTCTCCCCCGAACTCGGCACCATGGTCTTCGAACGCTTCGTCTCCGAGGCCCGCAACGAGCCCCCCGACATCGACGTCGATTTCGAGCATGAGCGCCGGGAGGAGGTCATCCAGCACATCTATGAGCGCTACGGTCGCCACCGCGCGGGCCTTTGCGCAACCGTCATCCACTACCGCGGCAAACGCGCCGTGCGCGAGGTGGGCACGGCCATGGGGCTCTCTGAGGACACGATCACGGCCATGTCCTCCCAGCTCTGGGGGTTCTTTTCGGCCACCGGGCTCGAAGCCGAACGGATGCGCGAAATCGGCCTTGATCCCACCGACCAGCACCTGATCCAGACGCTCACGCTGATCTACGAAATCATCGGCTTTCCCCGCCACCTCAGCCAGCACGTGGGCGGCTTCATCGTCACCGAGGGCCGCCTTGATGAATTGGTCCCGATCGAGAACGCCACGATGGAGGACCGCACTGTCATCTGCTGGGACAAAGACGACATTGATAGCCTTGGCATCCTGAAGATCGACGTGCTCTCCCTTGGCATGCTGACCTGCATCCGCAAGGCATTTGATCTGCTCAAGATGCACCACCAGCAGAGCTATACACTTGCCACGCTGCCCCCCGAAGATCCGCGTGTCTATGACATGCTTTGTGCCGCGGACAGTATTGGTGTG
>JBCDGS010000015.1:0-63564 GCA_038751055.1 Pseudomonadota bacterium | reverse complement strand
GCCGCCGCCCCGGATGGCGCGTGTGGCGACGGTGGTTTGGGGATCGGGCTCTGGTGCGTGTGGACGGGTCGGGATTGCCTCCGGCGGGAGTATTTGGGAACGAAAGAAACGGTGCGCGGGTGCTCAGGCCTCCGCGCGCTGGTCAGAAAGGAAGCGCCGGAGGGGTTGGGTCACCTCCCATGGCTGCTCGGTGATGGACATATGGCCGGAATGCGGGATTTCCGTGAGGTCACCGTTCAGCGCGGCGTGGAGTTGTCGCCCGGCCTTGATGGGCGTCATTTTGTCTTCGCCGCTTAGGATGCACAGGGTGGGGCAGGTGATCTTCGCCGCCGCCTCTCGGCCGCCGACATAGCTGTTGCAGGCGTTGAGGTCGGCATAGAGCGCCCCGGGAGTGTTCGAGGCCATGAGCTGGCCGCCCAGGCCCATGTGGCTCGACCCGGGCATGGTGTGGTCGTGGACATGCCCCGTGGGTCCGTGCCCCCAATCCATCATGGCCCGGATCGCCTTGGGCTCACGGTCCTTGGCGAGGCCCAGGAGGTAATCGTTGACCGGGATAGCCAGGGCGCTGGCGATGAAGGTTGCCGAGCGCACTTTGCCTGCGTGCCGGGCGGCGAGTTCGAGTGCCACGAGCGCCCCCTGGGAATGCCCTGCGATATGGGCGGTCGCGATTCCTGCGGCCTCCATGAAGGCGGCGAGCCAGTCGGCCATCGCCTCGATCGAGGTGAGCGGGGCACCTGCGCTTTGCCCGTGGCCGGGAAAGTCGGGCGTGATCGCCTGCCAGCCCCGGTTGGCGAGGAAGCGGTGCTGGAGCATGAACCCCAGATGGTTCTGGCCCGAGCCATGGATGAAGAGCACGACGTCGCCTGACGGATCGAAGGCGCGCCCGCCGGTGGAGGCAAAGATCTCCTCCCCCTGAACGGTGAGTTTCATTCGGCCGCTACCCTAGGTGCGGCGCGGCCTGCGGCCTTCAGCGCCTGTGAGAAGTCAGCCGCGATGTCGTCGAAATCCTCGAGCCCGACCGAGATCCGGACGAGATCGTCGGTGAGGCCTGCCGCTTTCATTGCGTCGGCGGTGATGTGGCTGTGGGTTGTTGACCCGGGATGGATGACCAGTGTCTTGGCATCGCCGACATTGGCGAGGTGGGATGCCAGACCAACGCTTTCGATGAAGGCGGAGGCGGCCGCGCGCCCGCCTTTCACGCCCATCGAGATTATGGAGCCCTGGCCCTTGGGCATCAGCCGCAGCGCCGTTTCATGATCCGGATGATCGGCGAGGGCAGGGTGTTTGACCCAGCCCACTTGGTCATGGCCGGTGAGGAACTCCAGCATCTTGGCGGTGTTCGACATGTGACGCTCCATGCGGAGCGGCAGGGTTTCGATGCCTTGCAGGATGTAGAACGCGTTCTGGGGCGCCATGCAGGGGCCGGCGTTCATCATACCTTCGGTGCGCACGCGGGTGGCGAAGGCCATGGGACCGAATTCTTCCCAGAGGTTCACGCCCTGGTAGCCGAAATGCGCCTCTGTGATCGTGGGGAACTTGCCGGGCGTCGCGCCCCAGTCGAAGTTGCCGCCGTCGATGACACCGCCGCCCAGCGCCACGCCATGCCCGCCCATCCATTTTGTGAGGGAATGGATGACGATATTGGCGCCCATCTCGATGGGTTTGATCATCCAGGGTGTGTTGAAGGTGGCGTCGATGACGAGGGGGACATTCGCGGCCTTTGTCACGGCGGCCACGGCGGGGACGTCCATGATGTCCATGCCTGGATTGCCGATGACCTCCCCGAAAACCATCTTGGTATTCTCTCGGATCGCGCCCTGGATCTCGTCTGCGCGCGGCTTCACGAAGGTCGTCTCGATGCCGTAGCGGCTCAGCGTGTGCTGAAAGAGATTGATGTTGGCGCCGTACATCTGGCTGGAGGCCACGACGTGATCACCTGCCGAGCAGATCGCGAGCACGGTCACAAAGAGCGCGGACATGCCTGACGCCGTGGCCACGGCGGCAACCCCCCTGTCAAGTGCGGCCAGGCGCTGTTCGAGCACCGCCACTGTGGGGTTGGTGAGCCGGGTGTAGATGTGGCCCCCGATCTCCAAGTTGAACAGAGCCGCCGCCTGTTCGGTGTCCTGAAAAACATACGAGGTCGTCTGATGGATCGGCACCGCACGGGACCCGAATCTTCCATCCGGCGACTGGCCAGCATGGAGACTGAGTGTGTCAAACTTGTAATCTGCCATAACGTCCTCCGCTAAGGTGTCTCGGCGTGACTTATTGCCGGGCATTTGCGGCAGCGGCAAGGGAGGATTGGCGCAGGGCCCATGGCCGGAGGCGTCTGTTTGCCGCTGTGACCGGTGACGGGTGCCCTGAGATTTGCGCCCTGGAAGACGGGACGGGGCCGCAGAGCTTCGCTTTTGGGCTACCGCTCGGGCGAGAATTCAGGGACATGGTGAGGCATGAGCATCGAACTACGTCCCACCGCCTCGCACTTTGTCAATGGCGCATTTCTCGAGGATAGCGCGGGTGAGGTGATCGAAATTGTCTATCCTGCGACTGGCAAGAAGATCGGGCAGGTGCATGCTGCGACCCCGGCCGTTGTCAACGCCGCACTCGATGCCGCGAAAGCGGCGCAGCCCGCATGGGCTGCCCTCACCGGAACTGAACGGGGCCGGATCCTGCGTCGCGCCGCAGACATAATCCGCGACCGAAACCGGGAGCTTTCCATCCTGGAAACCTACGACACCGGCAAGCCGCTTCAGGAGACGCTTGTGGCCGATGCGACATCGGCGGCCGATGCTCTTGAGTACTTCGGCGGTCTCGCGGGGAGCCTGACCGGCGAACACATCCCCCTCGGCGGCGATTGGGCCTACACGATCCGCGAGGCGCTGGGCGTCTGTGTTGGTATCGGGGCGTGGAACTATCCCACTCAGATCGCCGCCTGGAAAGGGGCACCGGCACTGGCCTGCGGCAACGCCATGGTGTTCAAACCGTCGGAGACCACGCCGCTTTGCGCGTTGAAGGTCGCTGAAATCCTCCACGAGGCGGGCCTGCCTGCGGGGCTTTACAATGTCGTGCAGGGCAAGGGGGCCGTGGGCGGTGCCTTGGTCGAGGACCCGCGCGTTGCGAAGGTCTCTCTCACCGGGTCGGCGCCCACGGGCAAACGCGTCTACGCCGCCGCCGCCGCGCAGATGAAGCACGTAACGATGGAGCTTGGCGGCAAGTCGCCCCTTATCATCTTCGACGATGCCGATGTCGAAGACGCGGTCTCGGGCGCGATCCTTGGTAACTTCTATTCTTCCGGGCAGGTCTGTTCCAACGGGACGCGCGTGTTTGTCCAGAAGGGGCTCCGGGATGCCTTTGTTGCCCGCCTCAAGGAACGGACAGAGGCTGCGATCCTGGGTGATCCCATGGACGAGGCGACGAACTTCGGGCCCATGGTGTCCGAGGCGCAGATTTCGATCGTGGAAAGCTACATCGAAAAGGGTGTGGCAGAGGGTGCGACCCTCGTCACCGGCGGCAGCCGCGCGGATATGCAGGGATACTTCATAAAGCCCACGATCTTTACAGACGTCACGGACACCATGACCATCGCGCGCGAAGAAATTTTCGGCCCTGTCCTCTCTGTCCTCGATTTTGAGACGGAAGCAGAGGTCATAGAGCGCGCCAATGCGACCGATCTGGGCCTTGCCGGGGGCGTGTTCACGCGGGACCTCGCCCGCGCGCACCGCGTTGTCGCCGCACTTGAGGCGGGCACCTGCTGGATCAACCAGTACAACCCCGCCCCGGTGGAGATGCCCTTTGGCGGCGTCAAAGGGTCGGGCGTGGGGCGGGAGAACTCCAAGGCCGCGATCGAACACTATTCCCAGCTCAAGACGGTCTATGTCGGGATGGGCCCTGTGGACGCTCCGTTTTGATCGTGGTCGCCCGCGTGTCTCACTCCATGGGCCGGGGTCAGAACCCGGCGCGCGACCTTTAGATGGAGGCCGATTACGTCATCGTCGGCGCGGGATCAGCCGGGTGCGCCACGGCCTTTCGCCTGGTCGAGGCAGGCCATTCGGTCATCGTGGTGGAGTTTGGCGGCACAGATGCGGGTCCGTTCATCAACATGCCCGGGGCGCTCTCCTACCCGATGAACATGAAACGCTATGACTGGGGCTTTCAGACCGAGCCCGAGCCTCACCTTGGCGGGCGGCGGCTCGCCTGTCCGAGGGGTAAGGTCATCGGCGGGTCCTCATCCATCAATGGCATGATCTATGTGCGCGGCCACGCGCGGGATTTCGATCACTGGCGTGACGCCGGGGCAGAGGGGTGGGGCTATGCCGACGTCCTGCCCTACTTCCAGCGCATGGAGAACTGGGACGATGGCGGGCATGGCGGCGACCCATCCTGGCGCGGCACGAAAGGCCCGCTCTATGTCTCGCGGGGCAAGCGTGACAATCCCCTGACGCAGGCCTTCGTAGAGGCGGGACGCCAGGCGGGTTATCCCGTGACGCCGGACTACAATGGCGCGCAGCAAGAGGGCTTCGGCCCCTTCGACATGACCGTCCATGAGGGGCAACGGTGGTCCGCGGCCAAGGCGTATCTGCGCCCGGCGCAAGCGACCGGCCGTTGCATCATTGCCCAGGGTCTCGCCCACAAGGTCATCATCGAAGACGGGCGCGCCACGGGTGTCGATATGGGAGCCTACACGATCAAAGCCCGCGCCGAGGTGGTGCTGGCTGCCTCGGCTATCAACTCTCCCAAGCTTCTCATGCTGTCCGGGATCGGGCCGGCGGCACACCTTGCCCAGCACGGGATAACCCCAATCGCTGACCGCCCCGGCGTTGGTAAGAACCTGCAGGACCACCTGGAACTCTACATCCAGTACCACTTTCTGCCCCTCGCCGTCCGCTATGACGGCAAGGCTGTCGCGGAAGGCCACGGCTTCCAGGCCCATGTCGGCCCCATGCGGTCCCCCTCACGTGGCGAGGTCACGCTGAAGTCCAAAGACCCGGCAGAGGCCCCCCGCATCTTTTTCAACTACATGAGCCACGACGAAGACTGGCGCGACTTCCGCAAGGCGATCCGGCTCACGCGGGAGATTTTTGAACAGGACGCCTTCGCGCCGTATCTCGACCACGAGCTCCAACCGGGCGCGGCGGCGACCGAAGACCGCGACCTCGACAGGTTCATCCGCGATCACGCCGAAAGCGCCTACCATCCTTGTGGCACCTGCAAGATGGGCGCGTCCTCTGACCCGATGGCGGTCGTGGATCCCGAATGCCGCGTCATCGGGGTGGACCGGCTCCGCGTGGCCGACAGCTCCATTTTTCCGCGCATCACGAACGGGAACCTCAATGGCCCCTCGATCATGACGGGCGAAAAGGCCGCCGACCAAATTCTGGGCCGCCGCCTGCCCCCGGCAAACATGGAGCCGTGGATCCACCCGCACTGGCAAACCAGCCAGCGCTAGCGATCTTCAAGGTCCCCCCACTTGGCCGCCATCTGAGCGCGCACCCCGTTTTCTTTGTGCCCTGTACTTCCGCCGGAGGCATCCGACGCTTGCCCAGCGCGCTGCCCGCGACTAGCAAAGCGCCAAAAGGAGAACGGCTATGTTGGCTGTCGGCGGCGAAAACCTGATCGACTTCGTACAGGAGGAGGACGGACGAACGCCGCCCGCCTATATCGCACATCCCGGCGGCTCACCCATGAACGTCGCCATGGCCGCTGCCCGCCAGGGGATGCAGAGCCACTACCTGACGCCCGTGAGCCAGGATAGCCTGGGCTCACTCATCGCGGCACGGTTGGAGGCTGACGGTGTCCACCTCGCCACGCCCCGGCGCGCAGAGCCCACGTCGCTCGCGGTCGTCTCCCTGACCAACGGCGCAGCGACCTACGAATTCTATCGTGACGGCACGGCTGAACGCCAGGTCAGCAGCGCGCAACTCAGCGCGGCCGCACCGGCAGGGATGACCGCATTCCATATCGGGTCCCTGGCGGTCACAGGCGGCGCGGACGCCCCGGTCTACGAGGCTTACCACAAGGCTTGCCACGCGCGTGGTCTCATGACGAGCTACGATCCCAACGTCCGCCCCTCGCTGACCCCGGATCGAGACGGCTTTATCGCACGGATGGAACGGATCGCGCGGCATTCCACACTTTTGAAACTCTCCGACGAGGACCTGCACTGGCTCTATCCAGAGCACACCGAAGAGGACGCCTTCGCTCGCCTCGCCGTACTCAGCAGCGCAGCGGTCGTCGTCCTCACCAAAGGGGCCAAAGGGGCCAGCGCGCGGGCAGGGGATGTCATCGCGGACGTTGCGGCCGCTCCAGTGGATCCCCTCGTGGATACGGTGGGTGCGGGTGACACGTTCATGGCAACCCTCATCCGCCTCATGGAGGCGCGCAACGGTGACTATGCCTTGGACACCGGCGCTCTCGAGGACATGGTCAGGGCGGCATCCCAGGCCGCCGCCATCAATTGCACCCGCGCAGGATGCCAGCCGCCCACGCTGGCCGAACTTACCTCTGCCTTGGGCTGAACGGCTCAACCCGCGGCGCGGCAACCCTTTTTCGAAGGTTCTTCGCCAAGTCCCGCAGCGAAAATCGGGCGGATGCGGGCCCGAAAGATGCCGCCAGGCCGCACCACGCATGTGCGGCATGACGTTCGGACGCAAAACTCTTTGGTCCCGCGGGTGCACCGTGCTATTGCACCCCAAACCGGGCCGAAGACCCGAAACACGAGGCAGTTAATGAGTAGCCCCCAAATCAATGAGGCGCTCCGGGAAGAGATTCTCGCGCGCCCGGACGCACTTCTGGAAGACAAGGCGGTCATGCGCGCGCTGATCGCTGCCCATGAAAAGACGCTCGGCGGCAACATCGTCGACTTGCGCGGCATTGCCATGGATCGCCTCGAGGAACGGCTTGACCGGCTCGAGGAAACCCACCGTACCGTCATCGCCGCCGCCTATGAAAACCTCGCGGGGACCAACCAGGTGCACCGCGCAATCCTGCGCATGCTCGACCCCGCGCAGTTTGAAGGCTTCCTAAAGGAGCTTTCCGGCGACGTCGCTGACATCTTGCGCGTGGACTTTGTCCGTCTCGTTCTGGAATCTGTCACCTCCAAGGACGCGATCCTGTCGCGCCTCGGGGATGTCTTATCCGTCGCCGAGCCCGGCTTCATTGACGACTACCTGGATCAGACCCGTGGCGGATCAGAGCGCGCCGTTGTGTTGCGGCAGGTGGGGCCGTCCTCTGGATCCATCTACGGAGAGGATGACTGGATCCGCTCGGAGGCCTGTCTCAAGCTAGATTTTGGCGATGGTCGTCTGCCGGGGTTGCTCATTCTCGGGGCCGAGGATCCGCATCAATTCGCGCCCAATCAGGGAACCGATCTTCTTGCCTTCTTCGGCGGCGTCTTCGAGCGCGCCATGCGCAGATGGCTGTCCTGATCGGCGCACCGGCCGGGGCCGGAGCAGCAGGGTGAGCCTGATCTCTCCCCAGGCGCGCGACGCGCTCGAGGCGTGGTTGAGCCACGAGAAGGCCCTCAAGGCGACCGCCGAAAACACGCTTGAGGCCTATGGCCGCGACGTGGCTGGCTTCATCGCCTTCATGGCCGAACATAACGGAGGCGCTCAGGGCCTCGCCCCGCTCAGTCGGATCACCATCACCGATATGCGCGCCTGGATGAGTCACGAACGTCGTCGCGGCCTCGCGGCGCGCTCGATGGCCCGGTCGCTCTCTGCCGTGAAGACATTTTATCGGTGGCTGTCGGAACGCGAGGGGTTCGAGCCCACGGCCGTCCTTTCCGCCCGCGCGCCGAAGTTCCAGAAAAAGCTGCCGCGACCGTTGGCAGAGGACGCAGCCAAAGCCCTGCTTGGCACCGTCGAGCTGCAAGCCTCGGAGCCCTGGATCGCGAAACGAGACGTGGCGGTGATCACGCTGCTTTATGGCTGCGGCTTGAGGATCTCCGAGGCGCTTGGCCTCACGGGTGCGGATGCTCCGCTACCCGACACACTGCGTATTGTGGGCAAGGGCAACAAGGAACGCATTGTTCCCGTCCTCCCCGCCGCACAGGCTGCTGTCGCGGCCTATACCGCCGCTTGTCCATGGGACCTTGCAGACGAGGCCCCCCTCTTTCGCGGTTTGCGCGGCGGCAAGCTCGGCCCGCGCATGATCCAGAAAGTCATGGAGCAGACGCGCCTCCAGCTGGGCCTGCCTGCCACGGCGACCCCGCACGCGCTCAGACACTCCTTTGCGACCCACTTGCTCAGTGCTGGCGGCGATCTTCGTTCGATCCAGGAGCTTCTCGGCCACGCGTCGCTCTCGACGACGCAGGCCTACACCGCCGTGGATACCGTGAGGCTTATGGAGGTCTACGACGCCACGCATCCGCGCGCCGCAGGCTAGGGTTGCAGGCTAAGGCAGGTTGGGCCATGACCCGTCCATGACAAAAGCCAAGGCGCTCGGCGTTCACCTTTTCACGGCCACAGGTGCCGTCTTTGCGATGCTGGCCATGCTCGCCGCGACCGAGGCGAAATGGGACCTCATGTTTCTGTGGCTCGTCGTTGCTTTCATCGTGGACGGCATCGATGGCCCGCTCGCGCGACACTACAACGTGCACACCAACGCGCCGCAATTCGACGGTAAGCTCCTTGATCTTATCATCGACTACCTGACTTACGTGTTCATCCCCGCCTATGCGCTTTATGCGTCGGGGCTCATGTTTGGCTGGACGGGCTGGGCCGTCCTCATTGTCATCACGTTCACATCGGCCATGTACTTTTGCGACACGCGTATGAAAACAAAGGACAATTCCTTTGCGGGGTTCCCGGGCTGCTGGAACATGGCCGTGATCGTGATTTTCGCGCTGCAGCCAAACTACTGGGTAACGCTGGCGGTAGTGGTCGCCCTTGCCATCGCGATGTTTCTGCCGCTCAAATTCGTGCATCCGGTGCGGACGGCGCGCTGGCGGGCGGTGTCGCTGCCCGCGGCGCTGGCCTGGACGTTTTTTGCAGGTTGGGCGGCATGGGTGAATTTCGACTCCGCGAGCTGGGCGCAAACCGGGCTGCTGATCACGACGGCCTACCTCTTGCTTGCGGGCATCGCGCAACAACTCATACCGGCTAGATAAGCAGGGCCGCCGCGCCCTCGAGTTTGAGGAGCGCGACTTTCGTCTCCACGCCGCCCGCCCCCGAGTATCCGCCCAACGATCCGGCACCGAGAACCCGGTGGCAGGGCACGAGGATAGGAAGCCTGTTTGCCCCGCAGGCCTGCCCGGCGGCCTGGGCGCTGACGTTGAGCTCGCGCGCTACCTCTCCGTAGCGGCGTGTCTTGCCAAATGGGATCGCCAGAAGGGCCGATTGAAACCGCGCCTGAAACGCCCCGGGTCCAAGGGACAGCGGAAGATCGAACACCTGAAGCCGCCCGTCAAAGTAGGCGTGGAGCTGCCGCGCGGCCTCGTGCAACACGCCCCCGTGCTCCGAAGACAGGGGAGGCCCCGCGCCCCAGTCAACGGCGACGATCTCCCCGCCTTCGGATGTCAGCCTGACCCGACCAAGGGTGGTTTCCAGCCCGACACATTGTGCCTCGCTATTCATGGGGGCGCCGCGCCCTCCCTTTCTTTCGTTCACAAATACTCAACCCGCTGGTGCACGGAGCGCAATGCTAGAGTTTGCTAAGCCGGATCGGCCCCCGGGCAGTCTCTGCGTCCACGGGCTCCCCGCGCTGGGTCGCGCGTAGGCCCGCTTTCTTCGACAACGCTCTCACGCGGGGCATCAGCGGGCGCCAGTCGTCGGAAACCCGACGCGCCACGTCTGACGGGCAAAACGAACGAGGCGCCCGCGTTTCCGCGAGCGCCTGCATCACCGCGATGATCTCTGCATCCTTGGGGTGCGCATCGGGCATCATTCCCCGGCTAGCTCGGCGAGCGCCTCGGAACACCGTTTGCACACGTCGGGCGGCTGGTAGTGTCCAACCTCGGGCAGGATCTTCCAGGATCTTTGGCACTTGTTGCCTTGGGCTTTCTTAAAGACGACACCCACACCGGCCGTATCCTCAAGGGTGAACGCCCCGGTCGGTGCGTCACCCACATGAATTGCGATCTGCGAGGTGATGCAGACGTCCTGGAACTCCACCGACCGCAGGATGTCGGCCGTAGCGGCGTCGACATACACATCCGGAGCGGCCTCGAGGGACGAGCCGATCGTCTTCTCCCGCCGCTCCACCTCGAGTGCACCGGTCACCACGCGCCGTACCCGCCGCACAACGGCCCATTTCGCGGCCAACTCTTCGTCCAGCCATGTCTCGGGCGCCTCGGGGATATCTTCCAAGTGGATCGAACCCGCTCCGCCTGAACGCTCCAGCCAGACTTCCTCCATGGTGAAGACAAGGATCGGCGCGAGCCAAGTGTTGAGGCGCTCCAGGATCAGATCGAGCACGTGTCGCGCGGCTTGGCGGCGGTTCGTCGTGCCGTCGCAGTACAACGCATCCTTGCGGATATCGAAATAAAAGGCCGATAGCTCCACCGTCGCGAAGGTGAAGATCGTCTGGAAGACGTTCTGGAAATCAAACCGCCCGTAACCCGCGCGAACCTGCGCGTCGATCTGCGCGAGCCTGTGCAGCACCCAGCGCTCGAGCTCCGGCATCTCGGCAGGGTCCAAGGCAGGCGTCCCCTCCACGCGCGAGCCCAGGAGATAACGGAACGTGTTCCGAAGCCGACGATAGCTGTCGGCCACGCCTTTCAGGATCTCAGGCCCGATGCGCATGTCGCCGGTGTAGTCCACCTGCGCCACCCAGAGGCGCAGGATATCGGCCCCGTATTGCCGGATGACCTCCTCCGGCGCGACCGTGTTCCCGATGGACTTGGACATCTTCATGCCCTTCTCATCGAGCGTGAAGCCGTGCGTCACGACGTTCCGGTAGGGCGCGCGCCCCGTTGTGCCCACTGATTGCAAAAGCGACGAATGGAACCAGCCGCGGTGCTGGTCCGTGCCTTCCATGTAGACATCGGCGATGCCGTCATCGGTGCCGTCGTCGCGGTCGCGCAAGGTGAAGGCGTGGGTGGAGCCTGAATCGAACCACACGTCGAGGATGTCCATGACCTGATCATAGGCGTCCGCGTCCACGATACCGCCGAGGAACCGGTCCTTTGCGCCATCCTCATACCAGCAATCCGCACCCTCGGCCTCGAAGGCCTCGACGATCCGGGCATTGACCTCAGCGTTTCGGAGGAGGAAATCTTCATCCGTCGGCAGCGCGCCCTTCTTCGTGAAGCAGGTGAGCGGTACGCCCCAGGCGCGCTGGCGCGACAGCACCCAGTCCGGCCGTTGCTCCATCATCGAATGAAGCCGGTTGCGCCCGGAGGCCGGCGTCCAGGTCACGTTGTCGATCTCGGTCAGCGCACGCTCGCGGATCGTGGCCCCGTGCATGTCCTGGCCGTCGCCCACGGCCTTGTCGATGGCCGCGAACCATTGCGGTGTGTTGCGGTAGATGACCGGCGCCTTAGAGCGCCATGAATGCGGGTAGGAGTGGTGGATCTTCCCGCGTGCCAGAAGCCCGCCCACGTCGGCCAGCTTGTCGATCACGGCCTTGTTGGCGTCTCCCTCCTTGCCCTTGCGGGACAGGATGTAGGTGCCGCCGAAGAACGGCAGGTCCGCGCGGAAGGAGCCGTCATCCATCACGTTGTAGGTGATGACCTGCGCGAGCATCCCCGCATCGCGGTAAAGCTCGTATTCCTCCATCCCGTGGGACGGCGCGCAGTGGACGAAGCCGGTGCCTTCGGTGTCGGTGACGAAGGGTGCCGCGCGGAAATCGCGCGGCTCGTCCCAATAGGCCTCTGACCCGCTCGTTCCTGCGAGAGGGTGAAGCAGCGTCAGGCCCTCGAGCTCGCTCTGGGCCACGCTGCGCACCCGCCGGTACTGACCCTCCTCAACCCGTGCGCGCTTGAACACCTCGGCGGCGAGCTTGTCCGCGATCAGGAAACGCTCCCCGGGCTTTGCCCAGCACTCTTCGGGCGTGTCATGCACCTCATAGAGGCCGTATTCGATATCAGCCCCGTAGACGACGGCCTTGTTGGACGGGATCGTCCACGGCGTCGTCGTCCAGATCACGACATTTGCCGAGGCGATCTCGGCCTCTGCCAGCGCGTCACCGCTGAGCGCCGACAAATCAGGTGTCCCGGTCACTTTGGGGTTGTTGACCTTGAACTTCACCCAGATCGTGAAGCTGTCCTTATCGTGGTACTCCACTTCCGCTTCGGCGAGCGCCGTTTGCTCCATGGGCGACCACATCACGGGTTTCGAGCCCTGATAAAGCGTCCCGTTCATCAGGAACTTCATGAATTCCTCAGCGATCACGCGCTCTGCGTGGAAATCCATGGTGAGGTAGGGTTTGTCCCAGTTGCCGGTCACGCCGAGCCGCTTGAACTCCTTGCGCTGGATGTCGACCCAGCCTTCGGCGAACTTGCGACACTCCCCCCGGAACTCGTTGATCGGCACTGCATCCTTCGACTTGCCCTTCTTGCGGTACTCTTCCTCGATCTTCCATTCGATGGGCAGGCCGTGGCAATCCCAGCCGGGGATGTAGCCTGCATCAAAGCCCATCATCTGGTGGCTGCGGACGATGATGTCCTTGATCGTCTTGTTCAGCGCGTGCCCGATATGAAGGTGCCCATTGGCGTAAGGCGGCCCGTCATGAAGCGTGAACTTCTTGCGCCCCGGCCGCTTGCGCAGCGTGTTATAGACCGCAAGGTCTTCCCAGCGGTTGAGCCAGGCGGGCTCACGCTTGGGCAGGCCCGCGCGCATGGGAAAGTCGGTTTCAGGCAGATTAAGGGTGTCTTTGTAGTCAGACATTGAACGGCTCGCGTTGTGGGGAATGGCTCTGGATGAACGAAGATAACCCGGCGTCCGACTGTCTCAGACCACCGGGCCCGTAATTCGCTTATCTAGGGTCAAGCAGGCCATGTCGGGCGGCTTATAGGCGCGGGCGACGGGCGGGGCAAGCGAGGGTGTGGTGTGATGAAGGTAGCCGTGGCCGGAGCCGGCATCGGAGGGTTGGCCTCCGCGTCGCTCTTCCACGATCGCGGCCATGAGGTAACGATTTTCGACCAGATGTCCGCTCCAGAGCCAGTAGGCTCGGGCCTCGTCATTCAGCCGGTGGGGCAGGCGGTCCTGCACGAGATTGGCGCCGGGGCGATTTGCGACGCAAAGGGCGCGCATCTTGAGCGGATGCAGGGCCGCGAGGCCAGAACCGGGCGGCGCGTCCTCGATGTGCGGTATGATCGGAAGAGCGCCGATAGCTTCGGGCTCTCAATCCACCGGGCGACCCTCTTTTATGCGCTGATGGAGCAGGTCACAGGGCGCAAGATCCGCGTCGAGACGGACTTCCGCGTGAGCGGCGCGGGGGCGGGCATTCTGACGGCTGGCCATGGGCGTGAGGCAGGGGCCTTTGACCTCATCGTCGACGCTCTGGGAGCGAATTCTCCTCTGTCGCCCCTCGTGTCAGTGCCGCTGCCCTACGGCGCGGTCTGGGGTACCGTTGACTGGCCGCAAACCACGGATCTGCCGTACACGTGGCTTTCCCAGCGCTACCGGCGG
This sequence comes from Pseudomonadota bacterium, assembly GCA_038751055.1. Lineage (GTDB taxonomy): Bacteria > Pseudomonadota > Alphaproteobacteria > Rhodobacterales > Rhodobacteraceae > Shimia_B. The sequence continues at coordinate 49,996 of JBCDGS010000015.1, read as the reverse complement.
GCTGCGAACATGATCGGGGCGATGCCCTGCGGAACGCTGCCGGGCGAGGATACCCGCAAGGCCGCAATTTTCTGGAGCCTGCCCACAACAGCCGAAGGCGCCTTTCGCGCGCGAGGCCTTGCAGCGTGGCGGGCGGAGGCCTGCGCGCTCTGGCCCGATTTCGAGCCTTTCATTGAGCAGATCACCGACCTCGATCAAATGACCATGGCGCGGTACGGCCACGGGACGCTTCGGGCGCCTGATGGTCAAGGCATCGCCTTTGTCGGAGACAGCGCACACCGCGCATCGCCTCAGCTTGGGCAGGGGGCGAATATGGCGCTCCTCGACGCGTTGGCCCTGGCGCGGGCGTTCGAGAAAAGAAGTGGCCAAGCGGCCCTGCGCCTCTATGCCGACGCGCGTCGGCGGCACGTGGCGATCTATCAGGCCATGTCGTGGGCCTTCACGCCGCAATACCAATCCAACAGCCGCATCCTGCCCTGGCTGCGCGATCACATCATCTTTCCGATGTCTCAACTTCCCCCGGTGCCAAGCCTCCTCAACCGTCTGGTTTGCGGAGACCTCACGCGGCCGCTCGGTCGACTGTCCTAAGCGCCACAGGCAGCGGTAACGTCTCGCGGTGGGACTTGATTTTTTCTGAAAGGGAAACAATCGTCGCGTTAACGTTTCGTTAACAAAGGTTAAGGCGAGAAGAAGTACATGAAAGTCAGTGTGTTGGCGCAGGTATGCGCTGTTGTTTTCGGCCTCACGTCAATGGCGAAGGCCGCAGTGGTTGAGTTTGTGCATGTGGGGCACCCGGTGTCCGAGGGTGGGGCATTGGATCAGGTCGCAGACCCCCTAAGTCAGGGCGCTTTGCCCGGCATGTCCGGATCCCTGATTTTCGACACGGATCTATACGGCGACGGCCTAACGGCAGGCACAGAGCTCATTGTCGGAGCCTCTTTCGGAGAGGGTGGCTTCGGAGCCGAGGTCTATTCCTACAGCATCACGCGCGGAACGGACGAGATCTCAAGCGAAACGGGGCTCTCCGATCTTTCGGACATCGAATTCCTGCTCTCTGTTACGGGCGAGATCGAGAGGTTCTTTGCGCCGGGATCAGTCGGGCCCAATAGCGCGAGACTACGCTTTGATGAAAACGGCGACATAGTTGACTGGTTTGGGGTGGATTTTGACGGTGGTCCCACCGATTTCCTTTGGAACGTGAACGGCGCATCGTTTGGTGGCGAAGACGGCTTTTGCGGCGATGATTCAACGGACCTGTGCACCAACGTTGCCGGGACATGGGAAACAGTCGTTGTATCAGGCGTTTATCCCGCGCCTATTCCGCTCCCACTGCCGGCCGCCTTGCTGTTCAGCGGACTGGTTTTCCTGGGTGGGATGAGGCGGCTCAGCCCTGCGACGTCTCACTGTTGATATAGTCCCACACCCGCGAGATCACGACCGAGCCTTCTCCGACCGCGCTGGCCACCCGTTTGACCGACCCGGCGCGGACATCTCCCACGGCGAAAATGCCGGGTTGGGAGGTGTCAAAGGCTGACGTGGCGCCCGCAGCTTGTCCGGTCAGGACAAAGCCCTTGTCATCCAGATCCACCAGACCGGACAGCCACGCCGTATTGGGCGCCGCGCCGACCATGATGAAAAGGCCGCATGTCTCGATGCGCTTGTCTTGCCCGGCAGCTTTGTCGATCACGGTGACGGCTTCCAGATGGTCGCCCCCATGGAGCGCTTGCAGCTCCGTTTGGTAGTGGATGGTGATGTTCGGGTCCGCCTCCAGTCTGGAGGACAAATAGTCAGACATCGACGCAGCGAGCGACGACCCGCGGACGAGGACGTGGACGTGCCATGCCGACCGGGAAAGATACATCGCCGCCTGACCCGCAGAGTTGCCCCCGCCGATAATGACCGCATCACTTTGACGGCAATAGCGTGCCTCGACTTCGGTCGCGGCGTAATAGATGCCTGCCCCTTCAAGCGCCTCGAGCCCTTCGATGGGAAGCCGTCGGTACTGCACACCGGTGGCCACCACCAACGCGCGGGCGCACACCACGATGCCGTCGCTCAGGGTGACGTCGAACATGTCACCGTGTTTCTCCACCGCCGTGGCGCGGCGTGGAACGGCAAAGCGCGTGCCGAACTTCATCGCCTGCACCTCGCCGCGCCAGACGAGGTCCGCGCCCGAGATACCCGTGGGGAAGCCCATGTAATTCTCAATCCGGCTCGACGTGCCCGCCTGTCCGCCGATCGTGCTATCTTCGAGGACCAGTGCCGACATCCCCTCCGATCCGGCGTAGACACCCGCCGCGGTTCCGGCAGGGCCCGCACCCACGATCAGGACGTCGCAGACCTCGTGATCCTCAAGTGCCAGATCGAGGCCAAAGAGCTGCGCGATCTTTTGCGGGGTCGGATCCTTGATCTCGTCGGTCTTGCCGTAGAGCACAGCCGGTGTCTTGGGTGACAGGGAGCACATCTCGGAGAGCTCCACCGCCTCACCTGAGCCTATTTCGATCGAACGGTACGGGATCTTGTTGCGCCCTGCGAAGGCCGCGATCTGACGGATATTGCGGTCCACGTCGGCCCCGATGAGCAGAAGCGGCGCATCGTCACTTTCAATCTGGCGGCGGCGGCGCGCGGAGAAGACGGTGATCACGAGGTCCGAAAGCTCCGGGATCTGGGACATGAGACCCAGCATCGCTTCGCGGGGCACAGCGAGGATCCGAGAGGGTTGCACTACGCGCGCGCCGATCATGCTTGTCCCGCCATTGAGGAAACTCACCTCGCCGAAAAACTGCGTGGGCCCCAGCGTCGCGTCGCCGTAGCGGCCCCCTGTGATGGGGTGAACGGCTTCCACTTCGCCCTCTTCGACGTAGTAGAACGTATCGATCGGCGTACCCATGGTAACGAGCATGTCCCCCGGGGCGTGGTCGCGGGTAACGCCCAGCGCGCGCATGCGCTCGAGGTGCGCGGCCTCGATGGGACGTCGCTGATAGGTGGAAAGATCAACTGCGAGGGTTTCCATGGACAGCTCCTAATCTTTTCTGTCGAAAAGTCCGGTCAGCGCGCGACGCACGAGGCCCGTGACGCCGGGCCGTGCCTCTGTCTGAAAGGGGAGGGGGCGGCAAACCTCGATGGCGGCGATGCCGACCCGTGCCGTCAAGGCCCCGTTGACAAGCCCTTCACCAAACCGGCGGGAGAGCTTTGCCAAAAGCCCGCCTCCGGCCAGAGAGCCGATCATGTCGTCGCCAACGGCCACCGCTCCCGTGGCCACAAGATGGGAGAGCACCGCCCGTGTGAGCCGCCACGCCCCGAGCGTGCCCGAGCGGCCGCCATAGATCTCGGCGATGCGACGGATCATGCGAAGGTTGGTCGACAGCGCCGTGAGCACGTCGATAAGTGCAAGCGGCACAAGCGCCGTCACGGTGGCAACCTGCCGGGCTGCGGCTTCAACTTCACGGGTCGCGGCGGCATCGAGGGGGCGCAGGATCTCCCGCTCAGCAAGACCGAGGAGGCCGTCTGCATCAAACACCTCTTCCGAAAGCTCTGCGAACCTGTTGCGACCCCACTGCGTTTCCGGGCGGGCACCATAGAGCCGTACAAGATCGCCGGTGACCTGACGTGCTTCGCCAAGGTCCTGATGCTCGAGGGCTGCCACTGCCGCTGCGTGCAGGCGGTCCATGCGCCCAAGCCGGGCGAAGGCCGCGAATTCACGCACTGCAATCGCGAGCGAGACGACGACGAGGCCTGCGATCAAGGCCGTGGCCGCGTAGCCAAGCAGAGGGTTCGCGGCCACCAGCGCTGTCACCGCGTTCCAGGCGGAGAGCGAGATAAAGAACCCAAGCACCGCGAAGAAAAGCGACCAGAACCACCGCGCAAGGCGCGAGCGGGGCCGCGTGGCCAGCGTTGCCACGGTCTGCATCGCAGCACCCTTGGGGAGGTCCGTGGCCGCGTCCGGTACCGGCGGCGCATCGGCTGGTGTGACTTGCGGCGTATCCGTGTCGAGCTCGATCAGGACCGGCCCGTGTGGTTTGTCTGATGTCATCGCAGGCGGTCTCCCATCAGGAATTCGGCTGCCTTGTCCAGGCGAATATGCGGCGGTCCGTCGCCCGGCGCGATACTTTGCTCTGCGGGCTTGAAGCGCATCACCTCCACGTCGCCGAAGGGCCAATCGTCGGCCCCTTCGCGCGCAGGGGCGAGAATGCGCGTTGGATCCTCCGGGAGTTCCCCGGGGTAGAAGGCTGCGCGTGTGCCCGCCTCCGTGATGCCTGCAACCGCCTTGAGAGTGTCGCCATCATGTTCGACCTCGGTCTCTGTTGTCGTGCGCAGGGACGCGATGGCCATGGCACCCGTCTCGGCCCCTGCAAAGCGCGCGCGGTCGCGGGCCTCGCGGGTCAGGGCTTCCATGATGGCTGTCAGGCGTTTGTGCTGGGCGTGATGCAGGTGGTCGGCCTTGGTGGCCGCAAAGAGGATCCGGTCCACGCGGCGACCCGCGAAAAGCGAGGTCAGAAAGGCGTTCCTGCCAGGACGGAAGGCGCCGAGGATGTCGGCCATGGTCTGACGCGTCGCCTCCACCGCGCGCGGGCCGTCATAAATGGCCCCGAGCACATCCACGAGCACAACCTGCCGGTCGAGACGCGCGAAATGCTCGCGAAAGAACGGTTTGACGACCTTGGATTTGTACGCCTCAAAGCGGCGCTCCATCTCCCGGAAGAGAGACTTTCGTGCGCCATGCGTGCCAGCCAACGGCGCGAAAGTCAGCACAGGTGAGCCCTCAAGCTCCCCCGGAAGGAGAAACCGACCGGGTGTGCAATCTGCATAACCCGCCTTACGCGCTGCCCGAAGCGCCGTCGTGAATGCCGCTGCGAGGCGCTGGGCGGTGGGCTCGGTGTAGGCCGCCCCGTCTTGCACATCGGCCAACGCAGCATGGTATGGCCCATGCTCTGCCCGCGCGGCGCCTTTGGAGAGAACCTCCGCCGACCATTCGGCGTAGGTCTTGTCGAGAAGACCGAGGTCCAGAAGCCATTCTCCAGGGTAGTCCACGATATCGAGGTGGACGGTGCGCGGCCCCGAAAAACTGCCGATAAAGCCCTGTGGCTTCACGCGCAGCGACAGGCGCAGTTCGCTGACTGCGCGGGTCGATTGTGGCCAGTGCGGCTCCGTCCCGGTCATCGCGCCCAAATGCGCTTCATAGTCGAAACGCGGCAGCGTGTCGTCGGGCTGCGGCTGCAGATAGGCATGGGTGATCGATCCTGACGAGGCCGCCAGAAGCTGCGGCATCCGCCCGCGATCAAGGAGGTTTGCGATGAGGGACGTGATAAAGACGGTCTTGCCCGCCCGGCTCAGCCCGGTGACGCCCAGCCGGATCGTGGGATCGGTAAAGAGGCCCGTCACGCCGTCTGTGACGGCACCCACTGACCGCGAGAGCCCGTCTGTAATCGTGTCGATAACCACCGTGGGCCCCCTTACACTTCCGCGCCAAGATAGGCATCGCGCGCTCGGATGCCCATAGGCGGTGTGTGCGCCTGCCCAAGATTGCACGTCGCGCGCAGCCGGGCTAGCAGGCCCCTATGCCCCGCTATGCCCTCCGCATCGAATACCATGGCGCGCCCTTTGCCGGGTGGCAGCGCCAGGCAGACCAGCCGTCGGTGCAGGGCGCGCTGGAGGCCGCACTCGCAAAGCTGGAGGATGGCGTGCCGTCTGTCGCGGCGGCCGGACGCACGGATGCCGGCGTGCATGCCTGGGGCCAGGTGGCGCAAGCCGACATGGCCCGCGACTGGGATCCGTTTCGCCTGTCCGAGGCGCTCAATTACCATCTGAAGCCCGCGCCGGTCGCGGTGACGGCCTGCGCACTCGTGGCCCCTGACTGGCACGCGCGCTTCTCCGCCGTGGAACGCGAATACGTCTTTCGCCTCGTCTCCCGGCGCGGCCCCCCAGCGATGGAGGCGGGCCTCGTCTGGCACATCGCGGGCGACCTCGCACTCGAGCCGATGCAAGAAGCCGCCGCCCACCTTGTGGGCCGTCACGACTTCACCACCTTCCGAAGCTCTATCTGTCAGGCGGCCTCGCCCGTGAAAACAGTGGACGAGATCACCGTCGAAGACCGACCCTATCCCGGTGGTCGCGAATTCCGCTTCATCGTGCGCGCGCGGAGTTTCCTTCACAATCAGGTCCGTAGCTTTGTGGGCACGCTCGAACGAGTGGGGGCGGGGTCATGGCCTCCGGACCGCGTGCGCGACGCCCTTGAGGCCCGGGATCGCAGCCACTGCGGCCCGGTCTGTCCTCCGCAGGGATTGGCCCTGGCGCGGGTGGGCTATCCGGACGACCCGTTTCAGTCCTGATCTGCGCCCTGTCCCGCGCCCTCTCGTGAGGTCAACGAGGCCGGCACATAGGTCCGCGCCGCGAAGATTTCGAGCTCTGCGATCTGTTCCGGCGTGATCGGCTGGGGGGCTGGAACTGCCAGCGTTGCGGGCCCCTGAGCCACACGCCAGTGCTCTCCCATGGGATGCCCGGCAAAATCCGTGCCATGCAGATAGGCGGCCAACAGGCAGGGTTCATCAAGACCCCTGAGTAGGGCTTCCTCACAGCCGCTGGTCAGCGCATCCACCACATGGGGCAGGGCCTGTACGGCGCACGCGCTTTCGATGATGAGGCGTCTTTCCGTCACCTTCATCGCCAGGGCCGTCCAGGGCGTCCCAAGCGCCCGCAAGACCGCCTCCATAGCCCGACCGTCGCCGTAGCGGCCCACCGCGCGGGCCATGTCCTCTGCGTGGGCCAGCGGGAAGCCCGCGCCACGCCCGGCTTTGAGGAGGAGCGCCGACAGTTCAGCCCGCGACCAGTTCAGAGGCTCGGCAGCCATGGCACGCGCGCCCCGATTTCGTCGCTCAGCGGCAATCCCTGAGCCAGCGTCACCCGCGTCCAAAGACGCGATTTCGGGTCAAACCGCGTGGCGCCGAAATGGGCGAGCTTGCAACGCAAGAGATGGATCGGCGCGGCATCCTCTCCGATCAGGTTCGCGCGGATCTCGGCATAGGGATGGCTTGCCACGAACTGGACCCGGCGCGCGGCGGCGCGGTGTTCGGGATGCTTGGCCAGAAACGCAAAACAGGGATCAGTCGTCTCTGGAAGGGACTGGTAGAGCGCCGCAATCTGACGCGCAGTATCGAGGGGGCTTTCGCGATCTGCGCCGCCTTCCTCATGGCGCGCACCCAGCCTGGGTTCGAGCTTTTCCTCCGATACATACCAGAACTGTCGCGTCTCGCCCGCATGGGCGAAATCAGGCGCCAGCGCCCATGCGCACTCGTCCGCGATCAGCGCCCGCAAGGCGCGGCAGGTCATGGCCCCTGCGAGCACGAGGTCAAGCTGCGTCGCCTCACCCTCCGTCGCTGGATCAAGGGTGCGCTCTGGCGCCTCGATGATCCATGCCACGACCAACTCTTCGAGCGCCGGAGACCGGGCTGCCGCGCGTGCCATGGCATCTGCGAGCGCCCCCGCAGCCATAAGCTCTTCAGGTGTGAGCGGCTGAACGAAGCCTGCCCAGTCTGCGCGCAGGGCCTCGATGTCTGCCATGGCCCCTGTATCGGGTACGCGCCACGATGCCAGGTACCGCGTCGCCTCCCCCGCGAGGGCAAGAAGCCGCGCAGCCCGACGCGCGTCCACTATGTCGCCCAAGGCCGCCGCAAGCACCGTCTCCCGCGCGTCTGTCCAGGCGTGAAGAAGCTGGGGGTGGGTGACGAGAAACGGCGCCATGCCGAGGCCCGTCGCATTGCCGATCCCGAGAAAACGCTTGATATCGCGGTCGATTTTGCCGGCGCCCAGATGCTCGGCCAGATCATGCGTGAACCCGCGAATGAGCCAAACGGTCAGCATCTCTGCCGTGAAAGGACGCCTCAGAATGTCATCTGCTGCATATCGCGTCCGGTCGCTCAGCCCGAACTTGCCGTTCCCGTAAACGGCCGTCGTCCGCATCAGGTAACCGCATTCGGCAACCATAGCGCGGTCGGGCTGCTGCCCCGAGCGGAGCGCCTCGACCACATGGGTAAAGAGGCGCATGGACTTGTTGGCCCGCGACAAAGTGAGTTCGCGCGGGCTGTAGCGCCCGGCTTCCTGCAACGGCACATTCGCGCGCAGGCGCTTGATATCAGCGGTCTCCGGGACGCCGTCAAAAAGGACAAACGCTGCATCCCACGCCGTCGCGATCACGCGGTCGGATCGGGCGTCATCGTCCAGTTCGTTGGCAAAAGCGATGAGCGAGAGCTGCCGGTGGGGGAGGGTGACAGTGTAGACGGCGTGCCCGTGTCCGTCGGCGTCAATGTCCCAGGTCGGGCGCGATACCTTGGCTTCGAGGCGCGCCAGGTCGTCCATCAGCCGCCGCAGGAAGGACAGGCGCGTGGGTTGCGCCGCGCCCAGATGTGCGAGGCTCATGACGCGGTCGGGGTGTCGTTTGGTCATGGCGCGGGTCCAAAGCTTGCCGCGAAAAAGCGGTGCCAGTTCCCGCCGAGTATGGCCTCAACCTCGCGCGCGTCAAAGCCTCGGGCGCCCAGGCCCGTTGCGAGCGCCGGAAAGTCGGCGTTTGAAGTAAACCAGGCGGGCTGCGGGCCGAAGGCGGCAGGAGCGCGATCTTTCTTCCAGCGGCCATCCCGCATCCAGGCGAGCGCCGCGTCTGGTTGACCGTGGCACAGATCGGATCCGATGCCGATGCCCCCGGTTCCGTGGACGTCAGCGACCCGCGCGATCATGGCTGTGAAGGCCTCGAGCGTGCAGTCTGCTCCGCCCGCGAGATGGAGCGGATAGGCCGAAAAGCCGAGCATGCCGCCAGAGCTAAGAAGCGCATTGAGCGTTTCCGGGGTGACATTGCGCGGCACGTCATGCCAGTCGGCCGGGTTCGCGTGCGTGATCGCTATCGGTCGGGCCGAGGCCTCGATCGCCTCGCGCCGGGAGCGGTCGCCTGAATGGCTCATGTCGATGACAAGGCCCACGCGGTTCATCTCCCGGACCGCCTCGCGCCCCATATTCGTGAGCCCGCCATCCTCGGCCTCATAGCAGCCAGCGCAGAGGAGGGACTGGTTGTTGTAGCTTAGCTGCATGAACCGCAGGCCCAGCTGGTGGAGGATTTCAATGAGACCAAGGTCATCTTCCATGGGCGCGGGATTTTGCGCGCCAAAGAAGATCGCCGTCCGCCCCGTGGCCTGGGCAACGTCCACATCGCCCGCATCTGTGCCCCGCATGATGAGGTCGCCATGGGCCTCAAACAGGCGGTTCCACGCGCTCAACGCCGCCACCGTTTCGCGGAAGCCTTCGTGGTAGGAGACGGTCATGTGGACAACGTCCAGACCTCCCGCGCGCATGTCTTCAAACACAGCGCGGGAAGGCTTCACGAATTGAAGGGCGTCGATCCTCGGCGTGGCCATGGCGGGAAGTTTGCCCAGCCCGCGTGGTGGCGCAAGCTATTTCGCGACAGACATTTAACCCAGTGTCGCGGCATCCCTGTGGGCGGAAAACGCCGCTTTGAGAGCGTTGGCAAGTGCCCAGCCTCGGTCCCAGGCTAGGGCCCCGTTGTGCAGCGAAACCCAAAGTCCGCTGCCCGGCCAGACATGGCGCCGCGAGACCGGCTTAAGCGCCCCTTCCGGCATCCCCCGCAGAAGCGGAATGTTGGCCACGCCCAGCGCCGCGCCGTTGGCAATCATCTCGTCTGCTGCACGCCGGCTCGCCCGAAAAAGCTGGGATGGACGCTCTTCCTCAAGTATCATGTGCCAGGCCTCGTGTTCCTCGGGCGTCACGGCAACGAGGGGCAGGCGCTTGAGCGTAGCGGTGTCAAGGTCCCGCGGCCCCTTCCATCCTGGCCCCGCCACGGCGGCCCACTCATCAGCGAACAAAAACAAGTTCTCGCAATCCTCGCCTCGCGCGTCGGCCCGAAAGGTCATCGACGCGCTCGACCAGGCAGGGACGACGCAGATGTGCCCCAATTCGAGATGTGCCCGTGCCTTAAGCATCTGCCACAAGGCCGAACCGGCAGGCCCCCCCGGCAGGGCAACCGTCAGCGTCGGCTGTGTCGCCGTGATCGCCCCAAGGTCATCGGCAAGACGGCTCTGATGCGCCTCGATGGAGCGCGCGGCATCTTGCCCAGACGGGGTCAGCGCGCCAGTCCGCTGCTCCACAAGAACCAGTCCAAGCAGCTCTTCGAGTGCGCGGACGTCCTGTTGGAGAGCGGCCAGACCGACACCGAGATCTGCGGCCGCGCCGGAAAAGGAGCCTATCCGTGCCACGGCAAGGAAGGCGCCAATCTGCTCAGGTGCGGGAAGCGGCACTGTCGAGGCCACAGCCGGGCGCATGCGCGGCTGTTCCGGGAGCTTTGTTTGCGCAAGGCCCATGGCCGTCTCCTCTCGATGGCTTCCATGGACCATTGCGGAACAAGGCTAAGGATTGGTGAATCGCGCTGCGCTGGTCTAAGCACGGGGCATGGATGCCAAGCGCCTCACGCTCACCGGCCCCTGGATGGGGCGCTACAACTACGTTTCCGTGGCCATGAAACCCGTGGCCTTCAATGCGAATCTGATCGATGAGGGGGGCGATATCTCGGGGGACACGATAGAGCCGAACTCGTTCTCCGATCTCGACCTTGACGCGCTGATCGCCGGTATCATCGGCGTCCGAGAGGAGACATTTCTTCGGTTTACCAAGTCATACTCGGACTTCGACGGCCCGAAAATCGACTATGAAGGCCGGATCAACGCGACCTTCACGCGGGTGGACGGCACATGGAGCTTTCCCCATGCGCCCTGGCAACACGGCACATTCGTCCTGATCCGTGACGCCGTTGCCGTCGACGCCGAACGCCGCCGCACCCGCGTCACGTCAGAGAGCCTCAAACGATCTTGATGCCCGCTGCTTCGGCGTCTTTCAGAAATGCAGCGAGGCCCTTGTCAGTAAGAACATGGCTCGACAGCTTCTGGATCACTTCAGGCGGGGCGGTCATGACATCGGCGCCGATCAGCGCGGCCTCATGCACATGATTTACCGAGCGGATGGAGGCGGCGAGGATCTCCGTTTCGAACCCGTAATTGTCATAGATCGTGCGGATATCCTGGATAAGCTCCATCCCGTCGAGGCCCTGATCATCGAGCCGCCCGATAAACGGAGAGATGAACGTCGCCCCGGCCTTCGCAGCAAGAAGCGCCTGATTGGCAGAGAAACACAGCGTGACATTGACCATCTTCCCCTCGTTCGTGAGGATATTGCAGGCCTTGATCCCGTCCCACGTGAGCGGCAGTTTTACCGCGATGTTGGAGGCAATGTCCGCGAGCTTGCGGCCCTCGGCGATCATCGCATTGGCTTCGGTGGCGACCACTTCGGCGCTCACCGGGCCCTCGACGAGCTCGCAAATCTCTTTTGTGACCTCAAGGATGTCGCGCCCCGATTTCTTGATCAACGACGGGTTTGTCGTCACACCATCGACGATGCCAAGCTCGTTGAGCTCGCGGATTGCATCGATTTCTGCGGTATCTACGAAGAATTTCATAGCGGGCCTCCGGTTGCGGGTCGGGTTTGGGTTGGGTTCGGCTCGGGGCGGGTGTACCTCAGTGGAGCCATGGCTGAAACCCCCAGACTGATATCGCTAACATGACGCTTTTTGAGAGCCATGATGGCGGGTTTTTCCACGAGGGTGACCTCGTCGCCGTTGTGACGACGCAGCCCCTCGGACCGTTAGACTACAAGGCGCCTGAAGGCGGATGCTGGGAAGGCGCTTTCGTGGAGGTGCCGTTGGGACCGCGCAAAGTGCTGGGGGTCGTCTGGGGGCCGGGGGCGGGTGACTACGACTACGCCAAAGTGCGCAGCGTAGGTCGCGTCATAGATGCCGCGCCGATGTCACTTGAAATGCGCGAGTTCATTGCCCGGGCTGCCGAATACACGCTGACACCGCTCCCGGCGATGCTGCGTCTTGCAATGCGCGCGCCCGGGCTGGGGGATCCGCCCTCCATGCGTCACGTCTACAGATTGGGCGACGGCGAGCCCGACAGGATGACGGATGCCCGCAGCCGCGTCTTGCAGGTCCTGCGCGACTATGGCGGGCTTGCCTTTACCCTTGGCGAACTTGCCGAAAGCGCCGGGGTGTCTTCGTCTGTAGTCAAGGGTCTGGTCAAGCAGGGGGCTGTCCTCGAAGTGGCGGCGCCGCGTGACTTGCCGTACCCGCCCCTCGATCCCTCGATGCCCGGTAAGGACCTCTCTTCTGATCAGGCTGCTGCTGTTTCCGCGTTGCAGCTTGGCGTTTCGGCTGGGGAGTATGCCACGACCCTTCTCAAAGGCGTGACCGGATCCGGAAAAACGGAAGTCTATCTCGAGGCGGTCGCGGAATGCCTGCGCCGCGGCTGCCAAGCGCTCGTTCTGCTGCCGGAAATCGCCCTCACGTCGGAGTTCCTGACCCGGGTTGAGGCGCGTTTTGGGGCGCGTCCGGCGGAATGGCACTCGGGCATCACGATGACCGAACGCCGCCGCGCATGGCGCATGGTCGCCGAAAACGGGGCGCAACTGGTCGTGGGGGCCCGCTCTGCGCTGTTTTTGCCCTACCGGCAGCTGGGGCTGATCGTTGTCGATGAAGAACATGACACGTCCTACAAGCAGGAAGATGGTGTCCTTTACAATGCGCGCGACATGGCCGTGTTGCGCGCTTCGCTGGGCGGGGCACAGGTTGTGCTCGCCTCTGCGACGCCGTCGCTTGAAAGCTGGGCCAATGCCGAGGCGGGCAAATATGCGCGGCTTGAACTGACATCCCGCTTCGGCGCGGCCCGGCTGCCAGAGATGGCTGCCATCGACATGCGCGCCGAAAAGCTCGAAAGCGCGCGCTGGGTGTCGCCCACTCTCGCCCGTGCTGTCGAGGCTCGGCTCAAAGCGGGGGAGCAGTCGCTCCTCTTTATAAATCGTCGCGGCTACGCACCGGTTACGCTCTGTCGGGCTTGCGGACACCAAATCGGCTGCGAACACTGCGATGCCCGCATGGTCGAGCACCGTTTTCTGAAACGCCTCGTCTGTCACCAGTGCGGTGAGACGCAGCCCATGCCTCAGGTGTGTCCAAGCTGCGGGGCCGAGGATCGTTTGGCGGCGGTAGGTCCAGGGGTCGAGCGCTTGGCCGAGGAGGCCGCGGAACGCTTTCCCGATGCCCGAATTGCGGTGCTGTCGTCCGATCTCTATGGCTCTGCCAGAGCGCTGAAAAACCAGATTGAAGCCATCGCGGAGGGCGCCGCTGACATCATCATCGGCACCCAGCTTGTGGCCAAGGGACACAACTTTCCGCTTTTGACACTGGTTGGCGTTATCGATGCCGATCTGGGGTTGCAGGGCTCTGATCTCAGGGCGGCGGAGCGGACATTCCAGCTAATGCGTCAGGTGGCAGGCCGTGCAGGTCGGCGAGAAAAGCCTGGGCAGGCGCTTCTTCAGACCTACCAAACCGAACACCCCGTCATCCGTGCGATTTTGGGCGGTGATGAAGAGGCGTTCTGGGCCGCGGAGGCCGCCGAAAGGCGTCTGGCTGGCGTGCCGCCCTACGGCCGGATGGTGGGAATAGTTCTGAGCTCACCGGATGTACAGGAAGTGTTCGACGTGGGCACAGATATGGCACGCAACGCTGCACCGCTTCATGCTGTGGGGGCGGAACTTTTTGGGCCCGCGCCGGCGCCCATCGCACGCATCCGCGGTCGCCACCGCGTCCGGCTGCTCGTAAAGGCGAAAAAGAGCGCCCCAATTCAGCGGGCGCTCGCCGAATGGGTCGATCAATTCAAACTCCCCTCAAGCCTGCGCCTGTCCATAGATATCGATCCCCAGTCGTTTCTGTAGTCACGCACGCCTGCGCGAGGCCGGTTCCTTACCAGCAACCCGCGCGAGACGTGAAGCTGGCAGAATGTGAACCCCTGCAAGATGTACAACCGCCAAAGCGTCACCAGCTTGAAAGCTGCGAGCGCGTCAGCCACCGGCAGCCTCACGGGGGTCATCACTTGCCCTGTTTTCTCCGACGCCTTCGACCTGGGGAGCTTCTGAAGCCGGCTCGAACAATTGAACATCACCGCTCAGCATCCGCTCAGCATCCGTGTCTGCAGCGGCAGCCTGGCTAAACTCGAACCGGGCAAGCGCGTCCGATAACCGTGTGTCGAGCCGCGCGAGGGATGCCATCAGGCTGTTGTTTTCCTGTGCCAGTGCTGCATTCGATTGGGCGGTGTACTCCACGCGCCCGATTGACTCGTTGAGGATCGCCACGCCCTCTGTCTGACGCTCTCCGGCGCTGTAGACCGCACCGATCATCGTCTCGATTTCCTCCATGCGGTTCTGCATTTCAGATATGAGGCCGCCTGTGTTTCGGACGTGCTCGGCACCTGTCTTCACTCCTGCGACGGCGTCGGCGATGAGGCCGGCAATCTGCTTTGACGCGTCCGCACAGCGACCAGCGAGGGCGCGGACTTCAGAAGCCACAACTCCAAACCCCTTGCCGGCGTCACCGGCCCGCGCGGCCTCCACTGACGCGTTCAGCGCGAGGAGGTTGGTCTGGAATGCGATCTCGTCGATCGTCGCCGTTATCTTAACCATCTCTGCCGACGTCGCTTCGATCGCCACGATCGAGGAGACCGCCTGGCGTGACGCATCCTGACTGGAGGATGTCTTGGCCACGACTGCTTCTACCATCTCGCGGCACGTGGTGAGCTCAGTCGCATTGCTGGCCACGCTTTGTCCGAGGTCTTTGGTGACCGCAGCGCTGTCATAGACGGCTTGTGCCTGATCTTCCGAGCGTTCGGCGAGGTCCATTGTTCCTGCGCGAAGTTCCGCTGCAGCTGCCCCCACGGAATGGACACCCTCACGGATGTTCAGAAACGCGGTTTCAAGCTGTTCGAGCGAGGAATTCGTGGCCTGTGCAATGTCATTGAATGTTCCGCTATATTCGCCAGTGAGCCTGACCCGCAGGTTCCCCGCTTCGAGCGCTGCCATGATACCCCGCAGGTCGGCCAGTGCGGTGCCTGTTCGCTCGGCAATCTGGTTGATCCCAAGCGCCACGTCCGTCCAGGTTTCCGAAAGACCGTCCAGCGGCATGCGTTCCTCAAAGTTCCCTTCCGAGCAGGCGGTCACCACACGACCGACCTCGGCCACGACGCGCGATTGCTCTTCGGCCTCGTCGGTCCGGCGCTGCAGTTCGGCCGTATCGCGGGCGCGCTGATCCTTTACCGCGGCATCGGCCACGGCAAGGATTTCGTTGATTCCATTGCCCAGCACGAGCGAGGCCGATTGCAGCCCTTCGAGGCGCAGACGATGGGTGAAATCGCCCTCGGACACAGCTTCGGAAACGCGCTGGATCCCTCGGGCGGCGCTCGCTTCCAGTTCTTTTTGCATCTCGGCATGGGCGCGCCTGCCAACTTCCCCTTGCCGGTACTCCTCCAGGGCCGTGGTGACCGCCTTCAAGTCCGATTGAGGAGCGGCCGCGATGGGGCAGTCGATATCGCCCTCTGCGAGGCTCGCGACCTGTTCGGCAGTGCTGCGGAGGCTCTCATTGGTGATCCGCACAAGGAGGGCTGAAAGGCTGCACAAAAACACCATCACAACGGCGAGTTGCGCGAGGGCGATGCGGATGTCCCTGTCTATTTCGGCGCTGGCCTCGGCCATCTCCCGCGCGATCTCCCGGGCTCCAGCATCCTCGACGGTCTTGAGGTCATCGATCATCGCGGTTGCCGCCGCGAACCACTCTTCCGGAGCGACCGTCAGGATGCGTCCCGGATCAAAGCTGCGCACGCGCTCTCGCATGTCGGTCACGTTGCGGGCAGCGACGGCTCCCATAGCGTTCTCGACCAAGGCAGACATTTGCGGGCTGGCAAGGGAGCGGTAGGTCGCAAGAAGCGCCGTTTGTTCGCTAATGAGGGATTCGTAGCGGGTGTACAGCTCTTGTGGAAACGGACTTCTAGCGAGCCGCGCGCGCGCGAAACCGGCAGACCCAATGGCCCGTTCAAGACCTGCCCTGTCCTTAGCGGTCATCAATATGGCATGGCGCTGCACCGCGCGAACCGCGCCGGAGTGGCTGATGTATTTGCTGATTTCCGGGAGGAGCGCGATAGCGACGCGGTTCGTTTCCGTGTAGCTGTCGATGATCGCATTGCGTTCGATCTTGAGCCCGTCAACGCCCGCGCGCAGGCTGTCGATCCCCTCGAAGCGCGTTGCAAGTGCCTCGACATCGCGCAAGAGCTGAGGACGCACGTTCAGGGCCTCGGGCAGTGTTGAGATCGCACGCAGTAGGGCGGCAATACGTGCGTCTGAGGTGTCGCGCAGGCCGGGCAGGGTAGTGGCGAATGCCTCGCCCTTGCTGGCCAGGAACCCGGTGCTGGCACCGCGTTCCCGTTGCAGGGCATGCGTCAATGCCCCGATATGGCCGGCCAGTTCCGTGAGTTGGGTGTCGCGCTTTAGATCGGCGCGGATGCTCATATCCGCCGCGATCCGCGCACCGGAATAGGCCAAGACTGCGAGGATGCCCCAAACGGAGAGCAGAATCATGGCATGAGCCACAGACAGGCTGCGCAGACGCTTTAACATTTGTTAAGTCCCCAGATCGCTTCCTGGGGCTTACCAATAGAGCCTTAAAGCCCCGTTACTGAGCGGCGATCTCCTGCGGCGCAGCCAGCGCGACGATGTCGAACATGATGCGATTCAGTTCGAAATCTTTCGGAGTGTACACACGGGCGATGCCCATCGCGCGCAGGCTCTCGGCGTCCTCATCGGGAATGATGCCGCCAACGACGACAGGGATGGCGATGCCTTCCTCGCTAAACCGCCGCATCAGATCTTTGACAAGCGGGATGTGGCTGCCGGACAAGATTGACAGGCCAATGACGTGGGGATCTTCTGCCCGCGCGGCGGCCACGATCTCAGCGGGTGTGAGGCGGATGCCCTCATATGCGATCTCCATCCCGCAATCGCGTGCTCGCGCGGCGATCTGCTCTGCACCGTTGGAGTGCCCGTCGAGGCCGGGCTTGCCCATGAGGAACTTGAGCTTGCGGCCAAGCTGCGTGGAGACGGCAGCCACGGCGTCACGGATATCCTCGAGGCCCTCGGTGCGGTTGGACGGGTTCGACGAGACGCCGGTAGGGCCTCGGTACTGCCCAAACGCGGCCCGAACGACATCGCCCCATTCGCCGGTCGTCACGCCGACCTTGGCGGCCCGGATCGAGGCGGGCATGATATTCGCGCCCTCGCGTGCCGCGCGACGCAGGTCGCTCAGCGCCGAGCGCACCTCTGCGTCGTCCCGGGCTTCCTTCCATGCGTCCAGACGCGCGATCTGTTCGGCCTCCACGGCGGGGTCCACGACCATGATCGCATCATCGCCGGAGGTAAGCGGTGAGGGCTCCCCGGTCTGGTACTTGTTGACGCCGACAACGGTCGTCTCGCCGCCCTCGATGCCCTGGATGCGCTCGCCATTGGCCTCCACCAGGCGGGATTTCATGTACTCGATGGCATTCACGGCGCCGCCCATGGCATCGATTTGCGCGAGCTCGGCGCGCGCGCCGTCTTTCAACTCTTCGACCTTGGCGTCGACGGCCGGGTTGCCATCGAAGAGGTCCGGGTATTCAAGAAGGTCTGTTTCCAGGGCAAGAATCTGTTGCATGCGCAGCGACCATTGCTGGTCCCACGGGCGCGGCAGGCCAAGCGCCTCATTCCAGGCCGGAAGCTGCACGGCACGGGCGCGGGCCTTCTTGGAAAGGGTCACTGCCAACATCTCGATAAGGATGCGGTAGACGTTGTTTTCGGGCTGCTGCTCGGTCAGGCCGAGGGAATTGACCTGAACGCCGTAGCGGAAGCGGCGGAATTTGGGGTCTTCGACGCCGTAGCGCTCCCGGCAGATTTCATCCCAAAGGTCCACGAAGGCGCGCATCTTGCACATCTCCGTCACGAAGCGGATGCCGGCATTCACGAAGAACGATATGCGGCCAACCATGGCGGGAAAGTGCTCTTCGGGGACCTTATCCTTGAGATCGTCGAGAACGGCCGTGGCGGTGGCGAGCGCGAAGGCCAGCTCCTGCTCCGGCGTCGCGCCAGCTTCCTGCAGGTGGTAGGAGCACACGTTCATCGGGTTCCATTTGGGCAGATGCTCGCGTGTATAGGCAGCCACATCGGTGATCATCCGCATGGACGGCTGCGGGGGGCAGACATAGGTGCCGCGCGAGAGGTATTCCTTGATGATGTCGTTCTGAACGGTGCCCTGGAGCTTGGAGACGTCAGCACCCTGCTCCTCGGCCACAGCGATGTAGAGCGCCAGAAGCCACGGCGCCGTCGCGTTGATGGTCATGGACGTGTTCATCTGCTCAAGCGGGATGTCGGCGAAGAGCGTGCGCATGTCGCCGAGATGGCTCACCGGGACGCCGACCTTTCCGACTTCCCCGCGGGACAACTCGTGGTCGCTGTCGTAGCCTGTCTGCGTTGGGAGGTCGAACGCCACAGAGAGGCCGGTCTGGCCCTTGGAGAGGTTGCCCCTGTAAAGCGCGTTTGAAGCCTTGGCAGTGGAATGCCCCGCATAGGTGCGAAACATCCACGGGCGATCGGCTGACCGAACGGCAGCAATGTCTTTACCTGTGCGTTCGGTCATGGGGCCCTCCTGCGACTCGCGGCTGAGCAACATTATTGCGCTCGAGGGTTAATATTCGGAAGAAAACCACAAAGTCAATTCGCTGCATTGCAGAAAGGCCGCAGAAGAGGGCTGGCGAGGGTGCGGACCGCAACGTCCCCATGTTCTAGAGATTTCCGCGGGTTGGTCTGCGCATAGGTCAACGCGCGCGCGCAGACGGCGGATCTATGGGCGGGTCGGGGTCGGGACTGTTTCGCGATGCGAAAGGCGCCCGCCCGCCGACCCAATGGCAAACCTCAACCTGCGATCAGCCTTGCGGCAGGCAGGCAGCTTCGCCCGCTTCGGTGATCAGCGCTTCGTAATAGCCGCCATCTGCATTGCGGCACACAAGGGTGCCGGCCTCGAAAGATGAACGCGCAGCAGTACTTGCCCGGGCAGCTTCCACAGCCGCTTCACCGCCGCGGTAGACAAGTTTGCCCGCAGCGACCGTGCCTTTGACCGCTGTACGGCCCACGAAGGCGGCAGTTTCGACCGTGTTGTCGAGAACGGCTTCACTGGAACAGCCCGCGACCGTAAGACCAATGACGAGAGCGACGCCCGTCCGCGAGAGAATGGATTTCATGATGTATCTCCATAAGAATGCGCGGGGACATCTCCCCGTCGATGGACGGTAGATTGGGTGCGCGCGATCGTGGAACAACTGGCACCAGGGGGCTATTCTAGGGGGAATAATCTGCGAATTGCATCACGTTTTTTCGGGTGCTTTTCAACGCGGCCAAGTCGCAACTCAAGCCTGATGAATGCGCCATAGTTAGGGCCTGCATCGCGCCGCGACGCGCCCCGCCCTTTAGATCACCAAGCGCCTCGGAATGCCTCCAGGACTTGCCTTGTGGGTGCCAGGGACTGCCATCGCGTCGTCGCCCCAATGGCAACGTCTGTCCAACATGTCGCTTAAGACCATTGCGCGCGCGCGCCGGAAGCCCGAAATACGGAGGATGGGAGGAACGATATCACTGCCGGTCTGGCTCTTTGCCCTGATCTTGGTTTTTGCGGCGGTCACGTTTGCCTCGCATTTCCTCTTTCCGTCCGTGCGATGGTTCTTTCGCCGCCGCGCCGAGAGGCTGGTCACCGAGCTCAACAAGCGGCTCGCGCGGCCTATTGAGCCATTCAAGCTGGCCCGGCGCTACGACACGATACAGCGGCTGATTTATGATCCTGTCGTGACAGAGGCGGTGGTCGCCCATGCCAAGGAAAAGGGCGTGCGGGAGGACGTGGCCTTTGAGGATGCGCGCCGCTACGCGCAGGAGATCGTGCCGTCCTTTTCAGCGCTGACCTATTTTTCCATCGGGATCCGGGCGGCGCGGTGGCTTGCGACCATGCTCTATGATGTCAAGACCGGTCCGCGAAACAGAGAGATCATCGCCTCGCTGCCGGAAGACTCGACCGTGATCTTTGTGATGAATCACCGTTCGAACATGGATTACGTGCTTGTCACATACCTTGCCGGTGAGGAATCAGCGCTCAGCTACGCGGTCGGAGAGTGGGCGCGGATCTGGCCGATCTCGCGCTTGATCCGGATGATGGGCGGATACTTCATCCGCCGCCGGTCGCGCGGCGCGCTCTATCGGGCGGTGCTGGCGCGCTATGTGGACCTCGCGACCCGGGCGGGCGTGACCCAAGCGTTTTTCCCCGAAGGCGGGCTGAGCCTCGACGGCAAACTGGCCAAACCCAAGATGGGGCTCTTGAGCTATGCAGTGCAAACCCATCGCGAGGGTGGGGCGAATGTGGTCTTCGTGCCCGTCGCGATCAGCTATGACCGCGTCCTAGAGGATCGCGTGCTGATCGCCGCAGGTCAGCGAGGGGACCGGCGCTTCGGGGCCAAGATCTCTGTCGTTGTCGGTTGGGTGCTTCAGAAGGTCTGGCTGCGCTTGCGCGGCAAATTCTTGCGCTTTGGTGCGGCGGCGGTGGTGTATGGCCCGCCAGTGGAGATGGCGCGCTATGATCCTGAGCTCAGCGTCGATGCAATCGCGACCGACCTCATGGGAGAGCTCGCGCAGATCATGCCCGTCCTTGGTGTGCCGTTCGTGGCTCACGCCCTGCTCGACACGCCTCAGGGCCTCTCACAGTCAGAGCTCACTTCGCTGGCTGAAAGCTCGACACTTTTGACGCATGACGCGGGCGAAACCATCGCTGCCGCCCTCGCGCATCTGGCCCAACGCCAGTTGATCACCGAGAGCGACGGCCGCTGGCGGCCACGTCCGGAAGAAACCGCGGTTCTGAGCTTCTATGCAAGTTCCGCATCACTCCGGTTCGAGACCTTGGACCGAGCAGCGGAGTAAAGCTGCATCCGTTGTGCGGGTAATAAAATTACAATTTACACCACGGAAGTGTTGCGATGTTGCGTCCCGAGCGCTAAGTCGCTCCGCACGGGCGCTGCGATTCTGCGCCGCAGCAGGAAACGAAGGACATGACCATGGCTCTGGACGCACAGGAAACGTTGTTCACTTACGAGGCCCCTGAAAAAGACCTCTATGAAGTGGGAGAGATGCCGCCAATGGGCTACGTGCCCAAGCAGATGTACGCTTGGGCGATCCGGCGCGAGCGGCACGGCACGCCCGACAAGGCGATGCAGGTCGAAGTGGTCGATGTCCCCAAGCTCGATTCCAACGAGGTGCTGGTCCTCGTGATGGCCGCAGGGGTCAACTATAACGGGGTTTGGGCGGGTCTGGGACAGCCGATTTCGCCCTTCGATGGCCACGGCCAACCCTACCATATCGCGGGCTCCGACGCCTCCGGCATTATCTGGGCCGTGGGTGAGAAGGTGAAGCGCTGGAAGGTCGGTGACGAGGTCGTCATTCACTGCAACCAGGACGATGGCGATGATGAGCACTGCAACGGCGGCGACCCTATGTACTCCACGTCCCAGCGGATCTGGGGCTACGAGACGCCGGACGGCTCCTTCGCTCAGTTCACCAATGTGCAGGCGCAGCAATTGATGCCGCGCCCGAAGCATCTGACGTGGGAGGAGGCAGCCTGCTACACGCTGACCCTCGCCACGGCCTACCGGATGCTCTTTGGACATGAGCCGCACGATCTCAAGCCGGGCCAGAATGTCCTCGTTTGGGGCGCGTCGGGGGGCCTCGGCTCTTACGCGATCCAGCTCGCCAACACGGCGGGTGCGAATGCGATCGGTGTCATATCAGACGAATCCAAGCGCGATTTTGTGATGTCGCTCGGTGCCAAAGGGGTCATCAACCGCCGTGATTTCAACTGCTGGGGACAGCTGCCGACTGTGAACACGCCCGAGTACGGCGAGTGGTTCAAGGAAGCGCTCAAGTTCGGCAAGGCGATCTGGGATATCACCGGCAAGGGCGTGAACGTCGACATGGTGTTTGAACATCCGGGCGAAAGCACGTTCCCGGTCTCAACTTTCGTGTGCAAGAAGGGCGGCATGGTCGTCATCTGCGCGGGCACGACGGGCTACAATCTGACGTTCGACGTGCGCTACATGTGGATGCACCAGAAACGCCTCCAAGGGTCGCACTTTGCGCACCTCAAGCAGGCGAGTGCTGCAAATCAGCTCATGGTCGAGCGGCGGCTTGATCCGTGCATGTCCGAGGTCTTTCCATGGGACCAGATCCCCGACGCGCATATCAAGATGATGAAGAACGAGCATAAGCCTGGCAACATGGCGGCGCTCGTCCAGGCCCCCCAGACGGGTCTCAGGACTCTTGAGGACGTGCTCGCAGCGAAAAGCTGACCATAGGACCGAACTTTTTTGGCGGGCGCCTGCGAGCTTCACCTCGACGGGCGCCCGCTTCGGTTTATCTCCTCCTGAGGAAATCGCAGCGTGCGCAACTTTTAACGCGCACTGAACAAAACCCTGAGGAGATTAACGGCCTGGTAACGTGGTTTGTTCCATCCAAACTTAAGAAGTTTCCTCACAAAACTTCTCAAAGACACGCAGTCAATCACTTATAGAATGCCCTTCTCGCCATTTCAGCGGAGATAAAAAGTGTGAATTCGGCGAAAAACAACTCCGTGCTAAGTTTATATTAACGTTCTGTTAACTTTCCCTAACGAGGCTGCCATGGACAATAACTGGATCATTGACGTACTTGGCGACCTTCGCGTCTTTGCGACGAAGAACGACCTTCCCCGCCTGGCCCGTCATTTGGACGAAACTCTCGAGGTGGCCGCGTTTGACGTGGCGGACGGACAAAAACGGGCGCATCTGAAGGTTATCGAAGGACATGGAGCAGCTTCGCGAACACTTTATCGAAAAGCTAGAGCGAGCGGAGACGCTTGACGACCTTCAGGAGCGTGCTCTAGCGCTTCGCGATTGGTATTCTGTCGATCATATCGTGTACCACTGGGTTTCCTCCAAGGGAGAACAGTATGGCTGTGGAACCTACTCGGACGAGTGGCGGCAGCTCTATCTTGATAAGGACTACCTGCGCGTCGATCCGGTCGTCATTGGCTGTTACAGCCGCTTCCACCCCGTAGATTGGAAGCGCCTCGATTGGGCCCCGAAACCCGCACGCGACTTTTTCAGGGTGGCGCAAGACTACGGCGTCGGCAATCAGGGGTTTTCCATCCCGATCCGGGGCCCCAATGGTCAATTTGCGCTGTTTACGGTGAACCATACCTGCAGCGATGCGGAATGGGAGGAGTTCTGCGATATTCACCGTCGCGAGCTGATCCTCGTGGCGCACATCTTCAACCAGAAAGCGCTGGAGTTCGAGGGCATTGCCGAGAAAGGCCCGCGCAAGGGGCTCAGCCCGCGTGAGATTGATGCGATGACCCTTCTGGCCGTGGGTTACAGCCGCGCCCAAGTCGCGGACTCCCTGTCGATCTCTGAACACACTCTGCGGGTTTACATCGAAAGCGCCCGTTTCAAGCTCGGCGCTATGAACACGACCCATGCCGTCGCGCGCGCCATGCAGCAGGGCTACATCGTCGTCTAGAACGCCGCAACGCCTGGAGTGTCAGGACCGGTTCTTTTGAGAAAAGCCAAGCAGGATCCCTCAACGGGCGCTCTTCTATTAGAACAATTCTAAAGTCTTGACCCTGTCTCCGCGCATGCGCATATCTGGGCAGAGCTTTGAAGGAGCCGTCCCATGTTCATCCAGACTGAAGCGACGCCGAACCCAGCCACGCTAAAATTCCTGCCCGGGCAGACCGTGCTTGAGGCGGGAACTGCTGATTTCCCCTCGTCTGACGCGGCGACGGTCTCTCCCCTTGCAGCGCGGATCTTCCGGGTCGCAGGGGTCGAAAATGTCTTTTTGGGCTACGACTTCGCGACGGTGACAAAGGCCGAGGCTGCGCAGTGGGACGACATAAAGCCCGCAATTCTCGGCGCGGTGATGGAGCATTTCCAATCCGGTGACCCGGTCATGGCGGGAGAGGCAAGCGCACCGTCAGGCCATGCTGATTTCGATGGTGAGGAGGCGCATGTCGTCGGGCAGATCAAAGAGCTCCTCGATACGCGCGTGCGCCCGGCGGTGGCGCAAGATGGCGGCGACATCACGTTCCACGGGTTCGATGACGGGATCGTCTACCTGCACATGCAAGGTGCCTGCGCCGGCTGTCCGTCCTCAACGCTGACGCTCAAGATGGGGATCGAAAACCTGCTGCGGCACTATATCCCCGAAGTGGCCGAGGTACGGCCGGTTGCCGTCTAGCCCGACCATCCTCGCATTTGACACGTCAGCCGCGCATGTCGCGGCTGCGTTGTTTTTAAGGGGCAGCATGGTCGTACGCGTGGAAGAAATGAAGCGCAGGCAGGGCGAACGGCTCTTTCCACTTCTTGAAGAGATCCTCTCGGGCGAACGGGTGGAATGGCGCGCCCTCGACAGCCTTGCTGTCTGCACAGGGCCGGGCAATTTCACCGGTATCCGGATCAGCGTTAGTGCCGCGCGGGGGCTTGCCCTCGGCCTCAAGATCCCAGCTTACGGTGTTTCGGTGTTCGAGGCGGTTGCCTTGGCGCTCAACAGTCCTGCCAACGTGGCGATACCCGCGCCCCAGGAACGGGTGTTTCTCGCCGACCCGAAGCGCCCGGAGGCCGCGACGCTCGTTAGCTCCGACGGGCTGCCAAGGGAGGTTTCGCGGCTGGACCAGACCTCTGCAGCGGAACGGATTGACGCCCTCGCGCGCATTGGCGCCGCCCGATGGCAGGAGGGTGCCACTCATGAGCCGCCAAAGCCGCTCTACATCAAGCCCGCCGATGCGGCGCCTCCCAAGGATGCGCCGCCCGTTCTAATTGACTGAGGCAAACAGGATCGAGGCGTTGCATGTGCGCGCATTCGGGCATCCCGGGGCCCATGGCTGGCACGCGGCTGATTTTGCGCGGGCTTTGGTTGACGACGCCCATATCCTCGTCTCGGACGCCAGAGGCTACGCCGTTGCAAGGGTCACACTCGACGAAGCAGAGCTGTTGCTGATTGCGGTCCTGCCCGAGGCCCGTCGCGAAGGCGTCGCAAGGAAGCTTTTCGCGGAACTGGAGACCTTGCTGCGCGCGCGAGACGTGCGTCGGGTCTTTCTGGAGGTCGTGGAAACCAACGCCGCCGCGCGCAGCTTTTACCACTCCCATGGATTTGAGGTCTCGGGCGAGCGAAAAAACTACTACGGTCGTGGACCGGGTCACGGTGCCGTGCTCATGGAGAAGGCGCTGAATTAGGCAGCAGCTGCCCGCGCCATGAGCAGCCTGACGCGAGAAACCGGTTGACGCCTCCCGCGCCCTCCGCTGAAATCCGGTCAGATCAACTGATCCGAGCGCCCGTGCTGCTGCGAGCGCCATCCAACAGGGGAAATCACATGACTGCATTCACCAAGCTTCTCGGCGCAACCGCCGCGCTGGCCATCAGCGCATCGGCTGCCGCTGCAGAGCCCGCCATCATCTTTGACCTGGGCGGTAAATTTGACAAATCGTTCAACGAGGCAGCCTTCAACGGCGCGACGCGCTGGGCTGAAGAGACCGGCACGGAATTCCGCGAAGTCGAACTGCAGAACGAAGCGCAGCGCGAACAGGCGCTTCGCCGGTTTGCAGAGGCCGGGTCGAACCCCATCGTCATGGCAGGCTTCGCATTCGGCGGCGCCCTGGGCGAAGTGGCGGGCGATTACCCGGATACCTCATTCGTCATCATCGACATGGTCGTGGACGCGCCCAACGTGCGCTCCGTTGTGTTCAACGAGCATGAGGGGTCCTACCTCGTGGGCATGATGGCTGCGATGGCCACAGAGTCGAACACTGTGGGCTTCATCGGCGGGATGGACATTCCGCTGATCCGCAAGTTCGCCTGCGGCTACGCGCAGGGCGTAAAGGCCGTGAACCCGGACGCCACTGTCATTGCGAACATGACCGGCACGACGCCCGCGGCCTGGAATGATCCCGTGAAGGGGTCCGAGTTGACGAAGGCGCAGATCAGCCAGGGCGCTGATGTGGTCTATGCTGCAGCGGGCGGTACCGGCGTGGGTGTGCTCCAGACGGCTGCCGATGAAGACATCCTGTCGATCGGGGTCGATTCCAATCAGAACTACCTGCATCCGGGCGAAGTTCTGACCTCCATGCTCAAGCGCGTGGATAATGCCGTCTATACCGCGTTCAAGGACGGCCCGGGCCTCGAAACTGGCTTTCAGGTCGCTGGGCTCGCAAACGATGGCGTGGGCTACGCCCTCGACGAGTTCAACGAGAGCCTCGTGAGCCAGGACATGATCGACACGGTGGAAGCGGCCAAGGCGGCGATCATCGCGGGCGAGACCATGGTCCACGACTACACGTCGGACGAAACCTGCCCGGCTCTGTCCTTCTAAGATCCGAGGGGCCGCGTATTTGAGCGCGGCCCTTTTTCCTTCAAAAGGGGCAAGACATGTCAGCGATTGAGACGTTCTTCGACGCATGGGCGCTTACCGACACGGGCGCTCAGGCTCAGATGATCGCTGGCACGCTCGCGCCCGGTGCGACTTACTCTGACCCACGCAGCGGCGGTCGTCTGGAAGGCGAGGCGATAGCGGCCTACGTCTCCGCATTCGCAGCCAATGCGCCGGGCTCGTCGGCGACAGTGGAAAACACCTCAGACGTCAATGGGTACCTTCGCATCCGCGTCGCCTTCGGGGGCGCGGGGCCCGACGGCGCCCCCATGGTCCAGCACGGCACGTACTTTGCCGACCTGGACGGCGATCAAATTGCCATGCTGGCTGGTTTCGTCGGGGCAGACGCGTGAGCGCACCGGCCATTGAGCTGAAAGGCATCTCAAAAGCCTTCGGGCCGGTCCAGGCGAACAAGGATATCTCGATTTCCGTCCAGCCTGGGACGATCCACGGTATCATCGGTGAGAATGGCGCGGGCAAGTCCACGCTGATGTCCATTCTCTACGGCTTCTACAAAGCCGATGCGGGTGAGATTTTCATCCGTGGCGAAAAGACCGCCATACCCGACAGCCAAGCGGCCATTTCGGCCGGCATCGGCATGGTCTTCCAACACTTCAAGCTGGTGGAGAATTTCACGGTCCTGGAGAACATAATCCTCGGCGCCGAGGATGGCGGGCTCCTGAAGCCGTCTTTGGCCAAGGCGCGCAAGCTGCTGAAGGAGTTGGCCGACGATTACGGGCTCAACGTCGATCCGGACGCCTTGGTTGAGACCCTGAGTGTGGGATACCAGCAGCGCATCGAAATCCTGAAAGCGCTCTATCGTCAGGCGGATATCCTGATCCTCGATGAGCCGACGGGCGTCTTGACACCGGCGGAGGCCGACCAGCTGTTCCGCATTCTCGGGCGACTGCGGGAGGAGGGGAAGACGATCATCCTCATCACCCACAAGCTGCGCGAGATCATGGACATCACTGACACGGTAAGCGTGATGCGCAGGGGCGAGATGACGGCGACCGTGAAGACCTCTGAGACCTCCCCCACGGAGCTTGCTGAACTCATGGTCGGGCGCAAAGTCCTGCTTCGCGTCGACAAGAAACCTGCAACGCCAGGTGCGCCGGTCCTGAAGGTGGAAAATCTGCGGATCGTCGACACCAAAGGCGTTGAGCGCGTGAAGGGGATCAGCTTTGAAGTGCGCGCGGGTGAAATCCTCGGCCTCGCCGGCGTCGCGGGGAACGGGCAGTCCGAGCTTCTCGAAGTGCTCGGCGGCTACCGCCCCGCCACCGGGCAGGTCGTTATGGACAATGAAGAGATTGATCTGACCGGGGCGAAGTCTGACGGACAGTCGCGCCGGGCGAGGGGCATCGCCCACGTGCCCGAGGATCGTCAGCGCGAGGGCCTGATCATGGATTTCATGGCCTGGGAGAACACCGCGTTCGGCTACCACAAGGACGCCCGCTACACGAAGGGCGTCTTCGCCGACAATGCGGGCATCCGAGGCGACACCGCCAGCAAGATGGCGCGTTTCGACGTGCGCCCGCCGAACCCGAAACTGGCTGCCAAGAACTTTTCAGGGGGCAATCAGCAGAAAATCGTCCTCGCCCGCGAGATCGAGCGCAATCCCAACCTCCTCCTCATCGGACAGCCCACGCGCGGCGTCGATATCGGTGCCATCGAGTTCATCCACCAGCAGATCGTCGCGCTCCGCGATCAGGGCAAGGCGATCCTGCTCGTCTCTGTTGAGCTGGATGAGATCCTGAGCCTCAGCGACCGTATCGCCGTCATGTTCGATGGGCATCTCATGGGCGAGCGGCTGCCAAGCGAAACGGATGAGAAAGAACTGGGCCTGCTGATGGCCGGTGTCACGCCTGAGGCCGCCGAATGACCCCTAGTTTTGCGCTGAATATGCGGGGGCTCTGCCTTGGCGCAGGACCCGCAGCCCCGAGAAAGGGAGACACCCTCGATGGATAAGATGCCGCGCTGGGCCGATGTGCTTCTCGTGCCCGTCATCTCGCTGCTGCTTGCCGCGATCCTCTCCGCAATGGTGATTCTTGGCATCGGGGAAAACCCGCTAGAAGCGCTAGGCTACATGGTTGAAGGGGCGCTTGGCTCGTCCAACGGCTGGTCCTACACGCTCTATTACGCGACGAACTTCATCTTCACGGGCCTTGCGGTGGCCATCGCCTTCCATGCGTCCCTGTTCAATATCGGCGGGGAGGGGCAGGCGACGCTTGGCGGGCTCGGCGTGGCGCTTGTGTGCCTCGCGCTCCCCTGGCCGCACTGGACGCTCGCTTTACCGGCTGCGATTGTGGGCGGCGCTGCCTTCGGCGCGGCTTGGGCGCTCATTCCCGCGTATCTGCAAGCCAAACGCGGCAGCCATATCGTCATCACGACGATCATGTTTAACTACATCGCCTTTGCGCTCATCATCTATCTCCTGAACAACGGCCTCAAACCCGTGGGCCAGATGGAAAGCTCGTCCGCGCGCTTCCCCGACGGCGCGCACCTGCCCACGCTGGAGGATATGGCCGCACTCATCGGCATCGAGGCGTTCCAGCGCGCCCCGGCCAACATCTCGCTTTTCCTGGCGCTCTTGGCAGCCTATGGCGTCTGGGTGCTCCTCTGGCGCACACCCCTCGGCTTCGAGATCCGCGCCTTCGGAAAGTCCGAGCCTGCCGGGCGCTATGCCGGTATCTCACCCACCAAGATCATCATGATCACCATGCTCATCTCCGGCGGCCTCGCCGGGCTCATGGCAGTCAACACAGTCATGGGAGAGGCCGAGCGCCTCGTAAACAACTCAGTCCAGAACGCAGGGTTCATCGGCATCGCTGTGGCGCTCATGGGCCGCTCGCATCCGTTGGGGATCCTGATTGCCGGGCTGCTCTTCGGGTTCCTCGTGCAGGGCGGGGCAGAGCTCGCCTTCTGGACGTCGATCCCCACCGAGCTCATCATCGTGATTCAGGCCCTCGTGATCCTCTTCACCGGCGCCCTCGACAACATGGTGCGCATGCCCGTGGAGGCGCTCTTCAATCGCCGCCGCCTCGCACAGTCCGCAGCCCGGACACCCGCAGAATGATGCTCCCGATGCCCCCCTTTCTTTCGTTCCCAAATACTCCCGCCGGAGGCATCCTTCCGGCGCCAACAGGAGCTGAATGATGGACTACGCGACACTGCTTCAGGTCCTCGACTCCACGATCCGCCTGGCGACACCGCTCCTCTTGGCCTGCCTTGCGGGGCTCTATAGCGAACGCGCGGGCATTTTCGACATCGGGCTTGAGGGGAAGATGCTCGCAGCGGCCTTCCTCAGCGCGGCGGTTGCCTTTGTCACCGGGTCCGTCTGGTTGGGACTTCTCGCGGGTATCGCCGCCTCGATGTTCCTCAGCGCGATTCACGGCCTGGCCTCCATCACCTTCCGGGGCAATCAGCTCATCTCCGGGGTCGCAATCAATTTTCTCGCCTCGGGACTGACGGTCCTCATTGCGCAGGCCTGGTTTTCGCAGGGCGGACGCACGCCCTCGCTGACCGGGGCAGGGCGTTTCACGCCATGGGAATGGCCCTTCGCAGAGGCGATCATCCCGGTGCCAGTGGTCGGGCCGCTCTACGGAGAGCTTCTTTCCGGCCACACTGCCATCGTCTACCTCGCCTTGGCGATGGTTCCGATCTCGTGGTACGTGCTCTTCCGCACCCGCTTTGGCCTGCGTCTGCGCGCTGTGGGCGAGAACCCCGCAGCTGTCGACACAGCTGGCGTAAGCGTCGTTGGGCTGCGCTTTGCGGCGGTGGCGATTTGCGGCGTCCTCTGCGGGGTCGCTGGCGCCTACCTTGCGACCTCGCTTCAGGCAGGTTTCGTGAAGGAAATGACGGCAGGCCGGGGCTACATCGCCCTCGCCGCCCTGATCTTTGCCAAGTGGAGACCGTGGTACGCGCTTTATGCCTGCTTGCTGTTTGGGTTCCTTCAGGCCGTCGCGCTCCGGTTCCAGAACCTCGATCTCGGGCTCTTCGTGGTCCCGGTAGAGTTCATGGACGCGCTGCCCTACATCCTCACGGTGGTCATCCTCGCGGGTTTCGTCGGCAAAGCCATCCCGCCCCGCGCAGGTGGTGAGCCCTACATCAAGGAACGCTAGCGGGCGGGACCGGCCAGGGCATCGTGTGTGCCCGCGCATGCGCTGACAAACGCGCGCCCCGTTCCGAATTGTCGCAAGCTTCTTGCCTGCCGGGGGCTACCCAACCCCTGCGACATTTTGTAAGCGCGAAGAAGGCAGCGCTCTGCCGCAACCCGAAAGTCCGCAATGCAAATCTACCTCCCCATCGCCGAGGTCTCGGTAAACGCCTTCCTCCTGCTTGGGCTGGGCGGCATGGTGGGGATTCTGAGCGGCATGTTCGGCGTGGGCGGCGGGTTCCTGATGACGCCGCTTCTGTTCTTCATCGGCATCCCGCCCGCCGTGGCAGTGGCGACTGAGGCCAACCAGATCGTGGCCTCGTCCTTCTCGGGTGTGCTCGCCCATCTCAGGCGTAAATCGGTGGACCTCCGCATGGGCTGCGTCCTTCTGGTCGGGGGCCTGGTCGGGGCAGCCTTGGGCGTGGTGATCTTCAACTACCTCAAGGCGCTGGGCCAGGTCGATTTGCTGGTGCGGCTCTGCTACGTCGTCTTTCTTGGCGTCGTCGGCTCGCTCATGTTCGTCGAGTCGCTCAACGCCATCCGCCGCTCCCGGCAACCTGCCGCACGGCCGCAGCGTAAAAAGCACGGGCTTATCCACTCATTGCCCTTCAAGATGCGGTTCCGTGTGTCGGGGCTTTACATCTCCGTCATTCCGCCAATCCTTGTGGGCCTGGTCGTGGGCATCCTTGCAGCGATCATGGGCGTGGGTGGCGGGTTCATCATGGTGCCGGCGATGATCTATCTGCTGGGGATGCCGACGAAGGTGGTCGTCGGCACGTCCCTCTTCCAGATCATCTTCGTGACCGGGTTCACGACGCTTCTCCATGCGACGACGAACTTCACCGTCGACGTCGTGCTCGCGGTGCTCCTCCTCGTGGGAGGGGTCATCGGCGCCCAGATTGGCACGATCATCGGTGCGCGCATGAAGGCGGAACAACTGCGCATCCTGCTGGCGGCCATGGTTCTTCTGGTCTGTGGCAAGCTCGCTTTCGATCTTCTCGTCATGCCGGCGGAGCTTTACTCCATCGCCGCGGATGGAGGCCATTGATGCGGCTCCTCCTTGCCCTGATGTTCAGCCTCTGCGCCTTGGCGAGCGCCGCCAATGAGACCATCGTGGCCGACCTCTCCCAGCGTCGCGTGGCAATCACGACGAACTTTTCCGGCTCGGAGATCCTCATCTTCGGCGCCGTCCGTCGCGACGGGCCACGCACATCTCTTTCGCCCCTCGACGTGATCATCACCGTCGCCGGGCCGCCATCGCCGGTGACCGTGCGCAAGAAGGACCGTGTGGCCGGAATCTGGGTGAACGCTGACGAGGCCGAGATCGACAGCGCGCCCAGCTTCTACGCGGTGCTCAGTTCCAAACCGATCTCGGATCTCATCAGCGAGACGGAAGATTTACGCCACCGCATCACGACGCCGCAAGTGATCCGTGCGGTCGATGTCGGGGCAGAGTCGGGGGCTGATACCTTCGTCGATGCCCTCATCCGAATTCGACGTAATGAAGGGACATACCAACTGGCCGAAAACTCGGTTGGCATGCTCGATGGGACGCTCTTTCGCGCGACTGTGGGCCTACCCGCAAATCTGACGGAGGGGGCTTACGAGACGACCATGTATCTCGTGCGCGACCGCGAGATCGTCAGCAAGTACGTCACCGCCATTGACGTGCAGAAAGTGGGGCTCGAGCAGTTTCTCTATGGCCTCGCCCACAATCAGCCGCTGATTTACGGCATCATGAGCCTCGTCATTGCGATTTCCGCAGGATGGCTCGCCTCAGCCGCGTTTACCTTCCTGCGCCGCTGAGCGCCCGCGCGCCCTCAGGCGTGCCGCTGGAGGGAGGGCCCTCGGAGAGGGTCCGAGGGACGGCGCTCTCTCTCAACCCCGTCCTATGAATGGCATCTTCGTGGCCATCACCGTCATGAACTGCACGTTTGCCTCCGGCGGAAGCTCGACCATGTGCAGGACAGCCCGCGCGGCTTCGGCCACATCCATCGACGGTAGTTTCGTTAGCCCTTCGGCTTCGCGCGTGGCGTCGAGGCGGGCGACGAGGTCGGTGCGGGCGTTACCGATGTCGATCTGTCCACACGCGATGTCATGGGCGCGCCCGTCAAGGCTCAGCGTTTTCGTGAGCCCGGTGACGGCGTGCTTGGTAGAGGTATAGGCGACCGAGCCCTCCCGCGGCGCATGGGCGGAGATGGATCCGTTATTGATGATGCGCCCGCCCTTCGGCTTCTGCGTCTTCATGATCCGAAAGGCCGCACGGGCCGCAAGGAACATGCCGCTCAGGTTGACATTCACCACCTCCTGCCAGTCGGCAAATCCGATTTCGTCGATCGGGGCCTGCGGACCGAACATGCCTGCATTGTTGAACAGCACGTCGAGGCGGCCCACCTGCGCGGTGAAGGTGGCAAACGCGGTGTCCACGGCCGTCTCATCTGTTACATCGGCGGGCAGGATCGTTGCCGCGCGGCCCTGTGCAAGCGCCTCAAGCTTGTTCGCAGAGCGGGCGAGAAGGCCCACATGCCATCCGGCATCCCAGAACGCCTTGGCCGTGGCCGCGCCGATGCCCTGGCTCGCGCCGGTGATCAGGATGGTCTTCATGGCTCTTGGCTCTCAAGGGTCAGGGGCACTTTATCCGGTGCAAGGTCTGCAACCGTCAGCGCGCCGGAGGGTTTGGCGAGGCGGTTGCGCACCACCCAGAACAGCCGCTCCGACGCCCGGGTGATCGCCACATAGGCAAGCCTCTTCCAAAGCTCGGTGCCGGCTTCCTTCCGTCCCATGCGGGCGGCAACGAAGATGTCGGGGGCAAAGACCTGGACATCATCCCATTGGCTGCCCTGGGCCTTGTGGATCGTGACCGCGGCGCCGTGCAAAAAGGCCGCGCCCATCTTGGCGGCGAAGGGGATGAAGGGCTCTTCTTCATCGGGCTTTTCGATTTTCACGATGCTGGCGGCGTTCACCTGCGGGTCCTCGGCGCCCACCACGTGGAGCCGTGAAAAGCCGGGTCGCCGACCCGGACCCATATAGACGACCTGTGCCCCCTTGATGAGGCCCCGCGCCTCGAGGTCGAGGCGCTTCTTGCGGTGCTTCATGGGGAGCTCGATCCCGTCACAGATAAGCGGCTCGCCCGTGAGGAGGTCATCTTCCGGCGCACCATAGGCCGCTCGAAAGGCCTGGATCAGGCGGATGCGGGTCTGATTGCGCCAGACAAGCACGGGGGAGCGGGCCATCATGTCCGCTTCCACCCGCTGGGCCAGGATCACGCGGTCGTCACGCTCTGCAGCTTCGCCCACCATCTGCTCGAAGTCTTGGAATTCGAGCTTCGGATCACCCAGCGCGTGTGCCAGATCGAGGATCGGATTGTCTTCGGCTTGTCGGTGCACCCGCCCGAGCGTCAGTTTTCGGGGCGACGGCAAGTCGTCAAAGACCATGGAACCTGACTGGTTCACCGGGGCGAGCTGTGCCGGGTCACCGAACAGAAGGAGAGTAGGGAAGATCTCCTGCAGGTCCTTGAACTGCTTCTCGTCGAGCATGGAGGCCTCGTCTATGAAGCCGATGTCGAGGGGGTCCTCGCGCCGCTTCCAGCCCGTGATGAAGTCTGATCCGCGCAGGCCCGCGGCGGCTAATGCCCCGGGCATCGACGCGTTCGTTTCATAGAACTTCTGCGCTCGGGCGAGGGCCTCTTCGGTCATGCCCTCGATCTCCGGCTTTTCTCCGTTCCCCGCGAGCCAGTCGGCGATGCGTTCGTATTCGGGGTCATAGACCGGGGTGTACAGGATGCGGTGGATCGTCGTGGCCGGGACGCCGCGCATTCTGAGCACCGAGGCCGCCTTGTTCGTCGGAGCGAGGATCGCGAGGGTGCGCCGGTCCTTGCGTTTGCGCCCCTCGTAGTCGCCGCTGACGACGTCGACGCCCGCCTCCTTGAGCGCTTTGTAGAGCTCTGCCAACAGCAGCGTCTTGCCGGACCCCGCCTTGCCAATCACCGCGAGCACCTGGTCTTTGCCCTCGCGCGGCGGCAGGAGCGTAGCATCGTCAAGGTTCACCCCAGCTTCCGCCAACGCGGCAGAGATCACGTCATGCGCTTCAGCCTGATCGGAGGAGAGTTGTAGCGCGCCCATGGCCGGACCATAGGCGCGCGCAACGGTGCCTGCCAGCGCATAAACCGCCCGGGATCCTTCCAGGATGTCGTTCCACGCGCGGCGCCGAACTCTTTCAAAGAGTTCGGTCCGAATTCCGCAACGGAATTCGCGCGCTCAGGCCGCAAAACGGCGCGCAATGGCGTGACCGAAGGCGCGGTCGAACCAGTGGCGGGTGATTGTGGGCGAAAGTCCTGCCTGACGGGCTACCCTGGCCTGGGCGGTCTTGTCGAAATGCCACAGCCCCACGGAGATCTTTTCTCGGCCAAGACCCTCAGAGCCCAGCAATTCGGGAGAGGAACCGATGCGGGAATAGATCCGCACCATCCGCGCATCGAAGACACCAACATAGGACATGAGCCCGAAGCCCTGCAGCACCTCCCCACCGGCCAGCATCAGCGCCGCAGCCGTTGTCGGAGCCGAGCCCTTCGAGAGGCAAAAGCGCGTGCATTCCCAGATTGTGGGGGACGCGATCTTCACGCCGTCGGTCAGGTGGAGGAAGTGGTCATTCACCATTGTCTGACCCGTCGTCGGCAAAAGCCGCATGGAGCCGCCGTGCCGTCCGTCGGCCTCCTCCCAGATCACGTAGAGCGGGTTCAGCGCGTCGTATTCGTCCCGCTCCCAACCGGCGTCGTCCACGGTCACGTCCCAGCCAAGACGTTCCTTGAACTGCCAGGCGCGATCCTCATGCATCGTGCGCTTGAGCTTCGGGAATGCGTTGAGTTGGTCACCATAGATAAAGCGGATCATCGAGCCGTCCTCCTTTTGTCCTCGCCGAAAAGGGGTAGGGCTGTTTGGTTATCAAGCTGTGAATGGTCGGCGACGGCGTGGTTAACTTTCGTTAAGCACTTGTCCAATACACTGACTCTACAGGAAAAAATCCGTCAGGCCCGCGGAAGTTTCATAAAATGCCAGACATCTTCCCCGGCGCGCGCGCTACGGAACAGCTCAGGTGATGGCCTCGAGTCGCTCCTTGGAGAGGTCACCGGGCACGATGGTGATCGGTATCTCCAGGGA
This sequence comes from Pseudomonadota bacterium, assembly GCA_038751055.1. GTDB lineage: Bacteria > Pseudomonadota > Alphaproteobacteria > Rhodobacterales > Rhodobacteraceae > Shimia_B. The sequence goes on along the minus strand of JBCDGS010000015.1, from coordinate 14,247 downwards.
ACCGGAATTCTTCGACAATTGGGTCACAAGAGGTCCGGGTCCGCCTTTGTCCGTGCCAGCGCCGAGGACAAGAACCCCGATCTCACCGTCCTCTTTCACCTGGGCCATGATCTCCGGCACGGGCTCACCCTCGCGGATCACAAGCTCTGGATCCACGCCCTGCTTGTCGCGCATCCACTTGGCGAAGACCTCGAAATGCGCTTCGATCCGTTCACGCGCTTCTTGCCGCATGAGGTCGCCAACGCCAATCCAGTGGTTGAATTCGTCTGGCGGGATGATGGCGAGGACTTCCACGCCGCCGCCCGTATGGGACGCCCGCATCGCTGCAAATCGCATGGCGTTCAGGCATTCGCGGCTGTCGTCCAGCACGACCAGAAACTTGCGCATGAATGCTCCTCCCAAAGCGGTGCCGAGGGTGACCATGGCGGGGCCGTGCAGTCGACGCAAGGGGAACGCAACCCGGAGTGGGACGTGAGGTGCCCCCGCCCGGTCGGGTCAAGACAGGCGGGGGCGTTGGCGTTACGAGTTAATGCACGCGGGACAACGCCGGGTGGGCGACGGACGCTGAGACCCTTCGCAATGGGGAGAGCCTAAGAGGGACGAGGTGCCCGCCGTCAGTGGCCGTAATTGCCACACCCAAGGCTTAGTGCGGCGATGAATCAGATTCGTGACGCCTGCCTCAGGCGATGAGGCCTATAATCTCGTACGTCCGTTTCAGGATCGGCGCCGAGATTTCGCGGGCTGTCTCTGCTCCGCTGCGCAGGTGGCGGTCAATCTCGGCCGGATCGGCCATAAGGCGCTGCATCTCTTCGCCGATCGGGCCAAGCTCCGCCACCGCCAGGTCGGCGAGGGCCGGTTTGAAGTCGCCGAATTGCTTGCCCGCGAACTCTTCAATGACCTGCTCCCGCGTCTGACCCGAGAGGGCCGCGTAGATATTGACGAGGTTCCGCGCCTCCGGACGATCCACGAGGCCGTCCACCGTTTCAGGCAACGGCTCGGGGTCGGTTTTCGCCTTCCGCAGTTTCTTCGCGATGTCGTCGGCGCTGTCGGTGAGGTTCAGGCGGCTCATGTCGGAAGGATCGCTCTTTGACATCTTCTTGGAGCCGTCTCGCAGTGACATGATCCGCGCCTCGGCCTTGCCGATCAGCGGCTCTATCACGGGAAAGAACTCCGCCCCGAAATCATGGTTGAACTTGATCGCGATGTCGCGCGTCAGTTCCAGATGCTGCTTTTGGTCGTCACCCACATTCACGTGCGTTGCGTGATAGATCAGGATATCGGCGGCCATCAGCGCGGGATAGGCAAAGAGCCCCAGCGACACGTTCTGCGCGTTCTTGCCCGCCTTGTCCTTGAACTGCGTCATCCGCTGCATCCAGCCCATCCGCGCCACGCAATTGAAAATCCATGCAAGCTGCGCGTGCTCGGGCACCTGGCTCTGATTGAAGAGCGTGGATTTTGCCGGATCAATGCCCGAGGCAATGAAGCCCGCTGCCACTTCGCGTGTCTGGTGGCGCAGCTTCTCGGGCTCCTGCCAGACCGTGATGGCGTGGAGGTCGACCATGCAAAAGAGCGTTTCGAACTCCCCTGAATTCTGCAGACGAACGGAGGGCCTGATCATGCCGAGGTAGTTGCCCAGGGTCAGGCCGCCTGAGGGCTGAACGCCCGAAAGGATGCGTTTGGTGAAGGCCATGGGGTGCTCCCGGTTCTGCTGCGGCTGGTGGAGGCGCGGCGCATCGCTTAAGCCGGGCAGGAGTGACCGTCAAGGAATGAGCCATGGCCTATCAGGAGCCGTCCCCCGTCAACCCCGTCCCACCGCCCGTGCTGGCCCTGGCGGTGGTCATCATCGGGATCGAGATCATCTTCTGGCTCGCCTCCCGCGGCGTGCTTGGCGGGCAGGCGGGAATAGGGTGGCGCGTGGCCGCGTTTGAAGACTACGCCTTTGCGCCGCGTCTTCTGGCCTTCATGGTCGATAATGGCGCGTGGAGCGTCGACGGCCTCAAGCGGTTCATCACCTACGCCTTCGTCAATCAAGGTTTCGTCTCGGCCGTCTTTGGCTGCGTTTTCATCCTCGCCCTTGGCAAGTTCATCGGCGATCTTGTGGGTGGGGCGCGGGTCATCGTGATTTTCGTGCTGAGCGCCATCGGCGCGGCGATATTCTACGGTGTACTTGCACCGAACCAGCCGCCTCTTATCGGGACATTTCCCGCGGCCTACGGCCTCATAGGGGGGTATACGTACATCCTCTTTGCCTCCGCAGACCGGGCCAATGCGAACCGCCTGCAGGCGTTTCGTCTTGTGGGGCTGCTGGCGGGACTGCAACTCGTGTTCGGGGTGCTCTTCCCCGGCCCACCATATTGGCTTGCGGATCTTGGTGGTGCGTTGGTCGGCTTCCTCGTGGCAGCTGGCATGAACCCCGGCGGCCTAGCGCGGATTGTCACCCTCCTGCGGCGGCGCTGAGCGGCGCAGGTCACGTTTGAGTTGGCTCAGGCGGAAGGCTCCTGTCAGCTGGGCGGCCACCGCGTAGCTTGCAATCCCAACCGCGATGAGCGCGACAAGGGCAGCGTAGCGCACGCCGTCCTGGCTCAGGAGGTTTGCGAGGGTGGCCGACGCTGCCAGCAGGACAGCCCCCATGAGGGCGGAGGCCAAAGCGATGCGGGGCAACCTCGCCCAAAAGCGCGCATCGGGCGTGGCGGCCTGCCCCATGTCACGCGTCCCCCGCCACAGCAGCCAGGTCATCCCCCAACCGGCCAAGGTCGCCCCAAGCGCGGCCGCGATGTAGCCCACAACCGGCGCGAGCCCTATGGCGATCGCGGCGTTCAGGCCCATGGCGACAAGGGCGTAACGGAACGGCCTGCGGGTGTCTTCGCGGGCAAAGTAGAGCGGCTGAAGCACCTTTTGCAGCACAAAGGCCGGAAGGCCGGCCCCGTAGACCGCCGCCGCCAGTGCTGTGGGCGCGGAATCGGCGGCGCTGAAGGCACCCCGCTCGAAGAGGACTGATACCAGGGGCAGGGGGATGACCATGAGCGCGACCGCAGCCGGAAGGGTCAGCGCTAGCGCCATCTCGGCCGCGCGGGAGAAGGCCTGCTGCCCGCCCGCGCTGTCGTCTGCTTGCAGGCGGCGGGAGAGGTCCGGGAGGAGGACAATGCCAATCGCGATCCCCACGACGCCGAGCGGCAGCTGGTAGAGACGGTCGGCGTAATACAGCCAGGCTGCCGCGCCCTCGAAGTAGCTTGCGACTTGGCGACCCACGAGGAGGTTCACCTGCACCACGCCGCCAGCGAGGGCCGCGGGGGCCGCGATGATCGCCAGCCGCCTAAGATCCGGCGTGAGGCGCGGCCAGCGCGGCACAAGCGCAAAACCCGCGCGCTTCGCTGCAACCCAGACGAGGGCGAGTTGCGCGATACCCGCAAACGGAACCGCCCAACTGAGCGTCAGGCCCGCGTCCCAGCCAAGCCCGTCGCCGACGATGAGGGCAGCCACGAACAGAATGTTGAGCAGCACAGGCGCCGCCGCAGCGGCCACGAAATGGCCCGCGGCATTCAGAACGCCGGACGCGAGCGCCGCCAGCGAGATGAAGAAGATGTAGGGGAAGGCAATCCGCCCATAGAGCGTCGCGAGATCAAAGCGCGCATCCCCCACAAATCCCGACGCCATCGCGAAAACGAGCCAGGGCATCGCAAACAGAGCCAGCGTGGTGAATACGACAAGGACGAGAGCGAGCCCCGTCAATGCGTCGCGCGCAAACCCTTCCGGGTCATCGCCTGCTTCGAGCTTCTTCGAAAAGAGCGGGACAAACGCCATATTGAACGCGCCTTCTGCGAAAAAGCGGCGGAACATGTTGGGCAGCGAAAAGGCGATGACGAAGGCTTCGGCGACGGGTCCTGCGCCGAGAAAGGCGGCAATCATGATATCGCGGACGAAACCGAGGATGCGGCTTAGCATCGTCCAAAGCCCGACAGTAGCGAAGGCCCGGATCATCGGTCGGGATGGCCTTCCGCGTGCGAGCGCCTAGATCGGGCCGCGCGGGACAGGGCGGGCTGGGCAGCGTTGGCCCACAGTTCGGCGAGAGGCATCGGCTGCTCCACGAAAAGCGCACCCGTCATGAGCGCGCCTGCTCTGCGCCCAGGGCGATGGCCTCACGCAGCTTCTTCTCGAGGTTCTTCTGGCGCCGCTCATCATGCAGCTTCAGGCCGAACATGTCCTTCACGTAGAAGCTGTCCACCGCCTGTTCTCCGTACGTCGCCACCACCGCGCTGGCGATATAGACATTGGCCCCGGCAAGCGTTCGGCACAGATCGTGCAGAAGACCCGGTCGGTCGCGGGTATCGACCTCGATGATCGTGTAGATATCTGAGCCGTCATTATCGAACGTGATATGGGTCTGAACCGTGAACGGACGCTCGCGCTTTTTGAGCTTGTCGCGGTCCTTGAGTGCCTCACGCGCCACGACTTCGCCGCCCAGCGTCTTGTGGATCATCGCCTCGAGCCGCTTGAGCCGCCCGGCCTCATACGGCGTGCCTTCGGTATCCTGAATCCAGAACGCCGCCACTGCGTATCCGTCCTTGGTCGTATAGGTGCGGGCATCCACGACGTTCGCGCCAACCAGCGCCAACGCGCCGGTTATGCGCGTGAAGATCCCCGGGTGATCCGTCATCGCAAAGCAGGCCCGCGTCGCGTCCCGGTCGTGATCCATCTGAAGGTCTATCCGGACTTTGTCGTCCGGGATCCCGCGAAGGAGATTGGCAAAGACGACATGGGCGGTGACGTGAAGCCCTTGCCAGTAGGTCGGGCTGTGGCGCGCCTTCTCCCGGCGGAGGTCCTCGTCGCTCCACCCGGCCAGAGCTGCCGTGAGGTTGCGTTTCGCCTCTACGCCCCGATTCTCGCGGTTCAACGCTTCCATCCCGTCTTCGAGGCCGCGGCGTGTCTGGCGATAGAGCGCTCGGATAAGGACTGCTTTCCAGTTGTTCCATGTCGTGGGCCCCACGCCGCGAATGTCACAGACGGTCAGAACCGTCAGCAGATCCAACCGCTTCACCGTCTTCACGGCTTTCGCAAAGTCCCGCACAGTACGCGGATCGGCGATGTCGCGTTTCTGGGCCATATCGGACATCAGAAGATGGTAGCGGATCAGCCATTCCACCGTCTCCACATCCTTTTTCCTGAGGCCGAGCCTCGTGGCCACCTCGCGCCCGAGGCGTGCCCCGAGGATGGAGTGATCCTCGTCCCGGCCCTTGCCGATATCGTGGCACAGGAGCGCCACATAGATCACCTTTCGGTTCACGCCTTCCTTGAGGATCGAGGACACTACGGGAAGGTTCTCCTCCAGCTCGCCCCTCTCGATCTGCGCCAGGACAGAGATGCACTGAATGGTGTGCTCATCGACGGTGTAGGAATGATACATGTTGAACTGCATCATCGCGACGATGGGCTCAAATTCGGGAATGAACGCCGCAAGCAGCCCCAGTTCATTCATCCGCCTAAGCGCACGTTCCGGGTTACCGTGCTTCAAGATCGTGTCGAGGAAGATCTTGCAGGCTTCCGGGTCTCTGCGCATCTTGTCGTCGATGAGGGGCAGGGCCGCCGTGACCACCCGCATGGCGTCAGGATGGATCAGGGTGCCGGTGCGCATCGCCTCCTCAAAGATCCGAAGCAGGTTAAGCTTGTCATCGAGAAAAGCCTCGCTGTCGCCGATCGTCAGCCGGTTTTGCTTGATCGCGTAGGGAGGTTTCGCGGTTTTCTCCCGCCGGAAAAGGCGCATCAGGGCGGGCTCGGTCTTCACATGGGCCTCTTCGAGGGCTGTGAGGAAGATCCGCGTCAGATCCCCCACGGCCGTCGCGTGCCGGAAATAGTCCTGCATGAAATGCTCTACCGCCCGCCGTCCAGCGCGATCCTCGTAGCCCATGCGCTCTGCAACCTCGACCTGCAGGTCGAAAGTCAGCTGATCCACGGCACGCCCCGTGAGGATGTGAAGATGACAGCGGATCGCCCAGAGAAACTCCTCGGCCCGTTCGAAGGTTTGGAATTCCTCCGGCGCAAAGAGGCCCAGTGGCACGAGGTCGGCTGCGTTCCGCACGCCGTGAATGTACTTGGCGATCCAGAACAGCGATTGGAGGTCCCGCAGGCCGCCCTTAGCCTCCTTCACGTTGGGCTCCACCATGTAGCGCTGCCCGCCCTGCTTGCGGTGGCGCCGGGCGCGCTCTACGAGCTTGGCTTCGATGAACTCGCGCGCCGTAGACTTGAAAAGCTCGCTCCACAGCCGCTCGCGGAGATCCTGAAAGAGACCCATATCGCCACCCAGATGGCGCATCTCAACGAGGGACGTTCTGATCGTGTAGTCCTCACGCGCCAGCTTCAGGCAGTCGCGAATGGTGCGCGTCGCATGACCGATCTTCAGCTTCAGGTCCCAGAGGACATAGAGCATCTCTTCGACCACGGCCTCTGCCGCAAGGGCCCCGCTTTGAGGTGTGATGAAGAGGAGGTCCACGTCGGAATGGAGCGCCATTTCCCCGCGTCCATAGCCCCCTACCGCGACGATGGCCATCGGTGGGCTGGGCGCAGAGGATGCCGCCTCAACCAGGTGCTCGACAGCGATCTTGTGTGACAGGCGGACGATGATGTCGGTCATGCGCGCGTAGTCGTTCGTGACGTCACGCGATGCTCTGGGACGGGCTTCGAGCATCTTCGCAATTTCCGCCCGGGCTGACCTTATCGCGGGCCGCAAGACACCGACCAGGGCGTTGCGCTTGCCGATCTTGTCCTTCGCGCCCGCGACTGCGGCGCTCGCTTTTGCTGCAAGCGCGACCTCGTCCAGACCGCCCGGGGGCGGCCCGAATGGGCCCGGACCGAAAGCGGGCGCGAGGCCCGCCCTAGAAACCAGCGCCACCGAAGCTTTGCGGAGCTGCCTGCAGCGTCACGACCTGACCGCCCTGGATGGAGCCAACGGCGAGGCCGCGCTGGTTCGTGCCGTTTGCCCGGAAGCGCAGGATGCCATTGGCACCTTGGAACCCGCGTCCGCGCGTTATGGCGCCGCCATTCAGGGGGTTTTGGCCGCCTTGCGCGACGAGCGCGCCAATCACGGCCATTCCGTCATAGGCCGTGAAGGCAAGGGGGTGGGGGGCGCTGCCATAGGAGGCGCTGTAGCGGTTCGAGAACGCCGCAGCCCGCGCCCGGTCCGGCATGGCGAACCAACCGCCCTGCACGCCCGAAAGACTGAAGAGACGGCTGTCATTGTCCCAACGGCTTAGGCCCAGATACTGGATCCGGTCAGGTCCAAGGCTCGCCTCCGGCAAAAGCTCTGCCAGGATCGGCAAGGCTCCGGCACTGGGCGACGTCAGGAAAATCGCGTCCGCGCCGCTGGAATTCACCGTGGAGCGGACCTGCGAGACCGCGTTCGAGACGCCGGGAAGGGAGTTTTCGTAGCCTGTCGATCCGGCAAGCGCGAGGCCGTTTGAGGCCAGTGCCTGCGCCACGGCGGCGCGCCCGGCCTCCCCCGCGATGTTCTGGGCATGGACGACGGCGACACGGCTCAGGCCCTGACGGCGCGCATAGCCGGCAAGGCGATTGGCGCTGTCCTGAAAGGTCTGGCCCAGAATGAAAACGTTGCCGCCTGCGATGGCCGTGTTGTTCGAGAAACTCAGGACATTGCGCCCTGATGCGCGTGTGGCGAGACCCACGGCAGCAGCGGCTTCGCCGTCGAGCGGGCCGAGGATGATGTCCGCGCCGGCTGCAATGGCCTGATTGGCGGCCGAAACAGCCGTCCCGGTGTTTCGGGCCGTGTTGTAGACCGTGAGATTTACGTCGACCCCGTTCAGGTCAGCCATGGCCAGACGGGCAGCGTTCTCGAGGCTGCGCGCGATGACGTCGAGTTCCCCAACGCCTGAGCCAGCGGGCACCAGAAGCGCCACGTCAACCGATCCGCCGCTCACGCCGCCGCCACCTCCGCCGATGTCGGCCGTGGTCGGCACATCGCAGGCTGCAACCGCACTCAGGGAACCGACGACAGCCACCGCCTTGAGGGCGTTGCGAAAACGCTTGAAGAACGACACCATGAAAACACTCCTATTCCGGCACCTGGCCCCACCGCCCGGCGCTGCGTGCATAATGGGCAAGTTGGCAGGGACGGTCGAGTCATGAATTGGAAGAAGGAACCGCTCGAGGCCGGTCTCTACCTCGTTTCAACGCCGATCGGCGCAGCAAGGGATATCACCCTTCGGGCGCTGGACGTTCTCGCTTCTGCTGACGTGCTGGTCGCGGAAGATACCCGAACATTGAGGAAACTCATGGACTTGCACGCGGTGCCGTTGGACGGGCGTCGTGTGCAAAGCTATCACGACCATAGCGGCTCGGCCGCGCGCGACCGCATCGTGGAGGCCGTTAGATCCGGGCAATCTGTGGCCTACGCGTCAGAGGCTGGCACGCCGCTTATTGCCGATCCGGGCTATGAACTCGTGACTGCCGTGCGACAGGCGGGCGGCACTGTGACCGCGGCTCCTGGCGCGTCTGCGCTTTTGACCGCGCTTACGGTGGCCGGGCTGCCGACGGATGCCGTGCACTTCCTCGGGTTCTTGCCCGCGTCGCAGACCGCCCGCCGCGCGGCCCTGACGGACGTGGCAGGCATTGCGGCAACGCTTGTGCTCTACGAATCCCCGAAACGGGTCGTCGCGTGCCTGCGTGACGCAGCCCACGTTCTTGGGCCGCGACGCGCGGTGCTCGCACGCGAGCTGACCAAACGTTTTGAGGAGGTGCGCGACGGGACGCTCGCCTCCTTCCTCAAAGATGAAGAACACCTGACGCTGAAAGGCGAATACGTCATCCTCATCGACCGCAGCACATCAGAAGGAGCCAGTGACGAAGAGGTGGTGGCCGCGCTTAACACGGCCTTAATGGATACGAGCCTAAAAGAGGCCGTCGCCCTCGTGGCCGGGGCCACAGGGACACCACGTCGGACCGTGTATCAGATGGCTTTAACGTTGAAATCAGGGAAAAATTCATGACCGGCAGCGTCTCTTATCTCAAGGGCCTTGCGAGCGAGGCACAGGTGGCGCAACGCTATGAACGCGCCGGCGCCGCGCTCTTGGCGCAGCGCTGGAAGGCCCGATCCGGTGAGATCGATCTGATCTTCTCCGAGGGGGACACACTGATTTTCGTCGAGGTGAAGTGCTCGAAAACGATAGGGCGCGCGCTGGAAAGCGTTCGCCCGCGCCAGGTCAGACGGATCATCGCCAGCGCGGAAGTGTTTGCTGCCTGTGCGGGCAAAGGCGCGCTCCAAGACGTCCGCTTCGACGTGGCGGCTGTCGATGCGCAGGGCCAGATCGAGATCGTGGAAAACGCTTTCGCAGCCTAAGCACATTGCGTCCCGTGACGACACGGTCCATCTATCCGAAGCAGACCATGTTTCGGAGGGGCCATGCTCAACGTCGCTTTCCAGATGGACCCCATCGAAGACGTCGACATCGACGCTGACTCGAGCTTTCGCCTCGCCGAAGAGGCTCAGGCACGGGGTCACAGCCTCTTTATCTACACGCCTGACGGGCTCGTCTTCGATGAAGGCATCGTGAAGGCCACCGGGCGCGCCGCAACCGTCCGCCGTGAGGCCGGAAACCACGTGTCCTTCGGGCCCCTGGAAACGAAACCTCTCAGCGCATTCGACGTGGTCTGGTTGCGTCAGGACCCGCCCTTCGACATGGGCTACATCACGACGACCCACCTCTTGGAGCTGGTGCACCCGGACACGCTCGTGGTGAATGACCCCTTCTGGGTGCGCAACTTCCCCGAAAAGCTTCTGGTGCTGCGGTTCCCGGACCTGACACCGCCCACGACGATTGCGCGCTCCCTTTCGGCCCTTCGGGACTTCCGTGACCGGCACGAGGACATCATTGTCAAACCGCTCTACGGAAACGGCGGCGCCGGGGTCTTCCGGATAACGCCCGGCGACGGCAACCTCGCATCGCTCCATGAACTCTTCACCGGGATCAACCGCGAACCCCTCATTGCCCAGAAGTTCCTCCCGGATGTGAGCGCCGGCGACAAGCGCATCATCCTCGTGGACGGCGCGCCTGTGGGCGCCATCAACCGCGTCCCGGCTGACGGCGAGACCCGCTCCAACATGCATGTGGGCGGCCGCCCCGAAAAGATCGGCCTCACCGACCGTGAGCATGAGATCTGCGCAGCCATCGGGCCCACGCTCCGCGACAATGGCCAGATCTTCGTGGGCATCGACGTCATCGGCGGTTGGCTGACCGAGATCAACGTCACCTCACCCACCGGCATTCAGGAACTGGAACGGTTCGACGGGATCAACGTCGCCGAAAAGATCTGGCAGGCGATCGAGGCACGCCGCTAGCCCCGGGCACCCCGCGCGCAGCGCGCCACCGAAGGTTCGAGCGCACGCGAAGAAGGGAGGCGGGCGGACCGCTGCCAGACACGGGCGCAAACCCTCATTGAGAGGGCATTGAGAGCCGGTAGCTCAGCGCCTCGCCAACATGATGCCGTTCAATGTCACGCGTCCCTTCTAGATCGGCAATCGTTCGCGCCACCCTCAGCACACGGTGATACCCCCGTGCTGAAAGCTTGAAACGGTCCGCGGCGGTAACGAGCAAGGCCTTCCCCTCTGCAGAGGGTGCCGCTACCTCTTCCAGGAGCGCCCCCTCGATGTCAGCGTTCACCGCCACCCCATCCACACCCTCATAGCGCTCTGCCTGCACCCGGCGCGCATCCGCAACCCGCGCGCCGATCACGGCAGACGTCTCGCCCGTCGCCGGAAGGTCAAGATCTGCATAGCTGACGGGCGGGACGTCCACGCGCAGGTCGATCCGGTCCATGAGCGGCGCTGAAATGCGTCCCAGATACTCCTCCGAGCATTTTGGCCCCCGGCTGCAAACGAAGCCAGGCTCCCCGGTCTCGCCGCACCGGCACGGGTTCGCGGCCGCAACCAGCAGAAACCGGGATGGGTAGCGGACATGGTTGTTCGCGCGCGCCACCATGACCGACCCCGTCTCGATGGGCTGGCGGAGCGTTTCAAGGACTGTGCGCGGGAATTCAGGGAACTCGTCCATGAAGAGGACGCCGTTATGGGCCAGCGATATCTCCCCCGGTTTTGCCCCGCGTCCGCCGCCGACAATGGCCGCCCTCGACGCTGTATGATGCGGTTCGCGGAATGGCCGCGTGCGGCTGATTCCGCCTTCGTCAAGCAAGCCGGAGAGCGAGTGGATCATGGACGTCTCGAGAGCCTCGGCAGCCGTGAGGGGTGGCATGATCGTGGGGATACGCGCGGCAAGCATGCTCTTGCCCGAGCCCGGCGCGCCGACGAGGATAACGTGGTGGCGTCCCGCGGCCGCGATCTCAAGCGCCCGCTTGGCGCGTTCCTGACCTTTGACTTCAGCCATGTCGCGCCCGAAGGCCTCGCCCGTGACTTCTCCCGGATCGGCCGGCAGGAGGGGACTTTGACCGGTGAAATGCCGCAGCACTTCGCCGAGGCTTTGCGCGGCGATGACCTCGGTTGACCCGACCCAGGCGGCCTCCGCGCCGCTCGTCTTGGGGCACAAAAGCCGCCGTTCCGCGCTTCCCGCCGCCATGGCCGCGGGCAGCGCGCCGATGACACCCACGAGGTCTCCGCCCAGTGACAGCTCGCCCAAGGCAACCGTGCGCTCCACCTCCTCCTTGGGGATGAGATCAAGCGCCGCGAGCAGCGACAGCGCGATGGGCAGGTCAAAGTGCGACCCCACCTTGGGCAGGTCAGCGGGTGACAGGTTCACCGTGATCCGCTTTGACGGCAGGGCGATCGACAATGCGCTGAGAGCCGCCCGGACCCGTTCGCGCGCTTCGCTCACGGCCTTGTCGGGAAGTCCAACAACAGCGAAGGCGGGCATGCCGGCGGTGACGGCGCATTGCACCTCCACCTCGCGGGCCTCCACCCCTTCGAACGCCACCGTATATGCTGTGGAAACCATTGCATCCCTCGCCGTTAACCAAGTCGTAAGCGCGAAGGGCTTTCGGAAAGGTTAACGGAAGGGCTAGGGAACGAGCGCCATGAACTTGGGCCACGCTTCGGGGTCAGCCACCGTCTTGTCGCGACAGAACGGATTGCAGAAGCCGTAGACCTGCCCCTCCATCTCGAGGAAGTCAGTGACGGGATCGCCGGAATAGGGGCAGCGCTCATTGACCAACGGGCCAGAGCCTACCGTACGCGCGGATCGAGCTGCGGGGCCCGGCCAGTCCACCTGCCTGTAGTCGCGACGATACCAAGGCAGCGTCACGCCCTGCACCAGCCCCATGGCCCGCCATTGGCGAAACGGCAGGTGCGAGAGGTGCTGTCCCACATAGGCCGACGCCTGCTTGGACACCTCAAGGCCATAGCCCGCGATCCGCGCGGCCACCGGGGCAAAGAAGGCATCTGCAACGGAATACGCGCCGCAGAGCCAAGGGCCGCCCGACACGTCAAGTGCCTGTTCCCAAATGGTTTCCAGCCGCCTCAGATCCGTTTTCACATCATCCGACGCCACAACCCCCGCATAGGCGGCCTTCAGGTTCATCGGGCAGTCGGTGCGCAGCGCTACAAAGCCTGCATGCATCTCTGCTGCCAGCGATCGGGCTGTGGCGCGCAGGAGGGGATCGGTGGGCCAGAGAGCGGCGTCAGGGAAGCGCGAGGCCAGTTCTTCGGCGATGGCGATGCTCTCGGATATGATGGCGCCGTCGGGTGTTTTGAGGGTCGGCACCGTGCGCGCCGGGGCGACATCTGCCAGCTGCTCGGCCACGCCCGGCCCGTTGAAGTCAACGTAGATCGTGTCGATGGGCAGCGCCCAGACCTCGCGCAGGAGCCAGGCGCGCAAGGACCAGGACGAATAGGATCGGTCACCGAGGTAAAGCGTGTAGGTCATCGCCCAAGCCTGCGCCGGGGCGCATCCTGCGTCAATTCAGGAGCTGTGGCGGCCGCCATCACGCGAGGTGATTGATGAGGGTCGCCGGACCGGTCTCGGGGATGCAGGTTACCGAGAGGTTATCAATCGTCTGCGCGAGCACCTCATAGGCGCTGCACCCCGCTGCGCGCTGCACCTGGGTGAGTATTACCCCAAAATGTACAACAAAAATCAGGTCGCCCGGGTGGTTTGTACAAACCTCGCGACGCGCCTCTTCGACCCTCCGGGAGGCCATGTCCCAGCTTTCGCCGTCCGGAGCGCGGATGGCGCCCGGGGTCTCCCAGAAGGCGCGCGACAGGTCGGGCCAGCGCCGCGCGATCTCCTCCCAATGGAGCCCATCCCAGGCGCCAAAGTCGATCTCGCGGAGGCCCGGATGGTCGGGCAGGCGGGGGCGGCCGCGGGCAATCGCGTCGGCGGTGTCCCGCGTACGCATCAGATCAGAGGACACGATGGGCGCGTTGGGCAGGAAGTCAGCCAGACGGGCGAGGGCCTCTTTGTCCGTGAGGTCGGCCGGGACATCGCGCCACCCCGTGAACGCTTTCTGGTGCGTGGGGCCATGGCGCACCCACCAGATCACGGCAATGACCCCTTGAGCACCTGCGGCAAGCCCGCAATGACAAAGACGGCCAGATCGGCCTCGGCAGCCAGCGCCTGATTGAGGCGACCCTGCGCGTCCCGGAACGCGCGGCCCATCTTGTATTCGGGCACGACGCCCTGGCCCACCTCGTTGGACACTACCACGAGAGGGGCCGCACACGCCTTCACCGCCTGAAGGAACCTCGTGGCCTCGACGTCCAGATCCCGCGCAGCAAGGAGCTGATTGGACAGCCAGAGCGTGGCGCAGTCGAGAAGGACGACATCCTCTTTTTCTGCGGCCTGTAGCGCCGGAGCAACGTCATGGGCGGCCTCGTGCGTGATCCAGCCGGACCCGCGCTGCCGTTGATGGGCCGCGATTTTGTCTTTCATTTCAGCATCAAACGCCTGGGCGGTCGCGATGTAGTGCCTGCGACACCCGGTCGCGGGAACGAATTGCTCGGCAAGGCGCGACTTTCCAGAACCCGCGCCACCTAAAACGAGCGTCAGGGAAGGCAACTTTTTCTTCATGCTTTTTGTGATCCACCTCCAGCTAGGCCCCGTACCCCTATCAAACGCCAATGAAGGGCCGGCCACTGGCCCTCACTCACCAGACTGACCACGGGGGCCAACGACTGATGGCATTGGATAGCGGCTACGATCAATCACTTTCCCGCCGAGCGATGAAGGCGGAACTTCTCGATGCAGAGACCGAGCTCAGGCTCGCCTACGCCTGGATGGATGAGCGGTGCGAGGAAAG